>NZ_JALPRJ010000078.1 GCF_030464885.1 Caballeronia sp. SEWSISQ10-4 2 | reverse complement strand
CCCCCCCCCCGCGAGCGTTAAAGGAGCTTTATGCGCATAAAGTCCGGCCTCACGTACGGCGAAGTCGAGGGCATGTGGTTGAGCAAGCGCGCGATGGTCCAACCCTCGGTTATGCCAATGCGCACCTACGAAGGTCAGGGTCAGTTGACGCTGCGCAACCCGCGCATGTCGCAAAAAGTAGGCTGACATAGACCGACGCGAGACCTTGTTAGCAAACGGTGCAAACGGTTCTGCGCTTCGCCTCGCGCAACCGAGGAATTCGCTATGCCACCCAGCTATCTTCTAGAAGCACCTCTGCAATGGAGTTTTCAGCAGGGGATCGCTTCGCCGCGGTGGCGAGGTTAAATGCCAAGTATAAGAATTAAAAATATAGAAAATATTCTAACTTATCGAAGAATCATCGCCGGTGATTTCCTCCGCGACCTGAAAACATCCCAAGTATTTTGTAAGCCGTCACTCGTAAAATCGCGGCCACTGCGAGGCGCACAGGCCACAAACCACAGGCTCACCGATAAACGCCATCGCCGATAATCCGGTCACTCTCTCCACTTAGCCAAGGGCATTTCAGTGCATCTGACCTCGACTCTCGCCGCATGGTCCTCCCACGACACGCGTCTCCTCATTGCATGTGCGCTCGGTCTGGCGTCGATCATCGTTCTCATCAGCGCGCTGAAACTGGCGCCATTTCTCTCGATTCTCGTCGGCACTTTCGTCGCGGGTTTCACGGCGAGCTTGCCGCTGGAAGCGGTCGCGAGCGCGTTCAGCAAAGGGGCGGGCGGCATCCTGGGCGATGTCGGCATCATCATTGCGCTCGGGGCCATGCTCGGTGCGCTGATGGCCGAATCGGGCGCGGCGGACCGGCTGGTCTCCACCATCCTCGATCACTCCACGCCGCGCACGCTGCCGTGGCTGATGGCGCTGGTGGCGATCATCATCGGTTTGCCGCTGTTCTTCGAAGTCGGTCTTGTCATGATGGTGCCGATCATCTTTGTGATGGCGCGCCGCTCGAAGCAGCCGATCCTGCGTATCGCGATACCCGCGCTCGCCGGCATGACCACGCTGCACGCGCTGTTGCCACCGCATCCCGGTCCGTTGATCGCGGTCAGTGCGCTGCACGCGGATCTCGGGATCACGATGGGGCTTGGTTTCATCGTGGCCATCCCTGCCGTGATTCTCGCTGGCCCGGTCTACGGCATGTGGCTGTCGCGCCGCATGCGCGTCGAGGAGCCGGAGGAGATGGGCAAGCTGTTCTCATCGAAAGTCGATGCGAACGGTGGGCTGGACACGCCGAGCTTCGGCATCTCGCTACTGACCATTCTCTTGCCCGTTGTCCTGATGCTTGGCCGAACGGTGGCGAAACTGGCCATTCAGCCCGAAACGTTCCTCTTCGATACCCTTAATTTCCTCGGTGAGCCGCTCATCGCTTTGGGACTCACCGTTCTTTTCGCGATCGTTGCGCTGGGCTGGACGCGTGGCATGCCGCGTGACCGGGTGGGCGGGATTCTGCGTAAAAGCTTGCCGCCGATCTGCGCGTTGCTGCTGACCATCGGCGCGGGCGGCGGCCTCAAGCAGACGCTGGTCGCCGCGGGCATCAGCACGACGATCGGCAAGATCGCGATCGGCTCGCACATGCCGCTGATCCTGCTCGCGTGGTTGATCGCGGTGGCGTTGCGGCAGGCGACCGGCTCGGCGACCGTCGCGACCACGACCACCGCCGGCATCATCGCGCCCGTCGTGGCCGGTTTGAGCGCGACCCACAACTCGCTGCTGGCGCTTGCTATCGGCGCGGGTTCGGTGTTTTTCTGCCACGTCAACGATGCGGGTTTCTGGATGGTCCGCGAGTATTTCGGCTTGCAACTGAAGCAGACGGTGTATGTCTGGTCGGTGCTGCAAACCATCGTCTCCGTGGTCGGCCTGGCATTGACGCTGGTCATGTGGGGCGTGCTGACGTAAATCGTGGGCAGATTGGCGGGGCAAGGTCGAACTCCGGTCCTAGACTGCAACAAAAGGAGAAATCGATAATGCTTGCCTTGCGCCCAACTTGTGAATGCTGTGGAAAGGCGCTGCCGCCCGATGCGCGCGACGCCATGATCTGCAGCTTCGAATGCACGTTCTGCGAAGCTTGCGTGCTGGTCCGACTCCGCAATGTGTGTCCCAATTGCGGCGGCGGTTTCCAGCTCCGCTCGATTCGCCCGAAAGCAATGCTCGAGCGCCGGCCGGCTTCGACGGACGTTCATCCGGCGGGCGTCGACGAACAACAGCATCGCGGTTTCTTCGAGCGCTACGGCGCGATCCCGTCTTCCGAAAGATAAACGCCAATCGCGGCATGCCGGTCGTCAAGACGATGACGGCCCACTCGCCGGCCTCCGGGCATTCCCCGATCTGAGCCGCGCTCATAGCCGTTCGCACGAATCATCGACTCCTCCTCATCGACGCTCGCTCGCACAATCTGTTCATCGATCCACTCCATGAACGGAACCCAACATGCCAGCATCCCAATCCGGCCGCTCCCTCCATATTGGCGAGGGCTTTGAAGGTCCGGGCGTCAATCTCGCTCACATCAACGTGCTTGTCGGCCCGCGCAGTGGTCCAGCGGGGCAGGCGTTCGCTACAGCATTCGCTACGCCATCAGCGGGCCATGCGCCGTTTGTCGTCATCGCGCAGCCGGGCATCCCCACGAAGCCGCTTACGCTGTACGTGAATAAAGCGCCGATAGCGAGTGAGTTCCACGGCAACGCGACCTGGGGCGCATCGCAGGCAGGCATTGCCAAGGCGGTCGCCGAATCGCTCCAGGATGGCACGTTGCCGCCTGAAGCGGAGAACGATTGGGTGGTGGTATCGACGAATTGGGTGAACCCATTGACCGACGACCTCGACGCTGTTTTTCGCAACAACTACCGCGCGGCAAAAAACGCCATCAAGGCAGCCATGCTTGGCTTGCCGTCGAAGGAAGACGTGTTTGCCGCTGCGCGTGAAGTATCGAATCCCTTCTACACCCCCCGCTTGCCGCAGGCAGCCCTCTAAAAACAGCGCACGGGCGTCGCGCGTCGGCGCTCGTCATGGAGCTCAAAGAATGGAATATGTGCGTCTGGGCCAGTCAGGCCTCAAAGTGTCGCGTCTGTGTCTCGGCACCATGAACATGGGCACGCCGCAGTGGAGGCCCTGGATATTCGACGAACAGAAAAGTGAACCGATCGTCCGTCACGCGCTGGAAGCGGGCGTGAACTTCATCGATCTCGCCGATTTCTATTCGGCAGGCGTTGGCGAGGAAGTTGTCGGCCGAATTCTCGGACGCCTCGCGCGGCGCGAGGAAATCGTGGTCACGACCAAGGTCGGCTACGACATGGGCGCGTATCAGAACGCGGGCGGCCATTCGCGCAAGCACGTGCTGGACGGTATCGACGCATCGTTGCGGCGGCTGGGCATGGATTACGTCGACGTCTACATGCTGCATTACTTCGATACCGCCCCGCCCGTGGAAGAAGCGATGGGCGCGCTGGACGAGATCGTCCGGTCGGGCAAGGCGCGCTACATCGGGGTATCGACCATGTACACCTGGCAGCTCGCAAAGATCGTTCAGATCTGCGAGCGGCACGGCTGGCACAAGCCCATCAACATGCAATTGCAACTGAACCTCGCGTACCGCGAGGAAGAGCGCGAAATGATGCCGTATTGCGCGGAGCCGGCTCGCGAATCGCCTATGCTGGATAGATCCCATTCACGGGGGCCGCATGACCGTACGCAATCTCGACGCACTCTTCAACCCAAAGTCGATCGCTGTGATCGGTGCGTCGCTGCGTGCGGGGAGCATCGGGGAAATGGTGTGGTCGCGGCTGAGCCGCGCGAACTTCGCGGGCGCGGTCTGGCCCGTGAATCCGAAGCATCGCCAGTTGAATGAGGCCGTGGCTTATGCGCGCATCGGCGACTTGCCCGATGCACCGACTGTCGCGGTGTTGTGCACGCTCCCATCCACGTGGCCGGAGATCGTCAGGCAACTGGGCGAGCGCGGCACACGGGCGGTGGTGATCATCGGGCAGGCGGGGGAGCCGGACGGGCGGGAGTGGACACGCCGCACGCTTGCGGCAGCGCGGCCGTTTTTGCTGCGTGTGGTCGGTCCGGCGAGCGTGGGCGTGATGACGCCGGCCATAGGCGCGGTGCTGGGCGCGCCATCATGCGCTGTCGTGCCAGGCGGCGTGGCGTGGGTATCGGCGTCGAATGCGTTGACCAACGGCGTCATGGGCTGGGCGAACGCTCGCGGGCTTGGTTTTTCGCGGGTGGTCGCGCTGGGCGACGAGGCTGACGTCGACGTGGGCGACATCCTCGATTTCCTCGCGAGCGATTCACGCACGCGCGCGATCCTGATGGCGATCGAATCGGTGCAAATGGCGCGCAAGTTCATGTCGGCGGCCCGGGCGGCGGCGCGCAATAAACCTGTTCTGGTTTTGCGCACGGGCCACGACGATCCTTTCGATGCGCTTTACAGCGCCGCGTTCCGGCGCGCAGGCCTGGTACGCGTCGATTCCCTTGACGACCTGCTCGACGAAATCGAGACGCTCGGTGTGGGTCGTGTGGCCGCAAGCGACCGGGCGACGGTCATCACCAGCGACCGCGGCGTGGCCGCTCTCGCCGCGGACGCGTTTGCCGCTGCTGGCGACGCGCTCGCGCTCTGGCCCGACGCCGCGCGCCAGGCGGTCGCCGCAGCTTTGCCACGCGCACGGCTGGGTAATCCGTTGCAACTCGGAGACACTGCTGCGGCCGCTGACTTCGGCGCGGCGCTCGAAGCGCTTGCGCCGCACCGCGAGACCGGGACAGCGTTCGTGGTCCACGCGCCAACGCATACCGCGCCCGTCGCCGAAGTCGCGCGCATGTTGATCGCACAGCAAAGCCACGCGTATCGCGGCTTGATGGCCTGTTTTTTCGGCTGCGTGGATCACGCCACGCGCGATGCGTTGCACGCTCATGGCATTCCCGTGCATACCACGCCTCAACGCCTGGCGCGGGGTTTCGCGCGGCTCGTGGATTATCGCCAGGGCCGCGAGTTGTTGATGCAGACGCCCGATGGGCCACGTCCTCAGACGGTGGTCGCGCTGGACAGTGCGCAGGCTCAGGTCATGGCTGCATTGGCGGCGGGTGTCGCGGAACTGGACGGCGAGCGGGCATCGCGGGTCCTGGCGCAATTCGGCGTGGTCGTGAAGGCGGGGTCGGCGGGGCCCCGCAGCGACGACACCATCGAAATCGATGTCCGCTTGCTGAATCATCGTGTGTTCGGGCCAGTGTTCGAGTTTAAGGCCGTTGGTGCGCTCGGATTGCCGGATGCATTGCACGAATTCGCGCTGCCGCCACTCAACCCGGTGTTGGCGCGCGACCTTGTGATGCATTCACCGAGGGCGCGCGAACTTCCGGCGGAGAGTTTGCTCGTTGCGTTGACCGCCTTGTCGCAGGCGGTCTGCGAGATCGAGCAGATTGTCGCGTTGCGGTTGACGGTGTTTGTGACCCGGCAGGCCGTCGTGGTCCATGAGCCGCATCTGACGCTGGCCGCGCATCGCACGCCGCTCGCGATCCAGCCGTATCCGCGCCAACTGGAGGAGACGCTCGACTGGAACGGCTTGCGCATCTGTGTGCGGCCAATACGTCCCGACGACGAAGCCGCCCACAGTGCCTTCGTCGCCGCGATGACGCCCGACGATCTACGCTTGCGGTTCTTCAGTTCTGTGCGCAGTTTCGATCACTCGCAACTCGCGCGGATGACGCAGATCGACTACGACCGCGAGATGGCGTTCATCGCCCTGACTGGTGAAAACGACGCGATGAAGACCTTGGGCGTGGTGCGCGCTGTCGCCGATCCGGATAACGAGACAGCCGAGTTCGCGGTTGCGGTGCGCTCTGACCAGAAGGGCAAGCGGCTGGGGATGTTACTGGTGACGCGGGTCATTGCGTACTGCCGGACGCGCGGGACGCGCTGGCTGGTTGGCGAGGCGTTGCGTGAGAATACCGGCATGATCGCACTCGCGCGCCGTTGCGGATTCCAGATCGTAGCGACGGAAGATCCCGGCGTGATCGGTTTCCGGATGAGGCTGGCGGAAGCCGACGCGGTGTTGCCGTGAAGACCGGAGAAGGGCGCTTACATCTGGCCGCCGCGCCGGGCGGCCGGAACGCGGGTTGCGAAGTGGTCACTCGCAACCCGCACATCGTCGCCCCGTCGAATCAAGCGGGCAGCTTTGCGAGCGCGTCGTCGACTTGCGCACGCGATACGGCCAGTTCTTCCAGCCAGGCATCGGCATAAGTGCTACCGGTTTCCCGCTCCAGACGCGCGATAGTTGCCGCACAACGCGTAGCGTCCTTAGGCGTAGCAATAAACGCTTTCACCGACGCACCCGATGTGAACGCCTCGAACAGCGGAACGCGAATGTCGTCCGGCAGCGCGCGAGCGGTCCATTGATACGGCTTGCCGTTGAACGACAACTGCGGCGGCAGCACGCGTTCCTTCTTCGCCGCGGGAATCAGGCCGAAATTGCGGGCGGCATCGGCTATCTGGTCGGACGTGAAGAGTTCGTCTGCGCCAATGTCGAATTGCTTGATAAACGTCTCGATGGACTGCATCGCCGCAGCACGGTCGTCGCGCTTTTGCTGCGCGCGCGCGACGATATCGCGCAGCTCGTCCGCTTCCTCGCTCGTGATCGTGAAACTGGACTGCTTTTGCTGAAGTTCGGAGAAGCGCTGGAATTCGGGATCGGAGAGGAGTTTCGCCATTGCCTTGCGTAGAAAAAGACGCGAAACGGCGCACGGGGCGACGTTCCGCTTTTTGAGAGGGTCGCCATTCTAACGCGTCGCGCGTGTCTACAACTTGCCGGGTTTGCCAGCCGCGCCAGCCGTGCCAGCTACTAAGCCGCGCTCGAATCTTGCGACTCATCGAATTCCACGTCCGGCTCACGGAACATCGACAGCGCCGCGGCCGCTTCACCGAGCAGCGCACTCACCTCGCTGATGGAAGGCGCCACGTATTCGTCGATACGCCTGAGATACGGACACGTCAGCGTCGCAATCGCTTGGCCGGAGGGCCCAAGCAGTGGAAAACTCACGTCCATCACGCCGAAAGTCTGCTGACTTTCCTTATGCAGAAAACCGTCCGCGCGAATCTGCCGATACGCATTTTCCAACGCGAGCGGATCCAACTCGGACTCACCCCTGACGCGTGTGTGTTCCGCAAGCATATGCGCACGCTGCTCCGCGCTCTGAAACGCGAGGATCACGCGGCCCGAACCGGTATCGATCAATCCAACCCGTGCGCCGAGCCGCACCGAAATCCCCCACGTGCCCGGCCCGTCGACCTGAGCGATCACGAGCAAGTTGCCGCGGTCATAGGCGGCGAGATGACACGACTGCTCCGCGCGATCGGCGAAACGCTGCATGACCGGCAAGGCTTCCGCGATCAGACGGTTCATCGGTGGATGGCGGTGCGCGAGTGCGTACAGCTTCAGGCTCAGCGAATAGCGATCGCCCGCGGGTGAGCGCACCACGTACTGCCGCGCGACCAGCCGTTCGAGCATCCGGTACATCTCGCTTGCGTTGCGTCCGAGCGATTTCGTGATCTCGGCGCGTGTCAGTCCATCCTTTTGCTCGGCGAGCAATTCGAGGATGTCGAGACCTTTATCCAGCGCGGGCGCGCGGTAGCGGTCGGCGTCGGTGGGATCGTCTGCCTGCATGATGACCTTCGGTTAAGTCGCTTAAAAGCAAGATGCTAAGGGAAAACACGGACCGCTCAGCGGCGCACTTAGCTTGACTTCAACTTGTGCGCATATGAATAATACGTTCACTGATAAATGATTGTACTGATGCAAACCCGCGGCATTGCTCGAACTACCGCCCGAATGCCACCCGAATGGCGCCCGATCCCAAGGAAGTTTCCGTGCAGCACGCCCCTCACAAGCCCACCGACGCCCGGCTTATTCTTCAAAGTCCGCAAGACAATTGCCTGATTGCCGGCGCTCGTCTGGAAGCGGGGGAGCGTGTGAAGATCGAAGGGGAGATCGTCACGCTTGCGAAGACTATCGACCTGGGGCACAAAGTCGCGCGCCGCGCGCTGCGTACCGACGAAAAAGTGCTGCGCTATGGCGCGATCATTGGCCACGTGACGTCGGACGTTCAGCCCGGCGAACATCTGCATACGCACAATCTCGAGAGCGACTATCTCCCGACCTACACCCACGACGCCGGCCATGCGTTCGTGGATCACCGGGAACGCTAAGGCGATGACCGCAACCACCAATCCGCAACTTCAAGGTTTCCTGCGTGCCGATGGCCGCAAGGGCATCCGCAATGTGATCGCGGTCGCTTATCTCGTCGAGTGCGCGCATCACGTCGCGCGGGAAATCGTCGCGCAGTTTCGCCCGGCGTTTGACGCTTTCGACGATCCCGCCGCCGCGCAAGAACCCCCGGTTCACCTGATCGGCTTTCCGGGTTGCTACCCGAACAGTTATGCCGAAAAGATGATGGAGCGGCTGACCACGCACCCGAACGTGGGCGCGGTGTTGTTCGTGTCGCTCGGCTGCGAAAGCATGAATAAGCACTATCTCGTCGACGCCGTGCGTGCGAGCGGCCGCCCCGCCGAGGTGCTGACGATCCAGGAAAAAGGCGGCACGCGCAGCACGATTCAGAACGGCATTGACTGGATTCGCGACGCACGCGCAACGCTCGCGCAGCAACCCAAGGTGCCGATGGCGCTCGATGAATTAATCGTCGGCACGATTTGCGGCGGCTCGGACGGCACGAGCGGCATCACCGCGAATCCCGCCGTGGGCCGCGCCTTCGATGCACTCATCGATGCCGGCGCCACCTGCATCTTCGAGGAAACCGGCGAACTGGTTGGCTGCGAATTCCATATGAAAAGCCGGGCAGCGCGTCCCGAGTTGGGCCGTGAAATTGTCGCGTGCGTGGACAAGGCGGCGCGTTACTACTCCATCCTTGGACACGGCTCGTTCGCGGTCGGCAATGCGGACGGCGGCCTCACCACGCAGGAAGAAAAGTCACTCGGCGCGTATGCGAAAAGCGGCGCGTCGCCCATCGTGGGGATTGTGAAACCCGGCGACATTCCGCCCGTCGGCGGTCTGTATCTGCTCGATGTCGTGCCCGACGGCGAACCGCGTTTCGGCTTTCCGAACATCAGCGACAACGCGGAAATCGGCGAACTGATCGCATGCGGGGCGCACGTGATCCTGTTCACGACTGGCCGCGGTTCGGTGGTCGGTTCGGCCATCTCGCCCGTCATCAAGATTTGCGCGAATCCGGCGACGTATCGGAATCTTTCCGGCGATATGGACGTCGATGCGGGCCGCATTCTGGAAGGCCGCGCGACGCTCGATGAAGTCGGCCGCGAAGTATTTGATGCAACCGTGAGCGTGGCGGCAGGTGCAGCGTCGAAGTCGGAATCGCTCGGCCATCAGGAGTTCATCCTGACGTACAAAACCTTTGATCCTGTTGGTCCGGCATGCCTGCCGGCGAGCGCGACGCCGCGGTATGCGGTATCGATTCCTTCGATTTGAATGTGACTCATTGGATCCAACGCAATGAACCCAATCACTGGAAATCCCGTCGTGAAAAAGCGCAAGGTGGGTAAAACGTCGCTGGAGGTCACGGCGCTGTCGCTGGGCACTGCACCGCTGGGCGGCCTGTATCACGATCTTTCCGAGGCAGACGCGCAGGCGACGGTGGATGCCGCGTGGCAAAGCGGCATCCGTTTTTTCGATACCGCGCCGCATTACGGCCACACGAAAGCCGAACACCGGTTAGGCGATGCGCTGCGCCGATACCCACGTGAAGACTACGTGCTGTCGACCAAAGTCGGCCGCCATTTTGTCCCGCGCACCACGCCTTACGACGGCAGCGAAGGCTGGTCGGATCCGCTGCCGTTCCAGGCGATCTTCGACTACACCTACGACGGCATTCTTCGATCGTTCGAGGACAGCCAGCAACGCATGGGTATCGTCGATATCGATATTGTGCTGATCCACGATATCGGCCGCGTCACACACGGAGAAAATAACGCGCGTTACTGGCGGCAACTGTCGAACGAGGGCGGCTTTCGGGCGCTCGATGAACTGCGCGCATCGCGCGGCGTAAAAGCGGTTGGACTCGGTGTGAACGAAGGTGCGGCCATTCAGGAAGTAATGGCGGAATACAACATCGATTGCGCGTTGCTGGCGGGACGCTACACCTTGCTGGAGCAAGCGGTACTCGACGACTTGCTGCCCGAATGCGAGAAGCGCGGCGTCAGCATTGTGCTCGGTGGCGCGTTCAATTCAGGCATTCTCGCGCGGGGACTGAATCCCGAGACAGCGCCAAAGGCGGACAACCAAAAGTTCAACTATGGCGATGCGCCGCCGTTGATCATCGAGCGCGTTGAAGCGCTTGAACGGGTGTGTCGTGAGCATGGCGTTGCCTTGTCCAGCGCGGCTTTGCAGTTTCCTTATGCGCATAAAGTTGTGGCCACGGTGCTCATGGGCGCACGGAACCCTGAGGAAGTACGTCTGAACGCAGCTTCATTCGCCGTTCCATTGCCGGATGAGTTGTGGGACGCGTTGCGAGCGGCGGGTTTGTTGCATCGTTCGGCGCCTGTACCACGCATGGATCAAGCAGGCATCGATCACGCGGATTCACGAAAACCATGAGCGCTGAACGTATCGACGCACATCAGCATTTCTGGGACCCATCGCGTGGCGACTACGGTTGGTTAACGCCGGAGTTGCAGACGTTGTACCGCGTGTTTGGTCCCGATGACCTGAAGCCGCTTCGGGAAGCGGCCAACATCGCGCGGACGGTGGTGGTTCAGGCCGCGCCGACCGTCGATGAAACGCATTATCTACTTGATCTCGCCCGCGGCGATGCGTCTATTGCCGGTATTGTTGGCTGGGTTCCGCTTGACGCGCCGAACGCCGTCGAATTGATCGATGAACTCGCGCGGGAACCGAAATTCAAGGGTGTGCGTCCGATGCTGCAGGACCTGCCGGATGACCGCTGGATCGAGAATCCGGAACTGACTCCGGCAGTCCAGGCGCTGATCAAACACGACCTCGCCTTCGATGCATTGATATTTTCGCGCCATGTGCCTTCTCTGAAGGTGTTTGCCACGCGTTTTCCCGAGTTGCGAATCGTCGTCGATCATGGCGCGAAGCCGCAAATCAAGGAAGGCAAGGAAGACGATGTGGCCTGGCAAAGCTGGGCCGACGGCATAGCGGAATTGGCCGCGTTGCCACAACGGCTGCACTGCAAACTCTCTGGTCTGGCGACTGAGGCTGCGCCCGATTGGACTGTGGCAACGCTCAAGCCCTACGTCGATCATCTTCTCGAACACTTTGGGCCTGAACGCCTGATGTGGGGCAGCGACTGGCCTGTCCTGAACCTGAACGGCGATTACGCGCACTGGTTTGATGCAGCGCGACAATTGACGTCACGCCTTGACGCGCCTGCACAGGAAGCGATCTTCGGCGATACCGCGCGCGCGTTCTACCGGTTGTAAAAGCATGAAGAATGAGCGCGGTATACCCGGAATTGCTCAACAGCAATTGCAATGAAAGCGCAGGATGGTAAAAAGATTGGCGCTGCGTTGGCATTGCGACGTATCAACCGGCATAACGTGGATGCAGGAATTGAAGAAAACGCGATGCTATCGTTGTAACTCGCGTCTGATGAATCGTCGTTCACGACCGGCCCGGCTCATTTGACTGAAAGCGACCGAAAGTAACTCCAAGTTATCTCATTCGACCGAATCGGCTGGTCAATCCGAACATTTCGAAACCGAATCAAAACCTGAAAACTGAAGGATCACTCACAATGAAACTGCTGCGCTATGGGCCGAAGGGTCAGGAAAAACCGGGTTTGCTGGATCAGAACGGCAAGATTCGCGATTTGTCGAAGGTAGTCGACGATATCACCGGTGAGGCGCTATCCGACGCCACCGTGGCCAAACTGCGCGCGCTCGATCCGGCCTCATTGCCTGAAGTGCCGGGCGAACCGCGCATTGGACCGTGCGTAGGAAGTGTGGGCAAGTTTGTCTGTATCGGGCTGAATTACGCTGATCACGCGGCCGAATCGAATCTGCCGGTGCCGACGGAGCCCGTGCTTTTCGGCAAATGGACGAGTGCCATTTGCGGTCCGAACGACGACGTCGAGATTCCGCGCAATTCGAAGAAGACCGATTGGGAAGTCGAACTCGGCGTGGTGATCGGCAAAGAGGCGAAGTACGTCAGCGAGGCGGACGCGCTGGATTACGTCGCGGGCTATTGCGTGATCAACGACGTCTCCGAGCGCGAATGGCAGCTCGAGCACGGTACGCAATGGGACAAGGGCAAGGGTTTCGATACCTTCGGCCCGATCGGTCCATGGCTTGTCACGAGAGACGAGATCGCCGATCCGCAGCAACTCAGCATGTGGCTCGAAGTAGACGGACACCGCTACCAGAACGGCAGCACGAAGACGATGGTATTCGGCGTGGCAGAGCTGGTGTCGTATTTGTCGAAGGTGATGAGCCTGCAACCCGGCGACGTCATTTCCACCGGCACGCCGCCGGGCGTAGGCATGGGCGTGAAGCCGGCGCCGGTCTACCTGAAGGCGGGGCAGACGGTTCGGCTCGGAATCCAGGGCTTGGGCGAGCAGCAGCAACGCACGGTCGACGCGAAGTAAGCGGTTTATTGCGGCGCAACCAAGCGAAGCTGGCGAGCGAATTGACGCTGCGTCGGCACGTTTAAGAAGAAGGCCGTTCCAACGCTAGTTGGAACGGCCTTATTTTTTACAGCAAGTTCAACGCGATGGATCAGCGATTTTGGCCGGAGGAGCGCGTTGTTGAACAACAACCGGACGGCTTCCACCCAAAATCGAATGTTTTCGCCGGCGTTAACCTTTAAGCGCATAAAGCCACGCCTACTACCACGGCCGTAAAACACCAACGCACCCCACCCCTATCTCACTCGTTAAACACCGGCTCAAGCTCCGCCGCCATTTCGCTGATCCGATGAATGGTTCCCTGCGCCACTGCTACGAGCCGTTCGGCGCCCCCATCGGTGACATACACGTCGCATTGGCAGGTCGCCTGCGTCATGCCGGCGTAGACCACCCGCGCCCGTGCCATCAATGTGCCGGAGACAGCGGGCCGCAAATAATTGATCTTGTATTCGCCCGTGACCACTTTCGGGCCGAGGCGTAGTGCGCCGGCGAAGGTCAGGGCGTTATCGACGAGATAACTCACTACGCCGCCGTGCACGAAACCGTGTTGTTGCCGGAGTTCGTCGCGGATGGTGAGGCACAGCGTGAGACTCGTGGAGTCGACCTGCATGAGCTTCGTACCCAGCAAGGCGCTAAACGGCTGCGCGTTCAACGCGCCCCGTGCGATATCGACAATTTCGGCCATTCGGACACTCCTACACTTGGTTTCGGTCCAGTCAGCGTGAGTCCCACAATCCGCACCGGGGCATGAGCCTTCGTCGCGGTCCTGCACAAGACTGTAGGTAGCGCTTGGTCACTCCGCAAGGACGATCTCAAAATTGCGGACAAATTACCGGGTTTGCACGGGCTTTATGAGTGATTTGAAACGAAAGCGCGGAAAGCGTTCGCCGCCGCGCTAATTTCTCCAGCTGCAATGAAAAACGCCTCGCTGCACGGCGAGGCGTTCAATAGCGCAAAAAATCCAGATATCAGGGCAACGCGGCGTACGCGGTCGCAAGGTGATAGGGCGTCGTCGATGGCAATTCCGCGCGCACGACCACGCCTTCGGCCGACTGGCTCTCGATCCACCCCCGAGGCCGCAGAAAACGCCCGGCAAAGCGCGCGATCTGCGCCGGCAACTGTTCGCGCACGGTATCGCCCGCATGTGTCGCGAGTGCGCGCAAATATTCGGTCTGGGCCCAGATGCGCTGCGTCGAATCGATCACACCGCCCTGTTCGTTCAGCGATGCCGCCACGCCGCCAGTCACCGGATCGACTCCGGACTGCTGCACGAAATCGAATGCGCGAAACAGCGCGCGGTTCAGGCCCGCTGCATCGAAAGCCGCGTGCTGGCTGGCTTCGGCTAGGAAAAGCCACTCGAACTGATGACCCGGTTCCAGCCAGTTATTGGCGCTGCCGATCGTCAACTCGGCGATGCAACCGGTTTCGCCATGCACGAAAGCCCGCGCGAACCCTGTGGCGAGCTTTTCCAGCCTGCGGTCGAAGACGGGATCTGCGGTGGTTTCGCGGGCGGCGAGCCACGCCTCGGTCAGATGCATCAGCGGGTTTTGCAGCGGAGGACCCAGCACGGTGGAAAAATCTTCCGTCATCGCCGAACTGAACAAGCCGCCGGCGCCAACGCCATCGATCGACATCCGCCTCTCGATTACCACCGATGTTTCTTCCAGTACCGCCAGCGCTTCCTTCGCAGCCGCCGCGCCAGCGCGTTTCGCGTACTCCGCGCACGCAAAAATCACGAACGCGTGTGTGTACAGATCCTTGTGGCGCTCATGCGGCGCGCCGTTTGCATCGACGCTATAGAACCAGCCGCCGTTTTTCGTGTCCCGAAAATAGGTCCGAAGCGAAGCGAACAGCGTGTCAGCGTGATCGATATCACCAGCTTGCGAGAATACGAATAGCTGCCGGGCGCAGGCCATGGCGCGATATCGCTGCGGCGGCAGGGGCGTGCGGCCGTCCTCGGCGACGGCCTCGAACGCCAACCGCAAACCCGCGTTGAAGCCCGGCCCGCGCCAGATTGGCAGCACCACGCGTTCGTAGTGCGCGCGCAGGGCGGCGGCGGTCGGGGGCGTAACGGCGGTCAGATCTGGGTCGTGCATACGGCTTTATCGATGGTGGATGAGCGCGGCGGCGCGTCGAACGTGTCCGGCGCGCAACCCGATGCGGGGCACCAAGGATAAATCAAAACGCCCACGCTTCACGACAACGGCGGTGCATCCGCGCTGGACCGAGCGTGAACCAGCGCGAATAAACCGTAGCATCATCCCATCACAAAACATTTATAAGGAGCAAATCCACTCATGTTAGGCAATGTAGAACTCATCTCCCGCCTGATGCTGGCAGCGTGATCGGCTTCGAGCGCGAACGGTTTTCATGGGCGGCGGGACTGCGCACGCTGGAAACCGTGCGGGAATTCAAGGAAGAGGGTCCGGCTTGAGAACGCGCGCGTCGGTGGCCCAAGCACGCAAGCATGCGACAATGCGGCCTCGAAAACCCATGCAGCCGCTTTTCCGTTGCGAGGCGCCACGCCGGGACGCTTCATCGGGCGTGTTTTTAGCCGCTCGAGGCCGCGTCTGGCCGCGCTGTCAATCATCGACTTATGCCAGATTCCGCTGTAAATCCCGCTCGCCAATCCATCGATGCAGCCGGTTCGCGTCGTGCCGATACTGCTTCTGCGGCTGCTCGCCGCCCGGTCGAATCGGACGCTGATGCCAAGCTCGCCCGCGCCGCTCGCTCGGCCCAGCGTCTCGCGTTGCTGAGCCGCGCGCCCTACGGCGCACCCACGCTCGATCTGTTCGCCGAAGACGCCGAACGTGCCACGCTCCAGGTGTTGAATACCGATATCCGTCAATCCACGTTGCCCGGGTTCGAGTTGCCCGAGGCGTTCATGGCGGCTGTGTCGGCGACGGCTTCGGCGGATGAGGGTTCGTCCGCTTCGGCGCGGCCAGTGCGGAGCGGAGTTGTATCGGCGGGCTTGTCGGAGGCGTCGGATATCGCCGCGCCGCGCGATGATGCCGCTGCGGTGCAAACGGAAAACCAGACAGCCGACGCTGCCACGCTGGAGCTTATGTTCGACGATATCAGTGCGCCGCATAGCGTGGTCGCCGGACCGGTGCGGCCCGAATCGCTGGACGATGGCGCGGGCAGTGCTACGGTCGCGGCGGCGTTGGATGCGGGGAATGCGCAGGGTTCGAACAAGCGAGCGTCGGCGGCGCGAGCCAAGGGCGCAGCCCGGAATGTGGCCGTGACTGAGCCGTCGTTGGCTGCTACGGCGCGTGACGTTGAGACGGAGTTGCGAGGCGCGGCTGACGCTGCACGCGAGCCGGGCGATGGCGTCACGGAAAATATGAATCGTTCACCGAATGCCGGTGACGCGCCGGGCGAGCGTAATGCGACGAATGCAGCGAGCGCTCCTGAAGAGCCCAACGCTCCCGACGCCAGGAACGCCGCAACAAAACCAGCCACGCCTACGCCCTTAAACAACCACGATACCTCCCGAGCCACCGCAAACCCGTACCGCAACCCGCCGCAATCCCTGGCGGCGGCATTAATCGACGATGACCGCCGGACGCGCTCTAGCACCGCAAGCAGTCCTCCGGCCCCCTCGACGCCCTCTCGCGATTCTTCCGAACTCGATACCGCTCGCGCGACCGCGTACGCCGACACCATCGACGCGTTGTATGCCGTGATAGCGGACCAGCGTAGCGCGGCGGCGGCGTTATCGCGGCGGGTGAAAACGGTGCTGATGATCGTGATTTGCGTGTTGCTCGTGACCGTCGCGACGGGTGTGGCGCAGACCATCGCGCTGATTCGCCTGACGGGCGAGAACACGGCGCAACAGCAGCGCATCGAGCAATTGATGCTAAATCAGCAGGCCACGCTGGCGTCTTTCTTCGATACCGATTCGTCTATCGTCGAGGTTCCGAACCGGGGTAATGCGAACGCATCGACGGCCGATAAGAACCCGGGCAACGGTGCCGCGAAGCGGGCGCACAGCAAGGCGCATTGAGAGCAAGGCGGCAACGCCCAACTGCCGCCCCGCATTCGCAAACCCAATCACTCGACGAATTCAATAATCGTATTACCCGCTGCTTCGGGAGCGACGGCAACGCCGCGCGCGGTTTGCCCGTGCGGCACGCCGTTTTCCGACAGGATGCGCTCTACCGCCGCCAAGTCGCGAACCCGCACCTGCAGTGCAAATCCATGTGGTTTATCCGTGTAGCTCACCGGCAAACCGACGCAGGCAAAACGTTCGAGTGCCTGTGACCGTGTCAAAGCCACGACGCGTCCACAACCTGTGTTCGCTTCAACGTGCCCATCGATCCACGATGCGTTCTCCGCTCCGAACAACTTCGCCCACCGTGTCTCGAGCACACCAAGCTCCTCCGCAACATAGATAACTTCATCGACCGCATTCGCGCCGTTGGGATGATCTTGCCAATCCTTCCTCCAGATAAACTCCGGCCGATGTTGCTGGCATAGGACGTTGGACACATCGCCCAACTCGGTATCCATCACGATGCCAAGCGACACCACGGCTTCATCGGGCGTGCCGTCCGCTTTGATGAGCTTGCGCCGGAAGTCCACCCGCTGCTGCACGGGCAGCCCGGTGGCTTTAACGGCCGCAAAATCGCCTTCGATGTCTTTGCTATGCAGAGCCAGCAGTCCAAGGCCTTCGGAGCGTTCGAGGAATTGGCCTAGCGTTCGTCCGTAGCAGAAGCCATCGACGGAATTTGTCCCGAACTTCGACGCATCATCGATCCCGATCAGTTCGATGAAATTATTCTCGAACATCATCAGCGTCAGCACCGAACCCCAGGGATGGTACGAGAGAGGGCTGGGCGAAAAACCAAGCTTGATGTACTTCTGAACGGCTTCGGGATGGTTCCTCACGGAGACTATCGGATGGTCGATGCCCAGTCGATGCTGATTCGGTGGAATCATTTTGTTATCCTAGCTATTGGAAGAAGAAGCAGAGGGAGCAGAGGGAGCAGTGATGGCGGCATACGTGCCGGAGACCGCCTTGATGACCTTCGCGGGAACGCCTGCTGCGACCATGCCGGCGGGAATCGAAGTGCGAACGACACTGCCCGCCGCAATAACCGCACCTTCGCCAATTTCGATGTTGCCCAGGATGATCGCGTGAGCGGCAAGCGTCGCGCCGCGGCGCACTTTCGGATGACGGTCGCCGGCTTCGGCAAACGTGCTCCCGAGGGTGACGCCGTGCCACATGCTGACCTCATCTTCGACTACGGCTGTTTCGCCAATCACGATGCCCATCGCGTGATCGACAAACAGGCCTTTGCCAATCCGGGCAGCAGGGTGGATATCGACGTTATAGGACTTCGCGCACCAGTTCTGCAGCAGAACGGCGAACGTCTTTTCACCCGCAAGCCAATGAGCATGCGCAATGCGATGAGACTGGACTGCATGAATCCCTCGAAACGATAAAAACGCCGTCAGCGCATTCGGGCAGGCTGGGTTGGACGAGGCGATCTTGTGCACATCGGCCGCGGCGCTTGAGTCGCTGCCGGTCTGCTTGATGACGGCGCTGAATTCGCTCGCCATGTCGGGCAGGGTCGCGTCCGAGCGCATCAGGTCGGCGGCAAGCAGCGACGCGAAGGCCTCGCCGAATGTCTCGTACTTAAGCACATAGGCGTCGAAGTATCGCCTCATGGCGGGTCGTGCCTGCGCTTCGTGCTCCGCTTCCGCGCGGATGATTTGCCAGAGCGTAGTGGGGTCCATGTTGATCAAGGTCTGTCTCCTGTCATGACAGTCTCCACCGCGAAAAATGAACGGGCGATGCCCGGCATGGGCAAATTTGTTCTAAAAATTAGATGCTGAGCGTCGTGATTGCAATCGCAGCGCCCTTATCGAAACGCCTGCATCTGCGAAGACATCAATTGCAGCATCTTGTTCGACGCCACCGACAACTTCCGCCCGACGCGCGTAACAAGGTGAGCCTCGGCTTTCATCAGGATTGGATGATCGATCTCGATGGCGAGAAGCGTTCCCGCCTCCACCTCCGTGCTCACAGCGAACGCGGGCAGGACAGCCAGGCCGAGTCCCGACATGGCGAACTGCTTCAGGAGACTGATCGAGTTGGTCGTGACAACCGGCTCCAGCCGGATCTTCTCCGCAAACTCGACTGCCTGAAGCATCTGGCGAGTGCCGTAGGTCGGATGCGTCGCAGCAAGCGGGTAGGTCGCCAGCTCCTGCACGCTCATGGATTTCGGTTTGCTCCCGCGCAGGAAGTTCGGCTTGACGATGGCCATCATCGGTTGCCGCTTGATCGCGCGAGAAACAATTTTTGGGTCGCTTGGCGGGTTGTAGACCAGCCCGATCTCGCCTTCGTCTTCCGAGACTCGCCGCATGACATCGTTCGTGCTGCCAATGTCGAGGTTGATCTTGATGCCGGGGTACTGCTTGCAGAAATGATGGATGGGCCCGGCCAGAGCATCCGACACAAATCCTTCGCCAAGGATCACATTGACGTTCCCGGTTCGCAGCCCGCGCAGTTCTTGCAGCCGCGATATCAGGTCGTCTTTGTGCGCGAGTTGTTCCCGGAAGTATTCGATCAGGTACTGGCCTGCTTCCGTCGGCTTGACGCCGCGGGCGTGCCGCTCGATCAGCGCAACGTCGAGTTCCGTTTCGAGCAAGCCGATTTGCCGGCTGACGGCGGATGGTGCGACGTCGAGCCAGTCGGCGGCGGCGCGGATGGTCCCGCAACGCACGGCCTCGAAGAAATAGACGATTCTGCTTTCAGTCAGGTTGTCGGCCATTGCGCAGGGTTCCCGGTGTTCTCAGCGTTCTCAGTGTTCTAATAATTAGAACATTCTCAATATTGGCATTGATTGATTATAGGGATCCCCCGGCCGAAGATGACAACTCCAAAACGCGCTCGATGACGGTTAGACCTTACCTAATCAGTCGGCGGCGTATTCGCTACGGAGTGGATTTATGAAGACGATTGGGGTCATCGGACTCGGAAACATGGGGCGGGGAATGGCCCTCTCGCTCAGGCGCGGCGGTTACACCGTGCTCGGTTTCGACGCCGCGCCAGGAGTCGCCGGCAAGCTCGAAGCAGAAGGCGTGGCTGCCCGCGCGTCCATCGCCGAGATCACGCGCGAATCGGACGTCCTCATCCTTTCGCTGCCGACGTCGGCCATCGTCGAAGAAGTGGTGTTGGGCGAAGGAGGTGTTGCGGCCAGCGCCAAGCCGGGCCTTATCGTCGTCGATACCACCACGGCGGAGCCCAACAGCACGCGCAAGGTCGCGGCAGCCCTGAGTGAGGTGAAGGTTGGCTTCGTCGATGGTCCCGTCAGTGGCGGCCCGAAGGGTGCGGCGACCGCGACCATGACCATGGTCCTGGGCGGTTCCGACGACGACGTCGCTGCCGTGGAGCCAATCCTCGCGGTCATGAGCGCGAAGCGCGTGCACGTCGGCCCGGTCGGTGCGGGGCACGTCACGAAGATCATCAACAACCTGCTGACAGGCGTGCACCTGCTTGCGACCAGCGAAGCGGTCCGCGCGGCGCAAGCGGCCGGTGTCGATCCCGAGAAGCTGGTCGAAGCGCTCAACGGCGGCTCCGGGCGCAACAGCGCGACGCTCACGAACTACCCCACGTGGATCTTCACGGACAAGTTCGATTCCGGCTTCACGATGAAGCTGATGCGCAAGGACGTTCGCCTCGCAATGGACCTGCTGCGCAGCCAGAACATCAACGCTCCCATTGCAGCCGAAGCAGGGCGGTTGTGGGCCGCTAGCACGGGAACGATCGGCGATGCGGAAGACTTCAACCGCATCGTTGAATTCATCGAACAGAAATAAGCAGAGCAACCAGGACCAGGAGCCAGATATGGAAAACAACGCGGCAGAAAACCTGTTGGCCGCCTTCGCGCATTTCTTCCCGAATGCCAGGACGATTGGTTCGTTTGTCGGCGGCGAGCTGGTTGAAGGCACGGGCGAGCTCATCCAGTTGTACGACGCGGCGACCGGCAAGCCGAGCCTCGCTTACAAGGATGGCGGCGCGGCTGTTGTCGAACTGGCAGCGGATGCAGCGCAGCGCGCTCAGAAACAGTGGTGGGCATTGACGCATGCGGCGCGTGGACGCGTCATGTTCGAGATCGCCCGGGAACTGCGCAAGGACGCGGAGAGCATCGCTCGTCTCGAGTCGCTTGGGTCGGGCAAACCGATTCGCGACTGCCGGGGCGAAGTCGCGAAGGTTGCCGAGATGTTCGAGTATTACGGCGGTTGGGCCGACAAGTTTTACGGCGACGTCATTCCGGTTCCGACCTCGCATTTGAACTACACGCGCCGCGAGCCGGCCGGAACAGTCCTGCAAATCACGCCCTGGAACGCACCGGTCTTTACATGTGGATGGCAGGTTGCACCGGCCATCTCGATGGGCAACGCCGTCTTGCTGAAGCCCTCTGAACTGACGCCGTTCACGTCCTTGGTGGTTGGGTTGCTGGCCGAAAAAGCGGGCGCGCCGAAGGGGCTCATCAACGTCCTTGCAGGCCTTGGTCAGACCGTCGCGCAGGCTGCCATCGCGCACAAGGTTGTGAAGAAGGTGGTGTTCGTCGGCTCGCCTGCAACCGGCGTGCGCATTGCAGAAGCCGCAGCGAAACGGGTGCTTCCTTGCGTGCTGGAACTGGGCGGCAAGTCGGCCAACATCATCTTCGCCGATGCCGATCTCAAGCGCGCTGCGTTGACCGCCCAGGCCGCGATTTTCGCCGGTGCGGGCCAGAGTTGCGTGGCGGGTTCGCGCCTGCTCGTGCAACGTTCGGTCTACGACGAGTTCGTCGGCATGGTTGCTACGGGTGCTAAAAAAATCAAGGTTGGCTCGCCGCTGGACGATGCAACCGAGGTCGGACCCATCAACAATCGCACGCAGTATGACCACATCATGAAGATGATCGCGAGCGGCGTTCAGGCGGGTGCGACCCTTGTGGCAGGATCGGCCGAGCGCTCGACCGGCGGCTATTTCGTTGCGCCCACTGTGCTGTCGAACGTGACGAACGAGATGGACGTAGCGCGCACCGAAATCTTCGGTCCGGTGGTCGCTGCAATTCCTTTCGATACCGAAGAAGAAGCCCTTACTATCGCGAATGACACCGAGTTTGGTTTGGCCGGTGCGGTATGGACGAACGACGTAGGCCGTGCGCATCGGGTTGCGGGACAGGTCAACGCGGGCACGTTTTGGGTCAATGGCTACAAGACCATTAACGTCGCGTCCCCGTTCGGTGGTTATGGCTTAAGCGGGTACGGACGTTCCAGCGGTGTTGAAGCGCTGTACGAGTACACGCAGACCAAGAGCATCTGGGTAGAAACCGCCAGAGAGCCAGCGACGACGTTCGGCTATTTGTAGAGCAACGTGTCCTCTCGTTCCCGATATATCGCGAGAGGACAACCGGGAGATAACAATGGAAAATACGTTGGCTGCGCAGCAATGGGGTAGTGGTGGGCTGAGGAGCGCAAAGCTGTTTCTTTATGCGGCGATCATCCTGGTAATCGCTGAATTTATCGGCTCGTTCACGTTCAAGGTGGGACCGGGCAAAGTGGTTTTGCTCCCCATGATCTGGGCGCTTCTTCTCGGTGCTGCCCTGGGGTTGGCCAGTGAGCGGTGGAGCGGCGTTGCCCGGCTCGATGTGAAGACCCAGTTCCTGGCCGCGGCCATTTTGCAGCCCGCGCTTTTGCTCTTTGTCGCCAAGCTGGGCCTGATGGTTGGCAGCGCCTTGCCGAAGCTTGCGGCCGCCGGCTGGGCGCTGGCGTTTCAGGAACTCGGTCACTTCGTTGGCACTATCTTGCTGGGACTTCCGCTCGCGTTGCTGCTCGGTATCAAGCGAGAAGCGATCGGGGCGACGTTCTCCGTGGGCCGTGAACCGAGCCTTGCGATTATCGGCGAGAAGTACGGCATGGACTCGCCCGAAGGGCGGGGTGTTCTCGCCGAATATTTGACGGGTACCGTATTCGGCGCTGTCTTCATCGCGATTCTGGCCGGCTTCGTGGCGAGTCTGAATATCTTCCATCCACTGGCGCTCGCCATGGGTTCAGGCGTTGGCTCCGGCAGCATGATGGCCGCTGCTTCCGGTGCGATCGCCGCGCAGCAGACGCCCGAGATGGCGAAGACGGTCCTCACGTTTGCTGCTGCCAGCAACCTCATCACGACGACTATCGGAACGTACTTCACGCTGTTTATTTCGCTGCCGATGGCCGTGTGGGGATATCGCCTGCTCGAACCGTTGATTGGTCGCAAGAGCCGGGCGTCGGACGCATCGGAGGCGATTGAAAACTCCCGTCCGAAGCTGGGTGGTGTTGAAACAGCCGTCGAAACAGCTGCGCCTCAACTGGGCTATCGCGGGAAACTTGTTGCCTGGGGTGTCACTGCCGTGTTCGCGCTTGGCTGTGACTGGATTACCCACGGCACCACGCCGCTGATGGGACTTCCGGGCATGCTGATCATGGTGCTCGCGACGATTGTCGGTGATGCTGTTTATACGGTAACAGGACGCAAGATCCCGGCGGTCTGCTGGGTGTCGATTGTCGCCATGTTCATGACGTCGCCGCTGTGTCCCTGGGCGTCGCAGATATCGGCGTATAGCGCGCAGAACGATTTCCTTGGCATTACAACGCCGATGCTTACCTTCGCGGGGCTGTCTATCGCCAAGGATATTCCGGCGTTTCGCCGCTTGGGCTGGAGGATCGTGCTGGTGTCGTTTGTTGCGAATGCCGGAACGTTTCTTGGCGCTACGCTCGTAGCACAAATCTTCCACGTGTAGTGTTTTTTCGCTCGCGCCGACAGAATTAATAGTCCAACGGTGCGAGCGAAACCAAGCTCGCCAGGCGTGTCAACCTGACTCGCCAGCCATGACGCGGTCCCCACGGTGCCGTCTCCGGTCTACGTCCTGAAACAGCGCCAACCCCGGCTCTACATCGAATCATGCGAGCAACCTGAAAATATTCGCTACGGTTAGCTATGCATATAAAAACGTGATATTGGTGAGAACCGTCAAGACGCTCAAAACGAAATAAAGAGCGCTCTAAAACGTAGACAACCATTCCAGTTTTGGGCGGTGCGACTGCGCTCGTTCAGAGCGTTAGAGCCCTGGTGATTGTTCCCAAATCTGAACGCAAACATCCGGAGCCTGCATCAACCGGGTTCCAGGCACGTGCTGTCTGCGCATTGCGGTGTTAGCCGAGTGCTTCGCGCGCTGATGATCCAAGCGCATTGATCCGGGATAACTGGGCGGGAAAAGGAGGTTATGAGCTTTAAAATAAAGAAGTCGTTATGCCTGTTGGCGCGCGTGTGTACATCGCTCACCATGACGCTGGCCAATCTCACGGAGCTGGCGGCAGCACCAGTAGCGCCCGCACCGCCGCTACCCACCGTCTGGCCTCGCGACTTCGATGCGGCGCAACAGCACATAGAGATTTTTCAGCCACAAGTTGAAGGATGGGACGGCAATCACCTGGAAGGCCGTGCGGCAATTGCAGTAGGCGCCAAGGACTCGACGCCGGACTACGGTGTGGCTCACTTTGTTGCGCGGGCCGAAATCGACAAGACGTCGTCGACGGTGCAATTGCGCGACATTGTGTTCGACAAGGTCGACATGCCGGCGAATCCGAATGCATCCGCCAGCGTCAAGACGGCGCTGCAATCGCGCATCACGCCTGATGGCCTCACCACGTCGCTCGAGCAGCTGCAGGCAAGCTATGCAAGCACGCACCAAGGCGCTCAACCTGGGCTGACGGTGCAGAAAACGTCCCGCACGTCTTCTTCGCCGACCGCCCGACGTTGCTCGTGCTCATGGATCGCGACGCGAATTATCGCGACGTAACCGGCACGCATTTTCAGCGCCTCATCAACACCCGCGCAATGCTTCTCAAGGATGCCGCGGGCACCCTGCATCTCAATGTTGCAGACTACTGGTACAACGCACCGGCGCTCGCAGGTCCGTGGCGTGTCAATGCAACGCCGAGCCCCGATCTCGTCGCCGCCGCGCACAGTGCGCAGACCAGCATGAAGTCGGATCCCATGCTGCCGTCCGATGACAAACGCCCGGCGCACGCACCGGACGTTATTGTTGCAGCGCAGCCGGCCGAGCTGGTCGTGACAGACTGGAAACCGTAGCTGCAGCCGGTGAAAGGCGTCAACCTGCTGAGTGTCGCCAATGCCGACCATGCGCTGTTCGTCGAGCCGCGCGACAACCGTTACTACCTGCTGCTATCGGGCCGCTGGTTCAGCGCAGCAGGTTTGAACGGACCGTGGTCGTTCGTCGACGGCAAGAGCTTGCCTCCCGACTTCGCGAAGATCGCGCCGGACGATCGGCATGCGAATGCGCTCGTATCGGTCCCGGATACACCGCAGGCCAGAGAGGCCGCTATCGCGGCGACCATTCCACAGACCGCTACCGTATCGCGCAAGTCGATTACGCTGAAAGTCGTGTACGACGGTGCGCCCAAGTTTGCCGGCATCGCGGGCACTTCGTTATAGTATGCCGTGAACACGGCGACGCCCGTCATACAGACCGCATCGTCGCAGTTTTTCGCCGTTGCCAACGGCATCTGGTTCACGGCCAGTGCACCGGCCGGTCCATGGCATGTCGCCGACGCCATACCGGCTTCCGTCTACGCGATTCCGCCGGCATCTCCCGTGTATTACGTGACCTATGTGCACGTTTATTCGTCGACGCCGGATACCGTCGTCGTGGGTGATACGCCGGGCTATCTTGGAGTCGTCGTCAATTCCAGCGGCACCGTGGTGTACGGTACCAGTTATGTGTATGAGCCGTATGTCGGCGCAGTGTATTACGGCTATCCGGCGACCTATGGATATGGCGCAGGGTTCGCGCTTGGAACGACAGTCGGGTTCGCGTTCGGCTTTGCCATTGGTGCCACTTGAGGCGCGCCTTCTCCGTACTGGGGACCCTACTGGGGCGGCGGTGGCCCCATGAACTGCCAGTACGCGAACGTCAACCAGGCCAATATCTATGGCCGCTGGGGCCAGGGCACGGTGACGCACGCATCCGGCTGGAACGGCTGGACCGGGCGCAGCTGGTCAGGCACGGCCGCGTCCGGTTTCAATCCCTATACCGGCGGCCATTTCCAGGCAAGCCGGGGCGCCGTCCAAAACGCGTATAACGGCAACTTCGCAGCCGGCCGCGAGGGGTCGTTCAGCAATCCGTCGACAGGTCGATCGGGAGCGTCGCGCGGCGGCGTGGCCGGCAACGCGTACAACGGCAACTATGCCGCCGGGCGCCAGGCGGCCGGGTATAACGCCCAGACGGGTCGCTATGGCGCTGCCGGAGCCGGTGTGACCGGCAACACAAACTCGGGCGAGCATCAGGCAGGGTCGCGTGGCGTTGTCGGCAACGCGAACACGGGCCGGAGCGCGTCGCGTGGAACAACGGCAATGTCTACGCCGGCAACGACGGCAATGTTTATAAGCACGACCAGGGGGGCGGATGGCAGCAACACACCTCGAATGGCTGGCAACCGGCCACGCCCAGCACCAACACGACGAGCCGGCTCAGCTCGGTCCGCCAGGGACAAAACCTGGGTAACGCGCGCGAGCGGACAATTCCAGCCCAGAGGCGGTTTCGGCGGCGGTGGCGGCGGTGGAAGATTCCGGCGATGAAAACCACATAAAGGTGTCCACGAGGCGGCTAGCTGCGTGCTTATGCCAGTCCGCTCCCGGCGCGAAGACCGGATTTCGTTGCGATTAGCAATCCGCCTTGTGCGCGATCGCGCTTTCGACCCAGTAATTGCTACTGATTCAGTCAAAAATACCGGCTCTGCGTGTTGCGAAAACGCAATCGTGTAGAAAAACTACGAAAGAAATGTTGCGTTGCACTATGAATAAGCTAGTGAAAACCCTATAATGATGTCTAAGGGATAACCCTTGACCAACCACCAGGAGTTTGACATGAGCTACCTCTTCGCATTGCTGCAAAAGTTTGCATCGCTGTTCGAATCGCCGCATCTTCCGATGGACTCGGACTACTCGTACCAAGCCCGTCAGCGTGAAGCAGAGCGGATGCGCAAGTCGCGCGGAACCATCATGGGTATCCGTCTGTGAGCTGCAGGGAAAGCAGTGCGGACTGCGGGGAAAACTGAAGTGTTGCTGGTTTATGCTTGACAAGGTTTTTTCGTAGTGCAGTCCGCCTGCTTTCGTTGATGTAGATTGTGTAGTTTTTCTAGCTTAATTTTCTTACCGATCGCACGTTTGTCACAAGGCTATCGCGTCGCATTTGAGCGACATTCCTCCCGGCGCCGCTCGGCGCATGCTTTCCAGATCGCTCCCCGTTTTCACCCTCCGGCGCTCGCATTGGCCAATCGACCATTTCATATTTTCGTTGCTTACACGCCGCAGGGCGAAACAGTTCCCGGATTCACTGCCCGTCTGACGTAAAGCCTAGTGAAATCAGCGGCTTAAAGAATTTCGATACGCACCGGGCCCTGCTGGCCCAATGATACGAACACTTACAAGCGCTCACGTCATGCAACTTGGCGCCCCGCTACAGTGATTTCAACGACGCGGCACATCGGCACACCTGCACATCGTTCCGGCTGGCCGCGCGTCCTCAACACGAAATCAAGCTGAAAAGGGAGAATAGTCATGAACACCTCACGCTCGATCATTGCCACACTGCTCGCCGGCGGCGCGCTTTTAACCGGTACGACTGCATTCGCCCAGGTCGATAACGGCATGATTCACGGCCCCATGCCCCAACAAAATTATGCGCAACCGCACATAGTGCAGGCCGATGTGGTTATAAACCTCGGCTGGCATGGAGACCGATATTGGGACGGCCATCGTTATTGGCAGCGCGATGAATGGATGCGTCATCATCCGCACGATTCGGGTCCGTCGCATCGCCCGCCGCACGCGGATCGCCACGACGACCACGGTCCGAACCACGGCTGATCGCGTCAGTCTTAAAAAGACTTCGCTGCGAATGCCGGTTTCCCGCAAGGGGAGCCGGTTTTTTTATGCATGGCCACGGGGCTGCGAGCCTTCACCTGGCAGTAACCTTCAAGTCATAGGCCATTTGCTGCCCCGCGCGATGGGAGGCGCTGCGCTATCCTAGTTGGCTCGGACTTGAAAGCTAAGAACCAACTGCAATTGCGGGGAAAACTTGAATCAAATCACTATTGGCGTGGTGGGCAGCGGCTTGATGGGCGTCGGCATAGCGACGCAGGCGGCGCTGCACGGCTATCCGACCATCATTCATGACATCGACGCCACGCGGCTTGCGTCGGTGGGCGCAAAAGCAGAAGCGATCCTCGACGAATTGATCGACGCCGGTGTATTCAATGCGGACGGGAAACGGGACGTACTCGCGCGTATTGAAACTACAGACCGGCTGGAGCGGGTGGCAACGGCGGGTTTTATCGTGGAAGCCATTCCCGAGGTGCTCGAACTGAAGAATCGCACGTATAAGGCGCTCGAACCGCTGCTGCGCGACGACGCCATTTTCGCCAGCAATACGAGCGGCTTTCCGCCAGATCTGCTCGCGCAAGTGCTGCAAAACAAGGCGCGTTTTGTGATCGCGCATTTCTGGAATCCGCCGCACACCATTCCGCTCGTGGAAGTCGTGCCTGGAACCGAGACCGATCCGGACGTCACGCGCCGCACGGCTGAACTGATGACGGCTATTGGCATGGAGCCGGTCGTGCTGACGAAGGCGATCCCAGGTTTTGTCGGTAACCGGTTGCAGTTCGCGGTGTTGCGCGAGGCCCTTGCTATCGTGCGTTCGGGCGCAGCGACACCGCAAGTGGTCGACGCTGTGATGAAAGCGTCGCTCGGACGGCGCTACGGCATGGTCGGACCGCTGGAGAGCGCGGATCTCGGCGGACTCGATACGTTGCTGGATATCGGCTCGCACCTGATGCCGGAGCTGGCAAAGGACGAAGACGTATTGCAACTGATGCGTGAACACGTGCAGAACGGGCGCGTGGGCGTGCGCAGCGGGCAAGGGTTTTATGAATGGGACGACGCGCAGCACGCGCGCGTGAAAGCAGGGCGCAAGCGCCTGATCCACCACACTGCAAAGAAGACCGGGAAGCACTCATGAGCGACAGCAACGCCGAGCATTTCTACAACCCCGACGAGGGTCACGGGCTTCGCCACGATCCGTTCAAGGCGATCGTCGCGCCGCGAGTGATCGGCTGGATTTCGAGCCGCGATCCGGATGGCCGCGTGAACCTCGCGCCGTACAGCTTTTTCGGCGCGTTTGCGACGTTCCCATACGTCATTGGATTCTCGAGCGAGGGTTTCAAGGACAGCATCGCGAACATCGAGGCGACGGGCGAATTCGTGTGGAATCTGGCGAGCAAGCCGCTTGCCGGGAAGATGAACCAGACGTCGGCGACGGTGCCTCACGAAGTCGATGAATTCGAGCTGGCCGGGCTCACCAAAGCGCCGGGCGTGAACGTGGCCGTGCCGCACGTGGCGGAGTCGCCGGCTGCGCTCGAATGCAAGTTGCTGCAGATCATCAGGCTGAAGTCTTTGGACGGCACGCCGATGAACAACTGGCTCGCGCTCGGGCAAGTTGTCGGCGTGCATATCCGGCGTGAATTCTTGAAGGACGGTATGTTCGATACGGCCGCCGCGCAGCCGATCATGCGTGCGGGTTATCGCGGGGATTATGCGGGTATCGGCGAAATGTTCGAGATGATCCGGCCGACGTCTTGAGGGCGTGAGAGGGATGGTGGGCGCGTTCCAGACGCGCGCTGGAATACAACTAAGCACCGTTGCCTCCCGCTCCTAAAGTCGAAACACGCTCACCGCGCGGCTCAGCTGTTCCGCTTGCTCATGCAACCCGGCCGTCGATTGTTCCGCTTCACCGACCAGCGCCGCGTTCTGCTGGGTCGCTTCGCCAATCTGCGCCACGGCAAGATTCACCTGCTCGATGCCGCTCGATTGTTCGCGCGACGCCACGCTGATCTCGCCGATGATCGCGTTCACCCGCGCGACACGTTCCACGATTCCAGCCATCGTGCCGCGGGCTTCTTCGGCGATCCGGTAACCATCGGCGACCCGGCCCACCGATTCCGCAACCAGCGCTTCAATTTCCTTGACCGCCGCCGCGCTGCGCTGAGCCAGTCCGCGCACCTCCGACGCCACCACGGCAAATCCTCTTCCATGTTCGCCAGCCCGCGCGGCTTCCACGGCCGCGTTCAACGCCAGGATGTTGGTCTGGAACGCGATGCCTTCGATCACCGACGTGATGTCCGAGATCTTGCGCGCGGAGGCATCGATTTCACCCATCGTCGCGACCACCCGGCTCACAGCTTCGCCGCCGGCGCGCGCTGCGTCGGATGCTGACGCCACAAGCTGATCCGCCTGCGCCGTGTTGGCCGCGTTTTGTTGCACGGTCGACGTAATCTGTTCCATGCTCGCCGCGGTTTCTTCAAGGCTGCTGGCCTGCGTCGCAATCCGTAGCGAGATGTCGCTGCTGCCCGCCGCGATCCGCCCCGTGCCGTCCGACATATCCGCCGACGCGCTGCGCACTTGCGTAACAATGCGCGCAAGACCGGTCGCGATACTATCGATGGCGATCATCAACCGGCCGACATCGTCCTCACGCGTGGTCGCGAGCCGCACGCTCAAATCGCCTGCCGCTATCCGTTCGGACGCATGCGTGAGTTCCGCGAGCGGCCGGCTCACCAGCTTGGCGACAGCGAAGAGCAGCACGGCTACGAACGCGGCGATCACGAATAGCCCGATCAGCAGGAAGTGATTGCGCGTGGTCCGCACGTCTGCGAGCAACTCATCGCGATACGCGATTCCGCCAATCAGCCATTGCCATTCCGGCACCGTACGAAACACGATTTCCTTCGTCCCGCCGTGAACCTTGGGATCGGTTGCATCCGCGATGTCAGGGGCATCGAAGGAAAGACGGCCTTCCTTCGCGTCCAGCATCTGCTTGAACGGCGCGATGCGTTCATCGGCGGCTTGAGTCGCTGCGCCACCCGCCCCACCCACGCCCGGATGCACGAACAGCTTGCCGCGATTCGGTCCGTTCGATGCATCGACGACGAAGAAATAGCCGTTCTGGCCGACTGTCAGGTCGCGAATGTTCTGCTGCAGCGCTGCTATCTCCGGCGTGACATCCACACCCACAAACAACGCGCCGATCACGCGTCCCGACGGATCGGTAACGGGTTTGTATTCGGTGATGTACTGCTTGCCGAACAGCGACGCCATGCCGATAAAGCGCTTCCCGGCGAGCATCGGCGCGTAAGCCGGGCCTTTCCGGTCAAGCAGCGTGCCGATTGCGCGTTCGCCATTCTGTTTTTTCAACGATGTCGTCACGCGCACGAAGTCATCACCGGTGCGCGCAAACACTGTCGCGATCGCGCCACTACGTTCGAGGAACTGGTCGGGAATCGAGAAATCGAGGTTGATCGGCTTGTCGCCCGCTTTGAACGTTGGCGTCGCCAAACCGCCAATATCGACTTTTTGCGCTTCATCGAGCGTGAAATCGGTGGGCAGGAAGCTCGAGAACAGCGTCATGTAGCGCTCGACTTCGGCGCTGACGGCTTTGTCGTAGAGACGGATCATCGTGCCGATCGCGCGGCCGTCGTCGTCCATGCGTTCGAGCGCCTGGGCATCAATTTGCTGGCCTGCCAGATGGGTGACCGCGATGGTAAAACCGGCGACGACCGTGGCCGCGAGCACACACGCGAGGATGGCGAATTTCGCGCCGACACTTGCCCGGCGGATATTGAATAGCGGCATAAATGAACTGGATAGGCTAGATGAAGGGAATATGAAGGGTTAACGGCTGCGCCCCGCCGTTCTTGATCGCCCGCGCCCGTTAGCCGTCGGCCAAGCGCTGAAAAACAGTCAAAACACGACATGGTTCGGCGAGCCGCATTCCTGGAATATGATTGGTCGGACGGTAAAAGCGCCGAGCAACCGGGCGAATCGCCGGTGAAAACCGGAAAAACGCAAAGAAACGGCCGTCCACTTGCACTGGCGCGACACGGGAAAAAACGCCAAAAGCGGGCCCGTACTGCTCGCAAACCCTTTCCCCATAAGGCTCCGGCTTTTCACTCGTTAAAAAAAGAAAATCGAGGTGTCGTATTTCCACATGTGCCTGTCGGAAATAGTCGGCAACCCGCACTTTTTTCTGGCAACTATGTATGCATAGCGCGGACGCACGTCCGCCAACCAGGAGAGCGTTCGATGAATTCCCACAAGGTCGTGGTCGAAAACCTGTGTAAGGTATTCGGCACGAGCCCGAAGCAGGCGATCGACATGCTTGCCGGCGGCGCAACGAAGGAAGAAGTTTTCTCCCGCACCGGACAGATTGTCGGCGTCCATAACGTGTCCTTCGAGGTGAAGGAAGGCGAGATTTTCGTGCTGATGGGCCTGTCGGGTTCGGGCAAATCGACACTGATCCGCCTCATCAACCGGCTGGTCGAACCGACGGCCGGCAAGGTCCTGATCGATGGCCGCGATGTGGCTTCCGTGCCGCGCTCCGAACTTACGGCGCTGCGTCGCAAAGACATGAGCATGGTGTTCCAGTCGTTCGCACTGATGCCGCAGCGCACGGTGCTGTCGAATGCGGCGTTCGGGCTGGAAGTGGCGGGCATCGGGCGCAAGGAACGCGAGAAACGCGCGATGGCCGTGCTCGAACAAGTGGGTCTTGCGCCGTTTGCGCAGAAGCTGCCGGCGCAGCTGTCGGGCGGGATGCAGCAGCGCGTGGGCTTGGCGCGAGCGCTGGCCGTGAACCCGTCGCTGATGATCATGGACGAGGCGTTCTCCGCACTCGATCCGCTCAAACGCAAGGAAATGCAGAACGTGCTGCTCGATCTGCAGCGCGAACAGCAGCGCACGATCATGTTCGTGTCGCACGATCTGGAGGAGGCGCTGCGCATTGGTACGCGCATCGCGATCATGGAAGGCGGCAAGGTGGTGCAGATCGGCACGCCGCAGGAAATCATCTCGAACCCCGCTGACGACTACGTGCGCGCGTTCTTCGAAGGTATCGACACAAGCCGTTACCTGACTGCCGGCGACCTGATGCAGACCGACGTCGTGCCGCTGATGAAACACGGTTCGCAGATCGATGCATCGAGCGTCTCGCAGGCGCTCAACGGCAGCGCCGACTATGCGTTCGTAATGGACCACGAGCGCAAGATTCGCGGTTTTGTGTGCCGCGATGCAATCGGCCAGGCATCGCCGGAAATCAATCTTATCGAATGCATTCAACGCACCACGCCGCTCGACGTTGTCGTCAGCCGGGTGGTGGCCAGCCGTGCGCCGCTGCCGGTGGTCGAGGCGGACGGCTCGTATTGCGGTTCGGTCAACAAGGCGAATGTTCTCAAGGCTCTGACTCGACATCGAGGTTCCCATGTCTGAAATTATCCCGCTCGGCAGTTGGGTCGATCACGGCGTCAAATACCTGCTCGACCACGACGCAAGCACCTTCGACGCGATCGGCAGGGTTATCGAAAGTTTCGCGGCGCTGATTGAACACGGCCTGCAATCCATTCCGATGTGGCTGATGATGGCGATCTTCGTCGGCATCGGCTTGTGGCGTGTCGGCTGGCGGTTCGCGCTATTCACGCTGCTGTCGTTGTTGCTGATCTACGCGACCGGCTTCTGGGACGAGATGGTGATCACGCTCGGCCTGACGCTGTCTGCCACCTTGATCAGTTTGTTGCTCGGTATTCCGCTCGGCATCTGGACGGCCAAGAGCAAAACCGTTGAGACGATCGTGCGTCCGGTGCTCGACCTGATGCAGACCATGCCCGCCTTCGTGTACCTGATTCCGGCGGCCATGCTGTTCGGTCTCGGCCGCGTTCCCGGCATCTTGTCGACGGTTATTTTCGCGATGCCGCCCGCCGTGCGTCTCACGTCGCTGGGCATCAAGCATGTGAATCGCGAGATCGTGGAAGCGGGTCAGGCATTCGGCTGCACGCCGTGGCAACTGCTTTACAAGGTGCAGTTTCCGAACGCGTTGCCGTCCATCATGACCGGCGTCAACCAGACCATCATGATGGCGCTGTCCATGGTGATCATCGCTTCGATGGTCGGCGCGGGCGGCCTCGGCAACGACGTGCTGGCGAGTATTCAGCGGCTGGATATCGGGCTGGGATTTGAAAGCGGCTTGTCGGTGGTGCTGCTCGCGATCATTCTCGACCGGATCACGGAAAGCTTCGGCCGCTCGCCGGGCATGGCGCGGGCGCCGCTGTTGTCGGGGATTCGCAGCGTAATGCGCGTGCGCCGCACACCGGCAGCACAGCAAGGTTAAGCATCAGTGTGAGTGGTTAAATCAGGCAGCGAAGCTAAGCTGAGCCCAAGGATAAAAACCCGATGAAACGCGACGCGATGGTGCCGGACAGGATTCATCCTGACAATTCACCGTTATCGAAGCTGGCGCACTTCGGGTTCCTGACGCTGCCGAATTTTTCGATGATCGCGTTCACCAGCGCGATCGAAGTGCTGCGCATGGCGAACTACGTCGGCCGCGCGGAGCACTACACGTGGTCGGTAATCACGCCTGACGGCGAACCGGCGCGCGCGAGCAACGGCATTACCGTGAAGCCGACCAAGACGCTCGCCGAAGCGGGCATGCCGGACGTGCTGATCGTGTGCGCGGGCTGGCATGTACGCGATTACGTCGATGAAAACGTGATTGCGCTGTTGCATCACGTAGCGGAGCAAGGCGTGCCGCTTGGCGGCATATGCACCGGTGCGTACGCGTTGCTGGCGGCGAACTTGCTCGATGGGTATCGCTGCACCGTGCATTGGGAAGACATGTCGCCCTTGCACAAGCGCTTCCCGCACGTACGATTTGCCGATGAACTGTTTGTGATCGACCGTGATCGCGTGACTTGCACGGGCGGTACCGCGCCGCTCGACCTGATGCTGAACCTGGTCGGCCAGCGGCTTGGGCAGGCGCATGCGGCGCAGGTGTCCGAGCAGTTCATCGTGGAGCGGATTCGCGGCACGACCGATTACCAGCACATTCCCGTCGATGCCCGCGTGGGGTTCTCGCGGGCCGAGCTGATTGAGGTGGTGCGGCTGATGGAGGCGAACATTGAAGAGCCGTTGTCGCTGGAAGAACTTGCGCGGCTCGTGAAGCTTTCGCAGCGTCATTTGCAGCGCATGTTCAAGATGTTCCTGAGTGTTTCGCCGACGCATTATTACCTCACGCTGCGGCTGCGGCGAGCGCGTGAGTTGCTGCGTAATACTGATGCATCGATCTCGCGCGTGACGGCAATTTGCGGCTTTCATTCACCGTGTCATTTCAGCAAGGCGTACCGCGCGCAATTTGGCCACGCGCCGAGTATTGAGCGCAGGCAGTCGGCTTGATGATCCATTTTTTAGGCGGGTTGCGCTGATTGAGGCGCGGCATCGTCGTGTCTGGCAGTTTCAAAAACAGGGAGAAAACATGAAAATTCACGGAATCGCGTCGTCGTGTGCGCTGGCTGTCTTACTGAATGTCACGATGTCCGGCGGCGCGTTTGCGGCCGAGCCGGCCACGTGCCAGAACGTCCGTTTCGCCGATGTAGGCTGGACCGATATTGCCGCGACCACGGGTCTTGCGACCACGGTGCTGCAGGGCTTGGGGTATAAACCGACGAAGACCATCGCGTCCGTGCCTATTACTTTTGCCGGTATCAAGAGCAAGCAGATTGACGTGTTCCTTGGCTATTGGTCGCCGACGATGGACCCGATTGTCGAGCCGTTCCAGAAAGCCGGCCAGGTTAAGGTACTGACTGCGCCTAACCTGACGGGCGCGAAATATACGCTGGCCGTGCCCGACTATGCGTATAACGGCGGCCTGAAGTCATTCGCCGATATCGCCAAGAATTTCGACAAGCTCGACGGCAAGATCTACGGCATCGAGCCGGGTAACGACGGTAACGCGTTGATCAAGAAGATGATCGATTCGAATCAGTTCGGGCTTGGCAAGTTCAAGATGGTGGAGTCGAGCGAGGCGGGCATGCTGGTGGAAGTGGGCCGCGCGATTCGCGAGAAGAAGTGGATTGTGTTCCTTGGCTGGGAACCGCATCCGATGAACGTGACCATGAAGATTGATTACCTGAGCGGCGGCGACGATGTATTCGGCCCGAACTATGGTGAAGCGAAGGTCTTGACGGTGACGCCGCCGGATTATGCCGCGCGATGTCCGAACGTGGCGAAGCTGGTCGATAATTTGCGGTTTTCCACGGACATCGAGAATCACGTGATGACGCCGATCATGAACAAGACCGACCCGAATCTGGCGGCGCGTCAGTGGTTGAAGGCCAATCCTGCGGTGTTGGATAAGTGGCTGGCCGGGGTCAAGACGTTCGATGGGAAGGATGGTCTGCCGGCGGTTAAGGCTTACGTAGCAGCGCAGTAAATTTCGCTCGCGCCGGTGGACGGGTTTGGGGTTTGGTCTGCTGGCGCGGGTGGGCGGGGTTTATGCCGGGGTGGTGCTTTCGTTGTTAGTGGTCCGCGTGAGTTAGCTGTATTTTTTATCACTATTAGCCACTGTGCGTGGCGGCACCCTCTTTCTTTTTCCAACACAACGGCGAAAAAGAAACAGAAGCAAAGAAAACGCCTCCC
>NZ_JALPRJ010000077.1 GCF_030464885.1 Caballeronia sp. SEWSISQ10-4 2 | reverse complement strand
TCGCTTTGACTTCCTTGCCCTTCGCCTGCAAGTCGATTGAGTGATCGTAGAAACCGACCACTGCTTGCACGGCCCCGGCGAGCAGTTCATTTTCCGCATCCACCCCGGCAGGCTGCGATAGCAGCTCGACATCGAGGCCTTCCGCCTTGAAATATCCGAGTTGTTCGGTAAGACGCGCCGGCAGGTAGATGAGCTTGGTGATACCCCCCACCATGATGGTGACCTTCTCGGGGTCCGCTGCGTGTGCCGCTTGCGTAAGCGCGCAAAATGAGCCAAGCGCCAGAATCGACGAGAACGCGTATTTGCCCAGACGATTAAATCTTCGTGAAACGTAGGTCATTTTTTGTCTCCGTTAAACCTGGCAAGCCAGGCTGGCGTCAATAGATTTAAACGCTTTGCTAATCGCCAAGGAAATTCTACGGTTTGTAATCCTTCGCCAACCTTTCACGTCCGGCAACTTTTGTTTGAACAAGGGTTTGTCCTAGCAGGGTGTCGGATTGTCTGGGTAGTCAATCGAACGATTGCGCCGCGAACACTTCTACGTGATAGCGCCCCGCCCGATCGGGGTTTGATGTTGGTGTGATCAGCGACATGAATCCGACGCTAAGCTGAGCAATTGTTCGTGCGGGGAGGTATGCCCAAGCATGATCTGGACGCCACTACTCTTCTCTTGGCGCAGTGTTGCAAAGGGTAAAGACAGGCCCCTTTTGCCACGAATTTCTATCAATGCAGCAGTCATCAGTGAGGGACGAGGCCGTGCCTGATTGCATAGCGGATCAGCTCCACGTTGTTGCCGAGGTCGAGCTTTTGCATGAGGCGCATCTTGTGGGTGCTGATGGTCTTCGCACTGAGTGCGAACCGGCGGGCGATGTCGTTGATACTACTGCCGGCAGCGAGTGTCTGCAGCACCTGAAACTCACGGTCGGACAGGAGCTCATGCGGCGGCGCGGCGCCCTCGTGCGTCTTGAATACAATCGCATCAACCAGCTTCGGATCAATGAATCGCCCGCCGCCGGCGAGCCGGCGAATCGCGGCAAGCAGGACGTCCGGATCACTGCTCTTCGTCACATAGCCGGTGGCGCCTGCACGCAGCGCGCGCGATACGACGTGAGTGTCGTTACAGGTGCTCAACACAAGCACCGGCAAACGCGGCTGCTCGGCACGCACACGACGAATCAGGTCAACGCCGCTGATGCCGGGTATCGTCATGCCCACCAATACCACATCGACATCGCAGATGCGTAGTTTGTCGACCACCTCGAAGCCCTGCGTCGCTTCGCCGGCGACGGCGATATCCGTCGTCGCCTCGATGATCTGCTTCAACCCGCAACGCACCAGCGCATGGCCGTCTGCAATCAAAATCTTAATCATTTCTCGCCCCCACCGTCGAGCTGACTGCGAATCGAATTCGCCGCTGAATCGAAGACAAAGCAACGACTTGCGCAACGTTCGCCTCAGGTCTGACGGTCTCCCGCGGCATCTGCCAGAAGGGGATGTCAGGGGTTCGTCACGTTGCCAGGCCGGTCGCGTGAGATCGCGCGATGAAAAACGCAAAATTGCATTGTCAAAGTCATCGCTTTTCGGCTGCGGTCATCGGCTTCGCTAGGCGCTGGTATTTTCGGTTTCAACTCAGCCCTCTCGACATCGAGGAGATACCCGTCGCCCGTGGCGTGATTGTGATTGCCTCCGTGAAACCCGAAAAGTCGGGCTGCTTCCAATAGCATTAAACGCCTTGATAGTCGTCGAAGAAATTCTACGGTTTGCAATCCTTCGTCAACCTTTCACATCAGGCGCTTTTTGTCTGAACGAGGGTTTGTCATAGGCTTTAGAGGACGTTTTGTCGCGGAGCGGCGGCAAGATATTCCGGCATACCGCCGCGTCAGGTTTTGGCGCGTGATCACACTGCTCGACCGAGATCCCGGAGCCTTAGCGAGGCTTAAAATCCATTTCCCGAAGTTGCTCACGTAGGGCTACTCCATCCGTATCGCGCAACTATAGGAATGCTTAAGTTTTGATGACAAACGCCAATAACCGAAGTATCGTTTCCTCGAAAGCGCGTAACCGCCGAATTTGCAGCTAGTGAAGGTGAAGGGGATCTTTCCCTATCGCATTGGCAGACGGAGCACTGGCGGTTCTTCTCTGACGAGTGTATTCGGATCGGACGTGCAGTGGATGAATCGATGCCTCTCGTGTGCGAGACATTCGGCGTACTTCATGTATTGAGCCAGTTCAAGTCGAAGATTGGTGACTAAAGGTGTACGACTAGACGGATGGCCGCCTCGGTCGAACTTGGCCGAGTGAGTCAGGCAGAGGCCGGCCACCCTCAGCCTCGGGTCGACTTCTGCCCCACGGACCGAAGTGAGGCGCGATAACGGCACGGCTTCCCACTCACACATATCGCCCAGCGAGGATCACAATTCGAAACGTCGATCACATGAAGCGCAGCTACCGTATTGCCGTGTTCCTAGTCTCACTCACTTTGAGCTTTATTCTCGGCAGTGCGCTGATGTTTTCTGCCTTTGCCTTTATCGATCGTCAAAGCAATCCTCCCGAATTGGTGGGGCCAGGCTATGCCGACCCGGGGCTGGGGTTTCTTCTGCTGTTTATCGGAATGCCTGCGCTAGCGATCATAACCACGATATGCGCGCGTTTCCTTAACTCACGGCTGAAGGCACTCGTGAACCGCTGGCTTTAGTTGCGCGTCGCACATGAGCGGGCATGAGGCAGTGGTCGGCCATAAAGGGACACTCGTGTGCTCCTCGCAGATCTGCGACAATTCTTGAGGGCCCCGCTAAGCAGACCTGTGCGGTAAGGAAAAAACCGCTTGGGGACGGATGAACATGAAGGGCAGTTGCTTATGTGGAGCAATTGGTTATGAAGCGGCCGGGCTTTCCTCACCAATATCACTCTGTCATTGCCGGACGTGTCAGAAGGCGCACGCCAGCGGCGTATGCGGCCACAGCGCGCGTTCTGCGGGAACACTTTCATTGGACCTCGGGCGAAAGCCTGTTACGCAGCTTCGAGTCTTCTCCCGGCAAGCTACGCTATTTTTGCTCGGAATGTGGCACGCATCTCATTGCTGAGCGTCCCGAGCAAGCACGCGTCATTCTCCGAGTTCAAACGCTTGATGAGGATCCTGGCGTCACGCCCGCGATGCACATCTGGATTTCGCACGACCAGCCGTGGATGTCTGAAAACAGTGACATACCGTGGTATTCCGAATGGCCGCCGGCACAGTAGCGTGAGGAGCAATTTCGTGCGGCGCCCAGCAGCCTCGGCACCAGTCCGAGCAGGCGGGTGACAAGGAATTTCAGCACAAGCGGTCTCCAGAGAAAACCGCGCGCATGTCTCCACTGACGGTCGTGCAACTGCACGACCGTCGTTCGGTGAAAAAGTGATGCGGGCGGCTTTGCCGGACGCGACTACCGGATCGACACGGACCCGAAGTTCACGCGGCCAAACGGACTGACGTGATAGCCATCGACATTCGGACGCGTGATCGCGGCCACCAGCGGATGCGCAAGCGGAATCCAGAGCGCTTGATCGTGCGCAATCTTCTCGGCGCGCTCGTAGTCCTGCGCACGAACCGATGCGGCGCTGGTCGCCTTGCCGCTCGCGATCGACGCATCCAGCGACGCATCGCAGTAACGCTGGAAGTTGGTGCCGCCCTTCACTGCGTCGCACGAGAACAGCGGCGACAGGAAGTTGTCCGGATCACCGTTGTCGCCGGCCCATCCCATGAACAACAGGTCGTATTGCCCCTGCTTGATTTCATGAAGCAACTCGCCCCACTCCAGCGTCTTGATCTGCGCGTCGATGCCTACCTTGGTGAGATCGGCCTGAAGCAGTTCGGCGCCCACCTTCGGATTCGGATTGAGCGTGCTGCCAGTCGAGCGGGTCCAGATCGTCAGGCTTAGTCCGTTCGCCATGCCCGCCTGGGCCAGCAGTTTTTTCGCGAGCACGGGATCGTACGCGTAGCCGGTCTTCGCCTCCGTGCTGCTGGGATACGGACTCGTCGCCGGGACTGCGCTGGTGCCAAACAACGTCTTCACGTACGTATTGCGATCGAAGGCCAGATTGATCGCGCGGCGCACCGCCGGATTGTCGAGGCCGTGACGCTGCGTATTGAGCGCAACGAACGCCGTCATGAACCCTGGCACGTCGAGCACTTTCAGCGACGGGTCCTTGCGCGCCGAGGCAACGTCGTCCGGCTTCGGTGCGAGCGCGATGTCGCATTCGCCTGCCTTGACCCGTTGTGCCCGCACGGTCGGATCGGGCGTGATCGCATAGATCAACCCATCGACCTTGGGTTTCGGTCCCCAGTAGTCCGGGTTCACTGCGTAGCGGATCGTCGCGTCCGGGCGATAGCTCTTCAGGATGAATGGGCCGGTCGATACTGGTTTGGCGTTCAGGTCTGCGATCGCGTTGGTTTTCAGCAGTTGCGCCAGATATTCGCTCGAATAGATCGATGCGAAACTCATCGTCAGGATCGGCAGGAAGGTGGCGTCAGGACGGCTGAGAACTATGCGCACCGTTAGCGGATCGACCTTGTCGACCGACTTGATCAGCTTCGTGATCTGCATCGACTGCACGTTCGGCATCACGATCGTCGGCAACGCCTTGCGCCATGCGTTGTCCGGATTCAGCATCCGGTCGAACGTGGCGATCACGTCGTCGGCATCGAACGTCCGGGTCGGCTTGAAGTAATCGGTCGTCTGGAAGTGAACGTTGGGATGCAGATGGAATGTGTAGACCGCGCCGGACTCACTGACGTCCCAACTCTGCGCGAGCGCCGGCTGCACGGTGCCGGTCACATTGTCGTACGTGACAAGCCCGTTGAAAATGACGTCGGCAGATGCATTCGTGATGGTCAGCGTGCTGTAACGTACCGGATCGAATCCTTCTGGGCTAGCTTCGGTGCAGACGACCAGCGGCTTCGCAAAGGTGCTCGCAAGCGGTAAAACCATGAGCAACGCAATAGCGGAGAATCGCAATTTCATTGGATGTTTCTCGTTTGAATTAGCCTCGGCCGCCGCACGCGCGTCGGCGGCCGCGGCCCGGTACAGGTTCAATCAGAAGGTCAGAAGTTGTGGGCGATACCGACGCGCAAGGCGGCTTGCGTCTGTGTGCTCGACGGGGTGAACGCATAGCCGATCACTGCATTCACGCCGCTCGATGCGCGCAGGTAGCCTGCCGACGTATAGATCCGCGTACTCTTCGACAGACTCTCGTAAAGACCGATCGACAGCTCATTCCAGTGATGATGTTCGAAGGTCGTGTACTGGTAGCCCGAGCGGAGCGCCAACGCAGGCGAGAACTGATACGCGCTGCCGGCTTCATACACATGCATGAAAGACGACACCTTGCCATCGGCCGACGTGATCTTGGTCAGGGTCGTGTTGGCCTTGATCGTGAGCTGGTCGAAGCTGTAGCTCGCACCGATCCCGCCCGTATCGAGGTGGCTCACGGTCAGTCCGGTGCTCGAATACAGCGACGTGAGCTGGCCCGTCGAACTGCTGACTTTAGCGGTCGTGGTGCCAAGGAACGACGACAAGCCGAGCGCGTTGTACGGATCGATTGTCGTGCTGTTCAACTGCGAGTAAGCCGCTGCCGCACTGAACGAGCCCGTCGCGTAAAGCACGCCGGCGCTCCACGCGGAGCCGGTGTGAAAGCTGCCGGCCGTATTGCTGAACGAATACATTCCGCCCGCGCTCAGGCCGTTGAAACTCTTGCTTGCGAACTTGACCGAATTGATCATCGTGTCGCCGCTCATGCGGTCCAGGTCGCCCAGGTGGATCGCGTACCCGTCGCCGTCCTGGCTGATGTTATAGCGGGACGTGTAGTCGTTGATGAAGTCGTATTGCCTGCCGAGCGTCAGCGTGCCGAACGAGTTGCTCAGGCCGACCAGCGCGGTCTTTCCGAACATGTAGGCGCTGCTGGGCTTCGAACTGCCGTCGGTCACGCGAAAGCCGGAGCGAAGATCGAATATGGCTTGCGTGCCCCCGCCAAGATCCTCTACGCCGCGCAGCCCCCAGTAGTTGCTGTACACGACGCCGCTGTCCATCTTGTATTCGTGTTGCCCTCCCGTGTTCGTTATATAGGTCACCCCGTTGTCCATCCGACCATAGAGCGTCACGCTGTTGTCCGCTTGCGCCGCCGATGTTGCCAGCATCGCAGTCATTCCCAAAGCTCCAAACCCGAAAAAGAATCTTGATTTCATGTGCGGTGTTTTTAATGTTGGATCCCATAGAAGCCAGACCGAAACCAATGGGATGCAGCAATGCGCTGCACACCGGGTTCGGAGCTGCATTCCCGTTCATCGGGGAACGGAATCACTGTATCGCGGGGTGGGTAGAAGAAAAAACTAAAGCCCTTCGTTCCGATCGATCAATTTGAAATAACGTTCTATATTGGCCGGTAATTAATATAGATAGCGTCTACCTGATGCAGCGAACGAAGTAGTTAATTCTTACCACTAATTACATGCCTTACCTATGTGCCAGCTCCTTGCTCTTAGTTGCGCTGAGCCGACCGATGTGACCTTTTCCTTCACGGGATTTGCGGCTCGAGGCGGTCGGACCGATCATCATGTGGATGGATGGGGAATCGCGTTTTATGAGGAGCGCGCGTGCCGGTTATTCATCGACGACAAACCTGCTTGCCAATCCCCTATGGCGGAGTTCGTGAAACGTTATCCGATCAAATCGCGCAATGTCATTGCGCACATCCGCAAGGCCACGCAGGGCGGCGCGAGCGCTGAGAATTGCCATCCGTTCATGCGCGAACATAACGGACAGCAATGGGTGTTCGCCCATAACGGCGACCTGCGGGAGCGAAACTGGTGGGTGCCAGGCCCTTACGCGCCGGTGGGAACAACCGACAGTGAATCGGCCTTCTGCACCATCATGAATGTGATCCACGAACGTGGCGTCGGTCGGGATACCACGCCGGACGCGCTGTTCGACGTCGTGGAGGAAATGACCCGCAACCTGAATCGCTATCGAATCTTCAACTTCCTGCTGTCGAACGGACAGTCGCAGTTTGCCTACTGCTCCACGCGGCTTGCTTACGTGATGCGTCGCTGGCCGTTCTCAAGCGCGAGACTCGTCGATGCCGATATGTCGGTCGACTTCTCCGCTTATGCGACCTCGAAAGACTGCACGGCAGTGATCGCGACGACACCACTCACCGATGAAGCATGGACCACGTGCCAGCCGGGCGATCTGCTCATGTTTCGCGAAGGCTCCCTGGTCAGACGCGCACACGTCCCAGTGCCGCCTCAGGTACTTGCTACCGCGCGATATGCGCCGTCCGAGACATCGGGCGCACCGGTTGTCTCGATGGGATGAATGGCAGTTACGCCTTGGTAGCTGCCGATGACGTTACGGCGGATCGACAAGCCGCAGTGGGTCGACTACGGCAGTTCATCGTCGGACCGGGGCCGGCCACTTTGAGCCGTTCGATTCGCCGCCCTGATCGTCGTCACTCGACGCCTATGCACTCGTTTCTACGGCGTCAGCGTGCCGCTTGAACGTTCCGGGCACGGCGGCGCAGATAGACATTATTAAGTATCAGCGCGATGCCGGTCATGCATGCGCCGACGATTTGTGCACGGCCAGGTACCACGCCTGTAACAGCCGACACGGCGAATGTAGTGACGGGCAATACATCCATGAACAACACGCCGTTGAGCGGAGTAAGAATCCGGTTGCCGAGATTCCAGAACAAGATTGCGACGAAACCTGCAACCGGACCCATATACAGCAAGTGGGGGGCGATCGCCCATAGCTGTGCAGCCGAGGGTACAGGAACGACTCGCAAGGCGAACAGCAGCACGTTAAGGCCAAGAATTGAAGTTAGTCCCAACCATGTTGTCAGCGTCGTATATTTCAACGGAGACCAAGTTTTGAAATGCGATGCGCTGAAAGTATAAGTAACCCAACAGAATGCACCTACCAGGATTAGCGCATTGGCGGAATAGTGCTGTGGCTCGCGCAGCGCAGCTGCAACGTTTCCCTTTGTAACCACAAGCGAGACGCCGGCAAATGACATCACGATGAACAAGAACGAAAACACGGGCGGCATGCTTTTTCGGACGATTGAATTCAGGAGCAATCCCATCATCGGCTGAGTCGCCATCATGATCGATGCGGTGAGCGCACCCTCCGGGCCTGCGAGCTGTTGCCCGAGAAACACAAACGAGCCGAATCCACAGAAGCCTATTGAACCCAGCAGCCACGCTAGCAGAAGTGATTCCCCGTTTGCCCGCAGGGCGCCCCTTCCTTCCTTGATAAGAAGCAGCGCGAGAAACGCGGTACCGGCGATCAAATAGCGCAGCGAGGTGAACGTGAATGGGTCCACGTGCGTGAGCGCGTCTGTCATAACAGGAAACATGATGCCCATCAGTACTGTGGCGACCACGCAAAACAGCACGCCTTTTCCGTACGCACTGTGACGAGGCTGGACAGCCGCCGCAGAAGCGGCTTCACGACCGGATGGCACTGACGAAAATCCTATCCGCTTATTCATGACTGATCGTTCCAGAAATCGGGAAAAAATTTTAGATCAGCGCACGCATCGTCATTTCGACGACCGGGACGAGATCCCTCTCTTCAAAACTCACCTTACCGAGAACACGAAACCCTTGAATGACACACAACAGAAATGTGCTTACAGCCTGCTCATCAAGCGCTGCGTTGAATTCGCCCGCCTGCTGACCTCGAATTACGGCAGCGGCAAGATATGTCGCAATTCGACGCAACGTCGTTTCAATGTGCGGACGCAGAGCCTCGTCCGCAGGCAACAGTTCGACGGCTGCGTTCGTAATGAAGCAGCCGTGCCGTCCCGATAGCCTCGCAGAGACTTTCGTGTAGTGAAGCAACGCTTGACGCAGGGCTTCGTGCGGAGACGCTCCATCTTCCAGTCTCTGTCTCAACCGCGCTACAGCACCTTCCGCGTACTGATCAAAAGCGGCAATGAGGAGGCCATGCTTGTCGCCGAATACACCGTAGAGACTGGCTCGAAAGAGGCCCGTAGATTTGCAGAGGGTCTCGATCGAGGTTGCGTGGTAACCCTGTTCCCAAAAGACTCGACCGGCAGCTCGTGTCACGTGGTCAATATCGAATTCACGGGGCCGTCCTCGCTCGGATGACGCAGGAGACGGAATGGTAGGCGTGGAGGCTCGTTTCATAATGGTCAGATATTAAGACTGATCATTCCATAAATCAAGTGTGCGTCGTAAGTCCTGGCATTCGACCTTGGAGGGACCGGCCGTCTGGTGAAGAAGCCAAGTACTTGTCCATAGGTTAGCAATGCTTCCAAGACATCCATGTGGTCCGCAGGCCGAATAGTCTTCTCTAACTCTTGATAGTCGACCTCGACAAACCAGCCATCATCCGCCCAATGCGCGCCGGCATTTCCGAATACGGTTGGCTTGGGTGCTGTCGCAGCAGGCGCTCTAACAATACCGAGTGCTTTGATTCGGGCGACCGTTGTGTAGAACATCGATCGGCCATAGTGGGTCGACTACGGGAGTTCGGCATCGGACCGGGTTCGGCCATGAAGCGCCATTCGCCCGTGGCGTCGCTCGGACGTTCAGACGTCGGGTCCGCCCAGTACACGGCCATCCGAGAAACTCGAATGATCCCCGCCGACCCGAAGCCTTCGCTTCGGACCGAAGCAGAAGCCCGGAATCGGGAAAGCAGACGGGCATCGGCTCGACACGCGGCTGAGATTCCCGACGACCGCCTGAGAAGTTATGTTCGCCTGCGCGCATCCGGCGATCGACGCCGGGGTGCGGGCGCCGCTCGGGCGACACGCCATAGAAGCCTGTGGCGCGAGCGATATTGAGTACTCGCTTGCCTGTACAGGGAGATAGTTCTGTTTTACGTTCTTGGCAACCGCGTGACGACGCGCCATGGAACTCTATGAGCTATGTTGGACGCTCGCTGTCATTGACCGCGCGAAAGGACGGCGAAACTTCCGGCTTGCGGTCGTCTGATCGAAGAACTCGTTAGATGCCCAATAGCCTGATCCGGCGGTCATGGTTCATCCGGGAGAGCACCTTTCGCATAGCCTTCACCTCTCTCTCGTCGACCTTTCGAAGATCCAGCTCATAGTTCCGCAGACTGGTTGTCAGGCGGACTACGGCTGATTTTCTATCAAGGTGGAGTTCTTCCAGCAATTCCTCATCGTCTTCCAAGTACCGTTCAAACGAAACGCTCACTCCTCGCTCCCAATCTGCCAGCAGGTGCTCGTATTTCGGCGTGCGCAGAAGGGTGAGGCTTTCGATCTCAGTCGGATCCGCTGGGTCGATGACCGCAAAGGACACAATCAAGTCGTCCCCGTTCTCAGTCGAGATAAACGCGACAGTTTCCATAATCTTCGGTCTATGATTTCCGCAGTCACAAGGCACAGTCATCGCGCCCCGACGATCCCTTCTCGACGGGAACGAGGCCAAGTACGGGCAACGATAGCATGGCGCATGAAGGCGAGCGGCAGTCTGACTCGATCGATCCTGCTTCCTTCAGTAGCCTCGGATTGTCCGACGCCCGCCCCTCACGTGGGGCAGTAACCGGCCATAAAAAGCCCTTCGAATTGCGTTCACGAACGTCCGGATGTGAGGGGCAGATCTGCCATTGGACCCGGGTATTGCCAACCGGCGAATGCCAGAGCGGCGCTCTGTTCCGCGGAAAAACATCAATGGTATGGCTCATGGTGTGGGGCCTAAAATTGACTACATGGCACACAAGCGCGAACCGTTTCAGGCAGTGTGCAAACGTCACACCGCTATCGCCGCTTCGGGCCACATCGGCCAGTTGCGCTTGAGAACCTGCAACGCGACGAAACACAGTGCGGCCACCAGCAATGCGCCGATCATGAACAGAAAGCCGCCCGTGAACGACGCAGTCGCGCCGACCAGCCAACCGCCGATGATCGGCGCAAAGAAGCCGCCGATCTGCCCGCCGCAGTTGACGAAACCCGAGAATACTCCGCGCAGGTTGCCGGGCGTCAGATCCAGCACCACCGACCACACCGGCCCGAAACCGCCATACAGGAAGAATCCGGCCGCCGACAAACCGACGATGCTCGCCTGCGCAGTCTCGAGGTTGTAGGTCACATAGAGGCAGACGGCCGTGCACAGATATACCGCGGCGATCAACAGACAGCGATGACGGGTACAGCACCTTGCTGCCGAGCCAGCCGAACACGAACATGCCGACCGTGCCAGCGAGATACGGCATCGCCGCGGCAAAGCCCAGCGCTTTCAGTTCGATGTGACGGCTGAGCGACAGATGGCTCGGCATCCAGCCCAGGTAGCCCCAGAACGCCGCACGTGGCCGTAACCCGTGACGACCGTACAACGCGCTCTGGAACACCACGGCGGTAACCGCGCAGCGGCGAGCCGTGCGCTCGGGATTGGACGTACCACGCTGTGGAGACTTATGAAGACGTGAGGGTATCCAGGTTCGCACGTTGAATCGCGTCCTGCAGGTAATGACGCATAAGGCCCTCCAGTTCGTCCATGACAGCTTTACGACTGGCTATGGAGGTATCGCCATTAACCGCGACGGCCGCCTTCATGATCTGCTGGATCACGGCGGCACGGACGGCGATCTCTGCCGGTGCCAGATGCGGCGCCACTTCAGCCAGCACGAATTCGATCTCTCTACGCAGACTTTCGCGGATGCTCATGGTGCGCGGCAGAGCGTAACTGTAGGTCTCGACCAGGACCGCAAACGCCGGATGGGTCGCGCGGAACTTCACGAACGTTCTCGTCAACCGGCTCGCAAGCAGCGATACGTCCAGAGACGGCGCAGCCTCGCGCAGCTTGTGGAACGTCTCTGCGAGTATGTTCAGATAGCTTTCGAGCAACGCACCCGCGATCCGGTCCTTGGTGGGGAAAAATTGATACAACGAGCCAATCGATGCGCCCGCGCGGGAGGCAATCGCCGTCATGGTTGCTGCGTCGTATCCCTTGTCTGCGAATTCGGTACCCGCTGCCTCCAGCAGCGCTGCGACCCGTGCGTGACCGCGTGCACGCTGTGGGGCTTTCGCTTGCCCGCTTTCGGCACGCAATGTTGCGGTTGACTTTTGTGAGGACATGCTCATAAAATAGAAATGTGAGACGAGCCTCACAATACACCTTTGGCTCACTAACTTCAACGGAAGGCAAAAGATGTTGCAGAAACTTGACTCCAAAACTACGGCACTCGTTCTGATCGACCTCCAACAGGGCATCCTTGGTTTTGGGAAGGCCCCTCGCAGCGCCGAGTCCGTGCTGACGGCCTCAGCGAAGCTCGCGAAGCGCTTTCGGGAACTCAGTGCGCCAGTCGTGCTGGTGCGCGTAGGCTGGAGCGACGATTTCGGCGACGCGCTGAAGCAACCCGTCGACCAGCCCGCGGCGCTTCCTGCCGGCGGACTTCCGTCGACGTGGTGGGACTTCCCCGAAGCGCTCGAAGCCGCCGAGCATGATCTCAAGATCACGAAGCGGCAGTGGAACGCATTTCACGGCACGGAACTCGATTTGCAATTGCGCCGCCGTGGCATCAAGACCATTGTGCTCGGCGGAATTTCGACGAATATCGGTGTGGAGTCGACGGCACGAGCTGCCTATGAACTTGGCTACACACTCGTGCTCGCCGAGGATGCGATGAGTTGCGCCACGGCTGAGCATCATCACGCGTCGGTTAATTACATTTTTCCGAGACTCGGCCTGGTGCGTCAGTCCGAGGACGTGATCCAGGCACTCGCGGACTGACACTGGTCCACGAAGGGGCATGAGGGCCCGACTGCGCAGCCGCTGACAGGCCGGAAAGTGCGTCGGTCGGTACGCCTTTCACCTGGAACGACCGATCGGATCGAGTCAACTCGCGGATTTGTACATCGACCTGTCCGCACACGCGAGAGGGCAGCAGCAGAGTACGAAGATTCAGTGCAGGAGTTCCGGGATGTCCATATCAAGGTCCGACGAACAATCAGTTAACCGTATAACCGACGCTTCGCCGACGCAAAAAAGTCGTTACGAGGTTGTCGGTTCGGCCGTGTCGCGCATCGGGGTTGCTATCGATAGCAAGGCGCTTGTTCGCACGTTGACGGCCCTTTTCCCGTTAATCGTCCTCGCGCTGGTTTCCGGTCAGACAAAGTGGTTGCTCGTTTCGCTGGTGACGGTGTCGACCGCTATCGCAGTGGATCGCTCGCATCTCGCTCCGCTCGGGGTTATTTCCCACGGGATAACCATCGGAGCGGGCTTCCTGGTATTGATGGCCTCGCTTGCGTATCCACCACTGTTTGTCGTATCCACTGCCCTAATGGCAATGGGGTCGATTTTGGTGACCGCACGGGGAAGCGAGTTGCGCTCACTCGGTAGCTATACGTTCATTCCGGTGCTTTACCTCGCCTGCGAGAGCGCCGAAGGAGTGAGGCAGTCGGCACTCATTCATCGCGGGTTCGAGCTTCTTCCCTTCGTATTGACTGCTTTCTTGCCGGTTCTGCTGATTTCCTCGATCAATCATTACCGCGAACGCCGTCCAGAGGTTTCATATTTAGCGCACTATGCGAAATGGTCGAAGCGTTCTGAGCGTGGCGATCGTGTTCCGTACGTCGAAGCGATGATCGCAATAGCACTCGCCGTAGGCCTCGCAGCAGCGCTCGTGGAGTGGAGGCATATCGAGCGCGGACAATGGATGATCTGGTCAGCGGCGAGCGTGGTGACGGGCAGTGCGGCGAGCGCCCGAGTCAAGTTCCGGAATCGTATCGCGGGGGCCATTGTAGGCGTGCCGGCCGGTATCTTTGTCGGGTTGTTGGTCCCCCACGACTATCTCGTGCGAGACCTGGTTATCCTCGCTGCGTTGCTGACACTCGTCTGCATTCGGCCCTACGTTATGGCATTCGGCACGCGTTGCGCCTGCGCCGCGATGGCATTCGTGGTTGCCGGGCAGTCGTGGACTTTCGCTAGCGAGCGTCTGATCAACGTAGCGGCCGGCAGTGCGACCGGTCTCATAATTACGCTGGCTGTGCACGTTATCGCGAGGCGCATCGAATGCTCGCGCAAACCGGTCTCATTTTGATGATCGGCAAGATTCCGGTCGCCCCTGTTGACGGGTCCGATGTTGCGTCGCGCGCGGAAGCGAACGGCCGTTGTTGAACCGTCCTGAGACATTGGAGCATCCTTGCCGAGGGGCCGAAGTGGGTCGTCCCGAGCCGGTCATCGTCGGGCTCAGTGCGGCCAAGGGACATTCGCCCTTGTGACGAGAATCGTTGACAGTCGCTAGTGGAGGATCGGTTCAGGCGGCCGCACACCATTCCCGGAATCGATCGAATAATCGGAACCCAACATAGTCGGCTTCTCGTTTGTATAGGCAACGATAGTCGCAATCCCAGTAGCTAATCATGCGATTGCGGGTCTTTTGAAAAAATAGCGGATTCTCTTGGAAGAACACCCCGTAGGTGCGTTGATCCATGAATGGCAGGTGCGGGTGCTCGAAGTCAATCGCCTGGCCTTGGCGTCTATCGAAGCGCTGGCCGCCACGCATAGCCATGCGCGCGCATCGAGACCAGCCTGATTCGCGACCGGCCGCATTCCTCTGCAGAATTTCTTCGCGCGTACTGTAGGCGGCGAGTTGCGCCTCCACAGCAGGCCGTCGATGCGCGCGTCGTGCCGCCCGGCCTCTCCGAACCGCTTGTCCACTGGATCAATCGTCATATGTCGACCTCGCGCGTTGCCGCGTTCTCGCGTCCGTTGCGCCTCATGGCGGCCACGGCCTTCGCGGCGGGCCCGTTCGACGGCGTATGGGCCGTCACGCTCACCTGCCCGAGCACGGACGACGGCGTCTACGGCTATGTCTTCCGCTTCGACGCGCAGGTGACCGACAACGTCCTGCACGGCGAACGTGGCTCGCGCGACACGGGCGGATGGATGACGCTAGACGGCCGCATCGACGACTCAGGCCATGCCCGCCTCGAAGCCCGCGGACTGACCGGCGCGCCCGTCTACTCGGTCGGACAGGTCAAGAGCCTGACACCCTACATCTACATTGTCGACGCCCAGTTCGATTCCGCAAACGGCAGCGGCCACCGAATCTAACTGCGCAGGTGCGACGTCATTTTTGTTAAGACACACTGACGACGAAGGACGACAATGGCGTCAGCGGAGGAGGCAAGTCGCGGCTTGCATGATCGACGCTCCGTGCGCCACCACACATGCAGTGAATGGAGGCTTCGAGATGAACCGAAAGAACGGCGCAGCCATCTGGATCCTGGTCGCGATGCTGTTGGGGATCGGGATCGGTTACATGATCTACACGAGCTTCCCGGACCGGAAGACCGCCACCGAGATTGCGGGCTACATCTCGCTCATATCCGACGTCTTCCTGCGACTGATCAAGATGGTGATCGGCCCGCTCGTCTTCTCGACGCTCGTCGTCGGCATCGCGCACATGGGCGACGCGGCCTCGGTCGGACGCGTGTTCGCCAAAGCGCTCGGCTGGTTCGTCACGGCGTCGCTCGTGTCGCTGCTGCTCGGCCTCCTGATGTCCAATCTGCTCAGGCCGGGCGAAAATCTCGGACTGCCGCTGCCCGACATCGGCGCATCCGCGAACCTGGCGACCTCCAAGTTCACGCTCAAGGACTTCGTCGGTCACATGGTCCCGAGGTCGTTCGCGGAATCGATGGCGAATAACGAGATCCTGCAGATCGTCGTGTTCTCGATGTTCTTCGGCGTCGCGCTGGCGGCGCTCGGCGACAAAGCCAAAATTCTCGTGGCCGCGATCGACCAGCTCGCGCACGTCATGCTCAAGATCACCGGCTACGTGATGAAGCTCGCCCCGCTCGCGGTGCTGGCGGCGATGGCCTCCACCGTCGCGGTCAACGGGCTGGGCATCCTGTTGAAGTTCGCGGTCTTCATGGGCGACTTCTACCTCAGCCTGTTCCTGCTGTGGGGCTTGCTCGCGTTGGCGGGCCTGCTGTTCCTCGGGCCGCGCGTGTTCAAACTGCTCGCGCTGATCAGGGAGGCCTTCATGCTGTCGTTCGCGACCGCGAGTTCGGAAGCCGCGTATCCGAAGATCCTCGACGCGCTCGATCGTTTCGGCGTGAAGCGCAAGATCTCCGCCTTCGTGATGCCGATGGGGTACTCGTTCAACCTCGACGGCTCGATGATGTATTGCACGTTCGCATCGTTGTTCATCGCGCAGGCGTACAACATGCACCTCTCGCTGACCACCCAGCTGACCATGCTGCTGGTCCTGATGATGACCTCCAAGGGCATGGCCGGTGTGCCGCGCGCGTCGCTGGTGGTGATCGCCGCCACGCTCAACCAGTTCGGCATTCCCGAGGCCGGGCTGCTGCTGATCCTCGGCGTCGATACGTTTCTCGACATGGGCCGTTCCGCCACGAACGCGGTGGGCAACTCGATCGCGAGCGCGGTGGTCGCCAAGTGGGAAGGCGAACTGATGTCGGAAACCGAGGCCGACGCCAATGCGGCGCGCATCGAAGCCGAGCTCGAAGCGACGATCGCCCATCCGATAGAAACCTGACGAGGACCGAGCCATGAGGATGCGGCGATTCCGGTCGATGCTGGTCATCGCGGGGCTGCTGGTGGCCGGTGCCTCGGCCCGCGCGCAAGAGGACGCGCAGCCGTCTCGGGCGACGCCCGATGGCCTCGCGCCGAACGCGCCGGCCGTGCTGGCCGGCACGCTGTCCAAGGTGCGAAGCTCGGGCACAATCGCGCTCGGCTACCGCGAGGCGTCGATACCGTTTTCGTATCTGAACGCGCGCAACGAGCCCATCGGTTATTCGATCGAGCTATGCAAGGCACTGGTGTCGGCAATCGGCGACGCCGTCGACCGGACGCTGGCCATCAAGTGGGTGCCGGTCACGCCGGACAACCGCATCGACGCGGTGGTGAGCGGCCGAGTCGATCTGGAATGCGGTTCGACGACCAGCAATCTGGAGCGCCAGAAACGCGTCGCTTTCTCGCCGATCATCTTCGTGGCCGGCACCAAGGTGATGGTGAAGAACGGCTCGCCGATCGGCTCGTTTCGCGACCTCGCGGGCAGGAAGGTTGCGTTTTCGGCGGGCACCACGAACGAGAAGGCGCTGCGCGATCTGGACCAGAAGTTCGGGCTCGGCATGCGGCTGCAGGTCGTGCCCGACCATGCGCAGGGTTTCGCGCAAGTGGCCAGCGGTCGGGCCGACGCTTTCGCCACCGACGACGTGTTGCTCTATGGCCTGATCGCGGAGCATGCGGGCGCCGCGGCGGGCGAGTATCGCGTGGTCGGCGATTATCTTTCGTACGAGCCGTACGGCATCATGTTCCGCAAGGATGACCCGCAGCTCGCGCAAGTGGTGAAGGACACCTTCCAGGAACTCGCGGCGGATGGCGAAATCGACCGGCAGTACAAGCGCTGGTTCTTGCGGCGCCTGCCGTCAGGCGCGAGCCTCAACATACCGATGAGCGCGCAACTCGAAACCATCATTCAGGCGATCGCCGGCACCGATGCGCAGTGAAGCTCACGCCGTTTGCGTGTCCTCGGTCTTGAGCCTGTTCACGAGCGTGACGTACTCCGCCATCGCCTGATCGACATCGTCAACGAACACGACCGGCAACTGAGAGAGGTGCGTTTTGGGGCGGTAATTGAGGCGCGCAAGCGCCTCGACCGACTGATTGAAAGGATGAGGACACAGATAAAGGACACGTTGCGACGCGGACCCCGCATCGCAAGCGCCTTCGATCAGAGTTGACCCAATTGCGGTGTTCATTCGGCCAGCCCCAAACATTCAAGATTAGCTCCTAATCGCTGACACCCATTAGCGGGCCCGGTGTCAAGTGAGCGAACAAGACCCTCGACTGCCTGAGCAACCGATTTCGATTCCACTTACCGAATGCAGTAGTCGATCGCACCCGTTTCTTCGATTCATGGCTGCGACGGATCGCGCCAGACACCCATCAGGAATCCCCGCTGCTACGGTCGAGAAGGTCGCGATCATCATCACGCCCCACCCGACAAGTTCGACGCACTCCGGCCATCGCAGCACCGAGCGTGTAACTTTTCGACCAGGCGTGTGTGGCATAGACACGTATCGCCAGCATGAACTGGTCGGCCAATTTGGAGCTGAAAGTTACCGTAACGATTGGCGCGTATCGGCCATTGCGGGGCACGGCAAACACGTAGTATTATCCTTTCAATTAATAATGATTCTCATTACTAAACTAATTCTACGATCCTCTTCCTCGGGCTGGCTCTTCCATCTTACCGATGCGTCCTCATTCGCTCTATTTCGCAATCCTCATCGTTCTCGCGTGCGGTTCGTCGCTAACCTATGCGCAAGCCGTCACTTCGGACTCGTCCGCCGCCTCTTCGCCGTCATCGAACTCGCCATCCTCGCCTTCCGACGATAAAACCAGCTCCGCCGCGCCTGTTGCCGGCAGCGAACTCCCGGCGATCAAAATCACGGGGACTAGCTCACTCAGCACCGCGTTCGGCATGCCCACCGGCGCACAGGTCACGAAGTCATCAGTTCCATTGAGCGAAACGCCACAATCGATCAGTGTTGTGACACGTGATCTGATGGACGCGCAACAGGTCCAGACTCTTAACGACGCCCTGCACAATGTGCCCGGCGTGATCTCCGGCACCTATGGTCGCCGCGGCTGGGACGACTTCATCATCCGCGGGCAGACCGCGTCGGATTCGGTCTATCTCGACGGCCTGCGCACGGCGATCAACAACCGCTTCGCCGAAGAGGTTTTCGGCATGCAGCAGATCGAAGTGCTTAAGGGGCCGGCCACGCTGCTCTCCGGGCTCGTGCTGCCCGGCGGCATGGTCAACATGGTCAGTAAGCGTCCGGAAGCCGATGAATTCGCCAACGTGGACTTCACTGCTGGCAGCCACGGCTACTACCAGGCGAGCGTCGACATGGGCACGCCGCTGTCGGAGAACGGCAAAGCCGCGTTTCGCGTCAACGCGCTCGCGATGAACTCCAACGACGCCACCGATTACGTCTGGTCGCGCAATCGCTACATCGCGCCTTCGCTGTCGCTCGATCTCGGCCCACGCACCGAATTCACGATCCTGACGAGCTATCAAGAACGCAATTACATCCGTCAGCAAGGTCTGCCGTGGTCCGGCTCCGTGCTGTCAAATTCGCACGGCAGCCTCTTGCGCGGCCTGTTCACGGGCGAACCCGACGAGCGGCCCTATTCCGGCCACGAGGCGCGCGTCGGCTACAGCTTTGCGCATCATTTCGATTCGGGATGGACCGTGAACCAGAATTTCCGCTGGCAGCAGTTTTCGATCGGCGGTCAGCTCGTCTCTAACGGTAAGGTCGCCTCGAACGGCACCACGCTCAGCCGTACAGCGACCGATTCGCAATGGTCCGGCGACACGATCTCGTTCGACAACAACGCGCAAAAGACCTTCGACACCGCGCTTGGACGTCATGAAGTCACGGCGGGCATCGACTACATGCGCGGACGTGAGGACGCGACCTCGTACACGTGCACGGTCGGCTCGATCAATATGTACAACCCGGTCTACACGGGCGCGATCACCTGCCCGGCCAAGCCGAAGACGCACACGTACACGACGATTCGCGACCTCGGCTTCTATCTGCGCGACCAGATCGCGGTCGGCCAGCGCTGGCGCGTGCTTGCGGGCGTGCGCTACGACGACGCATCGAGCGACGTGCTCAACAAGCTCACCAACGTGCGCAGGGGAAATCCGTCCAGCGCGACTACCGGCTCCATCGCCCTGATGTACGAACTGTTCTCAGGCGTTCGGCCATACGTGAGCTACGCGACGTCGTTCTATCCGAACAGCGGCGCGGACGTGAACGGCAAGGTCTTTGATCCAGAGACCGGCAAGCAATGGGAAGCGGGCGTGAAGTTCGACATCGAAAAAGGACGCACCAGCGTGACTGTCGCGGCGTTCGACCTGCGTCGCCGCAACGTGCTCGAAGACGATCCGAACAACGACGGCTACAGCATCGCTGTGGGCGAGGAGCACTCGCGCGGCTTCGAATTGGGCTTCAACACTGAATTGACGAAACATTTGAGCGTGACGGGTGGCTATGCCTACACGTCGGCCGTGATAGCCGACGACGGCGGCCAGGTGCCGTCGACGGACGGCGAGCGCATCAACAACGTGCCACGTCACAGCTTCAACGTGTTTGCGCGCTACAAGTTGCCAGGCGAACTGTATCGCTGGGAAATCAACGGCGGCGTGCGCGGCCAGAGTAATCTCTACGCGTACGGCTACACGATTCCGGGCTTCGTCGTCAGCGACGTCGGCGTGGGTTATACAGCGCAGCGCTGGCACGCCGCGCTGCGCCTGAGCAATATCTTCAACAAGCACTATTACACTGGCGGCCTGAGCAACGCCGTGGCGCTCGGCGACGATCGCTCCATCATGCTCACCGTCGGCTATATGTATTGAACGTCGGCTGCATGCCCGTGCGACACGGGCATGCATGCGCTATCGGTAGTCGTAGCGCCGAAGGTCCGCTACATGTCGAAAAGCGGACATTTTTGCAGGGTTGGTAAATGTCTGTAAGGGGTCGACCTGAACCGACCGCATCAGGCGGAGGTCGGCCAACAGCAGTCAATCGTTGTTGGAGTCCAATGGTGTGTCTCGCGCTTGGGTGTGATGCACCAACGCGCTATGATTGACCCGTTCACACGTGTCTCGATTTAGAGAACCGGTCGACTCCATCGCTTGCCGCTGCATTTACCCTCCATGCCCGCTTCACCCAACTTTCTGCACGTTTCACTCGCCTCTCGCCTGATGGACGAAATTGAGCGCGGACTTTGGGCGGCGGGCCAGCGCCTTCCATCCGTTCGTGAAATGAGCCGGCGGTGTGCCGTTAGCGTGACGACAGTGCTCGCTGCCTATCGAGCGCTTGAAGACCGGCAAGCCATCGAAAGCCGTCCGCAAAAAGGCTTTTATGTGTGCGCTGGCGCTGCCGGAGGCGCCGCGCCGCCTCCGGCGCCTGCTACGATTGTCGACGCGGAGTTTTCCCACACTGCGTTGAACCGTATCGATGACGCCGCGCATGTCGTCTCCTTCGGTACGGCGCTGTGCGAGAAAGATCTGTTTCCCGTTGGCGCGTTGTCACGCAGTATTGCTTCGGCTGCCCGCAGGCATGGCGAGTTGTTGACGCAGGTTTCGTTCTCGTCGGGATCGAAGCACCTGCGCGACAGCCTGGCCTTCCACGCGCGATCATGGAATTGCAGTCTCGCTGCGGACGACATTCTGGTGACGAATGGCTGTATCGAGGCATTTGGCTTGTGTCTTCAAGCGGTCGCTCAGGCGGGAGATGTTATCGTCGTGGAATCGCCGGCGTATTACGGGTTTTTATCGACGATTGCGCAGCTCGGCATGCTAGCCATCCCACTGCCGTTCCATTCCGATCCCGCCCGAGCCATAGCAGAGGTCGAACGGCTGGCAGGGCGGCGGCGGATCGGCGCGTGTCTGATGTCGACAAACGTTAGCAATCCAGACGGCGCGAGCATGGATGACGAGGTCAAACTGGAACTGGTCGAAGCGCTCGAACGCTTGCAGATTCCGCTCATCGAAGATGCGACCTTCAGCGATCTCCACTTCCAGGCAACGCAGCGCGCCGCCAAATCATATGATCGAAAGGGGAACGTGTTGCTATGCAGTTCGTTGACCAAGACGCTCGCGCCGGGATTGAGGGTTGGCTGGGTGTCGGGCGGACAGCATCACGAGCGGCTCGTATCGCTGAAACAAACGATGAGCGTCGGGCAGCCCCTTTTGATACAGGAAGCGATCGGTGATTATCTTGCCGCTGGGGGCTATCAGCATCATTTGCGTCAGCTGAGAAACCAATGCCGTCTACAGGTGGCCGAGACCCTGGCGCAGGTCGAGAGCCTGTTTGGTCCAGGCACCGAGGTCAACATGCCGAGCGGCGGTTATCTGTTATGGATTCGTTTACCGCGCGAGGTCTCGGCCATGGCGCTTTATCGGCGCGCCCTCGATGACGGTATCACCATCGCACCGGGCACGCTGTTTTCCCCTACGGGCGAGTTCAGCGATCATGTGCGCCTGAATTGCGGGTTTCGCATGACGGGTAGCCGCTGTGATGCGCTCGCCCGATTGGGTCAGATGGTGCGCGAACTGCAGTAATTTCGCGCGTATCTGTAGTCGTCTCAAGGCAAACGGAAGGTGCCCGCCGATATCGTTACGGCAAAGCCTCCAATCTCGATGCGCCGGTCCTGATCCGGACCCTCCCAGAAGACGCGACCCGCGCGATCGACGTGCCGTCCCTGGCTAACGGTGCAGTCGGCGCAGCCCGTTCGCCAGTCGTTTCGATAGGCGACCCACGACGCAGCACACGCGTTCCCGCCTCCACATACGGCGTCTTCCGGTACGCCGATCGCGGGCGCGAACGACCGCACCTCGAAGTTCACGTCGCCGGCTTGCACGTGCCCGAGCACGGTGATGCCCGAGACCCGGTACAAGACGCTTAACGCTTGCACCCGTTCCAGGTTTGGCTTCAACGCGTTGACATCCGACGCACTGATCATCTCGACGACGATCCATCGTGCACCGGCTTCGACAAGCGCAACCTGCGCCGACGGTCCTCTGTATCCGAGCGCCGTGAGAACGGCTGCATGGCCGGCGTTATCCGGCCGTTCTACCGTCGGCACCGGCGTACGAAATGAGATCCGTCGCTGTGCACCGATCAAGGTGACGCGCATGTCGATACGCCCAGCAGGGCATTGCTGCACGAATTGTCCATGGGTGGGCTCAATGGCCCCTTCTTCAAGCAACACGTGTGCGGTACCGATCGATGGATGGCCGGCAAACGGCAATTCACACAACGGCGACCAGATTCTCACGTCGTAATCGGCCTCGTTATCCGCACGGCGGCGTGGTTCCTGCGGCAGGACGAAGACCGTTTCCGGCATGCCGGTCCAGCGCGCGATTCGCAACATACGCTCAGGTGACAGTCGGGTCCCGGCGGCGATCACAGCCACGGGATTGCCCCAAAAGGCATCCTGCGTAAAGACATCGACGAGGAACACACTGGGTTGCGATGTGATCATGGAGGGCTTTCTCGATAAGCTATGAAGCGTCGGCTGCAAGTTCGCGTGCAAGGTCATTCAGAATGCCCGCCGCTGCGACGACCTGATCGCGCGTTACGTCGAGATGGGTCGTGGCACGCAGACGTCCGTCGGACAGCTTGCGAAGGCGCACGCCGCGCTGCAAGGCATGCTCGACGAAGGTGACGGTATTGACGTGCAGGCCTTGCAGCCTGAACAAAACAAGGTTTGTGATCGGGTTTGGCGCTTCGAATACGAAGTAGGGCTCGCTGGCTAGCAACCTGATGAATAGCGCTGCGTTGGCGTGATCGTCGGCAAGGCGTGTCACGTGATGATCGAGCGCATAAAGCGCGGCCGCGGCCACGATTCCGGACTGCCGCATCGCACCACCGAGCCGATACTTCCATGTCCACGCGTCGCGCATGAAACGAGCATCTCCGCATAGGACTGCACCGAACGGGCATCCCATTGCCTTGCTGAAGTCGACCCATGCGCTATCCCAGCCGTCGGTATAAGCCTTTAATGGCACACCGGTGGCAGCACTCGCATTGAAGAGCCGCGCGCCGTCGATATGCGTGCGCAGGCCGGCGTCGAGCGCGGCGTCGCGAACGCCGTGGAGCACGTCGATGGGCCACACTGCGCCGCCGCTAAAGTTGGTGGTCTGCTCAATGCTGATCATCGCAGAGCGAGGGGCCGTTCGGGACGGTTCGCGGATCGCGGCCCGGCATTCATCCGCCGTAAAGATGCCGTTGCGGGTCGGGATCGGATTGATCGCCACCCCTGCTATCGCCGCGGCGCCCGCGCCCTCGGTGGTACAGATGTGCGACTGGGCGTCGGCAATGAGTTCATCGCCGGGACGGGTATGCACGAGCGTTGCAACGAGGTTGCACATCGTTCCCGACGGCATGAAAACCGCCGCCTCGAAATCCAGTTGCTCTGCGACCCGGATACACAACTCGCGCGTTGTGGGATCTCCGTCCATCTGCTCGTCGCCGACCTTCGCTGTGGCCATGGCGACTCGCATGCCTTCGGTGGGCACTGTCTGCGTATCGCTGTAAAGATCGATCAGTTTCATGGTCTGTTCATACCGTCGGCCAACTCGATCGGCCACGCCTCTTCCGGGGAAGTCGACCCAGCCCCGGACAGGTCATCGTACCGGACGCCGGCCACGCCATCGCTGAATTCGGCCGGGGCGAGCGCACGGCGGTTCACTTTCAACTGAAACACATCGAAACGGTTGTAGTAACCGACGACGTCCTGAAACTGTTTGGGCACGACGCACTGCTTGAGGTCGATATCGGCATAGACAATGCCTTCTTCGTCCCGCAGCGTATCGCTGATGACTGTGCCGTTCGGTCCGAAGATCATCGACACGCTCTTGGGTGATTCCTCGAGCAATTGCCGTGCGCGCGCATTGTCGCGGGCGATGAGGTCTATCGCTTCGGGCGGCAGGAATCCGGAGGCGACGATGTTGAAAACCTTGCCCTCAAACGCATGAGCCCCTGCTCGCAACCGTATGGCTGCCTCAAGATCGTAAGATGCCTCGCCCGGCGGATGCGTCGGCCAGCGCGGCGAAAATGAAGAAATATGCACGTTCTCGCCTTGGGCGAGCAGCGCAAAGCGAGCGAGAGAATTGGTGTTCTCGCCGCAGACCAGTGTGCCTATTCGTCCAGCCTTGGTCTCGACGACCCGCAATCCGCTGCCATCGCCATTCGCCCATGTGAGCTTTTCCCAATAGGTCGGCACCAGCTTGCGATGGCGGTTCAGAATGCGTCCGTCGTCTCCAATCAGGAGGTTGGTATCCCAGACGCATGCAGGACTGATAGGCGTGCCTTCGTTGATTCCGATCGAGACGATGACGCCATGGCGCCTCGCGGCTTCCTGCAAGCGGGCGACCTCCGGCCCGGGAACCTCGATTGCGCTCGATGCGAGTTTGAAAAAGAAGTCGTGTACATCGACCGGCGCGTAGACACCGGACCAGACCGGAAACGAAGAGACAAAGGCTTCGGGAAACGCGATCAGTTCGGCGCCGTTGCCTGCGGCTTCGGCGATCAGTGCGCACGCCTTGTCGATTGTGCGTGGGGTATCGAAGTAATACGGCGCGACGTGACAGGCGGCGGCCCGGAAAGCGGAGTAGGTTTTCATGGCGTCAGGAGTGAGCGGGGAGGCAGTGGCATTGTGCGGAAAGGTCCGGCTGGCGTCGATACACAGCACTCGCCGAAAACGCTATAACAGTGTGCAATGATGTACGGATCGGCAAGGTCGATCGACGTCAAGCGCCTTGCCCATTAGGGGAGCCTTGCCATGAACGGCCGCTTTTGAGGGAGCCGGGTGCCTGAAGTGGTCGCGTGCCGCCGATCGCGGTCTTGTGAGCTTAAGCCTGTGAATGCCCGAGGCATGAGGCGGTACCCGGCCAAGAACGGTCACTCGACGTGGCTGTATGGATTGTCGACAATTCCGCGCCGGCCGTCCCTTTCCGAATGGGCGACGGCCGGTCGTTGGAGATCAGGCCGGATGAGTGGTTATCGGACCAGCTTCTCCACTGAGATTGAAAATACTGTCGATGAAAGTGAGGAATGTGGAGAACGTGAAATCCGACCACTGTTCGGTTCGGAACGCCTTCATCACAGGCGTATCCGCGGGATCTTTCTGGTTAAGCAGGGCGTTGACAAAATCGCCGACGTCAGCGTTGACCCCGTTCTCGTGAATACCCGATCCGGTGAAGCTAATTGCTGTGACCTGATGGTTGTCCATGAAGTCGCTACGCGCCCAGGGCATGTAATAGCCGAAATTCGGCAAAGGATTCATCGCCGGCTTGATTCCGTCCAGTTCTTTGTCGAACAGTGGCAGCGCTAGTGCATCCTTGGTCGCGTCGTCCGGGGCTGCAATGATCGCAGGTACAAATGGACGGTAGTAGTAGGCGGCGATGAGCTTGTCCTGCTGATACGTGGTATAGCCAAACCGGTCATGCGGAAAGGTTGTCGACAGTGCGGCATAGACGCTGCGCAGGTTGTTGGGGTCAAAATTCTTAAGCAGCTTGCTGCTTCTTGCGAGCAGGCCATCCGGTGCCGACAGATGGCGTCTGGCTGTGCGACGAAACCTTCGGCAAGGATGGAATGTGAGGTGTTCGAGCGAGCAATACCAACCATGTTTCAGGGGACTGGACAGTGTTCGTGCTCTGCTTCTTGAGCTTTCATGGCTCGCGCGATCACTAGGAGGTCCGCTTGACTGATCCGAAGGCCCCCCTCCGCCATCGCTGACCATTTTTCCTAAGTTCGGGGGGCTAAATACGCCGCGGTATAGCCTCTGCGAAAAAATCGGTGACTTGTCGCACACGCGCCGGTACAAATCGGCGTCTTGGCCAGATGAGGCTTATGTCTCTGGCGTCGCCTATAAATTCGTCGAGAACGGTGATGATGTCCGGATGTCGGAGATCATCGACAAGAGAGATCTTGGCAAACAGGCCGATTCCCACACCGGCTAGAACACCAGCCCGGATCGTTTCGATACTGTTGGACGTGAGATTTCCGTGCACGGACACGCTAAATCTACCTTCTGGCCCTACAAAAGGCCAATGCGTTGACTCCGTCAAGCCGCGATATAAAAGGCAATTGTGATCAACGAGCTCGGCAGGGGTCTTCGGCATTCCGCGTTGCTCGAAGTAGCGACGGGATCCGACGCAGACGAGAGGGGTGCTGGCCACGCGCCTGACGATCGCGTCAGGATCGTTCACGGACCCCACTCGGATCGCCAGATCAATCCCATCTTCCACCATATCTCGCACGAAGTCCGAGAGAATGAGATCCACCTGAAGGCCAGGATTGACTGATAGCAGGTCGGGAATAAGCGGCAAAATATGAAGACGGCCAAAAGTACCTGATGCGGCGATCCTGATCAGACCCGAGACATTATGCGTGCTGCTGGTCAGCTCGCTGTCGGCGTCATCCATCTCGTCAAGAAGCGGTTTTGCCCGATCGTAGTATCTCTGCCCCTGATCCGTCAGGGTCACGCTGCGCGTACTTCGGTTAAATAGCACCACGCCGAGGCGCCTCTCGAGCGCGCCGATAGCCTTACTGATTGCCGACTGTGAATCGCCGGTTCTACGCGCGGCGGCGGTAAAACCGCCTGCTTCAACCACGGCTATGAAGGCGTTTAACTCGTGGAATCGATCCACCTCCATTCCTCCTGGGAATTAATATTATGCAAAATTAAGTCATTATCATTGATTCCGACATCACTCACAATCCAGCTTTCTCCACATGTTGAAGGACTGGTGTCATGAATATCGATCTTACTGGCCGCAAGGCGGTCGTTACCGGGTCAACGGCAGGTATCGGCCGAGCCATTGCAGAAGGGCTGGGGCGCGCAGGCGCCGCGGTCGTCATCAACGGCCGCACAGAGAAGCGCGTCTCCACGGCGCTTCGGGAGCTTCGCGAACTCTTGCCAAAGACGGAGTTTACCGGCGTCATCGCAGATCTTGCGACCCCGGAAGGCGCGGCGGAGTTGTTCGCGCAGGCGCCGGATGCGGACATTCTCGTCAACAATGTGGGTACTGGGCGTCCGAAGTCCTTCTTCGAAATTGAGGACAGCGAGTGGATCGATCTCTTCGAACTTAACGTCATGAGCGGCATTCGCGCCTCCCGCCACTATGTGCCGAACATGACGAAGCGCGGCTGGGGGCGCGTCGTCTTCATCAGCAGTGAGTCCGCGCTTGCCATCCCCAAGGACATGATCGACTACGCCACGACCAAGACCGCTCAGCTCGCCATTGCGAGGGGCTTGGCCGAGGTGGTCGGCGGAACGGGCGTCACCGTTAATTCGGTTCTCCCTGGTCCGACGAATTCGGAGATCATGAGTGGTTGGGCGCAGGCGAACGCAGATGCGCAAGGCATTACGCGTGAGGAAGCCGAGCAGCAGTTCCTGAAAACGAATCGCCCGACCACGCTCCTCAATCGCTTCGCGACAACCGAAGAAGTCGCAAACCTGGTCGTCTATGTCTGCTCGGAGCAGGCGTCGGCGACAACAGGTACTTCCTTGCGCGTCGACGGCGGTGTCGTTCGTACCATTGCATAGGGCGCACGCTTTTTCACTCGTTCAACGCGGCTTCGGGAAGGGCCAAACCATCGGTTCCTTCCCGGAGTAGACGACAGCCCAAGTTGAATGCGCCTGCATTGACACTGGAATATCCGGGCCTGAGATCCGCAAGGTCCTGAATCTCTAAGTTCAACGTAGGCAACAAACCTTCAGGCTCGAATGTGAAGATCCGGATCGACACAATTCACCGCATCGGTCTCAACGACAGACACACAAGAAAGGTCATTCATGATGAACTCTGAAGAAAGACACGCATCGCTATCCGTATGACGAAGGCGATCTCTTAGATGCCCCAGTAGTAGATGACCGCTGCCAATGTCCGCTGCTGGGAAAATGCATTGGCGACTTTGGGTCGAGTACTGCCGGATGCGGTCCGATAGAAAGCGACCGACTTCGTAGGTATCGCATCGGACCGACTGACGAGCACAGGGGATGGGCACCGCGGCACACGGAAACCGAATGCGCTGCCAACAGCGTCAACTACACTTCCTTCCAATCAACGTGGCATCACTTGGCGCATGCGCTGCATAGCCTGCTTTGGCTTGACTTGGGAAACGCCGATAGCGGTTTGAACACCTTGCAGCGCGAGCATTGTTTCGTCTGGTTCATATCGGGATACGGCCTCCGCACTCGTCAGCATTTGACCGGCGAATATTGTCGGCATTTCATCGAAGCGAAGCAGGAACCATGGTTCTGGCTTACGTCGCCGGACATCAGGACCGGGATGTCTATCCGAATCAAGGCTAGGTTGCGCCCAGTGACGCACGGTGGGCGCTGCCTCTACCTCCTTCGCAGCGGTTAGTGGTGAGTCGATCAAGCTCCCCGCCCCCGCTGCACAAGCAACTAGCCCGCCGACCTACGCGGTCTAGTTATAATTCCTGCCTTCGCGCTATGGGGTTGTCAACAGATGTGGTTTCGCGATCATGCATCAAGCTTCTTTGGTATTGACGGGATAAGCGCCTTAGCAAACGGCCACCAGTCGACCTGGTCCGCATTGACGACCCTCGCTGGCATCGAGACTGTTATCGCACCAATCTTTCCGGTGCTTCTTGTACTCGAAATGGCATTTCTTATTTGGGTGAACCGTCGTTCTGCCAGCCGTCTTTATATCGCCTATAAAGTGCCGATCTTGATGTATGCGGCGAACCACATCATGGCTGCACTAATCAGTCTTGAGGTGTTCTTCTGGACGACGGCCTTTTTCTCGAAGCTGGCGCCTTTCATCGCGCCAATGCAGATCCTCTGGTTTATCTACGCTTATCTGGTGTGGGAGTTTGGTCACTTCGTCTATCACTTCACCTGCCATAAAGTACGGATACTGTGGTGTCTGCACGCACCGCATCACGCGCCAACGCACATTAACCTTTCCGTCATTTTTACTGCGTTCTTCCTGCAAGGCGTATACGCGACCTTCGTGCGAACCGCTATCTGCTCGTTCGCAGGTGTACCGTTGCAAATGCTTTTCCTGATCATGGTGATCGACGGCTGCTACGGCGCTTTGATCCATATCAGTGAAGAACTATGGCCACGCGGGGCAGTAGGCGGGATATTGGGGCGCATCATCTTGAATCCGAATCACCATCGCATACATCACGCGAGTAATCCGGAATACCTGGATAAGAACTACTGCAACACGTTGCCTATCTGGGACAAGATCTTCGGTACGCTCCAGCATGAGATCCCCGGAGTGACGGCGAAATACGGGTTGAACCGCGACGTAAAGACGAACAGCTTCCTGGACATGTATTTCGGAGAGATTTACCTGCTCGCCAGAGACGTGCGTATCGCTCCTACTTTGAAGCAAAAAATGCTGCATATTGTCATGCCGCCGGGCTGGAAGCCAAGCGGTCAGGACTGATCCCGTACAAACACAAACCGCTCTCGAGCGGTTTTTTTATTTCTTCAATTTGACGAGTGCAGTCATCCACTCCGGCGGAGTTCGTGTGAACTCATCGAGTCAGAGGCGAACGGGTCAACTCGCAGACAGCTCAGGTCGCAGCCAGGGCGTCGACTTGCAAATCTTGGGAAAGCTCACCGGTCGGCGCTACGGCGCTGATCAAATTGAGCAGAGCGGCTAGCCGTTGTCTGTCTTGAACTCGTAGTCCTGGACGCGCCAAAAGACACTCGACGTGCGTCGACCAGTAGGTGGTACGAATCAAACGTGGACGCCGAACGAGTTCATGCAGTGTCTTTTCCACCATGTCGATTTCTGCGCTTGCCGACTTCATTACGTTCTCCGGTCTAATAGGTAGCGCTCTGTATGACGACAAGAATTGGAAAAACTTTAGCGGCTCGCCCCCAAAATGTTGTGTTGCGATGCAAAATTTTACATCAGGCCCGCACCTGGATGCGATTGACGACGCCATCGATAGCATCCAGACACCAGGCATCCTGCTCCGCCTGCCGTTTTTCGGCTTCGGTCGCCACCCAACCTGCTAGCGTGATCCTGTGGTTTTCTACATTGATGGTGATCTGCTCGGCGCGCACACGGTGATCGGTTTCGAGCACCAGGTGCAAGGCCTCGGAAATTTCATCGTCGCCGTCTGCTTCGGCGGGCACCAACTCCAGCAGGTTCACCACGTCGCGACAGCCGCCGACCCACCAGGCAGTCACACTCGCCAGGCGCCGGTGAGACAGGCTGATCACCTGCCCCGTCAAGGTCACCACGCCCTCCTCGACCGTCACTTCGATGACGCCGCTGCCGTCGTTGCCCGCCTGGTCCATGGTGCCGCGCAACACTTCGAGCTGGCCCTTGATGCGCGCGCAGATCACGCAGTTACGGAAATCCACAGCCTGCGCCAGCCGTTCGCAGATATGTGTCCGCAACTCGCCATCACCGACTGGCGGGTTGGCGGTGACCCGCAGTTGATCGACCAGACGCTTCCCCTCGCTGTGCAGCTGGGTCAACTGAAGAAGGCGTTTCTTAGATGCGATATCCGGCACCTCACCCGCCACCGTCAAGGCGCCATCGTCGAAACTCATATGAATGGGATGATTGTGGAGCTTCAGGTGTGATTCGCGTTCGAAGGCTGCCATCACCTGCTTCAAGACCGTATCGCTGCGTTGCATGATCTGCCTCGCGCAAAGGTTGGGTGGCGCCGCGCGCTTTATGCCGCGCTGCGCAAGCCGTGCCGCATAAGGCGGACGCGGGTCAGGTCGGCATAGCCTGCATGCGACGGGCGAAGCGTGCCCGCTCGGCTCGGTCCATCAGATCCAGGAATTGATCCGTGTCCATGTGAATCAGCGCTTCGTGGTCGCCGGCCTCGAAATAGACGTCCGGTTGGCTGGCGAGACTCTCGTCAAGATAGGTGTACATGCCATAGGCAGTGCACACCGGCGGAAGCGCTCCGGCATCGCAATCCTTGAACAGTTCCCTTAGATCAACCTCCTTGGCCAGCACGAGGTGATGACGTCCGGTCTGTGCCCACAGCTCGGACAGCCGCACGGCATAGGTCGATGGCAGCACAGCCGCCACATAGCCGTGCTCGTCTTCAAGAAGCACGGTCTTGGCGAGGCGGTCGCCGGGAATATGCGCTGCCGCCGCGGTTTCGATGCTGGAATGGCTATGCGGATGACGCACGATTTCGTACTGGGAGCCCTTACTGCGCAGGCAGTCCTGGAGAGTGGCAGACATTGACATGACGCACCTCCTCTGGGAGGAAGGAAACGGAAAATTATTGCGCGCGACTCCTTAAGGATAGGTCGCTTTCGCTCGCGCGTGAAAAACATGCTGACAGCAGCGCTGTGACTGCGCGGGCGTGACGACGCCGCCACGTGCATCCCCGCGAATGGGACGGAATGGGACGATTACCCCGTATGGCACGCGGGTCCGTTTTCGCCAATAATGGCCCCACATCCATTACTGGACGAGGGCGACCATGCGCTACAGCCCCGACTCTATCCGGACCGTCGCCCTGGTCGGGCATGCCGGATGCGGCAAGACCTCGCTTGTCGAAGCGCTGCTGCATCAAGGCGGCGCGCTCCACACGGCCGGCAGCGTGGAGCGCGGCACCACAGTCTGCGATTTCGACCCGCTCGAGCGCAAATATCAGCACTCGCTGAACTCCGCCGTCGCCCACCTGCACTACCGCGATACACGCATCTATCTGCTGGATACGCCGGGCTATCCGGACTTCTCCGGGCTCTCGATCAGCGCCCTGCCCGCCGTGGAGACGGCCGCCATCGTCATCAATGCGCAGACCGGCATCGAAATGACGACCCGGCGCATGATGGCGTGGGCGGGCGAACGCAAGCTCTGCAGAATGATCATCGTGAACGGTATCGATGGCGAAAAGGTCGACTTTGCGGGACTTTTGGCGCAAATCCAGGAGGCCTTCGGCACGGAATGTCTGCCGATCAACCTGCCGGCGCAGCGCGGCCGCCAAGTGGTGGATTGCTTTTTCAACCCTGCGGGCGAGGCCGATTTCCTGTCAGTTGCGGCGGCGCACAATGCGCTGATCGATCAAGTGGTCGAGATCGATCCGGTGTTGATGGAGCTTTACCTGGAGCAAGGCGAGGCCATCAGCCCGGAGCAGTTGCACGAGCCCTTCGAGCGGGCGCTGCGCGAGGGTCATTTGGTGCCGATCTGCTTCACGTCGGCGATCAACGGCACCGGCATCGCGGAATTGCTCGACGTGTTCGTCCGGCTCCTGCCCAGTCCCACGGAAGGCAACCCGCCGCTCTTCTACCGCGACGCCGGCGGGCGCCAGGAAGCCATGCGCGCCGAACCGGTCGCCGAGAAGCACGTATTGGCCCACGCCTTCAAGATCGTCATGGACCCTTACATCGGCAAGATGGCCGTGTTTCGCATCCATCAGGGCACGGTCCGGCGCGATAGCCAGCTTTATATCGGTGACGGACGGCAGCCGTTCAAGGTCGCGCATCTGATGATGCTGCAGGGCAAAGAGCACGTCGACGTCAGCCAGGCAGGTCCCGGCGATATCTGCGCCACGGCCAAGGTCGACGAGATCGGTTTCGATGCTGTGCTGCACGACGCTCCCGAGGACGGCAACATCCACCTGACCCCGCTCGACTTTCCCACGCCCATCTACGGCCTGGCTATCGAGCCGGCGCGCCGGGGCAACGAGCAGCGCCTCTGGGAGATATTGCAAAAGCTGACTGCGGAAGACCCGTGCCTGCGCGTCGAACACCCGGTCGGCACCAACGAGACGGTGGTGCGAGGCTTGGGCGAGTTGCACCTGCGCCACATGCTCGAGCGGCTGTCAGAGCAGTACAAGCTCGAGGTGGTGACGCGGCCACCGAAGATCGCCTATCGGGAAACCATCGGCGCCAAGGCCGAGGGGCATTATCGCCACAAGAAGCAAACCGGCGGCGCCGGGCAATTCGGCGAAGTGACGCTGCGCGTGGAGCCATTGCCGCGAGGCGCCGGTTTCGAGTTCGTCGACGCCGTCAAGGGCGGCGCCATCCCCGGACAGTTCATTCCCGCTGTGGAAAAGGGCGTCCTCCAGGTCATTGCGAGCGGACCGCTTGCCGGCTTCCCGATGCAGGACGTGCGAGTCACCGTCTTCGACGGCAAGAGTCATTCAGTCGACTCCAAGGAAGTCGCATTCGTCACCGCCGGGCGCAAGGCCTTCATCGATGCGGTGCTGAGAGCCCAGCCGATCGTGCTCGAGCCGATCGTTGACATTGAGGTGATGACGCCGGAAGCGGCGATGGGCGACATCATCGGCGACCTGTCCGCCAAGCGTGGGCAGGTTCATGGCACGCGCACGGCCGCCGGCAACGCCATGGTCGTCGCGGGGAAGGTGCCGATGTCCGAACTCAACGACTATCAGTCGCGTCTGAACGCCATCGCTGGCGGGCATGGTAATTACAGCATCCAGCTCAGCCACTATGATCCCGTGCCCCCCGCTCAGCAGGAGCGGATGGCGTCGCAGCACAAAAGCCATTGCGACAACGTAGCGACGTGAGTGGCGTGCCGGTTGCATCGTCAGGATTACTCCTTATCTGCTCGGAATATCCAACACCATCACGATTCTAATACCTGTGATGTACAGAACTCAGTCTTCACGGCTCCAGCCATCAACCGTCTAGCTTTGCGAGGCCAGTTCAGTGGGCAGTGACGGAGCCATCCTGGACGCACAGGCGTACAACAGAACCGGAGCTCGCCTCGCTTTCAATATGCAGTTGTGCATCGATCAACCGGGCGCGTTCGGCCATACCCTGCAAGCCGTACGAGTACCCGGCCCGGGCGGCGGCCATATCGAAGCCTCGTCCGTTATCGCTGATGATCAACTCGATGCCGGCTTCGGTGTTGGCCAGCGTCACATCCACACGCGAGGCGTTGGCATGGCGGGCCACATTGGTCAGCGACTCCTGCACGATACGAAATATCGCGGTCGCGCGGGCATCGGCCAGATGCGGTTCGGCACCTTCGCGATGGAAATGGCAAACAATTTGAGTGTGACGGCTGAAATCCTCGGCGAGCCATTCCAGGGCGGATGCGAGGCCGAAATTCAGTGCGGCCGGCCGCAGGTGGCTGACCACGCTGCGCACGATCTGGATGGTTTTCTCGACCAGTTCGCGCATCTCTTCCGCTTTTTGCATGGCAGCCGAACCGGCCGCGAGTTGCATCCTCAGCAATGACACGTCCATTTTCAGTGCCGTGAGCAACTGGCCCAGTTCATCGTGAATTTCCATCGCGATGTGCTTCCTTTCCTCCTCGCGAATCGCCTCGAGATGCGCCGATAGTTGCTGTAGCCGTTCGCGCGACGCGAGCAGTTCGAGTTCCGTCCGTTTGCGCTCGCTCACTTCAAGTTCGAGCTGGTCGCGATGGCGGCGTAAGTTCTCGACTGCATGCTTGCGGGCAGTCACGTCAGTGAGCAGCCCTTCGAGACACCGCGGACTGCCGTCGTCGCCCGCCCGGCCACGCGCATTCAACTGGACCCAGATCGGATTGCCGTCGATGCGGTTTAACTGCAGTTCGAGCCCGGCGATTTCACCCTGCACGCTGAGGAGATCAAACAGGGCCCCGGTTTGCGTCGGCGAAAACGGCTGCTTGCCAGGGTCGCCGACCGCTGCCGTAATCAGGTCGGTCGCGGCGCCATATCCGAGCAACTGCGCCATCGCCGGGTTGGCTTCGTTCAGGTGTCCGCTGCGATCGAGCATGAAGATGCCCTCGAGAGAATTCTCCACGATGCTCCGGTACTTTCTTTCGCTCTCGCGCAGGCACTCCGTCGACACGCGCAGCCGCTCCGCCATGGCGTTCACACGCGTGGCGAGGCGCCCCAGTTCATCGCCAGATTCCACGGCACAGCGAGCATCGAAGTCGCCGTCCGCGATCCGGTCGACCATTTCCTCGAGCCGGTTGATCGGGCTGCGCACCATGCGCTTGAGCAGGAGGAAGGTCGCCGCGTAGAGCGCAGCGACGACGAGCGCCACCATGGCAAGGATGGCCCGGCGCGCGCCGCTGATGGCCTGCTCGGCGACCGCCTTCGTGAGAACGACGCGGATCTCGCCAATTTTCTCCCGCGGAGCGTCGCCTGGAGGGTCATATTCGATCGCCCTGACCCGTACCACGCTATCGGCCGGGTCCAGGTGCTGATTGCCCTTCGCGTTGGACACGATACCGTAGCCCACTGCCGTGACCGTGAATTGCGCCACTTCGGGATTGGGCGCGAGCGCAGCAAGCTGGCTGTCGATTGCGCCACGATCAACGTTCCATAACGGCTGGGCGAGCGAGTGGCTGTACAGGTCGGCTATCCGTGTGGCGCGTTCCTCCAGTTCCACGAGCCGGCGCTCACGCGAGTGTCCAATCAGAAAATACGTGGAAGTACCGGCCACGAGCGCGACGAGCACAACGAGCGCGAGCATCAGCTTGGTGTGCAGGCTGAGCGAGTGCAGCGTGAGTCGTGGAGGCAAACGCATCACGAGACCTCCGGCCTGGTGTTCAGGATGTGTTTCAGACCGAAGTCGTAGGGACCAAGGCTTGGATGCATGTATTTCGAGTACAGGCCAAAGTCGAGTGTGTGCTCGCCGCTGAACACGACTTCGTTGTATCGAGCGACATTGTCACGATGGATGACGCTCAGGAAGTCGAGTTTCTGGCAAGTACCTCCGCACGCAGCAAAGTCCATGCCGTGATGGTAGTCATGCAGCAGAACCATGGCCCAGGCACCGATGAAGTAGTCGCCCGCCACCATGGCCGCGAGACCATCATCCGCCACACGGGCCAGCGCCTCCGGCAACGCCCCCATGCCTCCCACCAGAATGTGGGCGTTGCGCGCCTTGACTCCCCTCAATGCGCCGAGCGTCATCGAATCGTTCGCCGCCCAGATCACATTGGCTTGCGGATAGCGCGCCAGCAGCACGCGTGCCTTTTGATCGCTGTCGGCGTAGCTCCAGTCGCTGAAGACTAGTTGGCAGGTGCGTGCATCCGGTACCTTGGACAGGAACGACTCAACGCCGGCGGCACGCTCCAGCGAGACGGGCGTATTCGGGTCGCCGGTAATCCCGATCACCCTCACCCCGCCGGCCCCGAGCCTGCGACACAAATATTCCATCAGGCGGTACCCTCCGCGCGAGGCGTTTGCCGTCGCCGTGCCGATCCAGTTCGGGATCAGCTCCCGTTCGTTACCGACAACGCGGCGCTGGGCGGGCGTGAGGTCGTTGTGGATGAGCAGCACCTTTGCAGGCGAACGCGCCAGCGTCTTCAGCATCTGCTCGGCGGCCATCTTCTCGTTGACGATCACCACATAGTCCGGCGCTTCGGTGCGCCGTGCGACCTCCTCAGCCTGACGCAACATCAACAGGTGATCGCGTTCCGCGTACAGGACTTCCAGTTGCATGCCGAAGGTCTTTGCTGCGACAGCCATGAATCGCGATACCAGTTGCCATTGCTGACCCGTGCCGCGTTCGACAGCTTCTCCGGGGTTAAGGAACACCACGTGAGGCGACTGTCTGGATGCAAAAGCGGAGTCCGTCATGCATAGCAGGCCGGCATGCATGCATGCACGCAGTGCTTCTCTACGATTCATAAGACGATTCACCCGGTTGCTGCTGACGCGCTTGGTACTCGTCGCGCGGTCGGACGCGATTACTCGACGGGAAGGTAGTCGCTCATTTTACTTATTGCCGTCCCGTTGCCAATATTTACCGGGCGGGACCGCGATTTATCAGGTTGCGCGAAAGACCTCGGCCTTCAGGCCGGGGATGGACAGCGCGCC
>NZ_JALPRJ010000076.1 GCF_030464885.1 Caballeronia sp. SEWSISQ10-4 2 | reverse complement strand
CTCCGGCGTGAAATGCTTCACCCAGCGCATGATCGTAGTGTGCGCCAGCGACAGAGCGCGCTCGGCCATCATTTCAGTGAGGTCTCGAAAGCTGAGCTTGTAACGCAAGTACCAACGCACGCAAAGGACGATAATTTCTCGGTCGAAGTGGCGCCCGTTGAACGATCCGTCGATGCCTTTCAACTTACCCATTGGCCCGTGCTCATCAAAAGCTTGAGCGTAACAGACCGATGCATCCGAATTGCACAACAACCCGCTCACTTCCCGTCGCCGGCCACAGGTTTAATTTCTGGCCTGTACGATTGAAGGTAGCCGCTTTCGCTGACACACGACTAAGTGCCTCCTGCCCGAGCGGACAGCGACCGGAATCGGCGTTACAGATCATTACACTCGGGCAGCTCATGCGCCGCATGTCGACCATACAATTCAAGCGCCCACGACAAATGCTTCAAGGAGAATAATATGATCTCAACAACTCGATTAGTTGCAGTCGCACTAGTCGGCCTGCTGGGCGTATCGTCTTTGTCCAGCTACGCTCGCAGCGGAGGAAGTGGCGGTGCCGGAGGTAACGCGGGTGGTTCCTCCGCCGGTCATATGAGCAGCAAGGGCGTCAGCAACACCAACAGCCCGATCTCGGCGGACCGAGATAAGGGGCTGGCGCGTGCCGGGGACCGGGCCAGTACACATGCTCAGTCACACCCGAGTCCGCACAGTAACAAGGGGAAGCACACTGCCGTTAAACCTGCAGCCTAAAAGACCTGCAATGGAAGGGGAGTCGCTATGGCATTCTTCCGGCCAATCCGATAGGTGGGCGTTCGCTATGTGTTGTGGCTGTCATGCTATCGTGTCACGTAGGATCATTACAGGACTGCAACCCGGTATCTCGCCCGTCACAGCGGCGTCGCACATCAGCAATTCCCCTTCTTCGCTTGTCCCGGTGGACAAAAATCGTTGCCCGGACCACCATGAGGCTTGCCTTGTGGCATGACGACCATGCCCGGCTCATCCGGCAAATAAACGGCACAGCCGCTTAACAGACCGGCGCTCGCTATCAACAGACAGAAAATTTTCCTCATGTTGTTCTCCGAGGAAGGGCGCGGGCCCTTCCTTCGTCAGGTAATAGAAGTTAGAAACTGAAGTTGACGTTCATCCGATCGCTTTTCGACACGTTGACAGCGGACGATTGCGTTGTGCCGCTCACCCTATCGGCTTCTGCGATGTACTGGCCTGCCTCATTGATGGCTGCAGACAGCGCAAAAGGTAAACTCCCCGTGTAGGTGCCGACCAACGGCGGAGCCGCAGGCAGGTTCAACGCATATGCGCCGGTATCCAGGTTGGCGTTCGCGCTGACGATTTCGTAACTAATTCCGCTAATCGATTGCAACGCACGCACGATGGCTTGCGCGCTGACTGGCACCACCGTACCGCTCGCGACGTGCATGACGGAGGTAGGCAACGCGATTGGTGCCGACGAAGTAGCTATGGCAGTCGATGTATTCACCGTTACCGGCACGGAGCGGACGATACCCGTTGCAAAGCCGTTTTGGACGACAACGACATCGTAATTGCCGTTAGTCGAACTCTGCACCAGAGGCGTCAGCACGAACTGTCCGTTGCTGTCGGCGCCTGCGCATTCATATTGACCCGCACCTTGCTAACCGTCACATAGGCGTGGTCAAAACCGCAAGACGGTGAATCCGTCATCGCCACATGAAGCGTGCTGGTGGCGTTACTGCCACCGTCTCCGCCCGCGCCGCCGCATCCAGTAAGCACCATCGGAACCGCCAGCACGCACGCCAGTGACTTCAGTATCGTCTTCATGGGAAGTCCTCCGTTGTTGTTGTGTTCGCGAAGGATGCGGAAAGATGCTGTAAGCTTTTCCAGCAAATTGCAACGAGCCGTAACCGGCATGCTGTGCCGAATGGTGTGGCTTCGGATGCTGCTATCTGACAAGTCGTGCAGATCGGAGCCGTTCTATCGATAACGTAGGGTCGCCGCCCGTTAGATCGTGATGGACAACACAGGGCAGCAACCGATCACATCCTTCCGTTAGTCGCCACGGTTCCAACGCGTGCAGATGACGGACGGTTTGATTCGTACCATTACCTATCAGCGGCAACCCGATGCAGTCCGATGTTCTCACTGCTCAACGAGTGTGAGTCGATACAACGCCATCGCCGGTGTCGGCTGATCTGATACCGTTCCACTCGATGAATCGCAGGGTACGTTACGGGTACGTCTATCATGTGCCCGTTTGCCAACCGCTCTCGCGCTTTGAACGAGATGACAAGTTTGAGTTTTTTTATAGGTAAAACAATGAAACGTTCATTTATCGCGCTGGTGTTTGCCGGCATTGGGATTGCCCTGTCTGGTGCCGCGCATGCGGTTGATGTCAGTGTCGGAATCAATGTCGGTGTTCCGGGGCCCGTTGTTGTAGTGCCTGCGCCTGTCGTCGTCGTTCCGGGCTGGCAGGGCGACCGGTATTGGGACGGCCGCCGTTATTGGGACCGCGAAGAATGGGAAGAGCATCACCATCATCATGGTCGTGACCACTGTCCGCCCGGGCACGCAAAGAAAGGGGAGTGCTGACTAGACCTGGCAAGGGATGCGTTGAATACGAAAAGGCCGAAAGTGTCGCGCCGCGTTAGGTCGACATGGCTTGGTTGATTGGTTGGTTAAACGCTGCAAAATACTTGCAGCGGCTCCCAAAGCCATTTGGTTGAGTGGCTGACTTTCTTCATGAGCCTGCTGGTGTATTACCGGCTTACCAACTGGCTGCCGACTGTCATCAACAACACTGGTGTTCCGATGAGCGAGGCCGTGTTGATCACCGCAAGGATCCCTTTCGGCCGATTCTGCACAGTGTCCATTTGCGAGCGACCATTATGTCTAGGATGGAAAAATAAATGTATTCGTTGGGACGCGTGCGCAACTGTCGGGGTTGACACGCAGCCCCAATGAGTTGGGTTGCGCGAGAATGGGTTGCTAGTGGAAATGCATGGCATAACGAAATATTTTTACATAACGTCTGCGAGCATACAGTTCGTTGTCGCGTATCGGTTTGGTCATGTCCTCTACTTTGAACAAACGGCATGGAGGCTGCCAAACACCATCTCGTTTTGACGACATCGGAAAGCCTCAGATCAGACGGATTATTCCCGGCGCTGTTCCTTAGCCGCATCGTCATCATCTCCATCGTAAGCAGCCGTGTCCACTGGGTCACGCATGCCATGCGCAACCATCAGCCGATACAGGGTGACGCGCGAGATTTGCAGTGCTGCCACCGCCCAGCCCACTCAGTGATCGTGGTGCAACAATGCGGTTTCGATCGCGCTGCGCTCCGCCATGTCGCGCATATGGTCAAGCGTTGTCACCTCCACGCCGACGAAGGATTCGAGATCGAGATCTTCGGGCGAGAGCAGCCTGGCTTCAGTCATCACGATCGCGCGGCGCACGCGATTGATTAGCTCGCGCACATTGCCGGGCCAGGAGTAGTTGTTCATCGCCTCGATCGCCGACGCCGTGAAGCCGCGAATCGTGTGGGTGCCGTCCTTCTTGAACTTGTGCAGGATGTGATGCGCGAGAATTTCGATGTCCCTGCCGCGCGCGCGCAGCGGCGGCTCGTCGACGTGCAGCACGCACAGGCGGTGGAACAGGTCGGCACGGAAACGTCCGGCGTGTATTGCAGCTTCGAGGTCGACGTGAGTCGCCGAAATCACACGGATGTCAACGCAGAGCGATTCGTGGCCGCCCAGCCGTTCGATCTTGCCCTCCTGCAGGAAGCGCAACAGGCTTACCTGCGCTTCAAGCGGCATGTCGCCGATTTCGTCGAGAAAGAGGGTGCCGCCGTTCGCTGCTTCGATGCGCCCGATTTTGCGCTGGTCCGCGCCCGTGAACGCGCCGCGTTCGTAGCCGAACAGTTCCGACTGAAGCAGGTGCTGCGGAATCGCACCGCAGTTGATCGCGACGAACGGCGCCTTGCGGCGCGGCGAGCGCTCGTGGATCGCGAGGGCGGTGAGCTCCTTGCCGGTACCCGACTCGCCGCAAATGAACACGCTGGCGTTCGTGTTAGCGACCTTGCGGATTGTGCTGAAAAGGGATTGCATCGCCTCACAGGTGCCAACCATCTCGTGGTTGCCTGTGACGGTAGTTTTGGCGGGGGTGTCAACACAATTTAACGCCGCCATGCCGCGAGCGTGCCCGAGCACATGGGAGATCGATTCATGAGACAACGGCATGGTGACGTAATCAAAGCAATAACTCCGAATCAGATCGCGCACCGCATGGCTTGCCGATTGGCCCGCGGCAGTGACGGCGACCCAGCCGATGGTCGGCTGGCTCAGGCATGCCCTGAGGGCCGCACAGTCGCGGGGCGTGAAACCGTCGAAATCGATGAGACCTGCGGCAACGCGGGATTCCTTTGTCGCGGCCTCCGCGCCGGGAACAGTTCTCGCGACGGTGACCTCCCAGCCAGCTGCGCGCACATGCGCCAGGAGCAACTCATTCGGTGCGCGGGCAACGCAGATCAGGCGGCGCTGAGTGTCCGGCTGCGGCAGCATAGCCGACTGCGCTGAATCGGCAGTCCCGCAGGAGACTGTTCGAAAACGTCCAGATGATTGTGGCACGATATTTCCCCCGTTTTTATGTCGTTGCGCCCGAATAGCAGGTACACAACGACATTCTTATGTTGATGCGATTCGCTGCAGGTGGCGCGAAAAACTGATCGGTGCGGCCGTCATTGCGCTATCCACAGAGAGTCAATACAGGTTATCTGCTCGATTCATCTGCGGATATATCAGTACATTCCCCCGGAATTGGGAATCGAGTGTGCGGCAAATAACAGATGTGCGCGATGCCGTATCCCGGAGCGATTCGGCAAAAGAACGTATTGATATCAACGACCGGCGTGTCTGCTCGATGATCGGGCAAACGCCGACCTAGAACTCGTGGGTGGTTTGAAGTATCCGTCATCTTGATATATGCCATATCGGCATGACGACCTGTGTGGCTGGCTCCAGCGGCAGCAAGCAGTGCAGGCGCCGGCGCGGTTTGGGACGATCTACCGCGCACGAGCCCGGACTCTACCCGTGTGACCAAACGGCCGTTGAAATCATTCCCAGAGACCCTGATTCGATCGGATTCGGAACATCCGCAAGGTGCCATGTTTCAACCATGCAACGATTCGCCTCGTGCAGGCTCGAGAGAAGTAGTGGAGTTCCGAGCAATCTATCCTGGACCCTGTCCGGGTCAAATCCATGGTTGGTCGCTGTAGCCAATATGGATGGCGGATCCGCGCGATTCGCTAGCCTACGAAGATATGTGACCAGATGTAACGGCATTGCAACCATTCTATCTCTCAGACAATTTCTCGGAGACACACAATGGGTCGACCCCCGCATGATTGTTCATGTTTGCGGAGCTGGCCCACTCCTTGCAACTACGTTCCTCACATAGTCGACGACATGGCGGCGAGTGCGAAGCAACAACGGGGAGTTTTGGTTGCGTCGCACTCAACATCAATGTCACCGGGGATTCATCTTCGACACGCACCCGGCGCTCAGGCGCTCAGGGAACGGCGAGAGGAACAAGTCGACTGCGAGAGAAGACGAGGGAGAAATAAAACATGTGGTCCTTAATTTTTGTTCGGGCAGCGTCGCGATGTGCCACACGCATTGCATCCCTCTTTCCGGCACCTTACATCGCAATCAGGCGAGATACGTCGCTGATGGACCCGGCCCATAACCGGCGGGTACCACAAGACGGCCCCCGAGACATGACTGCCGCCGAGCCGCTTCAGGCTCGTGCCCGACCGCTTGCTCACGTAGCCGACGGCTCATATTTCTTGTAGCACCCGCAGCACGTTGTATCAAACCGCAGTTATCCGATGTCATTTACTTTAGTAGTCCAAACGGAGTTTAAATCATGCAATCGTTCATCAATAGCACCAAGGCATTCATTCGCGACGAAGACGGCGTGACCGCCATCGAGTATGGGCTGATCGCCGCCGTCATCTCGGCGATGATCATCGCGTCTTTTGGCCCTCTTTCCGCGGCTGTCGGAGCCAAGTTCGGCGTGATCGCGGCGGCTGTGACTGCCGCCGCCTGAAGTTGTTATCCAATGTCGTTTACCTTAGTAATCCAAAAGGAGTTTAAATCATGCAATCGTTCATCAATAGCACCAAGGCATTCATTCGCGACGAAGACGGCGTGACCGCCATCGAGTATGGGCTGATCGCCGCCGTCATCTCGGCGATGATCATCGCGTCTTTTGGCCCTCTTTCCGCGGCTGTCGGAGCCAAGTTCGGCGTGATCGCGGCGGCTGTGACTGCCGCCGCCTGAAGTTGTTATCCGATAATAATTACTTTAGTAGTCCAAAAGGAGGAGTTTAAATCATGCAATCGTTAATCAATGGCACCAAGGCATTCATTCGCGACGAAGACGGCGTGACCGCCATCGAGTATGGGCTGATCGCCGCCGTCATCTCGGCGATGATCATCGCGTCTTTTGGCCCTCTTTCCGCGGCTCTCGGCCTCAAGTTCGACGGGATCGCGGCGGCTGTGGCCGCTGCCTGAAAGAGGTGCGACGGACGAGTCACACCTGCCGATTCGTCCGTCTCACCACCGCTTTTCGCAGCTCGCTGCCCATACCGACGAGGTCTTGCCATGTTCATTATCGCGTATGCACCGCCACCGATCGCACCATGCGTGATCGCACTGGTGATCGCTGCCGCAAGCACTGACATTCAGTGCCGGCGCATTCCGAACGTTCTGGTCGCGGCGGGTCTGCTCGGCGCGCTGTTCGTGCAGTGCTGGCTGCGCGGGATTCCGGTAGGCGCTGCGACGTGGCTGGCCGGCGCCGTCGTCGGATTCGGCCTGTTCCTGCCGTTGTATTTACTGCGCGGGATGGCCGCGGGCGACGTCAAGTTGCTCGCGATGGTCGGCGCATGGACCGGGCCGCTGCTGGTTTCTTACGTCGCGCTCGCCACATGTGTGATCGGTGGCGTGTGGGTACTGACCGTGACAGTGCGACGCCGTCAACTGAAGAAGCTGTTCGTCAACGTTTTCATCCTCGCCCATCCCGCATTGCGCGGCGGCAGGATTGTCGCGCGCGGCGGTGAACCCGCTGCGATCGAATCGGTGGGATCCGTGCCATACGGTGTCGCGATTGCGGCAGGAACGGTTGTCGTGCTGCTGGCGACAGCGGCATAGCTGGAAATTTAAAGAGTAAGCCGGACGACGATCCGGCTATCGAAATCACATACCGTGCGGCGCCCGTTGTCGGCACCGCACCCGGGGAGCAACACATGGACGAGCACAACAAAGAGACGGGGCACGCCGCGAGCATCTGGCGTCTGCATGAGACCCCGGCAGCGGCCGCCCGCCAGGCACACCAGCCTGCAATCGCGCTACGCGCGCCGCGCTGTCTTGCGGACACCGGTCTGCCTGCGATGTTCGTCTCGCAACTGGTGCTCAAGTCGATGTTGCTCAACGGCAAATCGTCACTCGGCGATCTGATCAGGCGACACTGCCTGACGGCCCCGGTGCTCGACGAGACCATCGGCTTTCTCGTGCGTGAGCACCTGGTCGAGATCGCGCACCGCGGCGCGACCGAGCTCGATGTCCATCTGCGCCTGACCGACGCCGGGTGCACGCTCGCTGCGGCCGAAGCGGCCCGCTGCGCCTATTGCGGGCCGGCGCCAGTCTCCCTCGAGAGCTATCTGGAAGTGGTTCACACCTATTCGGTACAGCGGATCCGCATCACGCAACCCGACGTGCATGCGGCTTTTGCCGGCATCATCGTCGACGCGGCCTTGCTCGATTCGGCGGCGGCGGCACTGAACGGCGGCCGGCCGCTGATGCTCTACGGCCCGGCAGGCAGCGGCAAGACCTTCCTCGCCGAACGCCTGGGCAAGCTGCTGCAGGGCGCGGTGCCAATTCCGTACGCCATTCATGCGGGCGGGGAAGTCATCCAGCTCCATGACCCGCTCGTCCATCACGACGCGCGTCCCGAGGACCTGCCCGACATGACGGACCGGCGTTGGCACGCGTGCAGGCGGCCCGTGGTCATGTCCGGCGGTGAGTTGACACTCGCGATGCTCGACCTTCAGTACAACCCGAACGGCGGCCTCTACCAGGCGCCGCCGCATATGAAGGCCAATATGGGCCTGTATGTGGTCGACGACCTGGGCCGCCAGCGCGTCGCGGCAGCGGATCTGCTCAACCGCTGGATCACCCCGCTCGATCGTGGCGTCGATCAGTTCGCGCTGCAATCCGGTGCGCGCTTTGTCGTGCCATTCGACGTGTGGCCGGTGTTCTCAAGCAATCTCACGCCCACCGAACTTAACGACGACGCGTTCCTGCGCAGACTTGGCTCGAAGCTCCACGTCGGTCCGCTCTGCGTCGACGATTATCACCGCGTGTTCGACGCCCAATCCGCGGCGCTGCAGCTCGAGACGGACGCCGGTGCATTTGACTACCTGATGCACGAACTGCACGCGCCGAACCGAACACCGCTTCTCGCCTGCTATCCCCATGACCTGCTTGCCGTGCTGTGTTCGTTCGCGCTCTATCACGGCGACGCGCCCGTCGTCACCGAGCACGGACTGGCGCACGCATGGCACAGCTACTTTGGCAGCGACCCCGAATACGACCACCAACAAGCACCCGCCGCACAGCGGACGGGCAGAACGTACGCCGGCGCTTGACCGGAAACGTGTCACACGAACTCACGAAGGAGTATCACCATGAAGACTAGTCGCGCTGTTGTGATGTTGGGTATGGCCCTGCTGGCAGGGGTCGCCGCCGTGGGATTCGCGTCACGGTGGCTGTTGCAAACGTCGTCGTCGGCCGTCACACCGGTGGCCGTGGCTGCCGCCGAAGTAAGCCTCGGCCAGCCGCTGAGCTCGAACATGGTTCGGATGGTGAACTGGCCGACCGGGAGCATCCCGCCGGGCGCATTCAAGGACACGAAGGCGCTGGAAGGCCGTGTGGTGCGCACGAGCCTCGAACCCGGTGAGCCCGTGATCGAGGCCAAGCTCGCGCCACAGGGCACAAAGGGTGGGCTCTCGGCGGTGATTGGCGAAGGCAAGCGGGCGATCACGGTGCGCGTGAACGATGTGGTCGGCGTCGCGGGCTTCGCGCTGCCGGGCAACTACGTCGACGTGATCGTCAACACGCAGGAGCCTGAGGTCAAGAGCTCGGACCCACAGCAAAGCATCTCGAAGATCGTCCTTGAAAAGATCCTCGTGCTAGCGGTTGCCCAGCAGGTGAGCCGGGACGACACGCAACCCAAGGTTGTGAATGCGGTGACGCTCGAAGTCACGCCGGACCAGGCGGAAAAGCTCGACCTGGCGCGCAGCGTCGGCAGCCTGTCGCTGGTGCTGCGCAACCAGATCGACAATCGTGCGCTGCCCACTGGAGGCGCGACCAAGATCACGCTGCTCGGAAGACCTGCTGCCGCAGTTCCGGCTCCGGCTCCGGCACCCGCACCCGCGGTTGCCCCGACACGCGTGAAATACACCGTCCGCCCAACTATCAGACGCGACTGTATCGGCGTGCTGTCGGGCACACAGGGCAGTCAGGAATGCTTTTAACAAAATGCTACGCAACCATGCGATCCGGGGGGATTGCCGCGCAGCAGGACGTCCGCTACAGCAGCGTCCTGCACACGTCGGTTCACTCGCAGCGAGCAACGGGGAGATAACCAAATGAAATCGAATCAACTGAATGTAATGAGCGGCGGTGCACTGCGCACCGTCCTGCTGACCACGACGGTGTGCGCGTCGTTAATGAGCGCCCAAGGCGTGCTCGCCCAGGAAGCCGTCGAGAACGGCATGTCCGGCAAGGTCAGCGCGGTGCCGCTGCCGCAGGGCCACGGCCCGATGCAGATGACCATCAGCATGAACCCCGCTCCGGCCCAGCCAACCGGGGCGATGCAGGGGGGCGCCGCGCGCGGCCCGGCGTGCACCCGCACGCAGTCCGAACAAAGCACGGTGGTGGTGCCGGTCGGCAAGTCTACGCTGCTGCATACCGCCGAGCCGGTGCGCAATCGCACGCTTGGCAATCCGCAGGTCGCACAGGCGACCATGGTATCGCCACAAACGCTCTACGTCGTCGGGCTCGCTGTCGGTACCACGAACATGATCGTGCAGGGCAAGAGCGGTGCGTGCGAAGTGATCAATGTCGTAGTGAACGCGGATTCCGGTGGCTTGCAGACATCGTTGTCCCAATTGATGCCCGACGAACCGAACATCCGGGTCGCCACGGTCGCCGGTGACCTGGTGCTGGCGGGCCGTGTGTCCAGCGCGCAGGCGGCGGGACAGGCGCAGGAGATCGCCAAGGCCTATGCGCGCAGCTCAGCGCCCAGCAGTGGCAATGGCAATGGCAATGGCAAGACTGCCAGCGTGTTGAACATGATGAGCGTCGACTCACCGCAACAGGTGATGCTGGAGGTCAAGGTCGCCGAAGTCTCGAAAACCTTGCTCAACCAGATGGGCGCGGCGCTGAACATCCAGGGCGGCTTCGGCTCGTGGAGCGGTGCACTCGTCAGTAGTCTGCTCGCCGGCGTATCGAGCATCATCGACGTCAACAAGGCGAACAACCGGCCGTTCAACATCGCGGTCGATGCGCAACACGGCGACAACCTGGTGAAGATTCTCGCCGAACCGAATCTCGTCACGTTGAGCGGCCAGGAGGCGACATTCCTCGCCGGCGGCAAGGTCTTCATTCCGATTCCGCAAAGCAACTCCGGTGGCGGGACGACGATCACGCTGCAGGAAGAGGAATTCGGTGTCGGTCTGAAGTTCACGCCGACTGTGCTCGCAGGGGGGCGTATCAATCTGAAGGTTGCACCTGAAGTCTCGGAGCTGTCTCCGACCGGTGTCGCGGTGGGTGCGACTAATACCACCGGCTTCTCGATTCTGCCGCTGATCACCACGCGCCGCGCATCCACCACGGTTCAGATGAACGACGGCGAGAGCTTCGCGATCGGCGGCCTGATCAAGAGCAACGCCACCGGCACGATCAAAGCGTTGCCGGGAGTCGGCGAGGTGCCGGTGCTCGGCGCACTGTTCAGAAGCACGTCGTTCCAGCAGGACCTGACCGAGCTCGTGTTCATCATCACGGCGCACCTGGTCAAGCCGGCACAAACGGCTTCGAACTATCCGCTGCCAACCGACAGCTTCACGAAACCTAGCGAAGCGGACGTCTATCTGATGGGCAACATGGAAGGTCGTGGCGCCGCCGGCAACGCGAAGCCCGTCCCGTTGACTCAAGCGCCTGCCGCGCCTGCGCCCACCCAACAGGCTCCGGCACCCGCTCCGGCACTTGCGCCGACGGACGCGCCCACGCAAGCGCCGCGGGAATCTGCGGCCATCCCCGACAAGCGGACGATCACGCAGGCTGTACCAATGCCCGCCACGGTGACAGCGCCGCTGCCGGAACCGCACGCCAGTGTGGGGGCCGCGCCAACAGACGAGCTTGCCGCGCGCGTCGCGCGCATCGAAGCAGCGGCTGCTCAGCTTGCCGCACACCAACGGCAGCAGTACGAAAAGCTGGGCTCGTCGTCCGCTCCCGTCCAAAACTGAAGCTTCACCAGGAGAACATCATGACCATCCGACCCATTCTCTTCTTGCGCTGGGTAGCACTGATCGCACCGGCCTGCGTCGCACTGAGTGGTTGCCTGTCGACGACGCCCATCTGGGATAGCCACTTCGGCCAGTCCGTCAGGACCGTGACCCAGGCGCAGATCATCGATCCTGACGCGGCGACCCATCATCCGTCCAGCAGCGGGATTGACGGCAAGGCCGCAGTCGCGGCGATGTCGAACTACAACGCGTCGTTCCAGCAGCCCACGTCGACCACCAACCCGTTCGTAATCGGCGTAGGCGGTAGCGGTAGCAGCAGCGGAGGCGGTGGCATGCCCGCCCCGGCGAGCGGCCAGTAGACACATTGAGCCGACGATGATTCCGTGCGTGCCGCTGACTCTGACGATGCCGCCTTTTACCACCACATTGCCACGCGAGAGCCTCACCAGCTCGAGCGGCGGCAGTACATGCAACCAAAGTTGCCAGCGGGTGACAACATCATGATCAATATCCTCATCAGTTCGGAACACTCTGGCCGGATGTCCGAGATCGTCCGCCTCGTCACTGCCTGCGGTAGCTATACCACCACACGGATGCAGGGTGAGCCGTCGACGTTGCTCGAGCGTGGCGACAGTCTCGACGTTTTCGATGTGCTGATCATCGACGCGTCGTCGCTCGAGCGCGCCGAACTGCCTGCCGTCGACGTGCTGGTTCACCGCTATCCGAGCCTGACCTGCATCCTGTTGTTGCCCGAAGCGTCGCCGGCCGCGCTGATCGCGGCGATGCGCGCAGGCGTTCGCGACGTGCTGAACTGGCCGCTCGATCCGCGCGCGCTCGGCGACGCGCTAAAGCGCACGATTGCGCAGCATGCAGCGGACCAGCGGCATGAAACGCATATGGTGTCGTTCATTTCCTGCAAAGGCGGCGCAGGCACCAGTTTCATCGCGGCGAACGTCGGCCACGCAATCTCCACATTGCACGGCAAGCGCGTGCTGCTGGTCGACCTGAACCAGCTGTTCGGCGACGCGGCATTCCTGGTCAGCGACCAGGAGCCCCCCTCGACGTTGCCACAGATGTGCGCGCAGGTCGACCGCATGGACGCCGCGTTTCTCGATGCATCCCTCATGCACGTGAGCCCTGGCTTTCACATACTCGCAGGCGCGGGTGATCCGCTCAAGGCGCTCGAGATCCGCGAGGAGCAACTCGAATGGATTCTCGGCGTCGCAGCACCTCGCTATGACGTTGTGCTGTTCGATCTGGGGCAGAGCATCAATGCGCTATCGATCGTTGCGCTCGACCGCAGCGCCGAGATCCATATGGTGCTTCAGGCGAGCATGCCCTACGTGCGAGCGGCTCGCCGCCTGCAGGAAATCCTCGTGTCCCTTGCCTACCCGGTTGACCGGCTCCGTGTGCTGGTCAACCGGCACCGCCGCCAGGACGAGCGGGCCAGGAGCGCGCTCGAGCAGGTCCTGGGAAAGCGCCCGTCCCATCTGATTCCCGACGACCCACAGGTGGCGTATGACGCGGTCAATCTCGGAGAGCCCGTGTTGAAGACGGCCCGCAACAGCCCGCTTGCACGCAGCCTGCAAATGCTCGCCCAAAACATCGCGAACCATTCTTCGGGCGTTGCGAGCCCGGACAAGCGCGATGAATCGCTGCTTGCGAAACTGTTCGGGCGCTCCGGCGCACCGCGACAGTCCACGGTCTCATAACGTTCAGCCAGGAGAATCTCATGTCATTACGTGAACAGATGTCGTCCCAGATGATCCACACGCTGCCGGAGCGTCATTGCGGCAACCGCGCATCGCTCGGCCTGGCGCGCGCTGCATACCAGACGCTAAAGCGCCAGGTCCACGAGATCGTGCTCGATCGCGTCGAACTGGAACGGCTGTCGCGTCTGCCGGGCGAACAGGTCCGCCAGGAGATCGGTACGCTGATTGCGCGCATTCTTGAAGAGGAAAAGGCGCCGGTGAACGATCTGGAGCGCAAGCAGCTTGCGATTGACATCCATGACGAAATGTTCGGCTTCGGCCCGCTCGAGGCGCTGCTGCGTGATCCGACCGTCTCCGACATCCTCGTCAACACATACCGCACGACCTACGTCGAGCGCAAGGGTCGCCTCGAGTTGACCGACGTGACCTTCTACGACGACGCGCACCTGATGAAGGTGATCGAGAAGATCGTCTCGCGCGTCGGACGGCGCATCGACGAGTCGAGCCCGATGGTCGATGCACGCCTGCCCGATGGATCGCGGGTCAACGCGATCATCCCGCCGTCGGCCGTCGACGGTCCACTAATGTCGATCCGGCGCTTCGCCGTCAGCCCGCTGCAGGTGTCGGACCTGGTCGCATCGCAAAGCCTGACGCCGCCGATGGCCGAGCTACTCGACGCGCTCGCGCGCGCCAAGGTGAACATCCTCGTGTCGGGTGGTACCGGCAGCGGCAAGACGACGCTGCTGAACATCCTGTCGGGGTTCATCCCGGAAGACGAGCGCATCGTGACCATCGAGGACGCGGCAGAGCTGCAGCTGCGTCAGCAGCATGTGCTGCGCCTGGAAACACGGCCGCCGAATGTCGAGGGGCGCGGTGAAATCACGCAGCGCACGCTGGTGCGCAACGCGCTGCGGATGCGCCCCGATCGCATCATCCTAGGTGAAGTGCGCGGAGAAGAAGCGCTGGACATGCTCAATGCGATGAACACCGGCCACGAAGGATCGCTCGCGACGATTCACGCGAACACGCCGCGCGACGCGTTGACCCGCCTCGAAAACATGATCAGCCTCGCCGGGCTCGTACTGCCGCCCAAGAACCTGCGACAGCAGATCTCGTCGGCGATCTCGGTGGTGGTCCAGGTGGCCCGGCTGACCGACGGACGCCGGAAGATCGTCAGCATCCAGGAGCTGACGGGTATGGAAGGCGATATTGTCAACATGCAGGAAATCTTCACGTTCAAGCGCACCGGTGTCGACCAGAACGGTGCGGTGCGCGGCTACTTTTGCGCAACCGGCGTGCGGCCCAAGTTCACGCAGCGGTTGCAGGCGTTCGGCATCACGCTGCCCGACCAGCTTTACGATCCCGCCCGGCACTTCGACACCGCGTAACGGACAGCGCCGGCGAGAAACGGCGCTCACCGCTCTTTTTTTGTGAGACATCCATGAATCCGATCTTCTACACCTTCGTCATCTTGCTGTTCGTCGCCGTGGTACTGGGGATTGAAGGCGTGTACCAATGGTGGAACAGCCGCCACGGCCCTGCCGCGCGCCGCCTGGAGCAGCGCATCCAGGCCCTGTCGGCGGGCGCACAGGTGCAGGGGGAGCGGCTGACCATCCTGAAGGAGCGCATGCTCAGCGGATCAAAACCGCTGGACGCGCTAATGATGCGCATGCCGCGCGTGCAGATGCTCGACCGGATCATTCTGCAGTCCGGGTTGAGCCTCACGGTGGGCCGTCTGGTCGTGCACAGCGTGGTCGCGGTCGCGATCGTAGCGGTGGCGGCCAGTTTCGCGCCGCTACCTGTGCCGATGCCGCTGATCGCGCTGGCCGGTGTCACGGCGCTCGCCTTCCCGACGCTGCGGGTGTTGCGCTGTCGCCGCAAGCGTCTGCGCGTCCTCGAGCGCCAGTTGCCCGAAGCGGCCGACATGATCAGCCGCGCGTTGCGCGCGGGGCATTCGTTCTCCAGTGCGATCGGCATGCTCGGCAGCGAGTTTGCCGAGCCGATGGGCGGTGAATTCCGCATCGTGTTCGATGAAATCAACTACGGCGTCACGCTGAACGACGCTCTAATGAACCTTGCCACGCGCGTCCCGGTGCACGACCTGCGCTATTTCGTGATCGCCGTGCTGATCCAACGGGAAACCGGCGGCAATCTCGCCGAGATACTGGACAGCATTGCGGCACTGGTCCGCGCACGCCTGCAGTTGTTCGACAAGGTGCGGGTGCTGTCCGCCGAAGGGCGTCTGTCCGCGTGGATCCTCGGGCTCTTGCCGTTCGTCACTGCGGGCGCAATACATGTGCTGAATCCGACCTTCCTTGCTGTGTTGTGGGAGGACCCGGCCGGGCTGACCGTCGTCGAGACCGTCCTTGTCTCGATGGTATTCGGGGTCCTGTGGATGCGGCGCATCGTGCAGATCCGCGTGTGAGAACAGGCCGCTGCACACAGACAGAACTGGAGAACCGTAATGGAAACACTCAATTCAACGCATATGCTGCTTGCCGGCCTGTTTGCGGCGGTATTTGGCGCCGTCGTCGCGCTCATGTGGTGGCTGGCGCCGCGCGATATGCAACGCCGCATCGAACAGGCGGGCGGCGTGTCCGTCTCGATTGAACCACCTTCGTCCGCTGGCGCCGGGTGGGTCGAAAGGATGGCGGACATCTCCCGTCCGATTTCGCAGCTCTCGATTCCGAAGGAAGGCTGGGAAGACTCGCCGCTACGGCTGCGCCTGATGAACGCCGGCTGGCGCACCCCGGCGGCCGCTGCGCTCTATTTCGCGGCGAAGACAGTCCTCGCACTGATGCTGCCGCTGCTCGGGCTGGCGTGGCTGCTGCGCACAACCCTCGTGGATGACCACCAGTCTGTGCTGTGGATGATCCTGGCGCTGCTTGGGCTGATCGGCTACTACGCGCCCAATGTCGTGCTGATGCACTGCCGGGCACGGCGTCAGCGCGAGATCCTGGAGGGTTTTCCCGATGCGCTCGACCTGCTGACCGTGTGTATCGAAGCGGGCCTGGGTATGGACGCCGCGCTGATGCGGGTCGCAAGCGAGATCGTGATCAGCAGCCCGGCGGTCGCCAGTGAACTGCAATTGATGCTGCTTGAAATGCGCTCCGGCTTCACGAAAGAAAAAGCGCTGCGCAACCTCGCGCTGCGCACCGGTGTCGAGGACATCGATATGTTCGCATCGATGCTGATCCAGGCGGAACGGTTTGGCACCAGCATCGGCGCATCGCTGGGGGTCATGTCCGAGACGTTGCGCACGCGCCGCAGGATGCGCGCCGAGGAACGGGCCGCGAAGATCGCGCTGAAACTGCTGTTTCCGCTGATTTTCTGTATTTTCCCGGCGCTGATGACCGTGCTGGTGGGTCCCGCGGCCATCAGCATCTATCGTGTGCTAATGCCGACGCTGACCGGCTCGGCGGGCTGAGGTTTGGCCATGTTCAGTTTGTTTGTCTGGCCGGACGGGATGGTCCGCTCAATGCGTGAGAATCGAGCAGGCAAATCAGGATGTGTCGCAGTTTGATGAAGCAGAAAAGAAAAGCATGCGCCGGGCACTACTGACAGTTTTGCAAGGATCGGGGCACGGCGCCCACCAATCGGATAGCTCGATCAAGTACAGCCCACGGGGGTTAAAAATGAGCCAGAAAACGAGTCAGTTCACCGGGCATACCGCGTCGTGGTCGCCAACTGATCAAAAAACGTCACGTTCGGGTGAGCGTGCCCAGTCGAAAAATACGAGGCAGCGGCAAAAGAACCGTGTCGCATCACACGATGCCCCTGCGTCGCGCGCGCCAGGCCGGCACGGGCTGCGCCGTCAGGCAGGTTCGGCCGTGGTGGAGTTCGCGCTCATCCTGCCTCTGCTGTTGCTACTCCTGTTCGGAATCGTGGAGTTCAGCATCGCGCTTTACGACAAGGCGGTCATCACCAATGCGAGCCGGGAGGCGGCCCGGGCAGGTGTTATTTACAAGGTGCCTCAAATGACGGTTGCGCAAATCACCAGCGTTGCGCAGAACTATGCGTCGAACTACCTGATCACTTTTGGTACGGCCACGCCGATCTCGGTGGCCGTGGACCAATCCGCGGGCACCACGACTGGCCTTCCGCTGAAGGTGACGGTCACCTACACGTATGGCGGGCTTGCACTCGGGACAATCATCAACCCACTAGCCGGGACAGCAAAAAATGCAATGGCAATCTCTGCCGTGACCACTATGGATTACGAATAGGCGGTCACCGCCGGGCACAACTGTGATCGCAATGGAGTATGAAAATGAGATCCAAAAGAAACCGTATCCAAGCGCCAAGTCGGCAGCGTGGCGTCGTGGCCGTCATGACCGCACTTTGTCTCGTGGTACTGATTGGTTTTGCCGCACTGGCGATCGATCTCGGGCGGGCGTGGGTAGTGCGCAACGAACTGCAGAATGCCGCGGATGTAGCAGCCCTCGCAGGTGCCGGGGCGCTTGGCCCGAATTACGCAAAACCGAACTGGACTCAAGCGGACGCCAAGGCTCAGTCCGCCATCAGCCTGAACGCGACAGAGGGCACAATGCTGACCACAGGCACAGTTCAAAGCGGCTACTGGAACGTAACGGGAAGCCCCGCGGGCTTGCAGTTACCGGGCATCACGCCGGGAACTTACGACAAACCCGCTGTGCAGGTGACGGTCAGTCGCTCTGCAGGTCAGAATGGGGGCCCGCTGACGCTTCTGTTAGCCCCCGTGATCGGCATTACTACCCTGCCCATTAGCGCCACCGCCGTGGCGGTTATCTCCGCGCCAGGATATGCCGCGAAGGGCAGTCTGTTTCCGACAGCCATTACCCAATGTCTGTACTCGGCCTATTGGAATTCCGCGACCGGGCAACCGCTGAATGACCCCGCGACCGGCCAGCCCAAAGAATTCAAGATAGGTACGTCGTACCAGTACCCTGGCTGCGCAACGGGACTATGGGGGGGGCAGTGGACGTCATTTCAGTTAAACGTCCAGGACGTCCCGTCGATTAGAGATCTGATTGCCAATGGCAACCCGACCCCGTTGAGTATTGGCGATACCACCTGGATTCAGTCCGGAGTCAAGAATTCCATTTACAACAACGTACCGGTCCCGGCTGATGTGTTGCTGCCGGTTGTCACCTCCCTGAATACCGGGAGCGCTGTTCCAATTGTCGGGTTTGCGCCATTTCATATTGACGGCGCCGTGAACGGAAGTAACCCATACATTAGTGGCCACTTCATTGCCGGCTATAAAGCACCAGGGGCAAGCGGCGGGGGCGGTGCGGGCACGTATTACGGCGCGGTCACGGCGGCCAGCCTGGCACAGTAGATGGATGCGTCAAGACACGAACAGCGTAACCGTTCAACTGTTGCGTGAGTATGTCGGTGAACGGAGAAGAGCGCGCGTTCAGGCGGAATTTGCACGAAGCTGATCAACAAGCGGCCATGCAAGCAGAAAAAACAGCAGAACGATGGGTTGCAAGCCGTGTTTTTTATAGCTGAATGAATGGACCTGAGTTGAGGAACATCTCGTTCTCAAGATTAGGACTGTGAAACAAATATCCGGACGGCACCTTTGACACAATCCGGTTACTACACAAGGTGGGGATCATGTACGTATCAGATCAGGGAACGCACAGCGGCGAAAGCCGTGTGCATCGGGCGGCCCGGCCCGTCAGTTCGAGCAGGAATACAGGCAGCGCGCAAGCGCCGTCCCACCCGGCGGACCGAGTCCGGTTGACGCGCGCGCAACTCGCCACGGAAATCGTCCTGCGAGCCCTTACGGCTGCGGTGCTTTACTTATTCCTGGTCGTGACGGTCCACCAGTATCTCAAGGACACATCCCGTATCACACTGGTATTTTTCGCCTTTGCGGAATTGCTGACGGTAGGTCTTGCAATTTTTTCGCGCGTACCGCTCGAGCGTGACTGGAATCCGCTCAGTCTGGTCGTGACGATATTTGCAACCTATTACTTTGTGGCGTTCCGGATCGAGCCAGGCATCCGGGTGGTTCCGGAGCTGTGCGCCGCAGGTGTCCAGGTGGCGGGCGTTATCATCCAGGTGTACGCAAAATGGTCCCTGCGGCGTTCGTTTGGCCTGTTGCCGGCTAATCGTGGCGTCGTGGTTTTCGGACCCTATCGCATCGTCCGCCACCCAATGTATCTAGGCTATTTCGTGACCGACATTGGTTTTCTCCTTGCAAACTTCGGCCCACGGAACGTCCTGATCGTTCTCATGCAATGGACAGTCCAAGTCGTACGCATTACGCGAGAAGAGCGCCTGCTATCGAAAGACGGCACTTATCGCCAATACATGAGCCGAGTGCGATACCGCTTGATCTCCGGACTGTTTTGATTGACCTGGGTCGTGGTCATTAGGAAGCCGAGTATCTGTCGACTGATACTGATTCTGGTGAACACCCATCTGGATTGGTTGAGACATAGTCAGGCCGGTCCGCAGCCGATGGCGTTGCGGACGCCCCCTAAAAGGCATCTTCGCCGGTGCGTGATGTAGTGGCTGTCTGTTAATTGATAGTCCTTCAACGTTGGAATACGTATATGAGTCTGCCGACAAGGGAACTGGAGCCAAGAAAGACGCCGTGTCAAGCCCGGTCGGTTTCCACGGTCAATGCCGTGTTCGAGGCGACCATTCAGGTTTTGCTCAGCGATGGCCTGCAGCGCTTGACTACCACGCGCGTGGCAGACCGTGCCGGCGTATCGACGGGTGCGCTCTACCAGTACTACCCGAACAAGCAGTCGCTGCTGCATGCGGTGCTCCAGCGGCATCTCGACTATGTCGCAGAGTCCGTCGAGCAAGCCTGCAACCAATATCATCACGAACCCCTAACCGGTATGGTGGAAGGCCTGGTTCGCGCGTTTGTCGACGCCAAGACGGCCCGCGTGGACGAGTCACGGGCGCTGTACCTCGTGGCTGCCGAACTGAACTCGGCTGGCCTGGTCAGCCAGGCATCGAAGCGCATGGTCGCCGCAATGTCGTCGATGTTGGCAACTGCCACCGACGCGCAGTTTGACGAACTGCCCATGGTGACCTTCATGTTTCTTTCCGCGATGGTGGGTCCGACTCGGTCTGTGCTGGAAGGCGGGGCGCCGCCGAAGATGCTGCTGCTCGAGCAGTTGGTGATACTGTGCGATGCCTACTTGAACCGCATCGCCATTCCTGCGATAAGTTCGGGCGTTTGTCTGGCTGGCGTCGCGCATGTCCAAGGCGTGCGTTCAGCGCTTTCCGAGCATGCCGTGGGACATCGTGAAAAGCAGCCCGACGGCGCGACACGATTTTCTAATTCATGCACTCACTTCACTGATTCGCAGATGGGCAAACTGCCATTGCCACGTCATATCAAAGGGCATCTTCAGCAAGGTCAACTCTGCGATCTGGCAGTGTCTGTGGCGCTGGGCAAGGCGTCGACAAGCGAACAAAGACACACGCTGGGTGCGGCAGAAATATTTCCGAACAGTAGGATTTCAGCATCGGGTCTTTCGCACGGAGACTGGCAAAATGCTCAGCACATGAAACGTGAAACTCCTGACGCTACGCGCCACCATCGCCGGCACGCTGTTTCGGCCGCACCGGAAGATCAAGTCCCTTGCCAACCCGTTCGACCCGCGGTGGGAAAGCTATTTTTGAAAAGCGGTTGGGCTTGGGGATGCTCGACTCGCTCAAGGGCCGGATACGGCTGATCCGGTTGTGGCTGGATCAGGACCGCCCCTGTCCGCTCTGCCATCGGATGATCACGAAATCCAGTGGCTGGCGTCTCTGCTACGTGGTTCGTAAAGTCGATGGCGGTAAGGACACGATGGGGACGGTGTTGCGCCGGGGATTGACGCCTGTGACCGAGACACGGCATGCGACACAAAGCGCGAAGGCCCGGTCACACACCGGGGCGGGGGAGACGCCCTGGAGTAAGAGCGGCGCCAATCTGGCCGCGCTCGAAGCGCTCAACGCCGAGCGGTCGACACTGATCAAGGTCCGCCAGAGCAAGTACCTGAATAACATCGTGGAGCAGGATCACCGGGCCATCAAACCAATGATAGGCTTCAAGGATTTCCGGTGTGCTCGCATCATCCTGGCCGGCATCGAACTGACGCACATGATTCGCAAGGGGCAGATGCACGATGATGGCTTCGCCAAAACCGCAGCCGAGCAATTCTATTCCTGGTTATGTAAATAGTACTAATCATATTGGGAATTGCTCGTCCCACTCGCCTTATCGTGACACAACCCGGCATCGAATACGCAGTCGATCGGCTTTAACTTGGTACTAGGCGCGTTTTCCATCCGTCGTTGGCACGGTCCGAACCGGTCATCGCGATTGACCATCGGACGTTGCTGTTGTCGACGTTTGTCGGATGTCGGCGAAAGGAGTGCCTGGGCTGCCCGTCGTAACCCGGTTCTGCACCCGAAAGATCATCGGCGATACTCCAAACCTTTTGCGAAAAAGTCGTCCCAGCCGATTGCCGTTGCCCATGCCGCAACGCCTCGCAATCTTGTCTACGGGTAAATCGGTTTCCACTAGCAACCTGCAGATGATCTCCAAGCGGGTGCGAGTTAAATATTCAGAAGGTGTCACCCCGAGTTCGCTCTTAAAACGCCGAGGATAGTTGCGCGTGCTCATCGCAGCCGCCTCCGCCGCTTGAGCGACAGAAATGGGATCGCTGTAATTTTCCCTAATCCAGCGGGCCGACTCGTGAATTTTCTCGGTGGTGCCCGCACTAAGATCCTCGAAATCGAACTTGGCCCCAGTGACGACGTGCGGCTGCAGCACGCGCGCGATTTTTTGCGCGATGTCTGCATTGAGGTCGCGCTCAATCTGCGCCAGTGCCAGGTCCGCAGGGAGTGTACTGATCGACCATGCCGCAGTCGGTACATCCCTGAACCAGAATATCGGCACCGGCGGCGGTTCAATGCTTGACGGATTGTTGAGTAAGTTTTCCGCGTGTTGATGACGGACGTGCGCGTCACCGCCTGGCCCGCACAGCCACGAGAGCAACTGGTCGTCAAGCGCGTCCGCAGCGCCAGCTTCATGACAGGCGACGAAAAACGCATGAAAATCGACCAGACTGTAGCTCTCGAGCTTCTGCGTCCAAATGGAGATTGATGAGGAACTGGTAACAGAGCCGCCGCGACTCGACAACACAGAGAAGCGGTACGGAGCCGGCGCCCCCTCTGCCTGTTCAATCTCGTTGGCTATCCGGAACGCCTCGCCTATGACCCCTGCATTCGCTACGGAGCACTCGTCAGAGAGCAGAAGTCCAATGTGCTTCTTGGTGTCGTCTGATCCAATCTTCTGTTGAATGTCATTGAGTGGGGAAATGATGTTCACAGTTTAAATCTCCAACGTACAAGTCCATTTACAAAGCACCACAATTCAACGTGAGACAGCTGAACATTGGCTAATTAAGGCGAGCGATCGGCGTATTTTGAAGATGCGCGATCTCCGTAAAACTTACTGGCGCGAGCGAGTACAAGTCCGCAAATAACTTGTCGTTGCAATCAATATCTATTTCGTCAGATTAATATCGATATGGGTGACTAAATTCGCACTGTCGCTCGAAAAAAAGCCTGAGATGCCCGCCTGGTGGGCGTAGAGCCTAGTCTCGTTCATGCAGCGAAGTGATGTCAATGATCGGAAAACTTCGATTTAGCATATATTATTTTCAGCGTTTTTCCGGAAAGGTCGATTTTGTTACAAAGAATTGCATGTCGCAACAACCCTTTCAAGCCGGCATTTACGCTGTAATTAACTTAACACTATCGGCCAATACTTCTAGACTTTGGGCCACTTCTGGTCTCAACCGCTTTTGTGCGTCTATGCTCAACGCAACATCGGGAGTAACCCCAATACATCGGGAGCAACCCCAATGTTCGCTTAATCGCTATGTCAATTGAACTATCTGCCCTTTGCATCGCTTCGCTCGTGAGCGTTCGAGTAGTCCGCTTTCCGAGGTCGCCTACTGACGCGATGTTTCGAAGCAACCTCAGACTGCACTGGCGAAACAGGTGATTTGGCGGAAAGGTTCGTCGGGCGCCGTCGAGAGGCGTGCGTCGCGGTGTAGTGCCAGAGCGCGGCCAAGCCCCCCATTCGTTCTATCGCTTCATGGAGCGATGGCTTGTCGGACCAGCGTAGCGTCTTCAGCGTGCAGCTTCGGAACAAATTGGCCTTGGCGCCGTCTGCTAAGCGCCACGTATTGGCGAGTGGCTCGACTTAGGGACTACCGGACGTTATTGGGGTCAATCGCCGCCTGCTGGAGAACATGGCCTGTGCTTCGCCGCCACATACGCTGCCGGAGGGGATTGTGCACCCAACGGGAACTCGCTGTCGCTCATCCCGCAAGACGGCTCTCTTTGAGGGCGCGGGTAGCTGGATTCGGATCGCGCTGCATGACTTTGGGAGATCAATGAATACGTTAACTCTTGACCCGGAACACCAAGTCAATTACTTGCTCGATGCGCTTCCTTCACATGAATGGCAGGCATTGAAGTCTCATGTTGAATTGGTGCGTCTTCGAGAGGAACAGATACTTTGCGGTGCCGGCGAGCACATCGAACACGCGTACTTCCCCCTTACGGGCGTCGTTTCGCTGCTATACAAAATGAAGGGCGGCGCATCGGTCGAAGTTGCAGCCGTTGGGCCGGAAGGGATGATAGGCGTACCGATACTCACCGGCAGGGAGGCCATGTCGACATGCGTTCAAGTTCAGTGTCCGGGCATTGCCTACCGGATCACCGCAACCGCGTTGCGAAAGCATTTCGATCGCTGCGACTTTCTCCGCCGGCAGATGTTGCTTTACATGCAGGCTCTTCTCATGCAAGTCGCGCAGACGGCCATTTGCAACCGCGACCATTCTGTTTATGAACAGCTTTGCCGCTGGCTGCTCGTTGAAATTGATCGAATGCCGACAAACGAAGTGCATGTCAGCCATCAATTAATTGCTGACATGCTTGGCGTGCGGCGCGAAGGCGTGACTGCGGCGATCGGCAGGCTGCAAGACGCAGGCCTCGTCGAGAATGGTCGACGTTCGATTAAGGTCAATGATCGCGCGGGACTCGAGGCACATGCCTGCGTGTGTTATGGACTGGTGAAGCGAGAGTTCGACCGGCTGTTGCCCGTTCACGCGAGGGAAGCGGTGGGCTGACCACGGCACGGTTTTTGCACTAATTGAGCGCCCAGCAGCACAAAACAACCAAGTCAATGTTCCAGTATTTGGGAGTCCAAATTATGAACGAATCTGTAACCGCACTCGAACATATCCGCCTGTCAATCACGAGGGCCGAAGCGCTCAGGATGAGGTCCTCCGCCGTCCTCGTAGCGGATCTCAAAATTTTGCTCAAGATTGCTGACAGCGCTCTGCAAGCGACACACACGGCGTTGCCAACAACTAAGCCACAAGCCAAAACCGAAGTTTCAGTCGGTGATTGACGTGTAAGTGCCAGCGTCGGACGTCTGCTGGGGTAAGGACGACGCCCCAGCGTGTTCGAAAGGCAGCGCCCATTAAACGATGGCGCAACGCTGTTCATCACGAACTGACACCTGTAAGTACTCCGCAGGGTCGTTACAAACATTGCACATTGAAGGACTACGCCGGTGGATTATTTCCCCTCACATTCGCTCTCGCCCCCCATCGCCAACGAACATGGCCAGCTGACGGGCAAAGAGATGCTCAACTTGATGCATGATCACCTATGGGAGATCCTGAACGTCATTGGTATCGTCGTGGCGCTTGCTGTGGCGTACCTACTCGTGGCGACGCCTATTTATTCCGCCGATGTGCTTGTGCGTGTTGATCCGCCTGAGCAAAACGCGCTTGGCATTGCGATCCAGAACCAGGAAACGCTGCCACCACCTGCGCCGGCGCCCAGCGCCGAGATGGCGGTGATGCGCAGCCGGTCCGTGCTGGAGCCGGTGATCGAGCGGTACCGGTTCGATGTCTCGGTGAAGCCCCGCACAATTCCGCTGCTTGGTGATCTCGCGGAAAGATTGGCCACTCCGGGACAACTGGCCGCGCCATGGCTCGGTCTCAAATCGTACGCATGGGGTGGGGAACGATTGCAGATCGCCAATCTGGACGTTCCCCAGGAACTTGAGGAAGAAAAGCTGAACATGGTCGTGCTCGATGGCGGCCAATACGAGCTCCGTGGACCATCGAATGAAGTATTGCTACGCGGCGCCGTGGGCAAGCCCGCCAACTCAAATGGCGTTTCTATGCTCGTGGCTCAACTCGTTGCGCGGCCCGGAACCAGCTTTGAGGTAATTCGGTGGAATTCGCTCGACGCGGTCAAGCGTTTCGGTGACGTCATAAAGGTCACTGACAAGGTAAAGGACTCGGGTCTGATTGAGATGGAGTACTCGGACTCGAACCGTGCTAAGGCAGTCGAAGTCACTAATGCGCTTGCGCAGCAATATCTTGCGACCGCGGTGGCAAGCCGACAGTCCAACGATAGCAAAACCCTCGCTTTTATCAACGGCGAACTACCGCGTCTGCTTGCGGACCTCAGGCGAAAGGAAGAGGCGCTCAGGAACTTCAGGGCGTCATCGAACTCGATGCAACCAACTGCTGAGGCACAGGCCTATCTGCAAGGCGGCATCGACTTTGACCGGCAGATCGCTACTCTGCAACTGCAGCGTACGCAAATGATGGAGAAGTTTACGCCGGACAGCCGATGGGTACAAAACATCGATATCCAACTAGCGCAGTTAAATAAAGCTAAGGCGGCGTTCGATGGGCGCTTCAGCGCCATGCCATCCTCTGAGCGCAATAGCGTCGATCTCGCGCGCGATGCAAAGGTTGCCGAAACGATTTACATGGGCATGGTTCAAAAGGCGGAGCAGTTGTCGGTGCGGCGTGCCAGCACGACGGGTGGGGCGCACGTCGTCGATGTTGCGATTAGGCCATTGCGCCCGACGAAACCAAGTCGCCCGATCGTTCTCGGGGGCGCTGTTGCGCTTGGCTTGATCTCTGGCATGTTTTTGGTATTTATGCGCCGCCATGTCATGACAGGGGTGACCGATCCGCTTTTTGTTGAACGTCGGCTGAGCGTGCCAGTCATCGGAGAGATTTTATTTAGCCAGCAGCAGGTGCAGCTTGCCCGCGACGCTGACGGAGCGGCTCGCAAAGCTTTGCCAACAAGCCCATTTTGGCGGGATTCGCTTGAGGATCACCCGTTTGATAGCAATGCCGCGGCCACGGCGCTGGACGGCGTTGGCACCAAGGTGCTCGCGGCGCGCTTTCCGAATGATCCCTCGGTTGAAGCGCTTCGCGAGGTGCGTACCGCGCTCGCGCGCGACCTTGTGCACGCGCCAAACAACATTGTGATGTTCACTGGACCCACGCCGTCCGCGGGGAAGAGCTTTGTCGCGGCCAACTTGGCCGTGCTGCATGCGGAGATCGGGTCCAAGGTGCTCCTGATTGATGCGGATATGCGCCGTGGTCACCTCGCCTCCTACTTCGGCATGAGTAATCGGGGCGGCCTCTCGGAGGTGCTCTCAGGCCGAATCCCCGTGCGCAACGCGCTGCGGCACGTCGGTGTTCACGGCATGTCGTTCTTAGCATGCGGTGAGCGCCCCAACAACCCTGCAGCACTGCTGATGAAGAAAACCTTCCGGGATTTGTTGGATCGGCTCAGCAAGCAGTTCGACCTAATCATCATCGACACCCCGCCGATTCTCGCCGTGACCGACGCGTCGATCATTGCGAGCGAAGCTGGCGCCACGATGCTCGTCCTGCGTTCGGGCATGCAAAGCGAGGACGAAATCGCCGATACCGTCAAAAAGCTTGAACGCACCGAGGGGCGCATTGCGGGTGCAGTTTTTAACGCTATACCGCTGCGACGGAGTAATCGCAACTACGAATACACGACGAACTACGCGAGCGACACGGGACATCTGAGTTCGGCGAGCTGAACCCGCCAAGTCATCAGCGAGCTCCCGGCCGGGAGCTCACTACATCGTTCGAGGGAAAAATGTCATGACTTTCGCAATCAACGGGAAATTCACAGCGCAACGAATTACCGGCGTTCAGCGGGTCGCCTATGAATTGACAAGAGCCGTGCAGTTGCGCGGAGCACCAGGCGGCGAGCTTGAAGTTTTCATGCCGCAGGATGCGGTCGAACCAGGCACGCTGCTCAAACGGCAACGCCGCTTTCCGTGGTTTCGCGGCAATCTCTGGGAGCAAATTACGCTACCGATTGCTGCACGAGGTACGACGCTTGTCAGTCTGTGCAATAGCAGCCCACTCTTTAAACGCAGTCAAGTTGTAATGGTTCATGACATGGCGGTCTTCGATGTGCCACATGCATTCTCGAAGAAGTTTTTGCTCTGGTATCGGCTCAGGTTTTCGATGCTGCCGAGAAACGCGCCGATGATTTTGACGATTTCGGCATTTTCGAAAGAGCGCATCTGTCATCACCTCAACATTGATGCATCGCGCGTTGCAGTCCTGCCTCCTGGCGCCGATCATCTCGACCGGGTCGTCAGCGATCAGGCAATCCTTCAGCGTCTGGACCTCGTAAAAGATTCGTATTGCGTGATCGTAGGCAGTCTCGATCCACGCAAAAACCTGCAACGCGTTCTGGATGCGGTCGGTCGTCTCGGTCATCTCCAGGACGTCAAGTTCGTTATTGTTGGCGGCGGCAACGCCCGCGTCTTTAACGCGGGGCGCGTTGCGGAACAGGTCGTTTCGAAGCGGGTCATATGGGCGGGCTTCATTTCTGACGGTGAGCTGAAAGCGCTCTATGAGAGCGCTGCATGCCTAGTGTTTCCATCGCTGTACGAGGGTTTCGGTTTGCCGCCGCTCGAGGCGATGTATTGCGGCTGCCCGGTGATCGCGTCGAAACATGCGTCGATCCCCGAAGCGTGCGGGACGGCAGCAATGTATTGCGATGCCACCTCTGTTGACGACATTGCCGAGAAAATTTCGCTGATGATGAGTGACCGGAGGGTGCGGCAAAGCTATAAAAGCCTGGGCCTGCGCCATGCGCAGAGGTACCGATGGGATCGGGCAGCGCGCGATTTGCTGGAGATCTTGTTTGGTGAGATAAATCACCGGACATTTAACCTCGCAGCCCACGCATCCGCAGGCTAATGTGCGCCGCCATCGGGTCAAGCCGGTGTAGCGTTTATAGATGCTAATTTATTAATGGTTATGTTTAATTTAAACACAGACCGCCCCGCCAGCATCGAGGCCTTATGAACGACGTGACTATCATTATTTGCAACTACAACTATGAGCGATTCCTCGCCGATGCAATTGATTCGGCACTCGCGCAGGACTACGCGGCGACGCGCGTGGTCGTCATTGACGACGGTTCGACTGACGGCTCGCGCGAAGTGATCGGACGTTTCGGTTCGCGCATTTCAGCGGTGTTCAAAGAGAATGGCGGTCAGGTCTCGGCGTACAACCGTGCGGTGGAAATTCTCGAAACTAAATATGCGATCCTGCTCGACTCCGACGACGTTCTCTACCCGAGCGCGGTATCAGAAGTGATGCGCGCCTTCGATGGCGGCGATTACGGAAAGGTTCAATTCCGCTTGGATGTTCTCGGTTCCGCAGGTGAACTCACGGGCAGCCATGTGCCGCATTCAGACCCACCTTTGGATTGTGCCAATTTGCTTCACCGCGGCTGGCTTTATCCTTCGCCACCGGCATCGGGCAACGCGTATCGCGTAAGCGCGCTGCAGCGTATCTTCCCTGTACCAGAGACAGAGGAAAACCGCTACGGCGCGGACTTCTACGCGATCTACGGCGTTGCCTTGCTGGGGGCGGTAGCATCAATCCGGGAGTCGCTTGGCGGATATCGCGTGCATAACACGACTAAGCCAAGTGCCTCCTTCGCTAACTCCGAGGACCTTAGCAAGGCACCCAAGGCATTCGCCGCGCGATGGACGATCCTTCGGGACATCGCGCGCTCGCGTCTCGGCGTTGAGTTGCCGCAAGCATTTCACGACTTTTCCTATGAGAAGGCTCTTTTTAGCTCACGGGTTTATCAGGCGCCGCTCGCCACGCGCTGGCATTGGATGATGCGCGAGTCACGCAGCTATTTCCATTCCATTATTGCGAACCCATTTTGGAGCCTGAAGAAGAAACTTGGCACGGTCGTCTTTTCCAGCCTTTGCCTTCTGCCGTACCGGCCGCTTTCCGACTTTGCGGTTCGCTATATCGCCAATCCACTTGCGCGCCATCGCGTAGTTGCACGCTGATGCGGGTTCTGTGCCGTAAAGCGGCTTGAGGGAGAGCGTTGTGGACAAGAAGGAAAACGCTAAAATTTTAGGGTTCGTCTATGGCGGATACGTGATGAGGTATCTGTACCTCATCGTCGTAATTCCGTTCTATGGAAGAGTGCTCGGCGTCACGGAATACGGACGGGTACTGGCGTCGATGTCGCTAATGAACGTGATTTGGATGCTCGCGAGCTATGGATTCACGTTAGTTGGCATGCGCGAGGTCGCGAAGTCATCCGAGCGTAGTCACCAAAACGCTGTCTTTTCGTTGCATTCGAGTGCGCGTGCCTTTACCTGCGCGGTGGGCGCCGCCGTCGGCGTGATCGCCACGATGTGTTCGCCGACGCTGTCCGAGCGGCCCGCCATGGGGCTGTTGGCGACCTTGCTCGGGCTTGTGTCGGCCCTGAACCTCGGCTGGCTGTTCCAGGGGCGTCAGCGCTTTCGTACGCCGATTATTATTGAAGTGATCGGCTTTGCGCTCAGCCTTGTTCTGATCTTATCCATCGTCAAAGGGCCACAGGACTCGGTATGGGTAGTCGCGAGCCTGTTGGTAGCCGGCGTGCTCTGCTCGGTGATCTCATACGGGCTGACATTTGTTCATGTCGGATTGCCGCGCTTGAGAGTGGACGGCGTCATGGAGCTCATGCGCGGCTCGACGATGCTGTTCTGCTATTCGACAGGCTCGGCCGTACTGACTGCGTCGTCGACGTACCTGCTCACACTGCTTTCCACGCCGGCCCAAGTCGGTTATTTCGGTGCTGCTGAACGTTTTGCGACGATAGGACTTAGTCTGATGGGGCCCGCTGCCCAGGTGTTTATTCCAACCATCTCGAGGCAGCTCGCGCAGGGTGATCACCACGGGGCACATGCCACGAGCCGGCGGGGAGCCACTCTCTTAATGGCCTACGGATTACTTGCCCTGTGCGGCGCGCTGGCTTTATCGCCATTTGTATTGCCTCTCATTTTGGGCGCGGCGTTTGCGCCGAGCGCATATGTCCTGCAGTGTCTGGCGTGGATGTTTCCGTTCGCGGCCTTCAACCAATTCGTCGCCTTTTACGTGCTCGTTCCGCGCAAAAGGGACCGGCTGCTTGCGGTAGCCGGAATAACGTCGGGGCTGGCCAATCTTGCGGCCGCGCTATACCTCGCGCCTAGATATGGCGCGACCGGCATGGCGCTTGCGCGCGTCATCGGAGAAGTGACGCTTTCCGCAATGCTGATGGGTTTCATGGTTCGCTCGGATCTAACGAGATTACTACCAGGAGCCGGACGTGCGATCGCGATGTTTCGTTACGCTCACGCCCGCAGCCGGGCCGGACTTGGGAAAGACTAGGGATGACTGTATGACCCGCACACGCGCGAAGTCGCAATCCCATTGCTAACAAGCTCATGACTTGGTCGGCGGCGTGTCCGTCGATCAGGTTGTTTTGTCGCAGCATGATCCGAATGCGACTCGGGCGACCGTGTTCCTATGCCCTCGCCGAGGGAAGAACCACGATGCGCCACGACGTTGCTTTTGGCCTACACGAAGTGAGGTAAGCGTGAAAATTGCTATTGTTCACGATTGGCTAGTGGTGTCCGGTGGCGCCGAAAAGGTGCTACAGCACATCATCGAGTGTTTTCCACAAGCTGACATCTTTGCGATCGTCGATTTTTTGGAAGACCGCGCCTGTCTCAGAGGAAGGCCGGTTCAGACCTCGTTCATTCAGAGGCTGCCGTTTGCACGCAAGCGCTATCGTGGATATTTGCCACTAATGCCGCTCGCTATCGAACAGCTCGACTTGTCTGGTTACGATCTGATTATTTCCAGTTCCCATGCCGTTGCAAAAGGCGTGCTAACGGGACCGGACCAGATGCATGTCAGCTACGTACATTCGCCCATTCGATATGCGTGGGACCTGCAGCATCAATATTTACGCGAATCGGGTCTCGCTAGCGGTATCAAGTCCGCTATGGCGCGTGCCATACTGCATTACATGCGGGGTTGGGACGCGCGGTCGGCGAATGGGGTTGATCATTTGATCGCCAACTCGCAGTTTATTGCTCGGCGGATCAAAAAAGCCTACCAGCGCGAATCGACGGTGATTTATCCGCCAGTCGATTTTAAAGGCCTGACGCTTTGCACGGAGAAGGAGGACTTCTACATTACAGCGTCGCGCATGGTGCCATACAAACGCATGGACCTGATCGTCAAAGCCTTTTCCCAAACGCCCGAACGCCGGCTCATTGTGATCGGTGACGGTCCCGAAATGAAGAGAATCGCGGCGGTTGCAGGGAGGAATGTAACTATCCTCGGCTACCAATCGTTCGAAGTCTTACACGACCATTTGCGGCGGGCGCGCGCGTTCGTGTTCGCAGCGGAAGAGGACTTTGGCATCTCAATTGTGGAGGCGCAGGCATGTGGGACACCCGTTATCGCGTTCGGCAAAGGCGGGGCGCTTGAATCTGTAGTGGGTCTTCCACACGAGCGGGCGACGGGCGTCTTTTTCCGCGAACAGACCGTCGAGTCGCTTATCGAGGCGGTTAATCGCTTTGAAAAGAATGTTAGGTACTTTGATCCGCGGCAGTGTCGAAGAAACGCGGAGCGTTTCTCAGCAGAAAACTTCAAGGCAAAACTGACTAGCTTCGTTGAGGCGCGGCTACTTGGCGGACGCACGCAAGGGCCTCTGCTTCATGCCGTGAACGAAGTAGAATCGGCCGAGGAGCACACGACCGCCGCATAGAGCCAACAAAACAGGGTGCCGACGACGGCGCGAGCCGCCGGCCGGCGGCTCGTTTAGAATACCCGCGAGACGTCTGCCGCCGCGCGAGCGCGGATGGCAGGAGAATGACCATCGATCAATCGTTGGAATGGCGTCGTGTGGCCATATGCCAGTGTCGAGACAACTAATAGCGTGATTGTTACCGCCATTGGTCGAAACTGCTCTAGCTTGGCGTTAATGCACGCACGCAAGAACACAGCACCCACAACCGCTCCAACGACCCACCCGATGGCGACTTCTGACAGCGAGTGTGAATGGTCAAAAACGCGTGCAAGGCCCGTGCAGGCACCGACGATGAGACCCCCGACCACCCCCACGGTCGCAGGTAGCCCCCAGCTACGCAGGAGCAAGGCGATCGTCACCGTCCAAACCGATGTCGCGAGCATTGTATGTCCGCTAATCACCCTAAACTCGATTTCAGGAAAAGAGACGCCCCAACCTGCGTACAGGATCTTGCTCGCGCCAACTAGGGCCATGCCGGCACTTAACACTAAACTCCAACGAAATGCCAGACGCAAGTTAGACATCGCGATCCAGCCGGCGCAGACGATCGCGACGGGAAGTGTGACGGCGGCATCGCCGATGTTCGTGAACGCGTGCCACATAAATTTCGAGTTCCAGTTGGTTGCCGGTCCGTGCGATCACTCGCGGGCCAGGTAGCGTGACGTAGAGGCGCTTCTAGCCGACCTCCCTGGAAGGTTGTCAGGCGGCCGAACGGTGTGAGGTGCCGATGTCACATAGGGCTGGGGCGCGCGCGACGCCAGAACCAGGGACACTACCAGTGACAGGATCAGCACATTCGATGGCGATACCAGTCGGTGCTCGGTGGCAGCCATGACGAGCAGGCATACAGACGACAACTCGATGAACCTGAAGGCGACGAAATTTTGCCCCTGATCGTTCGTCGCGGCATTGGCACCCTCCTGGCCCCAGCGGATAAGTCGCCAGTAAAAGGTCAACATCAGCGTCAATCCGACCAAACCGAGTTCCGCAAGGAAATTTAGGTAAGAGTTGTGAGCATGCGAATCGCTATGCTCAACGGTTATTCCTGAAGGCACACCCAGGACTCCGAAATAGGAAGTCACCGTATGGATCTGATCATCGAACGAACCAAAGCCCAGTCCTATGATCGGACTTTGCCGAAAATAAGTAAGCGCCCGCGGCCAGAGCCATTCGTAGCGAATGTCCAGGTTTGCGACTTTGGCATCCCCGTTGCTAATGGAGAAGGTGTAGCCCATGTAGTTCACTGATGGTTCCGTATGGTAGATCGCCATCGCGATTGAGCCGGCGAGCAGACAGGCGATCAGCGAAGCGAGAACCCAACGTTTCCGGCCAAGGAACAGGTAGGGCAGTATCATCGCGGCACCCAGGAGCGATCCACGGCTGTAGGTTGAAAAAAGCATCATCGCGTTTAGCGCGAGCAGCGCGAGAATCAGGCGGCTGCGCTTCTGGAGATAGCAGGCCACGCCAAGACAAAACAGCATTGCAAGGAAGCCGCCGGCGGCGTTACGGGCAATAAAGTAACTGCCAAAAGACGCGTCTGGGTTCGTGAAGATGCTCAGCAAGCCGCTGTGTGCCAAGTAAATCGCATATACCGGTACGTTCACGCTTACAGCGAAAACGAAGAAAGCTCGGAGGACCTTGTTGAGATCCCACCGATGAATATACAAACAGCCAGCGAGGATCGGAGCATAGGACACGAAGAAGTTCCCATCGCGTCGATAAAACTCAAAGTCGATCAGCGAGCCTGGGTCATAAAGCAACGTTGATAACACCGCAAAGGCGGTGAATGCCACAAGCGGCGTGATGAATGCGGGATAACGTCTCCCAAAAAAACGCCAGGCGCAAAGGATGATCGGCAGGAAACCAATCGCGCTTAACGGCACGAGGTTTGTGATCGTCAGAAATAACGCCAATAGCGTTACATAAGCCATTGTGGATACCTCTGAGTAATTGGCGTACGGCCGAAAAAACGGGCACACGTACAAAGATGGCCGTGTTGATACGACCGTTAGCGTTGCTTGCAGGCGTCTCGAGGGTGCGCCGGGGAAGTGCGACGCAGCAAGAGGGCCGAAGCAGTCAACGGCGCAATCGCGCACAGATTGCCTCGATCATTCGGGCGTCATTCAAGCGTGCGCAGATGCGACTCCAGTGCAATAAGAATGCATTGTCGGCAGCGATGAACGCCAATGAACGAAGCGACGAATATGACGGCGCTGCAGCATTCGCGGCCCCGCCGGACCGCACTCTCTCGCCCTTATCGAGCGAGGGCGATGGTCTAGGTTAAGACGTTGTTACTCACGCCCAGACATCGGCCTGAGTTCTTCGTCCTCGATTTGGTGGCCAGCAAATTTTTGCCATTGCACCGGGTTCGCGCACTTTCGCCAGGTCGACATCGACACGAAACAATTCCTCGGGTGCGCATATATCGACTCTATCGAGGCGCGGTAGGTCGATTCTCGCCGCTATAGGACGTGCTCGGGACTTGCCAGAGACCCTCGAGCAGGCAAATCGCAGGGTCTCGGCACCCGATGCTGATCAGGCCCCGCCGCGGCTCTCCAACCAAACCGACACATGTCGGAAGCTACGTCCCACAGGATACCGCAAAACCTCCTCTCGTGGCAGGGGAGGGATGGCTTGGCACCTTGCACCGTGCCGGGGGTGCTGACGGGCGTGTGGATTCTGGAAGAGGCACTGGAGGTGTTGCGCGACTTCAGTGTATAAACGAAGTTTTTTGGCCGTTGCAGCGCACAGGCGGGGATTCTTCAGGCAAACGCGGCTAGACACCGCGTGCCTTCGCGAAATCGAACATGCGTCGTACACCGTATGATATCGGCCGGACCTGTAGACTAATTATTTACGTTGAGACGTTAGCAGTTGTTCGACTGTTCTGTTGCCGCGCCTGCGACGCAAACTGACCCGAACGCGCCGAACTCGGAGAGACGGGATTTCGGGGGCGACCATGTCGGTTGTGGGCAGACGCCTTACTTTTTGTAGTGATGTCCTAACGGTCAGGCTTTGCATAACTGAAAAAGATAACCATGAATAACTTTGACGCTGTGATTCAGACTTTAATTGCCCGAAACGCGTTCACTTCTCCCGAGGTCAACCGCGTGATCGGGGCTGTGGAAGGCCTATACCTCGCCAAGGGATTGCTGTTGGTTGCCGCCCTGTGGTGGATCTGGTTTCAACCGAGCGACCGAAACCGCTGGCAACGCGAAATGGTGGTCGCCACGGTAGCGGCGGGACTAGTAGCGCTTGCTGTAGGAAGAGCTTTGGCCTATTTCCTGCCATTTCGCTTGCGTCCTCGGTTCGACCCGCAACTGAATCTTCCTTTCCCGCCGGGTGCCAAAGTAGACGCCGTACTCAGAACCTGGAGTTCGTTTCCGAGCGACCACGCCATGTTATGGATGGCAGTAGCAATGGGTATTTTTTTAGTTCGGCGCCGTGAAGGTATAGCCGCACTGGCCTACACGGCGCTTCTAATATGCGCGCCACGCGTGTACCTGGGGTTGCACTATCCGACGGACGTAATCGTCGGGGCTCTGTTGGGAATTTTTATTACATATTTGTTGACCAGAGAGTCGATTCGGCCGGTGATTGCGCGGCCTGTCCTGCAGCTCGTCGATCGCTACCCTGGTCCGTGCTATGCGCTCGCTTTCATTTTTTTGTTTGAGCTGGTCACTCAGTTTGATGAGATAAGATTGATCGCGCAATACGTCACAAAGGCACACGGGCACTGACGCCCAACTGGTTGCGGGTTTCGATTGGCATCTGGTGCAGTGCTGCCGAAGGAGAGTGCAAGACTGCGGGAGCGGGAGACGAAGCGATGATTTACGCCATCGCGAGCAGGTTTGGGCGTGGAATGGACGAGCCGGATCCCGGCGCGGTGCGCCGAACACCAAGCACATGCATCGGCCGTGAGATCAGTTCGGGCAGTAGTGCCGGAGATCGATCATCGTATAGGCGAGGAGATCCTGGCGTTCCTCGCCCCCTGGCAGGCGGAGCCTGCCGGTGTCGTGGTCGAGTCGACAACTGGACTGGCTCGTCGACGGGCTGCAGGCTGCGGGCTGCGGGCTTGAGCGTGCATCTGGCTAACACCACCGCAATCAAGCAATACGACGGGCTCAAGCACAGCGGCGACGAAACGGACACGCGCCATCTGGCCCATCTACTGCGGCCGGGCATCCTGCCCACCGACACGATACTGCCGCCCGAGGCGCGCAACGTGCGTGGCCTGGCTAGGAAACGCATGTGGTGCGCAGCCGTACCACCCACCTTCTCGCAGTAGAGAACATCACGGCCCGCCATCAGGGTGCGCGCCTCTCGAGCGCTCAGGTCCAACGCCTGACACCCGAGGCGATCGACCAGATGGGGCTGCCCGCCGAAGTCGCGCTGGCGATGCAGGCCAACCTGGCGGTCATCCAAACGCTCTCGGAGCAGTTCGGGCTGATAGAAAAACGACTTGTCGAAAAACTCGGACCACGAGCCATACATGTTGCTCAAGACTGTGCCTGGCATTGGGCCGATTCTGGCTAGCATCATTCTGCTGGAGGTCGGGTCGATCGAACGTTTCGCCAGTGCGGCCAACTTCGCTTCTTACGCGCGTTGTGTGGACAGCCAACACATGAGCAACGGCAAGAAGAAAGGCGAAGGCAACATCAAGAACGGCAACAAATACTGGTCCTGGACATTCATCGAGGCAGCCAACTTCGCACTGCGCTTGTGCGCCTGAAGCCGAGGTTGTCGCCCCCTTTCTTCGCTGCGGTCGTGGTGCCATCGCCATGGATGATGCTCGAGTCCAAACGACCGCCTTGATGACGTTTGAACACCGAGTCCTAGAAAATGGCATCAAAGCATCCGTGCGCTTCACGCCGCCGAAAGGTGATATAGATGCGCGTGTCGTGAATTCCGGGCGCCCGTGCCGATCCTTCTCGATCGGCAGTTCCTTCCACTGGTATCCCAGGTAGAGCACCCGCAAAATGTAGTTGAAGATCACATGCAACGTCAATTTGGGCGCGGGGCAGCGACTGCCTTTTCGCCATCTCGACCACCAAAGGATCCGGATTTTAGTCAGTTCAGGCGATGCGGGCGCGAACCTTTATCCAGAAGGGCTTTCAGACAAATTCCGAGACCTTGAGAAACCTGCAACCGGTTGTAAATCAATCGCGATCACGTGTTCGACGGGGAAAGCGGGCGCCAAACCGCCTCGCCCTTCTCATGGACAAGACTCACGGCAACGACGATCTGCTCACGAGCGGTCGCGAGCATTCCCTTTTAAGGGAGGCGCACCTGTGCTTAGCCGTTCATGAACGCGACTGCGGCGGACCGAGTCGCCTCGGTCCGCCGCAGTCCTGATCCGCGCTTTTTCCTAACGGGAAAACCGAACTCTGCAAGCTGCGCAGGGCAATGCCTGCAAATCTCAGTTGTCCGGATTGGCGGCCGTGAAACTGGCAAAGGCGCTAAAAGGGGGATT
>NZ_JALPRJ010000075.1 GCF_030464885.1 Caballeronia sp. SEWSISQ10-4 2 | reverse complement strand
CGCCACGCACAGTGGCTAATAGTGATAAAAAAATCAGCTAACTCACGCAGACCACCACGGCCGAAAGCACCAACCCAGCATCACCACCCCCGCCCGCCCCAACGACCGCCCTGTCGTTACCTTGTGCATGACGGCACTTTATCGGTGCCTGACCTCTTTCAAATCCCACGACGGTGCACGCAAGTGGCGTCAATTAACGCCCGCACAAGCCTTTTTATGTGGCACACTTCATGCATAGTGAATTTTATTCAAGTTACTTGAATACACTCACTAACCCATCTTTGCGGCGTGGCCGCACGGGAGCATCATGCATAAGTCACTCCGTACGTTTGTCTTGTCGATGACCGGCGCGCTTGCGCTATGCGCGTCGATCCCGGGTCACGCGCAAAGCGGCGACCTGCTAGCCCGCGTGAAGGCGAACAAGGAAATCACGGTGGGAACGGAAGCGCGTTATGCCCCGTTCGAGTCTATCGAGAACGGCAAGATCGTGGGTTATGACGCGGACCTTCTGCAATACGTATTGAAGTCCTTGCCCGACGTCAAGCTCAAGCAACTCGACCTGCCGTTCCAGGGCTTGCTGCCGGGCCTCGACGCAAAACGCTTCGACATGGTCATCACTGCCGTCACCGTCAATAAGGATCGCGCGAGCCACTTCGCGTTCACGTTGCCCATTGCAGATGCAACCGCAGGCGTGCTGGTGCGTTCGAACGAAGCTTCCATTAAGTCGCCGAACGACCTCAACGGCAAGATCGTCGGATCGCAAACGGGCTCGGCACAATTGCAGGCGTTGATGACGCTCGACAAGAATCTGAAGGCCGCCGGCGGTTCGGGTATCAAGCAGATCAAGCAATACGTTGCCTTCGACGAAGCTTATGCGGATCTCGCGGTGGGCCGGCTCGATGCGGTCGCGCAGTCGGTCTCGAATCTCGGACCCCTGCTGAAGTCACGTCCAGGCGTGTTCACCCTGCTGCCGCAAAGCATTGGACCGAAGAGCTATTTCGCGTGGGTCGCACGTAAGGACACGGACAGTGCGGCGCTGCTCAAGCTCTTCAGCGACGGCATCGCGCGTGCAAATCATGACGGCACCATGAAGGCGCTGCAGATGAAGTGGTTCGGCACGACCATGGACGTTCCCGCCGACACCATGCCCGAACCGTCGATGTAAGCAGCATCCATCGACATGAATCCACCCGATCTCCTCGCGCGCTGTCTCGGTTATCTGCCGCAACTGCTGGACGGCGCCATCACGACACTGTGGCTTTCAGCGATCGCGGTAGCGTGCGGTTTCTTCGCGAGCATCTTCATCTACATGATGTCAGCGAGCAAGAGCCGCACGCTGGCCACGGCTGCGCGGGTCTATGTGAGCCTCTTTCGCGGCACGCCAGTGCTCGCGCAATTGCTGGTGTTTTATTACGTGCCGTCGGGGCTCGGGTGGGCCATCCCTGGTGTAGTCGCGGCGGCCGTGGGTTTATCGATGAATACGGCGGCGTATCAGTCGCAAATTCTCGGCACCGGTTTTATCGCGATTCCGCGCGGGCAGATCGAAGCTGCGCAGACCTTCAATCTCACGCGTCGCCAGACGTTGTGGCATGTCGAGATTCCCCAAGTGGTTGCGTTGACACTGCCGGCACTGGTGTCGGAGATGATCGATATCGTGAAGGCGTCTGCAGTAGTGTCGGTGATTGCCGTCACCGACCTGATGCGCGTCGGCCAGCAATTGTCTTCAGTCAGTTACCGGCCGCTCGAGGTCTACACGCTCGCTGCCTGCTTCTATCTCGCGATCACTTCGCTGCTGTCGCTTGCCGGCCGGGGTATCGAACGGCGCGTGGCGCGGCGAGCCTGAAATATCCATGAACAGTTTTCTCTCGCTCATACCGCGCTTCGCCGAAGCCATCCTCATTACGCTCGAGGTCAGCTTGCTCGCGGCCTTTATCGGCGCGCTGGGTGGCTTCGCGTTGAACGCGCTGCGGCTGCAATTTCCGCGCTGGCTTGCTGGACCGTATCGCGTCTATGTGTGGCTCGTGCGCGGTACCCCGTATCTGTCGCAACTGGTGATTGTCTATTTTGGCTTGCCCGTGATCGGCATCACTATGACCGCCGTGCAGGCGACTATTGTGTCGTTGGCGTTCTATTCCGCGGCCTACTTCGCGGAGATTTTTCGCGCCGGCTGGGCCAGCATTCCGCGCGGCCACATGGAAGCGGCGCGCGCGTTTGGCATCAGCCGGTGGTCCGCTTTCCGCAGCATCGAAATGCCCCAGGCGATCGCGTTTGCCATTCCGTTGCTCGCGAACCAGACCATTCTTGTCATCAAGGAAAGTGCAGTGGCGTCGATCATTACCGTGCCCGAATTGACGATGACAGCAAGCGACATCGTCGCCTCGACTTATACGTACATCGCGCCGTACGCGATGTTGATCGTGTGCTACTGGCTTCTCACGCAATGCATCGCCATCGCCGCCCGGTGCGCGCAGGCGATGAGTGCTCCTTCGCGGAAAACTTCATGAGTTCATTGCCCATTCTCGAACTGCGCGCCGTGGGTAAATCGTATGGCGCTAATCGCGTGCTCAAGGGCATCGACCTCGCGGTGACACGCGGTGAAATAGTCTCGCTGATCGGGCCTTCGGGTTCCGGCAAGACAACCGCGCTGCGCTGCATGAATTTCCTCGAAGCCTACGACGAAGGCGAAGTGTGGATCAAAGGCCAGTTGCTCGGCTACCGCTCCGCTGGCCGCTCGGAGCGCGATCGCGACAGTGAAAAGAGCATCGCGGAAGTTCGTCGGCCTGTGTCCATGGTGTTCCAGCAATTCAATCTGTGGCCGCACATGACCGTGCTGGGGAACGTGGCTGCGCCGCTGGTGTTGTCGAAGAAAACGAACAAAGCCGATGCGCATGGACAGGCGCTGGCTGCGCTTACGCGCGTCGGCCTTGCCGAGAAAGCGGATGCTTACCCCGCGTCTCTCAGCGGCGGTCAGCAACAACGCGTGGGCATTGCGCGCGCATTGGCGATCGAACCGGAAGTGATGTTGCTGGACGAGCCGACTTCCGCGCTTGATCCTGAACTCGTGGAAGAAGTATTGAGCGTGATCCGCTCGCTTGCGCAAGACGGCATGACCATGGTCATGGTCACGCACGAGATGAGCTTCGCCGCGAAGATCTCGGACCACGTGGTGTTCATGGAAGCCGGGCAGATTGTGGAAGCCGGGCCGCCTGAACAGATTTTCGGCAACACACGCACGCCGCGTTTGCAGCAGTTCCTGAAGCCCTGGTTCGATCGCAGTCTGACCTCTGTCACCGGAGTCGCATGATGCAGGACGACGCACTCAAGGCGAGCGCTTGTGTCGATGCATCGCGTCTGCTCGATTCGATCGAAACGCTCGCTCGTTTCGGTGCGCGCGAAGACGGGGGCGTGGATCGCCCTGCACTGTCTCCCACGGACATAAACGCGCGGCGTCATTTGATCGAACGCGCCATAGCGCTCGGTTGCACAGTACGCACGGACGCCTGCGCGAACCTGTTTTTCCGTCGCGCGGGTCTCGAAGATCTTCCGCCGGTAATGACCGGCAGCCATGTCGATACGCAGCCGACCGGCGGCAAGCTCGATGGCAGCTACGGCGTGCTCGCGGGCTTCGAATGCCTCGCCGCACTGAACGATGCCGGCATCCAGACGCGCCGCCCGCTCGAAGTAGCGGCGTGGACCAACGAAGAAGGCACGCGCTTCCAACCGGGCGCGATGGGATCGAGCGCGTTCGTCGATTCCGATTTGCTCGAGCATTATTGCCAGGCCAAAGACGGCGATGGCATCACGCTGGCCGCCGCACTTGCTACTCACCGTGAAGCGTTCCCCTCGCTCGAAACGCGTGCCGTAGAAAAGGCGGCGCATGCGTTCATCGAGTTGCATATTGAGCAAGGCCCATTGCTCGAACTCGCCAATATTCCCCTCGGTGTGGTCAAGGGCATTCAAGGCGTGCGCTGGTACGCGGTGCGTTGCAAGGGCGTCGCGGCGCACGCAGGCACCACGCCTATGCATGCGCGTGACGACGCCATGACGCTCGCTGTGTGCATACGCGCCGAGATCTCGGCCTTCGCGCATCAGCTAGGCGGCGACGACACCCGCATCACCTTCGGGCGCTGGACCGTATTGCCGAACTCGATCAACACGATTGCATCGGAGGTCACGTTCAGCATCGACTTCCGTCACCCGGATCCAGCCGTGCTCGACGCGTTCGATCGCAAACTTCTGGACTGCACGGTGCGAAACGGCGTGACATCGGAAGCGCTGTTCATCCATCCACCCGTCGACTTCGCACCCGCAGTGATTCAACGCGTAGCCGACGCATGCCACGCGCTCGATGTGCTATCGCTGAGCATCACGTCGGGAGCATTCCACGACGCCATGTATCTTGCGAAACATTGCCCGAGCGCGATGCTGTTTGTTCCGAGTCGCGGCGGCATCAGCCACAACCCGCTTGAAGCCACCGACGACGATCACCTCGTACTGGGCGCACGCGCACTCGCACACTGCCTGGTTCATCTCTGCAACGAAGCACCTTGAAACCGATACGACTGAAGGAGTCACCATGAGCACGCCGCACGTTGAACATCATCACGACAACAGCCATGCACTCGGCGAAAACGCCACGCTGCGCGAACCCATTTCCGCCGATGGCACGCCCGAGATCGGCAAGACGTACACGGTCCCGGCGCGCAATGGCCGCGCGGTGCGCGTGAAGTCGGGCCAGACAATCCGCATCACGAATACGCATGGCACTCAGGTCTGCGATACGTGGATCTTCAACGCCGATCACCTCGACGAATTCCTGTCGTTCGAACATGCACGCGCATCGCTGGATAAAGTGATTCCACAGGCTGGCGATCCGCTGATGACCAATCATCGCCGGCCGATTGCCGAACTGGTCACGGACACATCGCCGGGTGTGCACGACACACTGATGGCTGCATGCGATCTGTATCGCTACAAGAACCTGGGCGTGGCCGGCTATCACGACAACTGCGCCGACAACATGCGGCTCGCGCTGAAAGCAATCGGCTTGCGCGCCCGCGAAGTGCCGCAACCGTTCAACCTGTGGATGAACATTCCGATCAAGCCGGACTATTCCATCGAATGGCTCGCGCCGGTGTCAAAGGCCGGAGATTACGTGGATATCAAGGCGCTGATGGATTGCGTCGTGGTGATGTCCGCTTGCCCGCAGGATATTATTCCGATCAACGCGCTCAATCCGCTGGAAGTCGAATTCACGGTGCTCGCGTAGATCCCCTACTTTTAAAGAGCCTTCCGGTGGTCACAAAAAAAACTGCAACACGCAAACCGGCGAATCCGCGCCGAACGCACGCCAAGTCGCTCGAAGCGCAACCTGATCCGGCCGCGGCGCTCGGCGTGCGCCTCAAACACGCGCGCATGGTCAAGCAGTTGACGCTAAAAGCGCTCGCAGCGGAGGCCGGTTGCTCGGAGAGCATGTTGTCCAAACTCGAAGGCGGCCACGCGCAGCCTTCGCTTGCCACGCTGCACAAGATCGCGCTGGCGTTGTCGACCAACGTGGGCGCGCTCGTCTCGGGACCGGACATCAATACCTCGCCCGTGCAGCGCGCAAACGAGCGTCCCACCACCGAGTTCCCGTCTGCCGGCAAGCGTCTTTCGATCATGCTTGAACGGGTGATCGTGCCTGCTGCGGGACAACTGCTGCAAAGCGATATCCACGTGATCGAACCGCTTGCCAGCAGCGACGAGCAGATCAGCCATGCAGGCGAAGAACTCGGTTATGTGATTGAAGGCGAGTTCGAACTGACGCTCGGCGATGAATGTTATCTGCTGCATGCAGGCGACACCTTCTATTTCCCCAGCACGGTTCCGCACAGCTATCGCAACCCCGGCAAGGCGGTGACGCGCGTGCTGTGGACCAATACACCGCCCACCTTCTGACGAGAACATCATGCCCGGCACCGATCGAAGCCAGATGGCGTTACCCCGTTTCAGCGGCATTCCCACCTTCATGCGCGTGCCGTACTGCACGAGTATCGATCAACTCGATATCGTTCTGGCCGGCGTGCCGTTCGACGGCGGCGTAACAGCGCGACCCGGTGCGCGTTTCGGTCCGCGCGAGATCCGCAACATGTCGTGCATGACGCGCGCGATCCATCATGTGACGCGTTTCAATCCGTTCGATGTCTGCCGCGTCGGCGATATCGGCGATGTGCCGTTCACCGATCTCTATCATCTGGAACGCTCGCATGAAGACATCCGGCGTTTCTTCGAGCCCGTCTTCGCGGCTGGCAAGATCCCGTTGAGCGCGGGCGGTGATCATTCCATCACCTATCCGATCTTCCAGGCGATGGCGCCGAAGCAACCTATCGGCATGGTGCATATCGATGCACACACGGACACTTGGGATAGTTTCAAGGGATCGAAGTTCACGCACGGTGCGCCGTTTCGCCGCGCGGTGGAAGCGGGGTTGCTCGACCCGAAGCGGACCATTCAGATTGGCATTCGCGGTGCGCAGAATTCCGATGAAGGCTGGCGCTATTCGCTGGAAAGCGGCATGCGGGTGGTGTTTATCGAAGAGTTCGAGGCACGGGGCGTGGGTGCGATCATCGATGAAGCACGCAAGGTCGTGGGTGATGGACCGACGTATCTTTCACTCGATGTCGACGGGCTCGATCCGGTCTTTACGCCCGGTACGGGCACGCCTGAAATAGGCGGGCTGACGACCCGTGAAACCCTGGCGCTGCTGCGCGGACTTGATGGGTTGAATTGGGTCGGCGGTGATGTGGTGGAAGTGTCACCGCCTTATGATCCGAGTGGCAACACTGCACTTGTTGCCGCTACGCTGATGTATGAAATACTGTGTTTGCTGGCGCGCCGTTTTGAATGAGGGTCTTAGTGGGCCGGGGGGCTGTGCGTACCAAGGCGGTGTACTTGGCGATCGGCGTGAACATGGATGGCCACAAGGAGGTCCTGGGGCTGTGGATAGCCCAGACTGAAGGGGCCAAATTCTGGCTGCAGGTGGTGACCGAGTTGAAGACGCGCGGCGTGCAAGACATTTTTATTGCCTGCGTGGACGGGCTCAAGGGCTTTCCAGAAGCGATTGAAGCGGTCTACCCCAAGGCTGCCGTGCAGTTGTGCATCGTGCATATGGTGCGCAACAGCCTGAACTACGTATCATGGAAACTGCAGCGCGAAGTGGCCGCCGATCTGAGGACGATTTACACCTCATTGACCGTCGAGGTGGCCGAGCAAATGCTGAGCGCCTTCGAGGCCAAATGGGACAAGGACTACGCCTTGATTGGCCAGAGCTGGCGGCGTAACTGGGCCCGGGTGATACCGTTCTTCGACTACCCGCCGGAGATCCGAAAGGTAATCTACACGACCAACGCGATCGAATCGATCAACATGAGCCTGCGAAAAGTCATCAAAACGCGCAGTTCATTTCCGACTGACGACGCCGTAATGAAGCTGTTTTACCTGGCGCTGAACAACATTAGCAAGAAATGGACGATGCCGATCAGAGACTGGAAGGCGGCCCTAAACCGCTTCGCCATCCAGTTCGAAGACCGGATGTCGCAGGGTTAGACGAAAATCCGTTTACACAAAATCCGGGACACCCACGCACAGTGGCTAATAGTGATAAAGAAAACATCCAACATATAACGACCGCGAGCCTAAGCAGCACCAACCCAGCATTGACCCCGACCACCGATTCCAAAAACCCCAACCCAGCAACGACTCCGACCACCAGCGCCAGCAGACCAAAACCCCAAACCCGTCCACCGGCGCGAGCAACCTTACGTCGGTAAATCCTGCCCCTTCGTTTCCGGCGCAAAAGGAATCACCGCCAGCCCGATCACAAACGCAATAGCAGTCAGAGCAATAGGCACGCCGAGCGTCTTCATGTGCAGCACCATTGCGCCGATTCCAAAATTCACGATCGCCCCAAAAAAACGTCCTATCGATGTACAAAAAGCAAACGCCGTAGCACGCACGCGAGTTTCGAACTGCTCCGGCAACCACAGGCTGAACAACGCGAAATTGCCGCCGAAGAAACCCAACACCACCAGCAACGCGATAAACGGCACAAGCCCATTCTCCAAATAGAAGGCCCAGCCGAACGCCAGCACAATCGATAACGCCATGCCCACGAAGTACACCGCCAACGTGAGTTTGCGGCCGATACGCTCGGCAATAGGCGGCAACGCAAGACAACCGATAATCGTCCCGATCGACAACAACCCCGTTGCAATCGATGCGGTCCGCGCAGCATCCGCCTTCGTCATGCCAGCCTTCGTTGCTAGTTGAATGACTGCGGAAGGTTCGTACACGGCCCCCGCCCACAAGCCGATGATAGCCACAGTCAACAACACCGTCGCAACGATGGTCCGCTGCTTATATTGCGCGGAGAAAATCGATCGCAGCGAACTCGCCTGCTTGACCACCGTCGCTTCGACCTTCTGCCACTTGTCGGTTTCCTTCACGCGCAGCAACACGATGATGGACACGATCACCGGCACTACGCCGACCAGGAACATCGCGCGCCAGCCGAAGGCCGCGCCGATCGTATAGTTAAGTGCAGCAGCCATGAAGAAGCCAGCGTAATACCCCGTCTGAAGATAACCCGCACCCATCTTGCGACGATCTTCCGGCCACGCTTCCGCAACGTAAGTGCCTGCCAGCGCCCACTCCCCGCCAATGCCCACGCCCGCAAGAAAGCGATAGATGCCCAGTTCCCACACGGTGTGTGAGGTCGCGGCAAGCCCGGTAAAGATCGCAAAGGTGAAGATCGTCGCGGCGAGCACCTTGGTGCGCCCGAAGCGATCGGCAAGCGGCCCCCAGATGAACGACAGCCCCCAACCCACGAGGAACAGCGCGAACAGGATCGACCCGGCCAATCCGACATTCGCCGGCGTGGCCGCGTAGCCCGACCTCGGCAACAATTCCGTCAACGCAGGCGCCAGTACCAGCGCATAGATGAACGAGTCCATGCCATCGAGCGTCCAACCCGCCCAGGCGCCCCAAAAGCCTACGATCTGTGTCCGGTTAAGTGGCGTACGCGTGCGCCGGGTGGCGCCTATCGAACGTTCCAGCGTGCTTGGCATGACTGTCTTCCTGGTAGATGTGAAACGACGCGCTCTGTTCGGTTGACCGGGCGTCTGCGGGTAAGCACCGGGCCTCGCGTTGCCAGCCTAAAGTGCATTTTCATATATAATATTTGAAAGTGAGCTGTTGACCACTCCGCACTTGTACCTAGCTTCGGAGGAAAAAGCATGAAAAACGAGCTGAATCCCTTATTCCGCGAGGCGCAATTCGAGCCGCGCCAAAGCACGTCGCGTTATATAGCAGACGCGTTGCGCTCGGCGATTGTCGAAGGCACGCTGCTGCCGGGTGAGCCGCTGCGGCAGGACGCTATCGCCAGGCAGTTCTCCGTCAGCGCCATTCCCGTACGCGAGGCGTTCAGGCAACTGGACAGCGAGGGCTGGGTCACCATCGAGCAGAATCGCGGTGCATCGGTGAGTCTGCAATCGCCCGATGAAGCCCGAGAGATCTACGAGATCCGCGCCTCGCTGGAGAGTCTCGCGATCGGTATCGCGATCGAACGTCATACGGAGGCGACGCTGGCCGAGGCGCACAAATTGCTGGAGGCCGCGGCCAACGAGCCGGACCAGGCACTCTATGTAGTGCGCAACGAGCAGTTTCATATGAGCCTGTATGCGCCCGCCGAGCGTCCTCATCTGATGGAACTGATCGGTACGATGCATCGGCGAGGCGAGCGTTATCTGCGGCTCAAGTTCGGCATGCCCACGTTCAAAGGCCAGTCGGACGCCGAGCACGAAGGCATTCTCGAGGCGTTGCGCGCCCGCGATACCGAAGCGGCGCAAACACTCGTCGCACGCCATCTGCTCGCGACCGGCGAACTGGTTTATCGTTTTCTTCATGACGCGCAATTGCAGGCTCAGGCCGCGCAGCCGAAGAAGCGCCGCCGTGCTTCCGCTTCGCGCTCAGCCTGATCGCTGGATTCATTCAATATCGAGCAACACCGAGGCCACCGCATGAATCCCTCCGCCCAAGCTGAAACCGCCCCGGCACCGCGTCAGTGGAATACGCGTGCGCTGGAAAAGGCCCGACGCCTGAAGGCTATCGAAGACTGGCTCGACAACGGCGTGCTCAAGGCAGAACGCATCGTCGATGCCCTGGAAACCCTGATTCAATCCGGTGATCGTGTCGCACTGGAAGGCAACAACCAGAAACAAGCCGACTTCCTTTCGCGCGCATTCGCCAAGCTCGATCCGGCCCGTGTGCACGACGTGCATCTGCTCATATCCAGCATCAGCCGGCCCGAACATCTCACGCTGTTCGAACGTGGCATCGCCCGGAAAGTGGACTTTTCGTTCGCGGGGCCGCAGAGCCTACGCGTGGCGCAATTGCTCGAAGACGGACAGCTCGAGATCGGCGCGATCTATACGTATATCGAGTTGTATGCGCGCATGTTCATCGACCTGACGCCGCAAGTTGCGCTGGTCTGCGCGGTGCAGGCCGACCGTCACGGCAATTTGTATACCGGTCCGAATACCGAGGACACACCGACCATCGTTGAGGCCACTGCGTTCCGTCATGGCATCGTGGTGGCGCAGGTGAACGAGATCGTTGATGAACTGCCGCGCGTCGATATCCCCGGCTCGTGGGTCGATGTAGTCGTGCAAGCGGACCGGCCGTTTGCCGTCGAACCGCTGTTCACGCGCGATCCGCGTCATATCGGCGAGTTGCAGATTCTCATGGCGATGATGACCATACGCGGCATCTACGAACGTTATGGCGTGACGGCGCTGAATCACGGCATCGGCTTCGATACCGCCGCGATCGAGTTGCTGCTGCCGACCTATGGCGCGGCGCACGACCTGAAGGGCAAGATCTGCACGCACTGGGCACTCAATCCGCATCCCACGCTGATTCCGGCTATCGAGAGTGGATGGGTGGAAAGCGTGCATTGCTTCGGCAGCGAAGTGGGCATGGAGGATTACATCGAAGCGCGCTCGGATGTGTTCTTTACCGGCCGCGATGGCAGCCTGCGATCCAACCGCGTGCTGTGCCAGCTTGCGGGTCAATATGGCGTCGATCTGTTTATCGGCTCGACGTTGCAGATGGACGCCGACGCGAATTCATCGACCGTGACGCTTGGCCGCCTCGCCGGATTCGGTGGTGCGCCGAACATGGGACACGATCCGCGCGGACGCCGTCATTCGAGCGCCGCGTGGTTGAAGTTGATGAAAAACGACGGACCGAACAGCGCGATTGGACGCGGTCATAAACTCGTTGTTCAAACCGCCGAGACCTTCAAGAAGGGCGGCGAACCGACCATTGTGGATGCGCTCGATGCCATCGCCGTCGGCAAGCAGAGCAACATGCCGATCGCCCCGGTGATGATCTACGGCGACGACGTGAGCCATGTCGTGACCGAAGAGGGCATCGCGTACCTGCACGCGGCCGAAGGCGTGGAGGAGCGCCGTGCGGCGTTGCGCGCGGTGGCGGGGGTGACACCCGTCGGCATGCGCGCCGACCCGGCCAAGACGGCGGAATTGCGTCGGCGGGGCATTGTTGCGTATCCTGAAGACCTCGGCATCCGGCGCGGCGAAGCGAAACGCTCGTTGCTGGCGGCGCGAAGTATCGACGATCTGGTCGCGTGGTCGGGCGGGTTGTATGAGCCGCCGGCAAAATTTCGCGGCTGGTGATCGCGATGGCCTGCACTCAACCCGTATTCTTCGACGTCGCCTGCGACCCGTCGATCATCGCGGATACAGCGGTCGCCGCGTTGATCGACGAAGCGTGCCTCACGCCGAAACCCGCGCTGGTGGACCGGCGTGGAAGCGGTGCACATCGCGATCTCGACCTCGACCTCATGCTGCGCTCGGCGCGTTCGTTGCGATCGACTTTTCTTGAGCTGGCGTGCGCAGCCATCGGCGAAAAACCATCGCAACGGCTGCGTGAACAACTTGCCCGTATCGGCCGTGAAGGTGAAGTCGCTATGCTGCGTGCAACGAATGGCAGCAATGCGCATCGTGGGGCGATCTGGGTTGTCGGCTTGTTATGCGCCGCTGCCGCAATGAGTCCGCTCGGCGACCCCTCCGTGCTCTGTGCACAAGCCGCCGCTATTGCGCGCTTCGACGATCGTTTCGCCCCGTCGCCCAACGCGTTGAGTAACGGCGCGCGCGTGATCCAGCGCTTCGGCGTGGCGGGCGCGCGCGGGCAGGCCGCAGAGGGTTTCCCGCACGTGCTCGAAGCCGGCTTGCCCGCGTTGCATCGATCCCGTGCGAATGGCGCGACTGAAGACGAAGCGCGGCTCGATGCGTTGCTCGCCATCATCGCGACACTCGACGACACCTGCGTGCTGCATCGTGGTGGGCGCATCGCGCTCGAAGCGGCGCAATCCGGCGCACGAGACGTACTGCAAGCAGGCGGCGCAGCGCAACCGCAAGGCCGCGCCGCACTCACCCGTCTCGATCACCGGCTAACCGAACTGAACGCATCGCCCGGAGGCGCAGCGGATCTGCTGGCCGCCACCCTCTTCCTCGACACTTTGCCGCGCGTCGACTGACGCGGAGAACACGCCATGGAAAACTTGCGCTACGAATATCCCGCCACCCGTCCCGTGCCGCAACGTGCGCATGTGGGCGTGGTCGGCTCGGGCGACCTGGAAATTTTGCTGTCGCCATCGGAGAGTCAACACGCGGAAGTCGTGATCCGCACGAGCGTGGACGGGTATGAACACGTCTGGAAAAGCGTGCTCGACCGCTTCTTCTCGCGCTACGACGGCGCCGCCCGACTCGAACTCAACGATTTCGGCGCGACGCCCGGTGTCGTCATGTTGCGTCTCGCCGAAGCGGTGGAAGCGAGCGAAGGAGATGCACCGTGAGCGCCCACGATACCTTCATCGCGCAGCATAGTTTTATTGAACTGACCGCACGCGGGCGCGCCCGTGCATTGCTCGATGCCGGCACTTTCCGCGAGCTGATCGGGCCGTTTGACCGGCTGGAATCGCCGTGGCTCGCCATGCAGAATGTCGTCTGCCAGGCCGACGACGGCGTGGTTATCGCACGCGGTAAGCTCGGTGGCGAGGCGGCGGTTATCGCTGCGATCGAGCCCGCGTTCCAGGGCGGCAGCATCGGCGAAGTGTCGGGTGCGAAGATCGCGGCGGCGCTTGAACTGGCTGTGCGTGAGTTCGAAGCGGGCCGAAAGATACGGCCGGTGATCCTGTTCGAAACCGGCGGCGTTCGGCTGCAGGAAGCAAATCTCGGCCTCGCGGTGATCGCGGAGATTCAGGCGGCGATCGTCGCGTTGCGTCGATACGTGCCGGTGGTCGGTGTGATCGGCGGCATGGTCGGCTGCTTCGGCGGAATGTCCCTTGCAGCGGCGCTATGCAGCCGGCTCGTGATGACACGGCAGGCGCGGCTGGGAATGAACGGACCTGAAGTCATCGAACAGGAAGCGGGCGTGGAAGAGCTCGATTCACGCGACCGTCGGCTCATCTGGTCGATGATCGGCGGCGAACAACGTGCAGCCGTGGGTCTTGCCGATACCCTCGTGGAAGACGACGCGAATCAGGTTCGCGACGCCGTGCTCAGCGCGTTCGAACGCGGCGTGCCGGCGAGCCATCGAACAGAACAGGTCGATGCGCAACTTGAACGGCTTGCGCGCGTCGATCCATCCGCAATCGATCCCGCTGTGTTGCGGACGCTTTGGCAAGGAGATGCATGATGGAAGCATCACGTGGGCAAATCTGGTTCGACGCGTTGACGTCGGGCAAATGCTCGACGTCGAACAACGAAGGTCCGATCCGCAGTGCCGAAGCACTGCTCGGTGAGACGACCGCGCGTTTCATCACCGTCGTTCCCGATCCGCATAACCGCTTTCCGCGCGCGACCGATAACGTGGTCGGCCTCGAACAAGGCTGGCTGCTCGCGCGCGCCGTACGTAACGCGATGGATGCGGACCGCGAGACTTCGGTCAAGCGTCCGATCGTGGCTATCGTCGATGTGAAAAGCCAGGCTTATGGACGCCGCGAGGAATTGCTCGGCGTCCATCTGGCGTGCGCTGCCGCCGTCGATGCCTACGCAAGTGCGCGGCTTGCCGGACATCCCGTGATTGCGCTGATCGTTGGCCCGGCGATGTCCGGTGCTTTTCTCGCGCATGGCTATCAGGCGAACCGGATCATCGCGCTGGACGCGAGCGGCATCAGCGTGCATGCAATGGGCAAGGAAGCGGCCGCGCGCGTCACGCGGCGCAGTGTGGAAGGACTCGACGAACTCGGCGACCGCGTGCTGCCCATGTCGTACAAGATGAGCGCTTACGCAAAGCTTGGGCTGCTGCATGAGCTGATCGCCGGCATTGATGCGGATGCGCCCGGGCACGAAGATATCGGACGCGTGCGGGCATCGTTGATCGCTGCTATCGACGATGCCCGGCAGGGGCCGCGCGATCTGTCGTCGCGGTTGGAATCGGCGGATGCGAAGCGGATTCGTGCGGCGTCGATAGAAGTCCGCAAGCGCATGGCGGAGCAATGGGACGCGTCGTGAGCCCACACGATCTGCTGCGGCTCGCGCCGGGCACGCCCAATTTTTCGGACGCGCCGGCGTGGGTCGCCGCGTCATTGAAACGCGCACCGTTCGTGGTGGTTCGACGGGCGGTCTCGTTGAACGGCTTGATCGCGGTTGGCGTTCGGGGCGAGACACGCAGTGAACGTTTTGGCTCCTGGCTTGACCCACGTTATGTTGAGTTGGTGCTGAGGCCGGAAGCGCTTAGGAACGTGCAAGCTTTAGCAAGCCGCTCAATGTCGCACGCATTCACATTGCTCGAAGCGATCGCCCCACTCTGCGACGCAACCGGCTACGTTTGGGGACCCACCGGCAGCGTCGGCTTCGAACTGGCGAGTGGCTGTCCGACGGTCACGCAAACGAGCGATCTCGATCTGTTGATGCGCGTGCCCGAGCGACTGAACCGCACCACAGCGAAGACCTTATTCGATGCACTCACCCAAGCGGCGCTCGACCACGGCACGCACGTTGATATGCAAATCCAGACTCAGGACGCAGCGTTCTCGCTGGCCGAATTCGCGCACCCAGGCTCGCGCGTGATGCTGCGTTGCGCCGATGGCCCGAAGCTCGTCGCCGATCCCTGGCAGACGAGTTGCGCCGCATGATCACGTTCCTCTTCCCCGGTCAAGGCTCGCAATTCGCGGGCTTTTTGCACACGCTCGGCGGTGCCACGCCGCACGCGCGGATTGCCGAGACCATCGAAGAAGCTTCCGACGTGCTGCATATGAACGTGCTCGATCTCGACCATGCCGATGCATTGAATTCCACCGTCGCCGTGCAGATCAGCTTGCTGGTCGCGAGTGTAGCAACGGTGCGGGCATTGCACGATGAAGGTGTCATGGCGGACGCGGTGGCAGGTTTATCGGTGGGTGCGTATGGCGCAGCGGTCGCGTGCGGCGCCATTTCTTTCGATGACGCTTTAAGGCTCCTGCACCTGCGCGCGCAATTGATGGAGCGCGCTTATCCGCAGGGTTACGGGATGCTCGCTGTATCCGGTCTTAGCGAGCGCGAGCTCGACGCGGTGATCGCGAACGCTCATACGCAGGCCGCTTATATCGCGAACTTGAATGCACCGCGGCAGATCGTGGTCGCAGGTGCCGACGCGGATCTCGACCGCGTGCGCGAACGCGCGTTGGGTGCCGGCGCACGCAAGGCCGAGCGGCTTGCGGTGAGCGTGCCGTCCCACTGCGTGCTTCTCGACGATGCCGCTCGCGTGCTCACCGAAGCAGCTAGCAAGATCGCGTTTCGTGCTCCATCGATTCCGTATATAAGCAATCGCGGCGCACGTCCCTTGCGTCAGGCCGATGCCATTCGCACCGACCTTGCGACCAACCTGCGATATCCCGTGCGTTGGCACGACTCGACTATCGTGCTGGGTGAACTCGGAGCGCAGGTATTCGTCGAAATGCCGCCGGGGCGCACGCTGACGCAACTAGCCGAAGAAGCGCTGCCCGCGATCGCAAAGGTCGCGGTGGAGCAGACATCGATTACATCGGCCGCTGCGCTGATACGGGCACGTGGCGGGCGCCAGACAAAGTGAAATCTATGCGGCCGTTAAGCTAACGGGCTTATCTCGCCGCAATGCGACGTCACGCGATCTGCTCCACCCATCGACTCCGCCAACCGGGTGCTTCAAAGGGATCCGAAAAATACTGGGTCTCGTGAATGACCTTACCGTTGCAGAACTCCATGATGCTCACCACGTACGCCGCTGGCCCCTTATAGGTGATAGAGTATTCCGTGACCCAGAGATTACCTTCTCCTTGAATTCGCCTGACGTCGAAACCCGATGGCTTATCTGGATGATGACTCCGCAACGCCTGCAAATTGCTTCGCCCGAGGATTCGTTCACCTGATTGCGGATAATCACAGATGGCATCGTCATCGTAAATATCGTGTTCCGCGTTGAGATCGCCGGCTGCCGACGCGTTCCAGTGCGCAGTCAAGGCTTCACGTATTTTTTCCTCATGCATCGGCTGCCTCCGGATACGGTCCACGTTTCGCTATCATTTACTTTGCGAGAGGAAGCTCCCGCTGCCGGTGTTGACGACCTCGTTGAACCTCTGCCTGGTCTGAATCCGGTTAATCTCGTCAAACGCGTCTGCTGGAAGCGCGGAGATATCGAAATTTTCTCGCGCGCGGGCCGCAGTCTTGGGCGTAGTAAGCAAAGCCCCACCACGCTGCAGCGCCCAGGCAAGCAGTACCTGTGCTGGCGTCTTGCCAATTCGCTCGGCAATCTGGGAAATGACCGGGTCCTCAAGCGGCCCCGGCCTTATTCCGTGACCCAATGGCGCAAAGGCCAAAAACACTATCTCTTTCTCCTTGCAGAATTCCAGAAGTTCCGTTTCTGGAAGATACGGATGCGCTTCGACCTCCACCACCGTCGGCTTGATTCGTGCCGATTCGTAAAGGGGCTGCAATCTGTTCAAGGTGATGTCGGACAGTCCGATGGCGCGGCATTTTCCATGGTCGACAAGATCTTCCATCGCCCTCCATGTGTCGAGCAAGGTCACGCCTTTATCGTAGATGACATCGCCGTTTTCATCGCGCGGATCCTGCTCATCCCCTGGCTGAAATGCAAACGGAGTGTGAATGAGATAGAGATCCAGATAGTCGAGCCCAAGCCTGCCAAGACTCGCATCGAAAGCCGGTTCGACACGTTCGGGCCGATGATTGGAGTTCCACAATTTTGTGGTCACAAAGATGTCTTCGCGCGCGATTCCTCCGGCAGCAAGCCCTACCCGCAGGGCCTCGCCCACCTCACGCTCGTTCCGATATCGCTCGGCGCAATCGACGTGTCGATATCCGGCTTCCAGCGCGTCTCTGGTAGAGCGGGTGGTCGTAGCTGCATCGGGGATCAGCGTGCCAAATCCGAGTGCGGGCATACGGCCGCCGCCGTGATTAAGCACTATCCTTCTGCTCCGAAAATCGGAAGGATCAGTCATGACAACACCTCCGCATTATCTCGCGCCCGGCGACAAAGGACCAATGCTTGAGCGCGCAATAGTGGCGCCAGGTCCATGAACAGAAAAGACATCGACATAGTTGAGCCGGCTAACCGCTTCATAGCGAATCCCTAGCTAAAGAGTTCGTGAACTGCCTACTAAGTCTCGTTATTTGAAGGAATGTGAAATGCCGCTTCATCGGCAGGCGCGACTTCGGGGCTTTGGCAAAGGGGTCGGAATCTTTTCGATAACCCGATGCGAGCAGCAACGGCGCCTTGAAACCCTTCTCTCTGAGGCCAAATTCTGTGTCGAGTGTGCGGGAGTTGAAGTGTTAATGGAGTCGCGTTGATTCAAAACTCAGCCGCCGCCATCAGGGTCAAACCGAGCGCCAAATAGGCCTGCTTGTTAATCCAGTGTAGCAGACGAATTCCAGGGCGGGGTAGCGCGTAGCTAAGAATGCCCAGCTATCTATATCGACAGAACTGGACTTCGAAGTCCGAGGCCCAGTCCAACGCGTATAGCGAATCAGTTCACGCTTGCATGTTACGCACTCTGCACGAGCGCCGAGATCTGATCGCTCGACATTGCACCGCGATAGATGCGGAACTCGTCGATCGTCCCATTGAAGAACGGGTCGCCCGAATACTGCGAGCGTCCGATCCAGTTCTGTGCAGTCGGACCGACGCGCCACGGTGCGAAGACAACATCTGTCGCGCTGCCGATCACACTACCGTTCAGATACAAGGTGGCTGCCGTGCCTGATAACGTCACGGCGACGTGCGCCCATTGTCCTGTTGGCAGCGCGGCGTTGCCGTTGATGCCGAGCTCGCCGTGTCCGCCATTGGTCGTGATCGCAAAGCGCATGACACCACCGGAGTTCTTCGGTGTGAGGAACACGTAGCGTCCCGTGCCCGTACCGAAATCGAAGATGCGAGTCCATGCTTTGCCGCCGTTCCAGAAGACCCACGCCGTAATGGTGAAATCCGAGACATCGGCAACAAAGTTGTTGGGCAGGCTGACGTAGCCGCTCGAGCCGTCGAGCGACACCGCATTGCCGATCTTCCCCGCAACATGAGCCGCGCCGCCGGCGAGCGTGCCCGTATGGCCGTTGCCCGTCGCGTCGGCGGCGCTCGTGCCGCTTGCTTCGTCGAAATTCAGATACGTATGCAGTTGCACCGCCGTCACCGCGACGGCCTCCGCCGAGTTCGCGCTTTCGCCCGACGCTGTCTGCGCACTCACGACGTAATACCATGTGCCCGCTGACGGCGTGTCGGTGTACGTCAGCGGATCGGCGATACCGCTCGCGATGGTTGTGTACGATCCTCCTGAACTGGACGCACGCTTCACGTTGTAGCTCGTGCCGTTCGCCACGCCCCACCATGACAGCACGACCTGTCCGGCGCTCGGGAACGCTGTAAGACCGTTCGGCGCAGCGACGGGCGTGACGGCGTCGCGCGTGCACGTAAGCGTGCCGTAGCCAAGTTGATCGTAACCGCCGCTGGCCGTGCCGTAGTTGCCGCCTCCGCCTTCGGGCTGGATCGCCAGCGCGAACTTCGTCGACCACGGCGCCGCAAGCCCTTTGCGATTCACGTAGTGGTTGTAGACGAGCGCCCAGCATGGCCGGATCGTGCCCTGCGAGGCGGTCGAAAAGCCTGTTTGCGTCACGTCGACATTCGAATAGGTCACATACGGCACCGTGTTGTATGTGCCGTCCGCTTGCACCAGATTCGCCTTCGCCACGTATTCCGCGCCGGCGAGAAAGCGGTTGTTGTCATAGCCGTAAAGGTCGATACCCTGGTTCCACGCCATCTCGCAGATTGCACCGCCAAGCGCGATGCCAAGCGTGTTGTGCCCCTGGTCGCGCCCCGTCTCCTGCCATTGTCCGAGATAGCCGGGGTGCACGTAATAGACGGCTTGGGCAATTGCACCGTTACCGGCGCCATCGATAAAGTAATTGACCGCCTGATCGAACAGCGTGTGGTCGTCGCACAGCACGCCGATCGCCATTATCGACGCCATGTTGCATAAGTCCCAGTTGGCCCAGTAGTGAGTGACGTCAGTATTGTTGTGCCGGTTCAGAAAGTCGACGTTGATCGGGTAGAAGATGTTGAGCATCATCGACTGGAACGCCGCAAAGTCGGTTGCTGCCCAGCCCACATAGTTGCGCATGATTTCGCCGGCGTTCGCAAACTCGTAGCCGTAAATACCGGCCGCCAGGTCTACGTTGGTATCCCCGCCGAGCCGCTGCAATGTCGAAGACCAGGCATTCATGATCTGCACGGCCTTGTCGGCGTATGCCGTATCGCCCGATATTTTCCAGCGCAGCGCGCATGCGTAAGCTGCGGCAATGTCGTTGTACAGCACCGGATAGTTTTGTGCGCCGGAACCCCCGCGGTCGACTTCGGCCTGAGGGCGCGGCGACCAGGACAGGTGTGAACGGCCGTTGGCGATCAGCACGTTCCACCCGTCATACCACGGAGACGCCTGTGTGGCGACCTTCTGCGCCATCCGGTCGAAATCGCTCTGCGTATGCAGCAGTCCGGGATGGACGAACGTACCTCCGTCGCGCCGTTGGCGACATGTGCCAAGGTCACAGTCGATATGGAGTCCCGGTTTGTCGCGCGGCTCACGGCCATGGTCGCGGGGCTGCTCCCCCCGTCGCACGCCGACAGCGCCAGCGCGCCGAGGCTGTACAGAAAACTTCGCCGCGACATTCCTTTGCTTTGATCGTCGTTACTCGTCATATCGTCCTCGTATGTTATGTGGTGAATGAACTGCGAGCGGAGGGTGAGATGCCACCCGGCGAAACGCGTCGCCACGACACGAGATACCTCGGCAGACATTTGCCAGCAAACGTTTGCCTTCGTAGCCGGTATAACAACAAAAGCACGATCCGCCGCCACCTTGTTATCGGACAAAAATGCTCGCTCGCGTAGAGCGAATGGCGTACGGGCATGCTGAATTTAACGTAAGGAAAAACTGATTCTGTTTGCGCGTCCAGTAATGGACAAGAAAGGAGACTGAAGCAGGGGCAACAGAATGAATGCCCGCGAACTAGCTTTGGTCGGCAAGATGAATCGAATACGAATCTATTAACCAGTCGATAAAAATGTCGACCCGCCTTGGCTTGGTTCGATTAGGCATATACACAACGGACACAGGGCGGGGATTTAACGGATAGTCTCTCAGAACCTTGCTCAGTCGGCCGAATCGCACATGAGCGTCGAGTATGAAGGTGCTCCCCTGTATCAGTCCGAGGCCAGCAAGCCCACATGCCACGTAGGTATCTGCGTCGTTCACCAGGATCGCGCTCTTCTCGCGAAAAATTTCGGTAGTTGCGGGATAACAGTCGACTTCGCGACTAGTGAGGGCATGCTGACACGGACTATTCCGCTTTTGCTTCCCTTGGAAGCCTGAGCGTCGGCGTCCATTTCGTCTAAATCCCGAAGAAGCGCGACGCAACGTTCGTAGTAGCGAACGCCCGCATCTGTCGGCTTGCTTCGACGGGTTGACATGGCTCACGCGCGTTCGCGGCGAGCCGCGCGCGATCGGGCGTCTTCGCACACGGCGAGACTCGTCGACGCCGTACTTAGCGCAGACACCCCTCGCGTGGAGAGCCAGTGGCATATACGTCGCTGGCCAGAATCGGGACACGTTTTACCTGAAATCGCCCCTCTTGTCGCTTGTCCGCCGCGACGGAGTGGCCCAAACTGCCCTTCTGAGGGCCCCCTCCCGATGGAGGACCAGGCGAGGATGGTTCCAAGCCCTTCCGTCAGAGCATCTCGGTGCAATCAGAAGACAGTGTAGTTGAGGTAGCCTGTTGTTCTCACTCTGCGGCTCGAATGTACTTCATGAAAAGGCTTACACCATCCGTGACTCGCTCCGATTCACTTCCAGGTCTTGCCGATATCCTTGAACCGGGTTTATCAGTGGTATTTTGCGGCATAAATCCGGGCGTCCGTGCAGCATCGACCGGACACCACTTTGCCGGCAGAGGCAATCGGTTCTGGCAGGCCGTTCATCTCGCGGGTTTTACTCCCGAACAGATTTGTCCTCAAGACGACCGCACACTCCTGCAGTATGGTTGTGGTCTCACAACCGTGGTCTCGCGTCCGACCGTACGAGCAGACGAACTATCACAATGGGAGTTCAAAGCGGCTGCGACCGAATTCGAGCGGAAGATTGAACGATATGCGCCACAATGTGTTGCCTTCCTCGGGAAGATGGCGCTCTGTGCAATGTCGGGCAGTCGCGACATTGCCTGGGGCCCGCAACCGGCAGCATTCGGCGGCGCCCGCGCATGGGTGTTGCCGAATCCCAGCGGCCTGAACCGGACATTCAGCCTCGACGCGCTGGTGACTGCCTATCGGGAACTTCGTCTTGCCATCGCACCGGCTGGTTCGGCTTCGAGAACTCGCACAGTAGACTAGGCCGTACGTTCCGACTTGCCCGCCAGCACTCCCGATTTGACTGGAACCAAAACTCCAGCGGCTCTATTAATGGGCTCGGCTCGATGTCCTGACCGAGGTTCGAATGACCAGTCGGAAGTACGCTTAGGGACTACGTCCCCGACTCCACCGCAAAACGCGAGTTGACGAATAGGTGCGCGCTACACCTACATGGCATTATCGCTGCGTGACACGTTTTTCCGCAGGTCGCGCAGTCGAGCTGCGTAGGATCAAATCTGTCGGTAACGTGATGCGATCCGAGGGCGATTCGATCCCGGCAATCCGGGCCAATAATATGTTGACCGCCGATCTCCCCATCTGTTGTAGCGGCTGACGAATGGTCGTAAGCGGGGGATAAACCTGCGACGCCATCGGGACATCGTCGAACCCGATCACGGAAACGTCCTCCGGGACACGCATTCCCAGTTCGTGCGCCGCGGCGATCGCACCAAACGCGCTCAAATCATTCGCGGCAAAGATCGCGGTCGGCGGTCGCTTTAGCTTCAACAGATGCGATGCTGCCTTGAAACCCATCGCCTGACTAAACCGCCCGATCGCCGTCAAGCTCGCTTCAGGACGCAGGCCCTGCTGTCGCATCGCGTCATTAAAACCGCGCGCCCTGTCGTGCGCTGCTGTCAGCCGCTCGTCACCGCTGATAAATGCAATCCGCGTATGGCCGAGTGCGACCAAATGCTGCACAGCCAGACGCGCGCCCTCGTAATTGTCGGATGCAACCGAGGGATATTGCGGGAAAACACCACGCTGATCCACCACCACCACCGGTATATCCGCCTCATTCAGCGCCTTTAGATAGGGCGCGTCATCGTGTGGAAGGATCGCCACCAGTCCGTCCGAAAACTGCTCCAGTAGCGTCAACACGTTGTGGTGCGTCTCACGATCCTCGTCGAACATTGGATACACAAGCATCTCATAACCCGCGTTTCGAGCTGCCCGACCCGCACCGATGATCAACTCGCTGACAAACTGATCCTGCCGGACTGGAGTGAGCAAGCCGACAATACGGGTACGTCCGCCTGACAATTTCTGCGCGGTCCTGTTGGCGACATAACCGATCTCCGCGGCAATGCGCAGAACCTTACTGCGTGTCTGCTCCGACACCCCATGACGGTCGTTGATGGCGCGCGACGCGCTCATCTGAGAAATGCCGGCTAGCTCCGCGAGCCGAGCCAACGTGGGGGTCTGTCTTGCCATGAGCACAAATCAACTTAGTAGGATTAACCAATCATTACAGCCAGCTATCACTCTGCAGGTCGCATCCGTTGAAGTACACGGTCCGAGGTCTTATCCCGGCTGGGGTAAATACGCATTTCATAGAGGATGGCTGCTCCCTATTATTGTTACATAACGTTAGCGATAACGTTATAAAACATTTTACAACTAAAAGTGGAAAGATATGAACGGAGTCGTTTCGGTCTTCGACCGCCGTCGGACCCTTGCCATAGCCTGCACAGCTCTCTCTATAGGCCTCGGCTCGTTAGGGCCGGTGAGCATTGTCGCTGCTCAAACGAAAACGCTTACAGAATGGGATTCACAGACTGTCGGCGCTGGTCCGAAGATCATCAATGATGCAGCCGCGCGTTTTGAGAAGGCGAACCCCGGCTTCAAAGTCGAGTCATCGCACGTCCTTAACGATGCATACAAGACCAAGCTAAAAATCGCGTTTGGTGCAAACCAGCCGCCATGTGTCTTTTCGAGCTGGGGAGGCGGTCCTCTGCGCGAGTATGTGAAGTCCAATCAAGTGGTTGATCTCACGCCTTATCTTCAGCAGAACGCAGCTTTCCAAAACCGCTTCTTGGCAACCGCGTGGCCAGCAGCCACCTTCGACAATAAGGTTTGGGCCATCCCCGCCGAGAACACGTCGGTAGCCGTGGTGTTCTACAACAAAGAGATTTTCGAAAAGTACAAGCTGACGCCCCCGAAGACATGGGACGAGCTGCTCCATGTGATCAGCGTACTGAAATCGAACAATATCGCTCCCTTTGCGTTGGCAAACAAAAACAAATGGACTGGGTCCATGTACTACATGTACCTGGTCGATCGCATCGGAGGTTCCGATGTAGTCCGCCGCGCGGTCATGCGAGCACCGGGCGGCAGTTTCGCCGATCCCGCCTTCGTAGAAGCAGGAGCGCGCGTGCAGGAACTGGTAAAGGCCGGCGCGTTCGCGCAGGGATTCAATGGGCTTGACTACGACATCGGCGCATCAAGGCGCCTTCTCTATTCCGGGCGTGCAGCGATGGAACTCATCGGGAGTTGGGAAGCGTCGACCGTGAAGGCGGAGAATCCGGCATTCTATTCGAAGCTCGACTACTTTCCCTTTCCCGCCGTGCCGGGTGGGAAAGGCAACCCGAACGACGTTATCGGCACGGTGGGCGACAACTTCTACAGTATCTCCAAGGCCTGCGCGGATCCGCAGGCAGCATTCCGGTTGATCCAGGCAATGACGGACGATCAATCCATGCGAGAACGCGTTGCGGACACGCGCATACCGCCGGTCAAGAACCTGGAAGTAAGCGATCCAATGCTCAAACGCTTTCTAAAGACTGTCGCCGACGCGCCCGCGGTGCAACTCTGGTACGACCAGGAGTTGCCACCGGCGCTCGGCGAATTGCACAAGAACACAACGCAGGCTCTGTTCGGGCTGACGACGACTCCGCAAGAAGCCGCACAACAAATGGAAGCCGAAGCGAAGAAGGACCTTAATTAACCGCCTGTATTTCGCTTGAGCACCGCGCGTCCAACTACTAGCCGATTCCCCTCGACTGACGGAGGAAGATGTGAGTGTTACGAAGCTTCCCATGGCGCCCATGCCGAAGCGATCGCGCCTGGGAAGACCCTCCGCGATGGTTTCGGCCACGTTTCTTGCACCCGCTATCGCATTACTCGGACTCTTTCTTCTATACCCGCTGATCTCAAGCTTCCGATTATCGACGCTCGACTGGAACGGACTTGGCGCCACGGAACGCTTCATTGGTCTTCAGAACTGGATTCATCTCTCGCACGATTCCGCATTTCTTAAGGCGGTCCGCAACAACCTGATACTCGCGGTCTTCTCAGTGCTCATCCAAATGCCGATCGCACTGACTCTTGCCGTCATGCTCGACAAGGCAGGCCGCGGATCGCGCACGCTCAAGATCCTGTATTTCCTGCCCCTGCTGATGTCAAGTGTCGCCATCGGTGTCGTGTTCAAGAACGTGTATGACCCGAATTTCGGTCCACTGAACGCGGCTTTGAACGCCCTCGGGCTTGGCAACCTGGCCCAAGATTGGCTGGGTGACGGGCGCTTCGCTTTAGGCGCCACGCTGGCGGTGATCTGCTGGCAGAACATCCCGTTCTACATGATTCTTTTCATGGCCGGGCTCTCCTCCCTCTCGCCCGAACTTCGTGAAGCAGCACGTCTTGACGGGGCCTCTGCATGGAGAGTGTTCTGGCACATCGAATTGCCGCATCTGCAAGGCACTTTGCGCACCGGTGTGCTGCTTGCCGTGATCGGTTCGCTGCGTTATTTCGATCTGATTTTCGTGATGACCGCCGGCGGTCCTGACGGCGCGTCGGAGCTCATGGCGACCTACATGTACCGCACAGTCTTTAGTTCGTTTCAACTCGGCTACGGCAGCACCATCGCCTCGGCGATGTTCCTGATTGTGCTCGTAGTCGCCAGCGTCACCCTGACCTTGACACGTCGTTTCGAGACGGAGATATGAAAGCGATCCCCAACATTCATCTTGAATCGAGCGCGCCATTTCGTGCACCCAGGTTTTCTGTCTCGCGTGCGATGGTGCTGACGCTTGGTATCGGCTGGCTTGCCGTGACGACACTCCCCTTCTTGTTCGTCGTGGTGACCAGCCTGAAGTCGCAGCAGGACACGTATTCCGGGTCGGCCTGGTCGCTCCCGTCGGTCCTCGACCTGAGCAACTATCAAGCGGTCCTGGAAGGCGGTTTTTGGGTTTATCTGCGCAATAGCCTTTTCGTGGTGGGCTTGTCGACCGCACTGATCCTGTTGACCGGCTCAATGGCCGCTTACGTATTCGCGCGCATGAACTCCCGGCTCAATAGATCGATTTTCTCGATTGTTGTCGCAGGAATGATCGTGCCGCTGCACGTCACCTTGGTACCGGTCTATCTAATGACGCGCACCGCGGGACTGTACGACACACCCTTTGCTTTGATCGGCCCTTATGTAGCGTCGAGCCTTCCGGTTTCGATCTTCATTCTCACCGAGTTCATGCGCCAGATCCCGCGTGAGCTGGAAGAAGCCGCCCTGCTCGACGGCTGCGGACCGTTTGCCATTTTCTGGCGCATCTTCGTTCCGCTGTCCGGACCGGGGCTCGCCACGGTCGCCATCTACAACGCGATCGCGTTGTGGAACGAGTTCATTTTTGCCTATGTACTCACCTCGACGCCGGCCAATCGCACGCTGCCACTCGCGGTGTGGGACTTCCAGGGTCAATACGCATCGAACATTCCTGCAACCCTGGCGGTTGTCACGCTGACGTCCCTGCCGTTGATCGTCGCCTACGCGTTCGGCCAGGAACGCATCATAAAAGGAATGATGGTCGGCTCCGTAAAAGGTTGAAAAGCGGGGTGAAATCTTTTTCCATCTGCCCGCCGATGGGCACGTGTTCATTCGTTCGAGGCAACGTCATATGACTTCAGCACCACATCATAAGCTGCGCGTCGCGGTCGTCGGCTGCGGCTATATCAGCGACATTTATCTTACCAACCTCCCGAAGTTCGCCGGCGTGGAGGTCTGCGCTGTTGCGGATCTCGATATGGAACGTGCACGGGCTTCGGCACTCCGTCACGGGGTTGCGCGTGTGCTTACCACCGACGCGGTCTATGCCGACTCCGGTATTGACCTGATCCTCATTCTCACGCATCCGGCCGGTCATGCAGAGGTAGCGCGACGTGCGCTACAGTCGGGTAAGCACGTCTACAACGAGAAGCCGCTTACCCTCGATCTCGATGAAGCACGCGGGTTGATCGATACCGCGCGGTCTGCCGCTCTTCAAATCTGCTGCGCGCCGGACACGGTACTGGGCGCGGGGATCCAGACCTGCCGCAAATTGATCGATAGCGGCGCCATTGGCGAACCGATCGCCGCGACTGCCTTCATGACCAACCACGGCCATGAAGGCTGGCACCCTGACCCGGCGTTCTATTACCAGCCAGGCGCCGGCCCAATGTTCGACATGGGACCGTATTACCTGAGCGCGCTTGTCAATCTTATCGGGCCCATCGATTCCGTATCGGCATTTGCGCGCGCGAGTTTTCCCGAACGAGTCATCGGGAGCAAGCCCAAACGCGGTCAGCGGATCGAGGTGAATACGCCTACACACGTAGCCGGTCAGATGCAGTTCGCCAACGGTGCGATCGGAACTATTGTGACGAGCTTCGATATCTGGGGTGCAAGACTTCCCTTCATCGAGGTCCATGGAACAGAGGGAAGCCTGAGTGTGCCCGACCCCAATACCTTCGGTGGTCCGGTAAACCTGAAGGTTCGCGACGGTGACTGGAATGAAGTCCCGCTCTCGCATCCCTATAGCGACAACACTAGGGGGCTTGGCATTGCGGAACTGGCACATTCACTCCAGACGGGTGAGCGGCCGCGCACGGACGGGGCGATCGGCTATCACGTGCTGGAGGTCATGCACGGCTTTCTTGCCGCGGCGACCCGGCGCCAGACCGTATCGATCGACAGCACCTTCCAACGGCCCGCAGCTATGTTGGAGCAGCCCCTGACGATGGCAAACGAGAGAGTCACACATGCCTGAAAACAACCTGACACCGCGCCGCTCGGCATTGATGGTCTGGGGCGGTTGGGACGGCCACGAACCGCGCCTCACGACCGAGCGCTTCGCGAGCCTGCTGGAGCAACAAGGGTTCGCGGTAGAGATTCACAACGACCTTGGCGTGTACCTCGACCGTGAGCGTCTCGCTGAACAGAATCTGATCGTCAACTGCTTCACCATGGGCCAGTTGGACAAAACTCATACCGAAAATCTGCTCGCCGCGGTTCGTGGCGGTGCCGGTTTCGGAGGCTGGCACGGCGGTGCCGGCGACGCGTTCCGCGCGAATACCGACTACCAGTTCATGGTTGGAGGCCAATGGGTCGCGCATCCGGGCAACATCGTTGACTACACTGTTCAGATCGCTGCGCCCGATGACCCCGTTGTTTCCGGTCTCGCCGATTTTTCGATGCGCTCGGAGCAGTACTACATGCATTTTGATCCGAGCAACGAGGTTCTTGCGACCACTCGCTTCGACGGGCCGTATGTACGAGAACATGAGCCACAAGTAAAGGGCGTCATCATGCCGGTCGCATGGAAGCGCCACTGGGGCAAAGGAAGGGTTTTCTATTCGTCGCTTGGTCACGTCAACACCGATTTCGACGTCCTGGAAGCCCGCGAACTGATGTTGCGCGGACTACTTTGGGCAGCGCGCTGAGTGGGTAGAGCTCGTTGTATATGGGTGTTGGCAAACAAGGCCGCGCTCGTTTCCGAGCGCGGCCTTGTTTGTATCGGATGGGCTTTGTTCTTTAACGCGGAACGTCGCAGGTCGATCCGGAGCGGTCGGATGGATTTCTCGAAAGGGGACCTTCACTCAACCTTGGAACTACGGTGACGCGAGGTAGCCCACCGAAGCGACAGGCTGAGCCTCACGCTCCGCATGCCTCCACAAACGCATTGACGAGCGGTGCGGACTCTTCTCTGAGAGCCGCACGCTCGGGTTGAAAGAGCGTTGCAACGAAAAACGGATGTCCATCCATTTCGACAGCTCGTACATCGCCTGTTTCATCGTCTGCGGCGACGCGTAGCGGGCCCGAAACAAGCGACGTTCTGAACTCAGGGTTAAGTCCGTAGCGGCAACGATAGCCCTCCGTTGTTTCGCTGACTCCATAGGCAGCCGCGATGTGAGTCCCCGGAAGCAGTCGGACCACGTCTACGGTTTCAACCAGAGCGCACTCAAGTGGAGAAATGACTGCGCGAGCAGCGCCCGGTGCCGTTTCAGCATGCTCCGCGTCAGCCCAGCCAAGTACGTTCCGGGCATACTCGATGACGGCATGTTGAAACCCTCCGCATGTCCCAAGGAATGGAACTGCTGCTTCGCGGGCGTGGCGAATGGCGAGCAACGCGCCTTCCATGCTGTGGTACGGACTCGCGGGGACGCACCAAATTCCATCGAACGCAGAAATTCGCGAAACTGAATTGATGTCCCCAGTGGGAATCCATTCAAATTCGACTTCGACTTGCTTCGCATCTGCCGCGCGCTTCAATGCAAGCGGAATAGCCTGGTGCGCTGGCACCGACTGGTTATAGTCGCCAACGAGACCGACCCTGACTTTCTTTCGCATTGCCTTTACTCTCCTTGTAGCGTCCAACAGCGTCTGCCGGGACACTAGGGCAAAATATCTGCGGACATTATGCGTTTTCCGTGACCACATCGGGGCGCAAACAGCCTCCCTGATAACAGCTCAGGATTACCCACAAGTCTGCAGGGGGCGGTGTGTGTTTTCGCTTGTAAACGGGCGGAACCGATGTTAACTTCGGCCCATCCTGTTTGCAGCGGCATTCGAGATTGGTCGACGAGAACGACACGCACGACTGGGCAAGCACTGAGTTCGGCGAGGCGAATCTGGGCGACGCGCGTCTGGCGCAGCGCCTGGTTGCGTTGGCGCGCCGGCTTGCCTGCAGTCCGCAAGGGTCGTTTCCACAGTCGCTCAAGCCCGCCGAGTTGAAGGCCGCGTACCGGTTCTTTGACAATACACAGATCGATACCGACGGCATTTTGGCGCCGCACATTGCGCAAACGCTGGATCGCATGAGGCAGGTACCTGTGGTGCTGGCGATCCAGGACACGACCGAATTTAATCTGTCGCATCTGCACGCGACTGAGGGACTGGGCTATGGTACCGGCGGCAATGAGCGCGGCTTCATGATGCACAGTCTGCTGGCCGTCACGCCCGAGGGTCTGCCACTGGGCGTGTTGGGCATGAAGACTTGGGTGCGAGCGCAAGAAGAGGCCGGCAAGGGACGCCATCGCAAAGCGCGACCGATCACAGAGAAAGAGAGCATCAAATGGATCGAAGGCATCAACCACCTTGCTGCACTCAGGACGCGTTGTACCGAAACCCGGTTTGTCTGTGTGGGCGACCGCGAGAGCGACGTGTATGAACTGTTTGCGACCGAACGTCCGGATGGGGTGGACTGGCTGATTCGGGCGGCGCGCAATCGCCGCGTCCGTCATCCCGCGCAATATCTGTGGGAGTCCGTTCAGGCCATGGCACCGCTTGGCAATACAGACCTGCTGGTGCCCGCCCGGGGCAGCATGGCGCAGCGAACAGCGCGTCTGACGTTGCGTTGCGCGGCGGTGCGACTGAGGCCTCCGCAGGCGCATGCTAGCCGTCTGAGCGAGCTTGACGCATTTGCCATTCACGCTATCGAAGAAGCGCCCCCGCACGGCACTGAGCCGCTCGAGTAGATGCTGCTGAGTTCTGTGCCAACGACCTCGCTTGATGATGTTCTCGAGCGACTGGCCTGGTATGCGCGACGCTGGACGATTGAGTCCTGGCATCGCGTGCTGAAAAGCGGCTGTCGTATCGAGGCGCGCCAGTTCGGTAACCTCGAGCGATTCGTAAGGGCCACCGCCCTGTTTGCCGTCATCAGTTGGCGCATCCTGTACGCGACCCTGCTGGCACGAATCGACACCGATCTGTCTTGCGAAGTACTGCTGCAACCCGTCGAATGGCAGGCACTGTATTGCCATTCGCACCATACCAGGTACCCGCCAAAGAAGCCCCCACCCTTGCAGCAAGCGGTGTTGTGGATCGCCATGCTCGGCGCATACCTGAATCGCAAGCATGACCGACCACCCGGCCCAACTGTCATCTGGCGAGGGTTCCTCATATTGCACGAGATCACGAAGATGTATCAGATCTTCAGGCAAAACGAATAGCATAATCATTTAACTTGTGGGTAATCCTGAGCTCCAAAGATCGCTACGGGGCATCTCAACCGGATCAGACCACTAATCGATCCTTGTCGTGGAACTGCTGCATCCAGTAAGGATATGGCAGGTGCGGCTGCGAAACCTGATTCAGACGTTCGGTTTGCGAAGCATTCAACGCAATTTGCTGAGCGTCGAGGTTAGCGGTCAGTTGGTCGGGCGTGCGCGCGCCTACAATGACGGAACAGACTTCACGGCGCTCCAGAATCCAGGCCAATGCCACCTGAGCCGGCGATGCGTTCAATTCCGTAGCGATGTCGCGCAATACGTGCACGATAGGATCCGCCTTTGCGGGATCGATCGGCGGAAAATTCAGCCTGGTTCGACGCCCGGTTTCTTCGCTGCTTCCCTGCGTGTACTTACCGCTCAGGTACCCGCCCGCGAGCGGACTCCACACCAGAAGCGCAACATCATTCGCCTTTGCCACGGGCGCGATCTCATGCTCGACGTCGCGGCTTGTCAGCGCATAGTGAACCTGATTGCTGACAACGCGGGCCCAGTGCGTGCGGGTGGTAATTCCCTGTGCACGCTCCAGGTCGCCCGCGCTGAAGTTGCAGACCCCGATGTGCCGCACCTTGCCCTGCGTCACAAGGTCGTCGAGTGCACGAAGCGTTTCTTCCAGCGGAACAAGTTCATCGCGGTCGTGCAACTGAAATAGATCGATATGATCCCGGCCGATACGCCGAAGACTCGTTTCCACCGACCGCATGATGTGCGAGCGGCCGAGCCCGACGTCGTTGTGGCCGACTCCTGTGCGAAGCCGAACTTTGGTCGCGACCAGCATGCGCGATTCGTCGAGTCCAAGGTCAGCCAACGCCTGACCCACGACCGCTTCAGAGTGCCCTTGCGAATAGGCGTCAGCCGTATCGACCAGGTTGATACCGCGCTCGACGGCCATCGCGACAAGGCGTGTGGCCTGGGCACGGTCGAGGCCGGCAATTTCGCCCCAGATTCCGGTACCGGCGCCAAAGGTCATGGCGCCAAGACAAAGACGGGAAATGCGCAGCCCTGAGCTGCCGAGTGTGCTGTATTCCATAGCGAACCCCTTGATATGAATCCTTTGATGAACGATAAGCGGAAAGCATCCGGCGACGTGACGTCCTGTATGCGTCACCGGGTGCGCCCGCGTTAGCCCGCCTGCGAGACGAGGCCTCGCAGAACGGTTTCCAGGTCCACTTCGCCCTTGACGATGTCAGCTTCATCGCCTTCGAAGGCGATGAAGCCTTCATTGAACCCGTCGAGCATGCGCATACGCGGCAACGGTTCCTTCATACCTTGGGACTGGAACAGCGCGTCCCATGTTTCGCGCGGCACCACCTCCGCACGAACCGGACGACCGAGCGCCCGGGCAAATGCCTCGGCCAGATCGTTCGGGCTCACACGTTGCGGCCCCTCCAGCTCGACGACACGCACGCCGCGCCAGGTTTGTTGAAGCAGTTGTGCGGCAACGCGACCAACGTCCGCGGTCGCGACCATCGGCACAGCCTTGTTGAGCGGCTGGAGAAAGCTCGCGATCATCCCTTTGTCCCGGGCAGGAGCCACGTCCCATGCGGCGTTTTCCATGAACCAGCCGGGACGCAGGAATGTCACGGGCATCGGTAAATCCCGAAGCGCCTGCTCCATCAGCGTACGTTGCGTGAGCAGATTGGTCTCGGTGGCCTGCGCGCCGATCGTCGACAGGCAGACCACCTTGCCAGGTGCCGCCGACTGAAGCGCCCCGCGCACGGCGTCAATGACAGCACGTGCCTCGGGAAAGCCCGGCGACGGATCGAACTCGGACGGCGGCAGAATGAAGACGCCTTGCGTGCCCTCGAAAGCGGCCGTAAGGGACGCCGCGTCGTCCATGTCGGCTGTCACCACTTCACACCCGCGCTCAGCCCACGAACGTGCCCGAGCGGCATCGCGTACAACCGCGCGTACCGGTTGGCCTGCAGCAAGCAACGTGCGAGCCACCGCACCGCCGACCTTTCCTGTTATCCCTGTGATTGCATACATTGCAGTTTCTCCTTGGCCTAGATAGATGTGTCCCGATCACTGATCGGTGCTCAAGCGTGCTGCAAGCCGTGATACAGCCCCTGCTCGAACTGTCCGTACAGGTCCACCACACGAGGGTCGTAGAACGGCAGGATCTGCGTGAACAGCGTGCCGGTCACCTTCCTGACCGGATCGACCCAGAAATAGCTGTTCAGCAGTCCCGCCCAGCTGATGCTGCCCGCGCTGCGGCCATGCGGACCCGGCTGGGTGTTTATGTCGAAGGAGAGCCCCCACTTGTGAGGCGTCCCGGGAAACTGGTCGAAGCTGTTCGACCATGCCGGCTGCGCCGTCTTCATTTCGGTTACCTGAAGATCTCCGATCTGATTCTGGAACATCGTCGCAACGGTGTCGGCACGCAGGACCCGCTCGCCGCGGTACGTCCCACCATTCACAAGCATCTGCAGGAACGCCATGTAATCGCGCGGCGTGCTGAATGCACCGCCGCCACCCATAAAGAACTCGGGCCGCTGGTTGATCTCGAACGGAGCGGGCTTGAGCGATCCGTCCGGTTGCCGGTTGTGCATTGTCGCCACTCGTCGCTTCTGCGCGCCGCTGATCAGAAATCCCGAATTGCTCATGCCGAGCGGCGTAAAAATGTGCTCGCGGAAGTAGACCTCCAGTGACTGATCGGTCACTGCCTCGACAAGCTTGCCCACCCAGTCCATCCCGATGCCGTACTGCCAGCGCTCGCCAGGTTCGAACTCCAGCGGCGCCTTGAACGCGCCGTTCATCGAGTAGCCAATATCCGGCATGCCGGTCACCTTTTCGTACCGACTGATGTTCTCGCTCCAGATGCTGTAGGTGAAGCCCGAGGTGTGAGTCAGCAGATGACGCACCGTGATCGTGTTTCGTGCGGGACGCAGCTTCGGCTGCCCGGATGCATCGAAGCCCTCCAGCACTTGCGGCGACTTCAGCTCCGGAAGGATCTCGCCGGCGGGCTGGTCGAGCCGGAGCCTGCCCTGCTCGATGAGTTGCATACAGGCCGTCGCGGTGATCGCCTTGGTCATCGATAGCAGCCAGAACACCGTGTCGGGCGTCATCGCCGTACCGGTCTGGGGATTGGCATGGCCAAATGCGCCCTCGTAGATGAGCCCGCGCTGCGTAGCGCCCATCGCCACCACGCCGGCTACGGTGCCGTTGTCGACAGCCTGCCGCAGGGAAAGGTCAATCGTGGCAAAGGCAGGGTTGCGGACCAGAACGCGATTACGCTCCTGATGACCCTCCGCGGCATCTGTTTCGATGCTGGTCAATCCGCCCACTGCGGCGACGGCCAAGAGGCCGGATGCTCGCTTCAACAGGTCGCGGCGGGTTAGTTGAACGGTCATTTCCTACTCCTTGGAAATTGGAATGAACAATATTGGAATGAACAATGATTGGTGTGACGTGCCAATCAGCGATGTGCGTAGAGCGAGTCGAACGGTGCATTCGCGGCGACGCGGTTGCCCGAAGCGGACGAACCGCTGCGCGCACCGCCCACGGCGCTGGCGACGTTCGACTCGGCGTCCTTCTGGGAGGCCACAGCCGCTTCGGCTGCCTGAATGTCGGCGGGGTAGTGCGGATCATTGGCGCGGCCGGGCTGGTAGCCCACGCTTCCCAGTTGTACGAGCTCTGCGCGCACCTGCGCACGAGTGATAGTCGAGCTGGATTCCTGAGCGTATCCAGCGACAGGGAAGGCGATGGCGGCCGCGATGACAAGTGCGAAATGACGGGTATTCATGGCAATGCTCCTTTGGGATCGTTGAGGTTGAAACGTGCTGTTGGGATGCATTGTGGGTAAACGCGACGAGAAACTAAATGACATGAATGACACTTGTGAGATGACTGATAGTTACTAATCAGTCATAGTGCGGTTTTCGACGCACTCGTCTTCCGACCATTAAATGACCAGGATGCAGCGCCTATGAGATCGTCCAGCGAGAATCTCTCTAGCGGTATCAGCGTGTTTGCTGCCGTCGTCGATGCGGGGACGTTCGCAGCCGCCTCCGAAGTGGTGGGTATGTCGCCACCCGGGGTTAGCCGGGCAATCGCTCGACTTGAAAGGCGGCTGAAAACACGGCTCTTCAACCGGACAACCCGCGCCGTTTCCCTGACTGAAGAGGGCCGACGGTTCTACGAGCAGGTCATGCCGCACTTAAGGGGCATGGAGGAAGCGGCCGCAGCCGCGACAGGAGGCGCCGCGACAGTGCGCGGGAAGCTGCGAATCAATCTTGATCCGGCCTTTTTGCGAACTGTTCTGAGCCCGAAGCTCGACGAATTCATGGATGTGCATCCTGAACTTGAACTCGAGTTCATTGCGAGAGATCAGCTCGGCGACCTCATCATGGACGGCTTCGATCTGGCCTTGCGATTTGGCGAACCTCACTCATCCAGTCTGATTGCGCGAAAGCTTCTGGACACCGCCGTTGTCACAGTCGCAGCACCCTCGTACCTCGCTCGCCGGGGGCGGCCGGCGGAGCCTCAAGAGCTGGGTCGCGGGGTGCACAGGTGTCTCGAATTCCGGAACCCGGATACCGGAAAACCATATCCGTGGGAGTTTCATCGCAAGCGCAAAAAGCTTGTTGTCGATACGAATGGACGACTTACGGTGAATGATCCGAGCGCACTCCTCAACGCGTGCCTGGCTGGCTCCGGCGTTGCGCAAATGCTTCTGCTCGGAGCCGAGCACCTGATCTGCGAGGGACGGCTCGTCAACCTGTTCCCAGACTGGCCGGATGAGCGCTTCCCGCTCTATGCGTACCATCCATCGCGGCACCACACGCCGGCCAAGACAAGGGTGTTTCTTGACTTTATCGTCGCTTTGACGAGTACGAGTTAGCAAGTCGAAATAGGCCGATCCCAAGACCGGGGAGCCGCGTAGTCGAGCGGGCATGCAGTCATACCGGACCGAGTCAGGCAAGCTCGTAGAGACCCGGCTCGCATTACAGCCGCTAGGCTCGACGTGGACAGATACGCCGCAAGAACAGTGGACGAGCCCTCCGCCGATCAAATAAGATTTCCGGCGCACACCTGCCTTCCTGTCGCCAAGGATTTCCGCCAATGCCATCTTCCATCCGCAACTCGCTCATCTGGATCTTCGAAGCATTCGAGCGCGATTCAACCTACATCGCCAAGCGGATGTTCGGCTGCGATGCCGCCTATATCGATGGCCTGTTATGTCTGGTTGCCGCCGATCGCGACAAGCCGTGGAATGGCTTGCTGGTGTGCACATCGCAAGAGCGCCACGCCGCGCTCATTGATGAAATGCCCGCTTTGCGACCGCATCCGGTGCTTGGAAAATGGCTTTATGTACCGCAAGACGATCCGGCGTTTGAAACCATCGCGGAAAGGATGACCACGCTCGTGCTCGCGCGCGACCCGCGTGTGGGTGTTGAGCCGAAGCCACGCGGACGTGGCGGAAAATCTACGCTGCCCGAGACATAAGGCATCGTTGCCAGCAACCTCTCTGCGCGACCAATTGGCAGCCAGGTTTTTTGCGCTGATATTCACAATGGCTTAGTCGCAAGCCCTGAACAGCCATAGGGACGCTCATCGGCAAAAGGCAGCTTGTACCAGCGACCTGTCTGGCGCAGTCAGAGTGCGAAGGTCCGCTGTTTGGATCAAGAATGCCCAGCTATGAGCAAGCGCGAATAGCTGGAGATGGCCGGTTTCTGCTTGATGACGCCAGCCTCTAACTGCTTGACGCACAACGGCACATGACGAAGCAGCCCCCTCAGTTCACATCATGCCGCCGTTGGCGCTGCCTGTGCCACCAGTGCCGCCTGTGCCAGATGAAGGTGTGGACGTCGCGGTGAGTGGATGAGCGAGACCCGCCGCCGACAGCAGCGAGACGGCGGCCGGATCGGGCATGCCGTTGGCGTCGATAACACCTGCAGCCGCCAGCGCACCGAGATCGCTGTCGACGCCTGCTTGCCCGACAATAAAAGGTGTCGTCAGAAACGCCGGTGCCGACAGCGTGAGCGCATAGCGCTGCTGCAGATTCGTGACGACCGCCGATTGCGCAGCCAGCACATCGGCCTGGTTTGCAAGCACCTGCCGGAACTGTGAGTTGCTCGGGAAGCCCGCAATCAGACTGGTCTCGCTCGTGCCAAGTTGCGAAGCGAGGTAGACGAGCATCAGCTCGGTCTCGGGCGTCGTATTGAAGGTGCCGCCGGCAAATGCCAGCGAATGCAGGGCCGTGCCGCCAGAGGTCACGGTGAGGATGCAGGGAAGTGTGGCGTTGAACGTGATGCTGTAGTGTCCACCGCCGTCTGACAGGGTAGAGCCCGAACCCTGGGCACAACTGAAGCTGACCGCCGCACTGGCGAGCGCGCGGCCGGTGGCGGCCGTGCCCGATATGGCCACGTTTGGTATCCCGTTTCCGCTGCCACAACCGTCCAAGCCGATGCAGACGCTCCCGCCGCACGCGACGAGCGTTGCGAGCGAAGCCACGCACAGTGCAGCCAGCGCCGGGCGAACGAAACACGCATTGTCAGTGTTCATGGCCGCCTGCCGTTGATAGAGAGGGATAGACGACCGGCCCCCACGCAAAGGGACCGGCGCTGTTTTTAATTTTAGGCCCAATGCCCCGAGACCGTCCGCCGCATCAATCGCATTCGCCGCGTTATCCGCCATAGCAGTCGTCGGCCGGTATACGTTATTCACCTGACAATAGACGAGCCGTCTGCTAACGGGCGGTCCCATCGGATCGGATGACCGGGAACTCGACGATCCTGTCGACGAGTCATGCTTCTCCCGGGCTCAGTGACCGAGGCCGCTGTTGGCGATCTGCTGCTCCACGAACTGGGCGAAGAGCGCATGCAGATGCGTCGTCGGATGAAGGTCGTCGGCGAACATGTACGTCTGGTCCGCGTTGGCGCTCACGTAGGTTGGCGGCGAGCATAGCAATGCCGTGGCATCGGGCGTTTTCTTAAGGTCGCAGGCGACGCTGGTGTTCGACACGGCGAAGCCATTGGCTTGAAAGTTCGCGATGATCTGGTTCAACCACGTATAGGAATCAATCTGGATAACCTTGGCTTTCAGCCCGCCGGTCTGCAAGGCGGCGTTCAGGCTATCGTTGAACAGTTGCGATAACTGGGTCAAGTTTGCCCCGCCATCCGACGAAGCGATGCCATCGGGCGATAGTCCGACGTTCGGAAGATTGATCACCACGACATGAGTGGCGCCGTTCTGCACGATCTGCCCAACAATCTGAGCGAGAGTGGCAGCCGCTGTCTCCACGGTCTGCGCTGCGGCTGGCAGCGCCCCGGCCCGAAGCACATCGTTCGCGCCAGCCCACACGAGCACCAGTTGATTGGAGTTAAAGCTTCCGTGAGCGCCCAGATAGCTCGAAACCTGCTGATTGACGGGCATTTCGATGTTGCCAATCACGCCGGTGAGGAAATCGTACAGACTTGCCGGCGTCGCTACTGTCGCACCACCCTCCGCATAGCCAAAGCCGCCCTTCGCACTAAGCTTATGCGTGAGGTCGATCGTGTACGCAGCGCTTAGCGTATCGCCGTAGTTTTGCGCGACATCCTGAGTCCACACTTGTCCGGGATTGGTAGTGAAACGCCCCCCGCCAACCGCGCTTGCGATCGGTGCGTAGGTCCCGACGTCCGAAAGACTGTCGCCGAACGAGACAATTTGCAGATTGATTCCGCCTGCCGGTGTAGCTGCGCTGCCATTACTCGAGCTGCCTCCGCTCGAGCTGCCTCCGTTCCCGCCGCATGCCGAAAGCAGTGAGATCGTCACGGAAAAAATTGCAGCACGTACGGCGTCATTTATTACTCGCATAACTACTCTTCCCTGACGGGTCGGAGAGCTGCCGCCACGTCGCGCCTAATCTCGCCCGTCGCCCTCTCAATGATCCCTACCTTCAAGCAAAAAGTGTGCGCTATCGCGGCTGGGCCGCCGGCGTGATCACCAACACATGATTTTGTTCCCGTTGAACGACGAGTCGGATCGCCCCGGCCTTCGACATGAACGTTCTACCGCGGGCTGAGGCCGCGCGACGCCGCCAAGTACGTAGGCGTCGAGCTCCACGCCGTGGCGCCTCTACTAAAGACATCTTCGTAGACCACCAACTCATTAGTTGGCGTTTCGTCGTTTAGCATGCCGCAGGTTTCATAACCCCCGAAAATGCAAAGCGTTTTCCCCGATCACTATTCGCGATTGGGCTTGTTATAATCATTTCATCTAGCGAACAAAATCTAACAACCACATTCACGACGTGCAGCTTGCGTCTACTGTCCTCTGCGAATGACCAAAAACGATCGTTTGCGTGTTCTTGCCGATGCTTTGCGCGAGCAAAGCGTGATGCGTCTTCGCGATGCTGCGACCTTGCTCGATGTATCGGAGATGACGGTTCGCCGCGACATTGCGGCGAGTCCGGGGACCTTCACGTATCTTGGCGGTTATATCGTTCGCGCCTCGGATGTCCCGAACGGTGCCGGTTATACGATTGACGAGGAGAAGGATCATTTCGCGCAGGCCAAGGCGGAGGCATCGGCGGTGGCTGCGCGGCTGCTGGCGGACAACGAGACAATTTTCATCGATTGCGGGACGACGCTGACCACCTTGGCGCGGCTTATTCCTGCGGAAATGCATTTGACGGTGCTGTGTTATTCGCTGAATGTGGCCGAGATTTTGCGGCGCAAGGCCAATGTGCGGATGATTTTACTGGGCGGTGTTTATGCACCCTCGTCGGATTCGTTTTCCAGCGATGAAAGTATCGAGACGTTGCGTCGAATGGGGATTAATAAGGCGTTTATTTCGGCCGGCGGAGTCGATCAGACGCGTGGCGTGACGTGCTGGAATTTTCACGAAGTGGCGATCAAACAGGCGGCGATGGAGAGCGCGGTCGAGAGGCATCTTGTTGTAGATGCCAGCAAGTTGGGGAAGGTGAAGGCGGTGCGGTTCTCTCAGCTGGATCAGTTTGATTCGTTGATCACGGAGACGGGAATGGTCGCGAGGAAGTAGCCCGTTCGCACTCGGGGTTTTGGGGGTGGTTCTGGTGCTCATTGGTCGGGGGCGGGGTCGAGGCCGGGTTGCCGTTGCTCAGGCTTGTGGTCGTTATATGTTAGTTATTCTATTTATCACTAGTAGCCACTGTGCGTGGCGGCACGTCATTTCGAGGGTGTCCCGGATTTTGTGTAAACGGGTTTTTGTTTAACCCTGTGACATCCG
>NZ_JALPRJ010000074.1 GCF_030464885.1 Caballeronia sp. SEWSISQ10-4 2 | reverse complement strand
ATTTGAACCCTGAAACGACCCGAGAATCTGCCACGCAATACAAACAAGCTGCGTAACGGTTCACGCGACAACTAGCCTGACATGGGGGGATAGTGATAAAGAGAACAGCTGACATATAACCCGCGAAAGCCTAAGCAGCAACGACCCGGCACCAAACCCCGCCCGCCCCAAAACCCCCAAACAGAACCCCGAGTGCGAACGAAAAAACCTATGGCGCACCCGTCCGCATAGACCGGTATTCACGCCGCACAATATCCATCAACTCGGCGACCGATGTGCTGGCTGCCTCCCGCTCGTAAGTCACGCGGCCTCGCTGCATGAGCATGACGCGATCCGCAATATCGAGCGTCTGGGCGTAGTTGTGCATGATCATGACAATAGACAGCCCCTGCTTGTCCCTCAGCCGCAAGATCAGGTCGATGATCAGTCCCGCCTCGCGGGCGCCCATTGCCGCGAGCGGTTCGTCCAGCAACAGAATCCTTGCATCCGAATTGACCGCGCGAGCGACAGCGATTGCCTGCCGCTGACCGCCCGAGAGTTGCTCGACCGGCAGATCGACCGACGGCACATGCACACCGATTTCTTCGAGGCATTCCGCAGCACGGGCCCGCATCGCGCGATTATTCAACAGGCGGAACGGGAATGGACCGCGTCGCACAATCTCCCGATTCAGGAACATGTTGTGATAAATGCTGAGCGAGTTGGCCAGCGCCAGATCCTGATAGACGCATTCAATCCCTAGCGAGCGGGCGTGGTCGACGGAGCGAAGCATCGTTTCCTCGCCGCCTATAAATAGCTTGCCGCTCGTCTGCTGATGAAACCCCGTGAGGATTTTTATCAGCGTCGATTTGCCCGCGCCGTTGTCGCCGAGGACGCCAAGGATCTCGCCTTGCCTGAGCGTGAGCGACACGCCGTCGAGTGCGGTGACCGCGCCGAAACGCTTGACGATATCTTCGCCTCGCAGCGCCGCCGTCCCCGCTGAAGCCAATGCGGCGGCGGACATCAAAGGTCCCCTTTACGCGCGAGACGAACGACGTGGATATTGAAGATCATGGCCGCCAGGATCGCAGCGCCGAGAATCATGTTGAAGGTGAAGGCGTTGATGCCGATGAGCGTGAAGCCGTCGTTGAGGATGCCAAGCACTGCCGCACCGATCAGCCCGCCAATGATCGTGCCCGAGCCGCCTGCCAGTGGCGTGCCGCCGATCACGGCCGCGGCGACGGCGAGGAACATGATCTGGTTGCCGCCTGCCTGCGGATCGATCGAGGTTATCCGGAAGCCTTCCAGGATGCCGGTGAAGCCCGCAAGCAGCGCAGCAATTACAAAGTTGCCGAGTTTCAGGCGCTTGACGTGAATGCCCGCTTCGCTCGCACCTAACGGATTGGCGCCCGCAGCGATGGTATGCAAACCCCATCGCGTATGACGCAGCAACACATGCATGACCGCGGCGATCGCAATCGTCCAGATGATTTCGCTATAACCCCACGCGCCCATGAACGCCGAAAAATTCGCACCCTCCGGTGGCGAAACCGGCGTGCCGCGTGAAATGGTCAGCGTAAAGCCGTTGACGAAAAAGAGCGTGCCGAGCGTGGTCACGAAGGAGGGGATACGCAGGTACACCGTCACCGCCCCGTTGATCAGGCCGACCACACCCGCCGCCAGCACGCCGGCCAGCAATGCGAGCCACGCGGGCGCGCCCGCTTCGCTCGCGAAGTGCATGACGAAGGGCGCGAATGCGAAGACCATGCCGGCGGAGAGATCGATCTCCCCGCCGATCATCAGCATGATTTCGCCGCAAGCAATGATGGCTACCGGCGCGATGAACTGCGAGAGGTTCTCAAGACTCGCGCTCGTCAGCAGGAAGTCATGGTTGGCCGTCTCGAAGTAGATGCTGAGGATCACCGCGACCGCGAAGATGCGGATCTCGCTGGATCGCCTGATCGCGCCCGGCCATAACCTTGCGCGCCGGCTCGGTTTACCGGCATCCGTCACGGGAGATGTCACGCCTTGATCGGACCTGTGCGCGGCACGATCTGCGGTTTCGTGCTCTTGCCTTCGTAGCGCGTCTCCGTGGTGAGGTATGGATCGACCGTGCCTTTGGTGACGAACTTCAGGCCCGTGTTGATATTGGCAGGCCCAACAAGTCCGCCGGATGCAAGGAAAACGAATGCTTCCAGCACGGTATAAAAACCTTGCACGTAGGGTTGCTGGTCGATCGTGAAGTCGAGAAAACCTTCGTGAATCAGCTCGACCGTGCGCGGCAACAAATCGAAGCCGCCGCCGTGCACGCCCTTGGACGGCAGGTTGGAATCCTTCATGACCTGAGCCACGCCTTGCGTGCTGCCTGCATCGACGGCAAACATGCCTTTCAGATCCTGATGCCCCAGGAAGAACGACTTGATCTTCGAGAGTTCCTCGTTGACGGTCGCCCCGGTCGCGATGGTTTGCGCATCGATTTTCTTGCCCGACTTCTTGATTGCGTCGAGTGCGCCGTCCAGCCGCGGCTGGATGTTGAGCTGGCCGGGCGTCGCGATAAAAAGTCCGACGAGACCGCTATCCACGAGGCTTACGATGCGCTCGCCCATCTGGTAGCCCGACAGATACAGATCCTGGCCGATATACGCAAGGCGAGGATTGGCGCTGCCACTGGGTGCATCGGCGTTGTATGCAAATACTGGGATCCCTGCGTCGAGCGCTTTCTGGATCGGTGTGTTGAACGCCTTGGGGTCGACAATAGGAACCGCGATTGCATCGGCTTTCGCGGCAATCGCCGCGTTGACCGCATTGACCATCTCGCCCACGTCGGCATTGGCTGAGCCGGTCCATTGGTAGTCGAGCCCGAGCAACGCGGCCGCGTCCTGAATGCCGTATTGCGTCGGAACGAAGAATGGATTTGTCGTTACGTGATTGACGAATACGATCTTCCAGCGCTTGTGCGCCGGGAACGAGCCGGCTTCCGCAGCTTGCGCCGGGGTGATTGCGCCGCCTAGCAGCGCTAGCGCCGCCGTCAGGCCGGCACCTTGCAGCAGGCCGCGACGCACGCTCTGTACGTCACCCTGCTCTTCCCGATCTTGCGCCATGTCATTCTCCCGTGTCGTAGTTTTTGAACATCTCGATTCTCATGACGGCGCGGGCCGGGGAAGCGCCGGTGCCGGGCGTCGACGAACTCCGCGAAACTCGCGTGCTCAAGCGCACGCACGGTCGAATGACGACGTATCGACATGCTAGAACAGGCACTTGGCCAATTAATCAATGTATACCCTTAACAAGTCCGACTATTTTTGATGAGTCGCGGAAGAGCGGGGCGTTTGACGGGGGGCCGAGGTGGGCTTAGGAAACGGCCGGCTTGTCGGTCATTCCAGTATCTGGGAACGTCGCGACGGCGGAGTTGGCGATCGTGAGTTGATCCGCCTTACGACGGTGCTTTCTGAATGGCTGAAAACTGGAGGCGCGCTGTCTTTTTCCAGGCGTTTGTTGTTCCGTCAATATATGTAGTAGTCCGTATATCGCTCGCTCGCACCTTTGCCCCCTCGCAATCAATTCCGGCTGGCGAAGGCGAGCCGGACAGCTAAGCCCGCAACACGGAGCCGAGCAGATACTGCGCAAGCCGTTGCCGCGTAGAATATGGCCGTGGCATGCAGAAATTACGCCGCCGGATCTAATGTGAAAGCCGTGAAAATAGACTTTCTACGCGGCCATCGATATATTTATCAGGATATAACGAAGCAGGAGAGCTTCAGTGAGCAATAACGCGCAACAAGCAGTCGGGGAGAAATTCGTTCTCGACTCGATGCACTACGCACGCAACAAGACGTGGGAGGTAGTCGAGCAGGTAGCCGCCAGAATTCAGCCCGGAATGCTGGAATCGGAAGCCGTGACTGAGTGCAAGCGGGTTCTTCAAGAAATGGACATGGAGCGAATCTGGCATCCCATACTGATCCGGTTTGGAGAAAACACCTTGAGGACGTTCAAGCAGCGTTCCGAAGAAGATCCGCGACTGAAGGACGACGACATTTTCTTTGTCGATCTTGGCGTCGTCTGGCAGGGGCATGAAGGCGATGCGGGCGCGACGTTTGTAGTCGGCGCAGACGCCGAGATGAAAGCGTGCGCGGACGCGGCAAAAACTGTTTTCGACGAAGTCGAACATCATTGGCGAACGACGGGAGCCGGCGGCAAGGCGCTGTACGACTACGCGGCAGAACGTGCGTCGGCGCTTGGGTGGAAGCTCAACCTCGATATCAAAGGGCATCGCGTAAGCGATTTTCCGCATGCCATCTTCAAGGCGGGCAATCTCGGGAATTTCGAGCCGCATCCGGACGCCGGGCTCTGGATCCTGGAGATTCAACTGGCTCATCCAACACGGCCGTTCGGCTCGTTCTACGAGGACCTGCTTGCCTGATTGTTGTCGAGGGAGAAAAGCTAACAAAGGAAGCAATGTTCATTCGTCAACTCGAGTATCTCGTCACGCTGGCCCGCGAAAAACATTTCGCGCGGGCAGCAGAAGCCTGCCACGTTTCGCAGCCCGCGCTGTCATCGGCTATTCGTACGCTTGAAGCCGAACTAGGGCTGGTCATTGTCGAGCGGACGCGGCGCTTTGTAGGTTTCACGGAAGACGGCGAGCGCGTGCTGGGCTGGGCGAGGCAAACGCTCGCATCGCTGCAAAACATGCGGCACGACGCGTCCGCTGCGCAAGTCCGGCTCATCGGGACGCTTCGGATTGGGGCTATACCGACCATCATGCCGGTGACCACCCGCATGCTTGCACCGTGCATGCGCGAGCATCCGCATATGCATTTTGAGGTTCGTTCTCTCAGCTCCGACGCGATCCTTCGTCAACTCGACGAGTACGAACTCGATGTCGGCCTGACCTATCTCGACGATCAGGTGCAAGCGGGCTTCAGTGTGTTGCCGCTCTATCTCGAACGCTACATGCTCTTGTCACCCTCGAGCGCCGGCGACCGTTTCAACACGGGTACCGTTCAATGGAGCGACGTTGGCGGATTGCCGCTAGGTCTGTTGACTGCCTCCATGCAGAACCGGCAAGTGATCAATGCGGCGTTTCGACGGGAGAACGTGCCGCCAACCGTGGTTCTCGAAACCGACTCGCTGTTGTCCCTCTACGCGCACGTGCAGCATGCCGGTTTGTTCAGCGTGTTTCCCCATAGTCTTTTGAGCGTCCTGCCTGCGGGCGGCGGCGTGCGTGCCTCGCTGTTACTACCGGAGTTGACACGCGGCATTGGTCTCATCGCACGCAATCGCAATACGCTGCCGCCGCTGGTCGCCGCCATGTGGCGAACCGCCGAGCGGCTTGATCTGCAGCGGGAATTCGACGCGTTGCTACCCGAGGCCGTACGCGCATCCCGGGGATCCGTGACCATATAGGACGCTCCACGAGCAACGCCAGCAGCCCTCTGCAAGCGGCTGCCCGCCGTGATAACAAGCGCTTATCACCTGATTCATCCAAACGATTGGACCCTCTGCGAGTACTTGGAGACACTGCTCCTCGTCGACGTGCCAGCCCCACGATCGGCGAGGCGGCACCTGGACTTCAGGGCCGGTGTTATTCAAATCAGAGCGGAGTGAGACAGTCATGGCCAAAGTTTTATGCGTTTTATATGACGACCCTGTCGACGGTATGCCCAAGAAGTACGCCCGGGACGACATTCCCGCCATCACGAAGTATCACGACGGACAAAGCGCCCCGACGCCCAAAGCAATCGACTTCAAGCCGGGCGAGTTGCTGGGCAGCGTGTCCGGCGAGCTGGGCTTGCGCAAGTTCCTCGAATCACAGGGACACACCCTGGTCGTCACGTCCGACAAGGACGGTCCCAACTCCACGTTCGAGCGCGAGCTGGAGGATGCCGAGATTGTCATTTCCCAGCCGTTCTGGCCCGCCTATCTGACGGCTGAACGCATCGCCCGGGCGCCGAAGCTCAAGCTCGCACTCACGGCTGGCATCGGCTCGGATCACGTCGATTTGCAGGCCGCGATCGATCGCGGCATCACGGTTGCCGAAGTTACCTTCTGCAACAGCATCAGCGTGGCCGAGCACGTCGTCATGATGATCCTGTCCCAGGTCCGGAACTATCTGCCGTCGCATGAATGGGTCAAGAAGGGTGGCTGGAATATCGCGGATTGCGTCTCGCGTGCATACGATCTTGAAGGCATGAACGTAGGGACCGTGGCGGCCGGACGGATCGGTGCGGCGGTGCTGCGGCGGCTCAAACCCTTCGACGTCAAGCTGCACTACACAGACCGGCATCGTCTGCCGGAACAAGTCGAGCGCGAACTTGGCGCAACCTGGCATCCCACTGCTGAATCCATGGCGCGTGTGTGCGATATCGTGACCATCAACTGTCCGTTGCACCCGGAAACGGAACATCTCTTCGACGAGAAGATGATCAGCAAGATGAAGCGCGGCGCTTACATCATCAACACGGCGCGCGGGAAGATTGTCGATCGCGACGCTGTTGTGCGCGCGTTGGAATCGGGCCAACTGGCGGGTTATGCAGGCGACGTCTGGTTCCCGCAGCCTGCACCGAGTGATCACCCGTGGCGGACCATGCCGAATCAGGGCATGACGCCGCACACGTCGGGCACTACGCTTTCGGCACAGGCGCGTTACGCCGCAGGCACGCGTGAAATTCTCGAATGCTGGTTCGCCAAACAACCGATTCGTGAGGAGTATCTGATCGTCGACGGCGGACGTCTTGCCGGTGTGGGTGCGCACTCGTACAGCGCAGGCAATGCGACGTCGGGCTCGGAAGAGGCGGCTCGTTTCAAGAAGGCTTAACGCCGTGGGCACGCTGGTCAGGTTATTCATGGTCAGCGTGCGCATTTCAATGGGCTTAAAACACGATGAACGAACAGATCGCCCACGCGGCGCCCGCGGTTCCTTTCGCGCCATTTAAACAAGCGGCATTCGGTTTCTTAGGTGGTTTCCTGGCGATTGGTGCGATTACTCTGCTAGGACATGTGACAAGCAGCCCCTTGGTGATCGCGCCATTCGGCGCATCGAGCGTCCTGCTATTCGGCGCACCCTATAGTGCGTTCGCCCAGCCCCGCAATCTTGTATTCGGACATCTGCTTTCCACAGCCGTAGGGTTGGCTGTGTATTGGTTCGCCGGACCAGGAATGTGGCAAATGGCGCTGTCTGTGGGGCTTGCCATTGCCTTGATGCAGCTCGCACGTTGTGTACATCCTCCTGCGGGTGCTGATCCGCTAGTGATCATGCTAAGCGGTAATGCATCGGTCGGATTCTTTTTTGTCCCGGTCCTGAGCGGCGTGTGCGCGCTGCTGGTTATAGCGTGGCTGTTCAATAACCTCGTGCGCGGCCGGCGATGGCCCGAGCGATGGTCATGAGGCGCTTATTGGTCTTACTGGTCGAACCCGATCCCTTGACTGCGTAATATCCGCATCGAGCTGTCGAGATGCGCGCGAGCACTTTGTGCATCGCCCAAGCGCATTTGCTCATAAGTGAGCTGTGCTATTTCGTGCGGCACCGGCTTGAGCGGCCGGTTGCTGCTCATCGCTTTGAGCTGAACCTCTGCCGCACGTTCCAGATAATAAAGATCGTCCCAAGCCTCAGCGATGCTCGGGCCTGCCACCATCACGCCGTGATTCTTCAGGAACAGGATGTCGGCGTCTCCCATGGCTTCGGCAATGCGGTCGCCCTCTGACTCATCCAGCGCCAAGCCGTTGTAATCCTCATCGACAGCCGTGCGGCCGTAGAACTTCAACGCCGTTTGCCCAAGCCACAACAGCGGCGGCCCTTCCAGCAGGCAGAGCGCCGTCGCGTTCGGCATATGCGTGTGAAACGCCGCTTTCACGCGCGGCTTCGCCCGATGCAACCTTGCATGAATATAAAACGTCGTGGCTTCCGGCTGGCCGTCGCCAGCGATCACGTGCCCCTCGAAGTCGCAGACGAGCAGGCGGGACGCAGTGATCTCGCTAAACCCGTATCCATAAGGATTGACGAGAAAGAGATCGTCATGACCCGGGACGACTGCCGAGAAATGATTACAAACCCCTTCCTCGTAACCCCGCTGCGCCGCAAGCTGAAAGCATGCGGCAAGCTCGATGCGCGCCTGCATGACAGCGTCGGAATCGAGCCGCACGATATGCGATGGAGCAGTGGAACTGCCAACTGAAAGCGAGTGAGCCATGATGATTGCCTTGAAGATTTACCAGCCGAATTGCTTGAAAAGCGCAGGCACCTGGTCGAGCGTTGCAAGCGTTGCGTCGGGCGTATAACCCGGCAGCGCGGTGCGGCCCGTACCGCGATCGATCCACACGCAACGAAAGCCGATCTCGCGCGCGGCGGCATGATCGAGGTGCGGACTTGCGCAGATATGAACGACCTCGTCCCCGGTTACGCCAAGCTTGTCAAAAGCATAATCGAACAATTTCCGCGATGGTTTGTAAGCCCCGGCTTGCTGCGCCGTGATGACTCGATCGATCAACCCGCCAAGCTGCGCGACGTTGCCGGCGATGATGTCGTCGTCCGTATTCGACACAGTACACAAACGATAACCCGCTTCCTTAAGCTGCCCTAAAGCGCTGATCACTTCCGGAAAAGGCGGCATTGCGGCGATGCTGTCCGTTAGCATGCGGACGTCGTCTTCGCTGCTCTGCAAGCCCAGCTCTTCTAGTGCAAGACGTAATGCATCCGCTGTCACGCTGCGAAACGTGCGATGCGGCGGCGTCTGCTCAAGCGCATGTTCATGCCGATCATAGATGCTGATCAGCCGGGCGGGATCGACCGGGTGCGTTTGTTTAGCGGACAGGATCTTGCTGACTGCGGCTTGCAATCCTTCATCCCACTGGATCAAGGTGCCGTAGCAATCGAACGTGAGCCATTGGGGTCGGAGGGTGTGTTCAAGCGCTTCAAGAGCCATGATGTGCTCGCTTGGTTAAGTGAATGTCGCCAGACTAAAGGGATTGCTTGATATTTGGAAATTAAATTAAACTCTATAGGTCAATCGAAATAAAAATAACGAGGCGGCCCGCTCATGCTAGATCTCGAGTTGTTAAACACCTTGGTTTGCGTGGTCGATGAAGGCAGCTTTACGCGCGCCGGCGAACGTGTGCACCGGACGCAATCGACGGTCAGCCAGCAGATTCGCAAGCTGGAAGAAGCGGTTGGCCGCGCATTGCTGCTGCGGGACCGGACCGGCAATCACGTGACCGCCACGGAGCATGGAGAGCTGCTCGCGCACTATGCGCGGCGGCTGCTGACATTGTCGCGTGAGGCGGAGGATGCGCTGACCAGCGACGTGGCGCTGGAACCGGTACGCATTGGCGTACCCGAGGATTTCGATGCGCGGCGCATGTCCGCCATGCTGTCGGGTTTTGTCAAGACGCAACCCGGCGTGCGGCTCGAAACGGTAAGCGGCATGAGTGCCGATCTCCAGCGCAGGCTTGCGGCAGGCGAGGTCGAGATTGCGCTGGTCAAGCGCGAGCCGGGTAGCGGGGAGTGCCTTGCGTCATGGCCTGAATCGCTGGTGTGGGTAAAGGGCGAGGGCGTGGAGTTGACGGACGAACCGGTCCCGCTTGCGTTGTTTCCGCAAGGTTGTGTGTACAGGCAGCGTGCCATTCGTAGCCTCGACAAAGCGCGCCGGCGTTGGCGCGTTGCGTTCGGAAGTCATAGCCTGACCGGCATCCAGGCGGCGGTTTCATCGGGGCTCGGCGTGTCGGTGTTACCCACAACGGCCGTGCTGCCTGAGCATCGCGTATGTACAGATTTACCGGACTTACCGCCGACCGAGCTTGCGCTGGTGAGCTCGGGCGGGGTGCTCAATGCAGTGCAGCAGGCGTTGATCGAATTTCTGCGTGCTGAGATAAAGGCTTAGTGCAGAAGTGCAGAAGTGCAGAAGTGCAGAAGTGCAGAAGTGCAGAAGTGCCGGAGTGCCGGAGTGACTTAGTGCTGGGATTCCGGCTGAACCGCGGCCGTGGCGTAGACAACGCAGCGTTTCGCCAGGATGTCAGTCGGATCGACCAGTGTGATTGTTTGTCCGCTAGCGCTTAGCCAAAAAGCGTGCGGCAGAAGCAATGGCAATTCGGTGCATCCGAGGATGACGACTTCGGCCCCTTCGTCGGCTAAGCCTTGAAGCGCGGCGTGAATGTCGTCCAGACATTGACCCGTGGTGTAACCCGCTTTCGCGCCTTTTTCGCCGTAGATCGCATTCATCACTCTGGCCTGCAACGCCGGACCGGGCACGATCTGGCGCAGCCCCTCCGCTTTAAGTGCTTCCCGATAAACCCCGCTTGCCACCGTCCCAGAGGTCGCAAGGAGCCCGACTTCGCGAAGCGAAGGAAACGAATCGCGAAGCGTCTGAACCGTCACGGTCAGCATGTTGACGATCGGGATGTTGAGATACGGCTGGATCCGCTGCACAAACGCATGCGCCGTGTTGCATGGAATCGCGATGATGTCCGCGTCGCCAGTTTCGAGTTTCTTGCATGTGGCATACAGGGAGATGGTGGGGTCCGGGCCATCGCCGATCAGATTGTCGGTGCGATCGGGGATCTGCGGGTTCTGCTCGACCAATAGCTTGATGTGATCCTGATCCCGCTTCGCCGACGTATTGCGGACGATCTTCTGCATGAAGTCCACTGTCGCCGCCGGGCCGATACCCCCTACCACGCCAACCTTGAATAGCTTGGCGGGCGACTCGTATTGCCCCGATACGACGTACTGGGCGTATGTCAGATTCGAGTCGATCAGCGGTACGTCCAGCTTGCCGATCTCGTTCGCGATGAGAGCGATCTCGGTCATGCCCGGCACGATGACCTCCGCGCCCTGCGCAATGAGGTCGTTGCAAGCGGCTCTTAGCAGCGCGACTGGCTGGCCCAGCAAATGGCCCGATTTGATGCCGTCTTCTCCGTACACGGCGCGCGTGACGAGATCGGTGGTTTCATCGATTCGCGGATGGACGACTTCGAATTCAGGTGCGGAAAAATACCGCTCGAAGAGACCGTTCTGCCGTGTGTAGTCCGATGCCAGCACGCCGACGCGACGAACCGAAGGGAACTTGCGCCGTATATGGTTTCGCAATGCCTCGATCATGTCCACGATCTGCAGAGGCGAGTTCGCCTTCAGCTCGTCCATGAACGTGTGGCTCAGGAAGCAGGGCAGCACCACCGTATCGATACCGCGCTTCTCGAACGCACGAATGAGATCGAAGATGTACAGCTTGCGTTCGATCGTCGCAGCGCTGGTGGCGCCGGCTCCGCGAAACGGATGCTGCTCGAATATGACGTCGAAGTGATCGGCATCGCCGGTCGCGGGCGTCGACTTGACGAGCTTGAAAAATACGTCGGCGCTGGCGAGCGGGCCGAGTCCACCAATGACGCCAAATGAGCGGCGCCCCTGCATGTTGTCCCCAATCATTTCGCTTCGCTCGGCAACTGATCGAAGCCTCTTGCTTCCGTTTGCGTGACCCGAGCCGTCTCCCACTTTGCGATGACGGCCGTTGCAATGCTGTTGCCGATCACGTTGGTCGCGGTGCGTCCCATGTCCAGTATCTGGTCGATCGCGAGGATCATCACGACGCCGGACGGAGGCAGATGGAACATCGGCGCAACGGCTGCCACGACCACCACCGAGCCTCGTGCGACTCCGGCCATGCCTTTGCTGCTGACCATCAGCACAAGCAACATCAGGATCTGCGTGCCCACCGGCATATCGATACCAAAGGCCTGTGCAATGAAGATGGCTGCAAACGCCTGGTACATCATCGAGCCGTCGAGATTAAAGGCGTATCCAAGCGGCAGCGTGAAACCGACGACCTTCTTGTCCACGCCGAATTCTTCGAGCTTTGCCGTCAAACGCGGATACGCGGCTTCGCTGCTTGCCGCCGAGAACGCCAGCATGGCGGGCTCACGTACCGCTTTGAGCAACGACCAGATGGACTTGCCGAGGAACACGTAACCCGCACCGACCAAAATGATCCACAACAGCACCAGTCCGACATAGAAACTGCCGATCAGCTTGCCGTAAGTCACCAGCACGTCGAGACCATGCAGCGTGACGGCCGAGGCGATTGCACCGAACACGCCGACAGGCGCAAGGCGCATGACGTAGTCGGTGAGCTTGAGCATGGCGGGGACGAGCGCGTCGATGGCTTGCACAAGCGGCGTCACCCGGGCGTCTGCCTTGATCGCGCCCAGCACAATGCCGAACAGCACGGAGAACACCAGGATCTGCAGGATGTCGTTGCGCGCCATGGCGTCGAGAATACTCGTCGGAAATGCGTGCGTGACGAAGTCCTTGAAATTCAGCCCTGCGGTGTTCAGGCCCGTTGTTACATCGGAACTGGTCTGGACCATGTGAAGGCCGGCCCCCGGTTGCAACAGGTTGGCGAGGAAGAGGCCGAGCGCAAGCGACATCAACGAAGCGCAGACGAACCAGCCAACCGAACGAATGCCGATGCGGCGCACGTCGCTCGTTCCCTCCATTCCCGCAAGACCGGACACCAGCGTGGCGAATACCAGCGGCGCAATGATCATCTTGATGAGCCGCAGGAAGATGTCGGTGATGATCGAGAAGTAGCCGGCCATCTCTTTGGCTGCATTTGAATCCGCGGCGGTCTTGTGACAGACGTAGCCGACCACGACGCCAAGCACCATGCCGACGACGATATAGAGCGTTAACCGGTTCTTCATTTTGATCCTTCCAGGTGTGTCTCGCACGAAGATGGGCCTGCGCAACCGTGCGATCGGTTTGACGGAAAGTGCCTTGCCTATGGGCCTTTTCTGTCGCTGGACGGATAGTAGAAGTGGACAAAAAAACCGCGATGCTGGTTTTGCATGTCGTTATGCGAGTGCCGCATAACTAGGGTAAACGCTAGGAAAATTCAGGCTGAGGAGCGCAGGTATCGCCACAGGGTTTCAATGAACTCGTTTCTGTTCGAGGCGTCGCGGTACACGCGAAGCTCGACTTCGAGATTCCATTCCTTGCCGCCGGCCGCCACGAGCTCGCCATTTTTCAGTTCTGTTTGTATCGAGCTTTTTGGCAACCAGGCAATCCCTTCGCCCTCCAGCACCATCTTCTTGAGCACTTCCGCCATATCCGATTCGTAGTGCGGGCGCAGTGCCGGTTGCGTCTTGGCGCGGCGAAGCAGCAGGGCCAAGCAGCGGCCGAAATAGCTGGTTTCCGTGTACGAGATGAGCGGCAAAGGGCGACTGGCGGTTCCGGGCAAGCGCAGCGAAGGGGCAGACTTTTGATTCGGCTTGCAGACGGGCATGAATGTGTCGATGCCTACCGTCAGGTACTCGTAGCGCGTGGGATCGAGATGAAGCGGCAGGTCGGGGTGGTGATAAGCGAACATCAGTTCGCAGTTGCCGTTCACCAGCATCAGGATGGAATCATGGACGTTGGTGGGAATCACCCGCGCCCTGACATCGCGGAATTGCGCGGTCAGCGTGTTCAGCCAGGCCGGAAGAAAACTCAGCGCAATAGTGTGGCCCGCTGCAATCTGCAGCCCGATGCCGGGCATTCGCTGCTCCGTGCGAATGATGGCGCGCGTGTCGAACAGGCGGTTGAGGATGTCGTCGGCGGCTTCCCTGAAGAGACGTCCTGCGGGCGTCAGCGTGGGTGGATAGCTGCTGCGATCGATCAGGTCTGCCCCGACCCATTGTTCGAGCGCCTGGATGCGCCGGCTGAAACCGGACTGCGTGACATTGCGGACCTCAGCGGCGCGCGAGAAACTTTGGTACTGCGCAAGAGCGACAAAGTCCTCGATCCATTTAATCTCCATACCGCTCCCCGTTCTGCTTCTCTTAAAGAAGCGAGTGTGTCCATGTCAAGCGAGCCATTACCTGTTACTCGCGCGCGATGTACGGAGTGTAAGAAGTGGCAAGATGCTTAAGCGGGTTGATCGTCTCGCAATGATTGTATGCGAGGTCGATACACGTTACCGCCGTAGGCAAATTGGCTAGGGAGTCTTGAGCATGCTCAATTCACTTGGGCGTGGTATCGCTTGTTGCCTGGATGTTAGCGCTTGGAGAAAATTTGTTGACAAGCTCTAAGCGATATCTGAAACTCATCAGCATGCAAAAACACACGTCCACAGTAGTTATTAAACGAACGAACGCCCATTGGGGCAGTTCTTCGGGGACGTGTTTGCGTTAGAAACAGGTAAAGATGCGCAATCACCAGGCCCTGCCGAAATACGGTTGGGCCTTTTTTGTTTGTGGGTGCCTCCTCCGTCTTTCGGCTTAATCGACGGAGAAGATGATGGTTGGATCAAGAGAGCAGTTTGTCTTTCGAGCGGCACCCCAGGCTACCGCGTCAGCGCATAAGCTGTCGCCGGAGATGGTCATTCGTTTTGCTGTATTGCCGGGGCAAACTGCATCGTGGCGCGTGCTGGCGGATTCCGAGCTGCGCGTGGGAAACGCGCGAGTCTGGGTCACCCGGATTTTTTCACCCTACGACTACTGGCTGCAAACCGGTGACGTGCTGCGTTTGAAGCGGGGCGAGCGAATCTGGTTGAGCACCGACGCCAATGTATTGGCGGAGATTTCGCTGACAAGTGCTTATGCGGTTGCACGTAGACCGTTGTTCAAGTGGATCGAGCGGCTTAGAGATTGTCTGGCCGATATTTCGCTATTGCGATCACGCGGATGACAATGCGGCCGGTTCTATTCCGGCCGCATTGTCTTAAGAGCGCCGCTTAAGGATCGCGGTCGTGAATATGCTCGACCAGATAATCGATCAATGCCCGCACCTTGGGCGGCAGGAAGCGGTTTGGCGGATAGAGCAACCACACCGAGCCCACATAGGCCCGCGCTTCGAGATCCCAGTCGGCAAGCACTTGCACGAGTTCACCGCTCTGCAATGCACCGGCCGCTGTGAATTCAGGCAGGTTAGCGATGCCGAAATCCTGCTGCGCCGCTTCGAGTCGCGCGCCCGCATGATTGGCGATGTAACGCCCGCTCACTTCGACGGTCTGCGTTTCCGTGCCGCGACGAAAACGCCAGCGGTTGTCGTCGGTGGTTTCGCCCAGATACAGGCAATCGTGCTGCGCGAGATCGCGCGGATGCATGGGTGTGCCGCGCGCCTGCAAATAAGCCGGCGATGCACACAGCACCCAACGCACCGAACCAAGCCGCCGTCCCGCGAGACCGGGCGGTGGGCGTTCCGTCAACCGGATCACGAGATCGAGATCGTTGTCGAGCGGATCGACCTCATGATCGGCGTATAGCAACTGGAGATCGACCTCCTCGTAAGTCCGCAAAAAGCCCGGCACGAGCGGATGAATCACCGTTTTTGCAAAGGCCGTTGGCGCGCTCACGCTGACTTTTCCCTGCGGCCGGCCGGCCAGCGAACCGGCTGCATCCACGGCGCCCGACGCTGCGGTGACTATGTCGCGGCAGTATCGGACCACCTGCTCACCCGACTCCGTTACTCGTACCTTACGCGTCGAGCGTTCGAGCAGGCGTGTTGCCAGCGCTTCCTCAAGCCGCTTGATCTGACGGCTGACCGTTGACGGTGTGCTGCCAAGCTGGCGCGCGGCCACTGAGAAGTTGCCGGCATCGACAACACGGGCGAATACGGCCATGTCGGGCAGCAATGCAAAGAGTTCGGTTGGATTCATCGGGCCGTCGCGAGTGGGGCGCAAGATTAATGCATCTGCGACATAAAGGCTTTGCGCATCGACCCGATTATCGTCGCATGTGCAACGCTCGACAATACGGACTCATCTCCCGAGGTCCAAACATGTCGAAGCAAGACCGCCCGTTATTACTGTCCGATCTGATGCTGCTCGTGGTCGCGGTCGTCTGGGGAACCAGTTATGGAGTCGTCAAGAGCGCGCTCGTGTTCTATCCGGTGCTCGGCCTGCTGGCGCTGCGATTCGGCATCACGTTCGTCATGTTGTCGCCCGCGTTGCGGAGTCTGCGTCACGCTGATGCGCGTACCTTGCGCGGCGTGTTCATCGCGGGCGTGCTGCTGTTCGGCATCTTCCTGAGCGAAACCTTTGGCGTGCTGCTCACACGCGCCGCTAACGCTGCGTTCCTGATTAGCCTGTGCGTGGTGCTGACGCCGTTAGTCGAGTGGATGCTGCTCAAGCGCAGGCCTGGCCGTATTGAATGGGCGGCGGTCGCGCTCTCGCTGTTGGGCGCGTGGCTGCTGGCCGGGGATGGTGCGATTGTCCTCAATCCCGGCGATGCACTGATCTTGTTCGCCGCGTTGCTGCGCGCGCTGAATGTATGCGTAACGAAGCGCGTGATGCGTGACTCGGCGTTGCCGCCTTTGTCAGTGACGGCCGTGCAGTCGGGTGTGGTGGCGTTCGGCAGCGTCGCGGTGGCGCTCCTGTTCGCGCCGCAGCAGTGGCAGCACGTGCCGTCGTTCACCGGACATGAGCCGTTTTGGGCTAGCGTGTTTTATCTGGTTTTTGCGTGCACGCTGTTCGCGTTCTTCGCGCAGAACTACGCGATCAAACGCAGCAGTCCAACCCACGTCGCGTTGCTGATGGGCAGTGAACCCGCGTTCGGTGCTTTGTTCGCTTGCCTGTGGCTGGGCGAAAAAATATCCCTTACGGCATGGGTCGGCGGTGGTTTGATTGTCGTGGCGTCGATGCTGGCGACCGTGCGCTGGCGCAATGCGCGCAAGACGATGGCGGTCGTTGTGCCGCGTGCTTCAGAGGCCGCGCGTTGACGGATACGCAGACATCTCGCGCTCATCCGAACTTGGCGGCGTTTTCGATGGCCGCTTTCGCGCCGCCACTCAGCTGAGTGACCGCTTCAATCAGCGCGCGCCGGAACACCTCGTTCGAAGCGAGTTCGGAACTGAATACGTCGCGGCAACCGAGCAGTGCATCGACCAGACTCTCCGGCGCATTTCCTGCATTTGTCGCAAGCGCGGTCAGGCGTGAGGCCAGCGGATCGCTGATCGCAAACGGCGTGCCGTCGTCAGCGCGGCCGCGCAAGAAAACGAACCATGCTCCAACGCCAAGCGCCAGCCGTGAAATCGGCTGACCTCGCTCCAGGCGTGTTGCAATTGTCGCGAGAAGGCGTGGCGGAATCTTCTGGCTGCCGTCCATTGCGATTTGCGCGCAGCGATGTTTCAGCGCCGGATTCGCATAACGTTCGAGCAGCGCATCGCGGTATGCCATCAGGTCGAAAGACGGCGGAACACTCAAGGTCGGTGCGATCTCGTGCGTCATCATTGAATGGATCAGCGCGTGCAGCGGTGCGAAAGAAATCGCTTCGTCGATGGTTGCAAAACCGGCCAGCATCGACAGGTAGGCGAGTGTCGAGTGGGTGCCGTTCAGCATACGCAGCTTGGCGAGTTCGAATGGCATCACGTCGTCCACCAGCTGCGCGCCCACTCGCTCCCACGCGGGCCGTCCAGCGGGAAAGCGGTCTTCGATCACCCATTGCCGGAACGGCTCGCACGGGACCGGCACCTCGTCGCGCAGCCCAAGCGCTTCGGCCGCGGCATCACGATCTGCGTCCGTTGTGGCGGGAACAATGCGATCCACCATCGTCGACGGGAACGCGACTTGATGTTCGATCCAGGTTGCGAGCGCCGCATCGAGCGCGCGTGCATGAGAGCAGACGACCTGGCGTAGTGCTGCGCCGTTGTGCGAGAGGTTGTCACACGAGAGCACGGTGAAAGGCGCGATGCCGGCATCGCGTCGCGTTCGTAATGCGGCGACGAGGATGCCCGGCACCGTGCCTGGTTCCTCAGGATGTTTCAGGTCATGCGCAACGCCGGGATGATCGAGGTCGACATCGCCTGTCTGCGTATCGCGGCAATAACCTTTCTCCGTGACCGTCAACGAGACTATCCGCACGTCCGGGGCGGCGAGCAGGCCGAACAGGCGCGCGCGATCGTACGGCAGCGCAAGCACCTCACGCAGCGCGCGCACAACTATCGTCTTCACACCCTGCGGTCCGCGTTCGACAACGCTATACAGGCCGTCCTGCGCCATCAACGCATCGCGTTTCGTCACGTCGCCCTGCAGCGTGACACCGCAGATCGCCCAGTCGCCGGCGGCGGCAAGCATTGCCTCTTCCGTATAAACCGCTTCGTGCGCCCGATGAAAATTGCCGATGCCCAGATGGACGATGCCGATGCGCGGCTCGCGCCACTCAGGCGCGAACACATGACCCTCGATTGACGTAAGCGTTTTGCGGCAAAGCATGGATTCAGCGTTCATTTTCAAGAGCCTGGAGCGGGAAAACCCGCGATTGACGAAGACGTCTACTTGTATGGTAGCATCAATTCCAACGATCGCACCTCAAGGAAATCCCCATGAAAATCGTCCGCGCCGATGTCATCGTCACCTGTCCGGGACGCAATTTCGTCACGCTGAAAGTAGTGACGGATGAAGGCGTATATGGAATTGGCGACGCCACGCTCAATGGTCGCGAACTCGCGGTTGCGTCTTATCTCAGGGACCATGTCTGTCCGCTGTTGATTGGCCGCGATCCGGGCCGGATCGAGGATATCTGGCAGTTTTTATACAAAGGTGCGTACTGGCGGCGGGGACCCGTGACCATGACGGCCATCGCGGCGGTGGACGTGGCGTTGTGGGACATCCTCGGCAAGGTTGCGAACCTGCCGTTGTACAAGCTGCTCGGCGGCGCGTCGCGTGAGAGCGTGATGGTCTACGGGCATGCAACCGGACGTGATATTCCTGAAGCGCTCGACCGCTACGCGGAGCATGTCGAGCAGGGTTATCAGGCCATCCGCATTCAGTGCGGCGTGCCCAATATGCGCTCGGTTTACGGGGTATCCAAGGGCAATGGCATGTACGAGCCTGCGACCAAAGGCGTGGTGGAAGAGCAGACGTGGTCGTCGGAAAAATATCTCGACTTCGTGCCGAAGCTCTTCGAAGCCGTGCGCGACAAGTTCGGTTTCGACACCCATCTGCTGCACGACGTCCATCACCGTCTCACGCCGATAGAAGCTGGGCGCCTTGGCAAATCAGTCGAGCCTTACCGGTTGTTCTGGATGGAAGACCCGACCCCCGCCGAAAATCAGGGCGGCTTTCGATTGATTCGCCAGCACACCGTGACACCGATCGCGGTGGGTGAGGTGTTCAACAGCATCTGGGATTGCAAGCAACTGATTGAAGAGCAGTTGATTGACTATATCCGCGCCACGCTCACACATGCAGGCGGCATCACGCATCTGAAGCGCATAGCGGACTTTGCTTCCCTTTATCAGGTTCGCACCGGCTGTCACGGGCCGTCGGATCTTTCGCCGGTTTGCATGGGCGCGGCGCTCCATTTCGACCTGTGGGTGCCGAACTTCGGCGTGCAGGAATACATGGGTTTCCCAAAGGAAGCGCTCGACGTGTTTCCGCATGCGTGGACCTTCGAGCGCGGACTGATGCATCCGGGCGAGGCACCGGGTCATGGCGTTGACATCGACGAGGAACTCGCGGCGCGTTATCCGTACGACCCGGCTTATTTGCCGGTTGCGCGACTCGAAGACGGCACGCTCTGGAACTGGTGAGCGGCGCCTCGACATGTCGATAAACATACGCTTGAAATCAAGGAGTCGAACCATGCTTGCAGCCGTCCTTCACGAACCGAAACTCCTGCGCATCGACGAAGTCGATGCGCCTCAACCGCAGCCGGGTCAGGTCCAGATCCGCGTGCGTGCCGGCGGTATCTGCGGGTCGGATCTGTCGTATTACTTCAAGGGCAAGAGCGGCGATTTCGCGGTGCGAGAACCGTTCGTACTCGGTCACGAAGTCGCGGGTGAAGTCGCTGCGCTTGGCGAGGGTGTGACCGGCTTGCGCGTCGGCCAGCGCGTTGCCGTGAATCCTGGTCTCAACTGCGGAGAGTGCCGGTTTTGCGTCAAGGGCATGACCAATCATTGTCTGAACATGCGCTTCATGGGCAGCGCTTCGACGTTCCCGCACATGCAAGGCATGTTCCGCCAATACATCGCCGTTGCCGCGCGGCAATGCGTGCCCGTGCCCGACGCTTTGGACTTTGCACAGGCATCGATGGCCGAGCCGCTCGCCGTTGCATTGCATGCGTTGCGGCACGCAGGATCGCTGGTCGGCGCACAAGTGCTGGTGATCGGATGCGGGCCGATAGGCTGCATTTTGTTGTCGGTGGCGCGGCGTGCCGGTGCGCATCGTCTCGTCGCACTCGACCTCGCTGAGAAAGCGCTGCAGATGGCCGCCACGCTTGGCGCGGACCAGACGGTACTCGCGACTGATCAGGCGCAGGTCGAAGCGTGGTCGCAGGCACGCGGCACCTTCGATGTCGTGATCGAAGCTTCCGGCAGCCCCGCCGGGCTCGACACCGCACTGTGCGCGGCACGCGCGGATGGCGCTGTGATCCAGGTGGGCAACCTGCCCGCGGGGCAGTCGCCGGTCGCGGCTAATCTCGTGATGGCGAAGGAATTGCGTTATCAAGGCTCGTTCCGTTTCACTGATGAATACGCCATCGCCGCCGAAGAAATCGCCACGGGAAAAATCGATCTGAGCCCGCTGATGACCCATGTTTTTCCGCTCAGCGATGCGAACCACGCATTCGAAGTGGCGCATGACCGCAACCAGTCGATGAAAGTGCATTTGCAGTTCGACTGAATCACCCATTACTCGAACGCCCGGTAACGAAGAGGCGTATCCCAGGAGACATTCATGTTCAGAAGCCAGCGCTGGTTCGTGGTCGGTTTGCTGTTTCTCGCCGGCGTGATCAACTATCTCGATCGCGCTGCGCTCTCGATCGCCGCACCCCTGATCCAGAAGGACCTCGATTTTTCGCATGCGCAAATGGGCATTGTGTTCAGCAGCTTTTTCATCGGCTATGCGCTGTTCAACTTTGTCGGCGGTGTGCTGTCGGACAAGATTGGTGCGAAGAAAGTGTTCGGGGCGGCGATGGGCATCTGGTCGATATTTTGCGGCGCGACCGCGCTGGCAAGCAGCCTCGTTTCGTTGATCGTCCTGCGGGTTCTGTTCGGCATGGGCGAGGGGCCTTTCAGTTCGTCCAACAGCAAGATGGTCAACAACTGGTTTCCTCGACGGGAGGTGGCGAGCGCGATTGGCGTAATCAGTTCCGGTACGCCACTGGGCGGCGCGCTCGCCGGGCCTGTGGTGGGCTACATGGCAATCCGTTTCGGCTGGCGCTGGGCGTTCGTCGCGATCATGTTGCTCGGTCTGGTGTGGCTCGTGGTATGGACGTTGACCACGACTGAACAGCCGCAGCAGGACAAACGCGTGAAACCCGAAGAACTTGCATTGATCGTTGCGGGGCAGCAGCAGGCTTCATCGATGGAACACGCACCCGAAGGCGAGAAAGTGGGTCTGCGGTACTACCTGAAGCAGCCGATCATTCTCGCAACCGCGTTCGCGTTTTTTGCCTACAACTATGTGCTGTTTTTCTTCCTGTCATGGTTTCCCACGTACCTGACGGAAGCACACCATATGTCGTTGCACGACATGAGTATCGCGACGGTGATTCCGTGGGTGCTCGGCAGCATCGGCCTTGCGGCCGGGGGGTTTATCACGGACATGATCTTGCGCATCACCGGTAAACCGTTGCTTGCACGGCGGATTGTCTTGTCGGTATGCCTCGGCGTAGCTGCCTTATGCGTTGGATTTGCCGGCCGCGTTGAAAGCATGGAGGGCGCGGTCGCGCTGATGTCGGTCTCGATCTTCTTCCTGTACGTCACGGGATCCGTCTATTGGGCCGTGATCCAGGACACCGTTCGACGCGAGAATGTTGGGGGTGTCGGCGGTTTCGTGCATCTGCTAGCTAACCTCGCGGGCGTGATCGGGCCGGCGGTGACGGGCTTCATCGTGCAAGCGACTCATGGTGCGTATGGCAGTGCGTTTGTGCTTGCAGGCGCGGTCGCGGTGCTGGGCTCGCTATGCTCGATGATCTGGATTCGCGAGCCGCGAAGCGGCAAGCTCAAGGCTCGCCGCGCGCTTGTATCGTAGGCGCGTTTGCGCTCTGTGGACGCCTGGATCCATTGCTGCGGCGTGGTAGTATGGTAGATGACAAGATGAAGGTTGAGCTCCATCTTTGTCCTCTCTTTACTCTTCGTTCAGGTGTGGGTCATGGTCACGAAAAACGTCTTGCCGCCGCCGTTGCGACGTGACGCGTCCTCGTCAGACGGTGTTAATAGCAATGCAATAGCGTTATCTTCTGCGCCGCCGGCCGCGGCGACCCGTGGCCGTGGCCGCGCGACTGAACCGCGCGTAGCGCTGCCCAACCTGCGCGGTCAGCTGCGTGTCGATTCCCACGAACCGATCGGCAAGCAAATTTTTCGCGCATTGCGTGAAGCCATTTTTTCGGGTGCACTGGTGCCGGGCACGCCGCTTTCCGAAACCGAGGTTTCGGAAATGTTTCAAGTCTCGCGGCAGCCGGTTCGCGAGGCTTTTATCAAGCTGGTGGAATCAGGCGTGCTGCAGGTGCTGCCCCAACGAGGCACCTTCGTTAAGAAGATCTCACCGCGACGAGTCCGGGAAGGCAGATTTATCCGGGAAGCGATCGAGGCTGCGGTGGCCCGCAAGGCAGCGCTTGAAATCACGCCGGAGCAACTTGCCGACCTCGCTGAAAATCTACGCGATCAAAAAACTGCAGCCAAGGTCAATGACACCACGTCGTTTCTCGCACTCGACGAGCGGTTTCATTTCCTGATCGCGCAATCCATTGACTGCGTTGCTGCGTGGGACACCATCCAGGACATCAAGGCACAGATGGATCGTGTGCGTTATTTGAGCTTGCCGGAAGTCTCACCGCTTGAATTGCTTATCAAGCAGCACGCACGGATTGTGAGTGCGTTGAAAGCGCATGACGCCGATGGCGCAGAAGAAGCGATGCGTGCACATCTGCGCGAGATCCTGGTCTCGCTAGGACCTGTTGCAGAGCGCAATCCGGATTGGTTCGAACCGGACGAAGGCGAGCGCGTCCACCTTGCTAACTAGTTTGTTAGCGCTCGCGTCCTGTTCTCAGAGAATCTCGATCTCGACGAACACAACTTCGTGTTCACTCGCGTTGACGACGTTGTGTTCAATGCCCTTCAAGCCGGCATAACTCTGCCCGGCATGTAGTGCGGAAACACGATTTCCTGTTTTAGTTTCAAGCAGCAGTTCACCGTTGGTTTGCGGAACGACAATGTAATCGTGCCCGTGAACATGCCAGCCGGTCTCGGCTCCCGGAGCGAATCGCCACTCGGTGACGATCGCGCGTTCATTCAGAACCTGCTGCGTGGGAACTGCCGGTGTGCGGGTCATGCGGTTTCCTCCTGTGGATGTGTATGGCCTCAGGCCAGCAGCCTGCGGCCCAGTTCGATCAGCCCTTTGTCGCTTCCCGGCGGCCCGATCAGCGAGAACCCCAGCGGCACACCGTCTATCTGCATCAACGGCAGCGAAAGCTGTGGGCATCCGCTGAGTCCCGCTACACACAGCATCTTGATCGCCTGGTTACGGTAGGACTCAAGTGCTTCGTCGCTATCTGAGAGCAGTGGAGCGACGTCGGGCATCGTGGGCATGAGAATGATGCGCCCGCCGCCGAGCATGCTCAACAGGTTCTCGCGGAAATGCTTGCGTACACGCTCGCTTTCCTCGTTCTGCGCAGGCGTGATCGCGCGCGACCATGAGAAACGTTCGCGTACACCCGGGCCGAGCTGGAAGTCGAAACGGTCGATCGCCACGCCGTGACTTTGCCATGCCTGAAAACCTTGCGCGTGGCGGAAGGCCCAATAGAGCGCGTCGACGGAGGGCGTCATGATATCGATGCTTTCGATCGATCCGAACCGCGGCTTGAGGCGTTCGAGCGTCGCGGAGAAAACCTTGGCGACAGGTTCTGGCAAGCCCGCGAGCACCTCCCGCGGCAAGTAGGCATCCGGTGCCGCAGGGAGCGCCACCGTATCTTCGCCGAGCAACACGTCGCCCACGCGCGTGAAGGTTTCGATGTCGCGCGTAAACCAGCCGCAGGTGTCGAACCCTGGTGACAGCGGCATGCAACCGTCGAGCGATACGCGAGCATGGGTTGGCCGCAAGCCGATCAAACCGCAGTGGCTTGCCGGCGCGCGGACCGAGCCGCCGGTGTCGGTGCCGAGCGCGAAGTCGCACAGTCCATTCGATACCGCCGACGCCGAGCCCGAACTGGACCCCCCGGACACGCGATCCGGCGCGGCGCCATTGCGCGGAGCGCCAAAGTGCGCGTTCTTGCCGGTCATCGAGAACGCGAGTTCCTCTGTGTAGGTCTTGCCGGCGAAAATGGCGCCGGCGGCGAGCAGCGTGTCCACAACCGGCGCGTTGGCTGTCTTGATACCCGACATTGCCAGCATGTGCGGGTTGCCACAGCCGGTAGGATAGCCTGCCACATCGAAGATGTCCTTCACGCCGAACGTCAGGCCCGTGAGCGGGCCGTTGGCGGCATTGGGTACGGCAGCATTCGGGTAGGGTACGAAAGCGCGATATGAGGCGAGATCTGGAGTCATGTCGTGATTAGTGGGTGGGGGCGGTTTCAGTCGTCGGGTGCAGCGTGGCAATTTCATCGACCCGGATGCAACGGGCCGAATGCGCGTTGCCTACACCGCGTTCTTCAGGCTGTGTCTGCAAGCAGCGGTCGATCGCATGCGGGCAGCGCGGAGCAAACGCGCAGCCGGGCGGCAGTGCGGAGAGGTCAGGCGGCGCGCCGCCTATCGTCTCCAGCCGCACGCCTTTTTTCATCGCGCCTTGCGTGCGGCCTTTGAGCAGCGCAATGGTGTAGGGATGCCGGGGCTCGGTCAGCAGCGCAAGCGCCGGTCCCTGCTCGACGATACGACCTGCATACATGACTGCGATACGATCCGCCACTTCGGTCGCCGCACCAATGTCGTGTGTGACGAACACGATGGAGAGGCCCAGTTCCTGTTGCAGGTCCCGCAAGAGCAGCAGGATCTGGATCTGCACGGTGGCATCGAGCGCGGTGGTCGGCTCGTCGGCGAGCAGGACACGCGGTTCGCATGACAGCGCGAGGGCAACCATCGCGCGCTGGCGCATGCCACCGGACATCTCATGCGGATAAGCATCGAGGCGGCGTTCAGGGCTTGGAATACGGACTTTTTCGAACAACGCGAGCGCGCGCTTGCGCGCTTCGGCTTTCGATACCCCCTGATGCCGCCGCACCATTTCTACAATCTGCGCGCCCAGCGTGTAGACCGGATCGAGGGCGAGCAAGGGCTCCTGGAAGATCATCGATACGACCTTGCCACGCAGCTCTGAAAGCTGGTTGCGCGAGAGTTTCAGCACGTCATTGCCCTCGACGTCGAGACCGCCCTCCATCTGCGTGGTCTTCTCCGAATGCAGCCGCATGATCGCGCGCAGCGTGACACTTTTGCCCGAGCCCGACTCGCCAAGCAACGCGACTACTTCGCCGCGTCCCACCTCCAGATCGACGCCGTTGACCGCGTGGATCGTCCGGCCTGGTGTGATAAAGCGGACCTTCAGGTCGCGCAAGCTGATGCTGACGTCCTGCTTCGTGTTCATGACAGCACCTCCTGCGCAGCCACAACCGATATTGGAACGTAGCCGCTGCCCGGCTCGTATTCAAGGCATGTCACCTGTCCTGCACCTACTGTCGAGACGGCCGGTGCGCGTTTGCTGCAGACGTCCTGTGCCTGCGGACAGCGCGTATGAAAGCGGCAGCCGCTGGGAGGGTCTATCGGATTTGGCGGATCGCCGAAGAGCGGTGCGGCCGTTGTGCGACGGGTCGGATCGACGCTTGGCATGGAATTGAGCAAAGCCCGCGTGTACGGATGCAGCGCGTGCGCGAACACGTCCTCTGCCTCGCCGATCTCGACGATCTCGCCAAGGTACATCACCACCAGGCGATCCGAGATGTAACGGACCACGTTCAGGTCGTGGCTGATGAAGACATAGGTCAGCCCGAACTCCGCTTTGAGATCGGCGAGCAGATTCAGCACCTGGGCTTCGACGGACTTGTCGAGCGCCGACACGGCCTCGTCGAGGATCACGAGGCGTGGACCGAGCGCCAACGCCCGCGCGATATTCACGCGCTGCCGCTGACCACCCGACAACTCATGCGGATAGCGGCCCGCAAAACGCACCGGATCGAGTCCGACACGCGCGAGCAGGTCGCGTCCCCGCGCAATTGCGTCTTTCGGTGAAACACCGTGAACGGTCGCGCCGAACGCGATCGAATCCTCGATTGTCATGCGAGGATTGAGCGACGAGAAACTGTCCTGGAACACCATCTGCACCTGGCGGCGAAACTCGCGCAAGGGCAGGGCGCGCGAGCCCACGGTCTCGCCGTCGAAGATGAGTTCGCCGCTATCCTGCAGCAGCAGTTGCATCATCACCCGGGCCATGGTGGACTTGCCGCAGCCCGACTCGCCGACGACTCCGAGGGTTTCACCCTTCAGTACATTGAAGGAGATGTCGTCGACGGCGCGCACCACGTTGCGTGTGTCTTTCAAGAACGGCAGTCCCTTGTTCCCGAGCGGAAAATGCCTGACCACATTCTTTACGCTCAAGAGCGGTTGCGCAGGGCCGCCGATGTCACGTTCGTCTGTCATGAGCGCGGCCATCACTTGATCTCCATCGCGGCGCGCAGGCCGTCGGACAGCAGGTTGAACGCAATTGATGTCGCGAAGATAAACAAGCCCGGCAGCGCGGCAAGCCAGGGCTGGATATAGATCGCGGTGCGCAACGTATTGAGCATGAGACCCCATTCGGGGTTCGGCGGCGTGACGCCCAGGCCGAGGAACGAGAGGCCGGAGGCGAGGATCATCGAGACGGAGATGAGGCTGGTCGAGAACACGAAGATCGGGCCGATCACGTTGCCGAGCACATGCACGCGCACGATCGTGAAAGCGCTTGCGCCAGAAGCGCGGGCGGCATCGACGAAATCGCTGCGGCGGACTTGCGTGGTCACGCTCTCCGCAATCCGCGCGATCTGCGGAATGAACACCACGGTCAGCGACACCAGCGCATTGCCGATGCCCGTGCCCAGCGCACCAGACAACGCGATGGCAAGCAGCACCGACGGAAAGGCGTAGAGCACGTCGATGGTACGCATCACGAGCGCGTTGAGCAGGCCGCCCGCGTAGCCCGCCATGATCCCGATCGCCCCGCCGATACCGAACGCGAGCAGCACCGGCGTCACGCCCATGAAAAGCGATAACCGTGCACCGAGGATCAGGCGGGACAGCATGTCGCGGCCGAGTTCGTCGGTGCCGAGCACATAACCGGGGGTGCCGATCGGCTTCAGGCGGTTGAACATGGAAGCGGCGAACGGATCGGCCGGCATCAGGAGCGGCGCGGCAACGGCCATGATCAGGAAGACGAGGATCACGGCGGCGCCGAGCATGGCCTGGGGATTACGGACCAGGCGCCGCAGTACGTTTGCCCCGTGTCCGCGCGAGCGAAGCGGTGTGACAACGGGCTGGGTAGTCATAGTGGTAGTCACGGCTCAGCCCCTTTCGATACGCGGATCGAAGACGGTTTGCAGGATGTCGACCAAGAGGTTCAGGATCACGAAGAATAGTGCGAGGACCAGGATCGTGCCCTGCAGGAGTGGCAGGTCGCGCTGAAAGATCGCGGCGTTGAGCAGGAAGCCAGTGCCTGGCCACGAGAATACGGTCTCGATCAGGATCGAGCCGCCTAGCAGATAACCGAGTTGCAGGCCCATGACGGCGAGCGCGGTCGGCGCGCAGTTCTTCAGCACGTGCCGGAACAACGCGAATTCGCTCAAGCCTCGCGCTCTCAAGCCGACCATGAATTCCTGCGCCAGCGTATCGGCGACCAGCGCCCGCATCGTGCGCGCGATGATACCCATGGGTATGAACGACATGGTGACGGCAGGCAGGACGAGGTATTGAAAGTGCGCCCAGTCCCACTGCCAGTCGGCCGAGCCATCCGGCCCTGCGCCGGTGGCAGGCAGCCACATCAGTTTTACCGAGAACACGATCACTAGCACCATGCCCAGCCAGTAATGCGGCACGCTCACGCCCGTGACGGAGATGAGCGAAGCGGCGCGGTCGATCCACGAGCCGCGCATATACCCTGCGACAAAACCGAACAGCGCACCGAATGCAAAGCCGATCAACGTTGCGAGTGCGGCGATCATCATGGTGTTGCCGACGGCCTTGATTACTTCGCCGGCGACGGGGCGGCCGGTTGCAATCGAGGTGCCGAGGTCGCCATGCAACGCGCGCCAGACCCAGCTAAAGAACTGAACCGGCAGCGGCCGGTTAAAGCCGTAAAGCTCCATCAGTTGCTTCTGCAGGTCGGCCGAAGCATCGGGCGGCAGGATCGAGACCAGCGGATCGCCCGGCGCGATGTGGACCAGCATGAAGCAGAGGAACGCAACGCCCAGCATGATCGGCAACGCATAGAGCGCGCGTCGTAGAAGATAGGAAAGCATGAGGTGAGGCCCGGTTGCCACCGCTTGGGTGCGGACTTAGCGCCTAAGCGACGGCGGGTTCGGATCAGTTTATCGACATGGTGGCGATGTCGATAAACCAGCTCTTCGGTTGCACTACGCCGTGCACCTTGGCCGAGATCGCGCGCGGACCGGTGTCGTGCGCGATCCAGATGAACGGCGCGTCGTCGACAATATCGCTGTGCAACTGCGCCAGCAGTACGTCACGCTGCTTCGCGTCGAAGGTCGTGCGGGCCTGCTGGATCAGTGCATCGATCTTCGGATTGCCGTAATAACCCCAGTTGTTCGATACCGGCGGAAAGGCCTTCGTGCTGACGAAGCGGACCATGGCGAAGAACGGGTCCATTGACGCGAAGCTCACATTGGTTGCATCCGCGCCATGTGCCGAAGGGTCCTTCGCACCGAGACGCCAGTTGGTGTACAGCGTGTTCCACTCGACCACGTCGAAGCTGACATCGATGAAACAGGCCTTCAGGTTCTGTTGCACGAATTCGTTCATGGGCAGCGGCTGCATCTGACCGGAACCCGAGGCGGAGATCTGTACCTTGACCTTCAGCGGTTTGGCTGCCGAATAACCTGCTTCGGTCATGAGCTTGCGGGCTGCATCCGGGTCGTACTTGATCTGGAAGGTGGGGTTGCCGCGCCACGGATCGCCCGGCTCGAAGGTGCCGGTCGCCTCGCTCATCATGCCGCCGAGCAACTGCTTGAGCGCGGGACGGTTCACGCAGAGGTTAGCCGCGTAACGTACGCGCTTGTCGAGCCACGGCGAACCTGGCAGGAAGGAGAGTTGCCACGGCCACACGTGCGGCTGCGGGTTCGAATAGATCTTGAAGCCGCGTGACTTGATGGCGTCCATCGAATCAGGCGCGGGCGCCTCGATCCAGTCGACCTGTCCTGACAACAAGGCCGCCGTGCGCGTGTTTGCCTCGGGCAGCGGCAGCAGGACCACGCGATCGATCTTCGGCTTGCGCGCCGGGTCCCAGTAGTCGGTGTTCTTGACCATCTCCAGCCGTTCACGCGGCACGAAGCGCGCCATCTTGAACGGGCCTGTCCCCGACGCGTCGGCCGCGAACGCGATCCATGCCTGCTTGTCGCGCTCGGCGGGATCGGTGACCGTTGCCGGGACAGCAGCAAGTGTTTTCTGCCACTGTGCAGGCGAGGCCATGTACAGGTTGGTCAAGTTGATCGGCAGGAACGAGTCCGGCTCTGAGGTTGTCAGCTCGACAGTCAGGTCGTCGATCTTGCGCGCCGAGCGCAGCGTGGGCATGCGTGACGCGGTCACGCCGACCTGGCTTGGATCGAAGTTCGGTGCGCTTTTGTTGAGGACTTTATCGACGTTCCAGACGACTGCGTCGGCGTTGAATGGTGAGCCGTCGTGGAACTTCACGCCGGGACGCAGTTTGAAGACCCATTTGGTTTGATCCTTGGAATCGACTTGCCACGACATAGCGAGATCGGGGATCAGTTCACTTGGGCCTTTCTCATGGCTTAGGTCCCATTGGGTGAGGCCGTCGTACATCGTGATGCCGGTGAAGCGGTTACCCTCGTAACCTTGGTCCGGTTGGCCCAGCGTGCGGGGGATGTCGCCTGCTGTCATCGCGATTCTCAGCACTTTCTCTTGTGCCTGTGCAGAGGCGGGAAAGACGGCGCCGCATGCCAGCGCGCAGGCTAACGTCAGCAAACTCGATTTGATGAAGTTCATGCAAGTACTGTCCTTTATGGAGATTGATCTTTGGTGGAGGCTTACGAAACCGGTTAGCAGTACAGTTATTTATGGAATGGTGAAAGCGACGCCGGCACGTTCCGCTGCGCTTCGCAAATGGTGTTGCATCGCGCTTAATGCGGCGCTGGCATTGCCGCCGACAATCGCGGCAACGATGTGTTCGTGTTCTTCGAACGCTTCGATCAGGCGTGGAGTATTGGCGAGGGGAAAGCGTTGGCTTTTACCGATGCGATCCTCGAACGAATGGGAGATTTCCGCGAGGATGTCGTTGCCGGAATAGGTGGCGATTGCCTGATGGAATGTGAGGTCGCAACTGGCTGCGTCGATGAGGTCGTTGCGTAGTAGGGCGTCTTTAAAGCGTGCTTGCATGTCGCGGAACTGCGTTGCCGCGCGGGGGCCGCTTGTTCTTGCTGCGAGTGCGGCGGCGGAGGGTTCGATGATGTAGCGCAGTTGCATTGTTTGTTCGGCGCTGCGGGTGGCCAGGCCTGCGTCGTGTTGTCCGCGATGTGCGACGAATGTGCCTTTGCCGGGGATTGAGCGAAGGAAGCCTAGTGTTATCAGAACCGATACTGCTTCGCGCAGAGCGCCGCGGCTTACGCCTAGTTGGCCTGCGAGTTCGCGTTGTCCGGGCAGCATTTCGCCGGGCGCGTATACCCCTGACAGGATGCGTTGCTGCAGGGTTTGCGCAACGAAATTCGGCATGCTCATGCGGCGCACTCCTACCGGTAGGACCGGCGGTTGCTATGCGCGAACCATGCCAGGGTGTAGTAGGCTTTTAAAAACAAAGGGTTGAACTGATGGGCGCGGGCAAGGCGCGGGCGCGTGCACTAGTTGCATGCGACCGGTTCGGTGCAGCGCACGAAATCAGGGCAAAAAAAGAGGCCCTTCGTTCTTGAGCTGTTAGTACGCGGATAGCGCGGGGTGAACTAGTGGCAGGTTCAGTCACTGGTGGCGAAGCGTGTGGGTATCGGTGTTCGGAGAAGGAGGGGTTCAAACATTATCGAGTCTGGCGAGCACCGTGCTATCAGGTGCCAAAAGCGCCGGGCCTGCACGCTAGGGACACTAACTTGCTGATTGTTGGGAGGCGTTTTCTTTGCTTCTGTCTCTTTTTCGCCGGTGGAAAAAGAAATGAAGTGCCGCCACGCACAGTGGCTAATAGTGATAAAGAGAACAGCTAACTCACGCAGACCACCACGGCCGAAAGCACCAACCCGGCACAAACCCTATACCACCCGCACCGGCAGACCCAAACCCAACCCCCAGTGCGAACGGCCACCCTACCGATGTGCCTCCAGCAGCAAATTCAAAAACGCCTCAGCAGCCCGCGTCAAGGGCCTAACCTCCTCGACGATTGCACAAAACGGCATCAAATAAAACGGTGACTCCGGCAGCACTGCAAATTCATATCGCGGAGAAAGCTGCGCTGCATAGTGCTCCGGCAACAGCCCGACATAACGTCCGGTGGCCACCATCATCGCGACGGCTTCCAGTCCGCTTACCTCCAACCCCTGCACGAACCCTTGCGTCGCCAACGCATCCTCAACAAACGGATGAGGCCGATACACCAGCGGCAACGCGCGCGTATCGCCATGCGCATGGATCTCGCCCGCAGTTGCCGGTCGATAAAACACCCGATGTGTTTCAGTGAAAAGCGGATAGTGCCGAAACCCCCGAATGCGCTTGTAAGCACCACGAATGGCGATCTGTACGCGCCGGTCGGTCAGCGCGGCGCCCAGGTCACTGAAGTTCATGACGGAGAGCGTCGGCCGCACAAGCGGTGCAATCCGATGCAGTTCGCCCAGCGCTTCGGAGATCCTGCATCCCTCGTGCGTCATCACATGCTCGGACGTGCCGAGCAGGAGCGGACCGGATAAAACACCGCGCACCGCATCGACTTCCGGCTTGATGCGCTCCAACGCCTCAAGCGCCTGCAATGCCACCCGCAACGCGACTTCACCGCCTTCCGTAAGCTGGAATCCGCCGGGACCGCGCTCGCACAGCTTGACCCCAAGCCGCGCTTCAACCTCATTGATGTGCCGGCTGATCGACGCCTTCGACATCGACAACGCGCGCTCCGCCGCCGCGAATCCGCTCGCTTGCGCCGCCGCGCAAAACACGCGCAGCGAACGCAGATCGCGCTCGTTCAGGTCCATTTTCTTCATCGATGCGTGCTCTAAAAGGTTTCGGTTTCCGGAACCATATCAACGAAAAAATGGTTTTCCAAAACTTTTTTGACTACCTACATTTCCCCCACTGACGCTTCGCAACGTTTCCCAGGGAACTCCATGATCACGCTCGACCGACGCAGATTTCTCACCGTGGCAGGGGGCGTTTCGCTCGCGCTGGCCATGCCGTCTTTCGCGTTTGCCGAGGGCGGATCGCTTGCTGACATCCGCCAGCGCGGCAAGCTGACCGTCGGCACCGAGGCAGCTTACGAACCGTTTGAATTCGTCGAAAACGGCAAGGTAGTGGGCTACGGTCACGACATTCTCGAGTACATGGCGAGCAAGCTCGGGGTGACGCTCAATCAGGTCAACCTGCCGTTCCAGGGCCTGCTGCCCGGCCTCATGACGCACAAGTTCGACTTTGTCGCGACGAGCGTCGGCATCAATCCGGAGCGGGCAAAACGCTTCGCATTCTCCGAGCCGGTCGGTGTGGTCGACACGGTACTCGTCGTGCGAGCAAGCGACACCGCCGTCGCCAAGACTGACGATGTCGCCGGGAAGATAGTCGGCACGCAGATGGGCTCGTCGTCACAACCGATCGCCCAGGCGCTCGACACGCAACTGAAAGCGAAGGGTGCGGGTTATGCGGACATCAAGCTATTTCAGGCGTATCCGGACGTGATGGTCGCGCTGACGAACAAGACGCTCGACGTGGGAATCATGCCGTCGAACATCGTCGCCGTTTTGATGAAGAAGGAGCCGGGGCAGTTCCGCGTGATCGGCAAGATCGGTGAGCCGAAGATGCTCGCATGGGTCGCGAATCCGCAAGACAAGGAGATTCGCGAGTTCATCAATACTTCGCTCGCGGAACTGACGAAGAGCGGCCAGCTTGCGCAAATGCAGAAGAAATGGTTCGGGTACACGATGAACCTCCCGACAAGCGGTTATTTGCCCGAAGGCGCGGTCTGAGCCAGTGCACGGCATGTTTGCATCGCTGAGCAGCCAACTCGCCGCACTCGGGCCGTTCCTTCACGATGTCGCCGAGGGCGCCATCACCACGATTGCAGCAAGCGTGGCGGCGTTTGTGCTCGGCATCGTGATCGGCTCGCTGCTGCTGCTCCTGCGTCAGCATGGCGGACGCACGCTCGCCGGGGTCGTGATCGTCTATGTCAGCGTGATACGCGGCACGCCTGCATTGATCCAGATGCTGGTCGCGTATTACGTCCTGCCTGCCGTGCTCAACTTGCCCCTTTCACCGTTGCAAGCCGGCATTCTCGCACTGGCGCTGAACACGGCGGCGTATGTGTCGGAGATCCTGCGCGGCGCGCTGAACTCGCTCGGTCGCGGGCAGATCCCGGCCGCACGGGCACTCGGCATGCCGCGGGTGCAGGTGTGGCGCTACATCGTTTTTCCACAGCTTTTCTATCGTTCCATACCGCCGCTGACCAACGAATTCACGATGTTGCTGAAGGCTTCCTCGCTGATGTCGATTATCGCGGTACATGATCTGGCGACTGTCGCGCGTGATGCCACGCTGCAGACAAATTTGCCCTTACAGGTATTCTCCGCAACGGCGGTGGTCTACTTCGCGATCCTGTTTCTCGCGTCGTCGGCATCGCGTGGGATCGAGCGCCGCGTGGCGAAGGTGCTGCCCAATGTCCATTGACCTTGGCATCGTCGAGTCGTCCATCCTGCCGCTTCTCAAGGGGCTCAAGGTAACGGCGCAAGTCTGCGTGCTCGGCATTCCGCTTGGCATCGTGCTCGGAACAATTGCTGCCTATTTTCGCGCTTCCTCGTGGTGCGTGCTGCGGACGAGCGCGCTGGTTTATGTAGAGATCGTGCGTAATGTGCCATTCCTGATCCTCGTTTATCTAAGCTTCTTCGGCTTGCCGAAAATCGGCGTTGCCATGCCCGCATTTGCCATCGGCGTCGCTGCTACCGCTTTCTATACCGGCGGATACTTCTGCGAAATCCTGCGCGCTGCGTTCGGCAGCCTCGCGCATGGGCAGGTCCAGGCCGCGCGGTCGCTGGGACTGACCGGGCTTCAGGTCCAGCGTCATGTCGTGCTGCCGCAGATCTTTGGTTATCTCGCACCGGCCACCACCAGCCTCACGATCATGATGTTCAAGGACTCGTCGATCTTCTCCGTCATGAGCCTCACGGAACTCACGTATCAGAGCAACCTGCTTACCGCCGATACCTTCGCCTATGTCGAAGTGCTCGGCACTACCGCGCTGATCTACTGGCTATGCAGTGTGCTGCTCGACATCGCAGGGCAGTGGTCGGAGCGCTACGCAACCCGTTACCGGCGCGTCTGACGCCGGTCATCACAGCGCATGTATTCGTTTTAAATAAAGGATACCTAATCATGAAAAAACCGCTTACCGTTCCGCCTAAAACCGGACACAAGACTCTGCTGTACTCGGATCTTGCGTTGGACCTCGACAACCTCGATGCGGACATCGCCGTGCTCGGCATGCCTTACGGCTCCGCGTATTCCGCCGCCGACTTTACCAATGACCAGACCAACGCACCGACGGCGATTCGTCAGGCAACTGATCGCGTGGTCCGCTCGCCCGGTCACTATGATTTCGATATCGACGGTCCGCTCTTGCAGGAACGCGACGATATCCGCTTCGTCGATTGCGGCGATGTGATCGCGGACCTGGCTGCCCCCGGCAGCCATTATGAGCGCGTGGAAACGGTGGTCCGAAAGCTTCTCGCGGCTGGCGCATTGCCGATCGTGATGGGTGGCGACCATGGCATTACGACGCCCGTGTTGCGTGCCTTCGACAGCCTCGGCCCGATCACGCTTGTTCACGTCGATGCGCACCTGGACTGGCGTGACGAAGTGAACGGTGTGCGTGACGGTCTCTCCAGCCCAATCCGTCGGGCCTCGGAGATGAAGCACGTTGCGAAGATCGTGCAGATCGGGTTGCGTGCGCAGGGCAGCGGCCGGCCGGAAGAATTGCGCGCGGCCAAGGCTTACGGCTCAGAGCTGATTACCGCGTACGAGCTTCACGACGTCGGCATGGATGCCGTGCTCGCTCGCATTCCTGACGGCGGCAACTATTATCTGACCATCGACGCCGACGGCCTCGATCCGTCCGTCATGCCCGCCGTTGCGGGACCGGCGCCGGGTGGCGTGACTTTCCTGCAAGCACGCAAGCTGATTCATGGCCTCGTGAAGAAGGGACGTGTGGTGGGTATGGATCTCGTCGAGATTCAGCCTGAGAAAGACGTCAACCAGATCTCGTGCATCACGGCGGGCCGCCTGATTCTCAACCTGATCGGCAGCGCGATTCGTGCAGGTTATTTCGATAACCGACGCTGACTGCCGCGCCGCACTAGCGGCCCCGGGGTCCCCTTGCGATCAATCCTCTACGGCCAGCTTTAGTTTCATCAGCGCGTGATCCCACTGCTGCGCGATCATTTCAAGGGACCGGCGGGCAGCTTTCAGATGCGTCGGTTCGAATTCCCACAGGCGCTCGCGCCCGACCTTGACGTCGCGGACCAGTCCCGCGTTTGCCAACACCTGCAGGTGCTGGGTAACCGATTGCCGCGTGATGTCCGTGCCGGCCGTGCGCTGCGCGATCGACATCGCGCTTCCGGCACACAGGACGGCGATGAGACGCAGGCGCGTCTCATCGCCCAGTGCGGCGAAAACAGCCGCAGCGTTTCGTTGCGCCACGCTCTTGAGCAGCGCTTTGTTCGACGATGTCATATGCAGTCTCCTGACTGCATGTTGGGAAAGTGGGCGCATTTGCTCAGGGTTCGTCTTTATCGGCGTACTGGTTACGCTTCGCCCAGCGGTTCGCCGGCAATGGGGGGCATGACGGCTCTCTCTGACGCCGCTTTCACGCGGCCGACCCAGATCGCCGCAAACGATACGAGTCCGGCTGCGAGCCATCCGTTGAGACCATAACCTTCAATAGTTCCAGTCGGGCTGATCGACAGCCACAGTCCGCCCAACCACGCCCCGCAACCCGCTCCGAGTGCTTGCAGCGCGCTGTTCGTGCTAAGGAAAGCGCCACGGTTAGCCGGCTCCGGAACGGTCGTCAGCAACGCCTGCATCGGCACCATGCGTCCGGACACGATCACCATGAACACGGGGAAAAGCAACACCATGGCGAAAAACGGCAAGCCCGGCAGGTGAGTCATGAACAGCACGGGCAGCAAGGACAGGACCACCATCACGCGGAATATCCGGCGGCTGCCATAGCGATCGGAGAGCCGGCCGACGAGCCGCGATGTGAAGAACGTTGCGGCGCCGCCCGCCATATAAAGCCATGACAACTGTGCGGGAGCCACGCCGTGGTTGGCCACGAGCATAGGCGAGATGAACGGGATCACCAGCATCTGCGAAGCCATTGCGATGAAGGTTAGTGCAAACGCGTTGAGGTAGCGCGGGGTCGAAACCAGCCGCCAAAGCGCGGGTAGCACGCTGCTTAAAGCGGGTTGCTTGCGGTTCAGGTGCTCGGCTAACGAAGGCACGATGCGCATCCCGCCCAGCCAGATCAGGATCGACAATGCCGTCAGCAAGATGAACGGCGCGAACCATCCGAAATGCGCGCCCAACAGAACGCCTGCCGGTACGCCCGCGACCGCCGCCAGCGAAAAGGCTGTCATGATCGTACCGGTCGCGGCGCCGCGCCGGGCGGCAGGAATGACGTCCGCGACGATCGCCATGATGACCGACCCCAGCACGCCACCGGTGATGCCTGCAAAAGCTCGCGCGATCAGCAGCATGGGAAAGCTGGTGGCGCAGGCGCAGGCCAGGTTCGACAGCGCGAACAGCGCGTACACCGCTAACAGAAGACGGCGGCGATCGAATCGGTCGATATAAGTGGCAGCGAACAGGCCCGAGAGACCTGCGCACCACGAGTAGACTGAAACCACGGTGGCGAACGCGGCCGGTGATATCTGAAAGCTCCGCATGATCTGCGGGCCGAGCGGCATCATGATCATGAAGTCCATGATGATGGTGAACTGTGTGAGCGCGAGCAACCAAAGAAGGTGCCGCTCGCGGCTTGCGTCTAGACTATACATATAGCTATCCTTATTAATTCTATTCCAGCGGCTAAAGCGGCGGAGACGCGAGTTAGTCGTCGATCGATTCGTGAACGGCTTCCACGCCTCGTTTCCAGTAACTCGCGGCGCGAATACGGGTCTTGTCGATACCGCGTTCCGTGCATAGGTGCTGACGCACTGCGCGCATGATCGTGGCTTCGCCCGCGGCCCAGACATACCCTTCGCCGGTCGGCAGATACATCTCGCGCAAGGCCAGCAACAAGGCGCCGCCGGGGAAGTCCGATTCGCTGCGATAGCGCCACTCGGCATACAGGTCAGCCTGTGTCGCGAAATCGATTCGTGCCGACGGATCTTCCACTTCGATCAGCGTTGCAACGCGTGTTCCCGACGGCAACTCTTCCAGTCGACGTGCGATGGCGGGCAGCGCCGTCTCGTCGCCAATCAGCAGATGCCAGTCGAAACCGGTGGGAATGGTGAAGGAGCCACGCGGGCCGCCGATTCCCAGGTACTGTCCAACCTGGGCTTGCGCGGCCCAGATAGCGGCCGGTCCCGCCTCGTGCAGCGCGAATTCTATATCCAGCTCGCCCGCTTCGCGATCGTATCGACGCGGTGTGAAGTCTCGAGCGATTGGCCGCGGCTGGTCGTCGGCAAAAACCGGACCGTTCGGACCAGCACTGGGCATGACGGGTTTGTCGGCTCCGGGCGGCGGAAAGAAGACCTTGATGTGGTCGTCGAAAGACGCGGATTCGAAGTCGTGGAGATCGTCGCCGCTTAACGTGACGCGCACGAGATGGGGCGTCAGCGGTTGCACGCGCTTGACTTGAGCCAAGCGGAATTTAAGTTGATGGCGGACACGGCCGACCGCCAGATCGGGTCTGTTTTGCATTGTGCTTTCTCTTGTGACTCTTGAGTGTTGGTTCATGCCGCATCGCCGGCGGCTTTGCCTTCTATCTCGGCGGTAGCGCGCGCAAGGATGGCTGCGATGCGGCGTTGCTCGCTAGCGGGGGCGTCGGTTCGAATCAGCAGCGCGTGCTTAAGCGCGCGGCGCGCCTGGATAAACTCGGGCAGCCAGGCGTTGCTGTCGCCGTTAGCGTCCGCGTTTTCATCGGGTGCTTCGCCTGCAAACGCGCGGCGTACCGAATCCATCTTGCGGGCGAAATGGCTTAGCTTGGCCAGCATCAGGTCGACGCGTTCCCGGTTAGCCGCCAGATAATCGCGGCCGGGATCGGCTAAGGCATAACGCTTACGATTGCCTTCTACCTCAACCGTTGCATAGCCCAATTCCTCCAGATAAGTCAGCGCTGGATAGACCATGCCCGGACTCGGGCTATAGAAACCGTTCGATCGAACTTCGAGCGCCTTGATCAACTCGTAGCCGTGGCGCGGTTGTTCGGCCAGAAGCGCAAGCAGAAGCAATTGAAGATCGTCGGACGTAAATTTGCGACCGCGCGGCATGCAGTCGTCACCGCCTCCACCGAATCCTCCCGGGGCGCCGGGGAACCGGCTGTCGTCGTGATGGCGGTGGTGGTGGCGTCCGATTGCATGCCACAGCGCATGCAGGGAAAAACGGTCTGAAGATTCGAATCCGGCGTGCGGGTGTGCGAAGTCGCGGCTTCGGTGATGTCTCATGGCGGAGCTCCTTTAATATCGTAAAACACATCTTAAGATATATATCTTAAGATAGGTTGTCAATATTTTTTCGGAGAAGGGGCGATGGAAGCTGCGGCGGCGTTGCGGGTCGTCGTCACCGTTTTTCTTGTGGATCGCTTAGCGTGGCCTAAGCCGACGCGTGCCGCTAAGCGCGTTAAGCATCACGCTGAAACCTGCGTTGCTTAAGTATCCGTCGGTCATAACCATATCGGAATTGAATAATTCTCAAGGCGGTGCGGCGTCGCTACTCTGGGCGTTGATTTCGCCTGCGAGGATTTATGCAAATTTCTGGTTCCGATGGTCCCGATGTTTCTGATGTTTCCGCTGGACGGCGGCGCGTATTGCGCTTGCTTGGCGCCGCGCCGGCCGTCGCCGCGCTTGGTGGTTTCGCGTCCCAAGCCGCCAGGGCTGCGGATGCGGCCCTGGGCTCCGTCACGCTTGTGCTGGGCGATCAGGCGGGCGGTACGCGCGCGCTAGCCGAGGCCGCCAAGGTTCTCGACGGCACGCCGTATACATTTAAGTGGGCTAATTTCCAGGGTGCCGCGCCGCTCTTTGAAGCGCAGCGTGCGGGCGCCGTCGACCTGGCGCCTGCAGGCGATTTGCCGGTGCTGGCGGCTGCCGTCGGCGACCCGACGCTCAAGATCGTTGCGACGCGCGTCGGTTCGGGCGCGCAGTTGGGCATCCTCGTTCCGGCGGATTCGAAGCTGCGCAGCGTGGCGGAACTCAAGGGGCGCACGGTGTTCGTTTCATCGGCACGTGGCAGCATTTCGCAATTTCAGCTCTATGGCGCGCTCGCCGAAGCGGGCCTCTCGCGTAACGACGTTTCGGTACGATTCGTCTTGCCGGTCGATGCGTTTACCGCATTCGAATCGGGAAGCATCGACGTATGGGCAACCTTCGATCCGTACTTCGGGACCGCAGTTCAGCGTGGCGCACGGGTGCTGCGGGATGGCACCGGGATCAATAGCGGTCTGGGTTTCGTGACGGCGTCCGGGGCGGCTGCCGCCGATCCCCTGAAGCGCCTCGCCATTGCAGATGTGCTCCAGCGTTTGCAGCGCGCGGGTGATTGGGCCGTGGCCAACCCCGATGCGTACGCGCATGTCTACGCGTTGCTGACCCGGCTTCCTTACGATGCTGCGAAGACCATCACTGCTCGATCCGCGCTGAAGCAGCGTTTTGTCGCGGACAATGACATTGTCGCGTTGCAGCGGGTTGCGGATATCGCCTTTCGCGATGCGATTCTGCCAAGGCGGATCGATGTGCGTGCGATCTCGGATACGCAGATAGCGAAGACATGAGCGTTGGTTTTCGTTCGCACTCGGGGTTCTGGTTGGGCGGGGTTTTTGGGGGGGGGCGGTGGTCGGGGGTGGCGCCGGGTTGGTGCTTTCTGCGTCTGCGGTCGTTATGTCTTAGCTGTTCTCTTTATCACTATTAGC
>NZ_JALPRJ010000073.1 GCF_030464885.1 Caballeronia sp. SEWSISQ10-4 2 | reverse complement strand
TGGAAAAAGAAATGAAGTGCCGCCACGCACAGTGGCTAATAGTGATAAATAGAATGACCACAGGCCTGAGCAGCACCACCCGGCGCCCCCCCGACCACCAACCCCATTCACCGGCGCGCAGCAGCCGCCCCACCGGCTATTGTTGTCACGCCGATGATCAACGCCCCGTAGATGATCGCGCGCACGCCCGCGCCAGTGCCGCTCGCGTTCAGCAGCGCGTTGATCAGAAACAGGAAACAGGCTGCGCCCCACACGCCGGTCGGACTCGCGCGGCCGCCTGACACCTGGGTTCCGCCTATCACCACCACCGCCACCGACAGCAGCATGTAGTCCGCCCCCATATCGAGCGTCGCCCCACCCGAAAATGCGGCCAGGAGCAATGCGCACAACGCCACAAGAACGGAGCAGGCGACATACGTTGCACAACGGACCCACTCGACCCGCACACCTGCGAGATTCGCTGCGCGCGCGTTCTGGCCGACTGCCGACAGGCTGCGTCCCTGTACCAGCCTGAACAGGACGCCCCCCGTCAGTATCGTGATCAGCAGCGCGACAAATGCAAGACTCGACACCCCTTCGAGACGGCTTAACGCAAAGTTCTCCAGCGCAGGCGGAGGCGCGGCCCCACCCCGGCCGAGGCTGATGGCGATCGACTGCAAAACGAAGCTGGAAGACAACGTGGCGATGATAGGAGGAATCCGCAGCAGCCGGATCAGCAGGTAGTTGAACAGGCCAATGGCAATACCCATCGCCACGACCGTAGCAATGCCAAGCACGATTGCACTGTCATGGGTGGCCATCACGCGCATCGCGACACTGCCGGACAGTGCGATGGTCGCAGGAATCGAAAGATCAATATTGCCAGGGCCGCTCGTGACCACCAGCATCTGCCCTAACCCGACCAGCACCGTAAACACCACAAACGCGGATGCAGCGGAAAACATATTGGCCGCCGTGCTCAAACCAAGCCCGGCACTGGTCACCACGCCCACCAAAAGCGCACCGGCAACCGACCAGAGCCACGGGGTATCGCGAATCGCAAGCGTGGTCCTCATCGCCGTGCTCCCCTGCCACGAAATACCAAACGCAACGAAAGCACTGCGATCAGGATCATGCCCTGAAGACCAATTTGCCATTCCGGTGCGATTTGCAGAAACGAAAGAAATGAAGAAGCCAGCGTCAGCGTAATCGCACCGAGAACGGCGCCTAGCGCAGAAACGCGACCACCGACAAACTCGCCTCCGCCCAGGATCACGCCGGCCACCGACAGCAGCGTATAGCGCAGCGCGATATTGGCATCGGCTGAAGTCGCGAGACCCAGCAAGGTTAGGCCGGAACATACGCCGAGCAAGCCCGAGCATCCGAACAGAATGGCCTTCGACCGAATTACCGACCAGCCGAACCGCCGCATCGCGCCCGGGTTGCCACCCACCCCGCGCAGCCCCACGCCGACAGACGAGCGCATCAGCAGGAAGTGGCCGCCAATCCCGATCGCGGCAGTCCAGAGCAAGGGCGCGGGAATGACCGGCGACTGAAAGCCCATCAACGTCGAGAGCCACCCCGGACTCGTACCGCCCGGAGAGGGCAACAGCAACACCGCGAGCCCATTCCACACAAATGACAGGCCGAGCGTGACCACCACCGACGATATACGCCGGTATTCGATCAGCGCACCGACCAGCGCATACAGAACGACGCAGCCAGCGAGGGCGGCCCAGCCAAGCCACGGCGAACGCACCAGCAAGGTGGCGCCGATGCATGCGACGAGACTCACGAATGGCCCGATCGAGAGATCGAGCTCGTTGGCGGTAATCACGGCGAGTTGCGCAAGCGTTGCAAACACGATCGGCACGCCAAGGTTCAGCAACATCACCGCACCGAAATAGCTGAACGTATTCGGCTGCACAGCAACCATCGGGAGCAGCACCGCGAACAGCGACGCCACCGGCAGAACTGAACGCAGATCGAGTCGGCGCGCACGCTGCCTGACCGCTTGAATCATGATGTCACCTCCTCGAAACTCGCTGCAAGCAAGGCTTCTTCCGTATATTCGCTACGATCCAGCACGCGCGTAACCTTGCCAGCGCGGAACACGTAGGTTCGATCGCAGTAGGCGAACTCGTCGTTTTCAGTCGTGTACCAGATGAAGGTGCGGCCCTTTGCGGCTTCGGCCTGCAGCAACGCATAGATTTCAAGCTTGGTGCCGATGTCGACACCGCGCATGGGATCGTCCATCAACACGAGATCCGCGTCGGACGCAAGTGCGCGAGCGAACAGCACCTTCTGCTGGTTGCCCCCGCTTAAAGACAGGATATTTTCCGTGGGCGCCGCGCCGCGAATGTTGATCTTCCTGGCCCAGGTGTCGAACAGATCGCGCAGCGCGCCGCTATCGATCCAGGTTGGACTGTCACGGTTGTATAGCCGGCGGATATCGAAATTCTGCGCAATGGTCCAGTCGATGAATACACCGTCTGCACGGCGGTCTCCCGCGACGAACGCCACGGCCTGTTGCGAGCGGCGTTTGCGCACCTCCGCATAAATCTCGTGAAGCAGCGCAGTCTGTCCCTGTCCCGCCAGTCCGGCGAAACCAACAATGGTGCCCCGCACCGCGTCAATGCTCGTGCGCTTGCCCAGACCCACCTTCCACCGCAAGGTTGCAGCGGCACCGTCTGTCTTGGCCGCTCGCTGGACAGGCGTCACGCCTCCTTCGACAAACTGGCCCATCGCCCGGATGATCTGCTCCTTGTCGAGGTTCGCAGCGGCAAGTGTCGACACCACCTTGCCGTCGCGCATCACCATGACCCGGTCAGCGCTGCGCAGCATTTCCTCCAGCATGTGTGTGATAAGGATGCAGGTCACACCGTCTGCCGCACTCTGCCGGATGTAGGCAAGCAGTTGTTCGGACGTGTATTTGTCGAGGCTCGAGGTGGGTTCATCCAGAATCACGAGACGCACGGGCGTGTCGACACGCGCAAAACCGCGGGCGATTTCCACCATCTGCTGCTGGGTCAGCGACAGATCGCCGACCACGTCTGTTCCGCGAAGCCCGTGTCCGGGAAAAATCGCATCGAGCTGTGCTTCGATAATCGCACCAGCGCGCTTGCGCCATCCGAAGTGTTTCAGTTGCGGATGAACCACCCGCATGTTTTCTTCGATCGTGAGATTCGGACACAACGACAGTTCCTGAAACACGCATCGAATCCCTAGCGCGCGCGCCTGGTTGGCATCGAATCCGCACTCGAAGCTCGCACCGTCGATCTGTACCGACCCGGCATTCGCGCGGCGTGCACCGGCCAACACCGACATCAGCGTCGACTTGCCCGCACCGTTGTGTCCCGCAATGGCCACACATTCGCCTTCGACGAAGTCAAAGTCGACCCCTTGCAAAGCGCATACGTTGCCGAACTTCACATCCACGCCCCGTAATGACAATAGTCGTTCCGGTATCGCTTCGACGCACGGCGCACCGAGCACTGTGCTTTCAGAATGGTTCATGGGGCCAACCATACAAGGATGAGTGTTCAACCGGTGAGCGCCGGCGCGTTTGACGGCACCGGCGGCGGCAACGCTATTTCTTCGACGATTCAACCGCGCCGACCACCTGCTCACGCGTGAACACGTTGCTTGCAACGGTGCCGGGCGCTGTCGTCGACAACACCGTCGAGAGCGAGGCGGGCGTGACGGTCAGTGTCGGAAGCGACATGTCGTGCGGCAGTTTGTTACCCGCCAGGATCTGCTGCGCGGCCCAGAACGCGAACGTCGACGAGCCCGGATCGGCCGCGATCGACATCGTCTGGTACGCATCGACACCCTGCGATTTCCACCACGCCAGCTCCTCCTGACGGTTACCGAGGATGATGGTCGGAGTGCTGCGGCCGGCCGCACGGAAAGCCTGCGCGACACCGTACCCATCGCCGCCCTGGGTGACAACCCCGTCGACTTGCGGCAAGGATGGCAGGATGCCTGCAACTTCCTTCTGCGCGACTGTCTGCGTCCAGGCGCCATAGACTGAGCCGACAATCTTCATGCCCGGATATTTCTTGACCTCGTCGACGATGCCCTGATGAATCTCGTCGTCGACGGATACCCCGGCCAGGCCCCGCACTTCGAGCAGGTTGCCCTTGCCGCCGAGCTTTTTCGCGAGGAAGTCGACCTGCACCGCGCCCATCTTGTGAAAGTCCGCAGCGATCCGGTAGGCGCACGGTTCGGTGACGATTCCGTCGAACGATACGACGACGACGCCCGCAGCACATGCCTGCTTGACGGCACCGTTCAGTGCGGTCGGCGATGCAGCATTGATGACGATCGCCTTGTATCCCTGCAGAACCAGGTTCTGGATCTGTTGCGCCTGTTCGGTCGCCTGATTTTCGGCCGTGGTGAACGCAGGTGCTTCTGCGATGATCCCCGCCTTCTTCGCACCCTCCGCGGTCTGTGCCCAGCTTTTGAGTTGCTGCTGACGGAAGGTGTTGCCGGCATAACTGTTCGACAACGCAATCTTGTCTTTCGATGTGTCGCCCGTCGCCACCGCCGCACTCGCGGCGCCGCTCACCGCCAGCAGCATCACACTGGCGATTCCCGATACAAACGTCCTGTTGAGTTGCACTATTGTCTCCTGAACTTGAGGTTGAACGTGCGCCGGGCACGCCGTGCGGTATGGCCGGGATCGGCTACCGGTTTTTATTGGGATGGGTGAATGGTAGAATACGCCCTACTACCATACAAGTAGGTATTTTCCATGTGGAGAGTGCGATGACGGCTACTACTCTGGTTTTCGTGGGCTGCCTGAACCAGGCTGTGCCTCACTTTGCGGCGGCTAACGGCAAAGGCATCTCGGTGTTCGCATTCGACGAAACTACTGGCAAGCTAAGCTGGCTCGCCGATACTGTCGACACACCCAACCCGACGTATCTCGCGGTGCTTCCGGAGCCCGGCATGCTGTATGCGACGAGCGAGGTATTCGGCTGGCGGGAGGGATTGATCAGCGCCTACCGGATCGACAAGGCCAGCGGTTCGCTGACTCTGGTGGGTGCCAGACAGACCACGCGGGGCAGCCTGACCGCACATTGCAATACCGATCACCAAGGCACATGCGTGTTCGTCGCGAATTATTCACACGAAACACCCGGTGAAGTGCCGGGTCGACACGTTGCGAGCTTTTCGATCATGGCTGACGGAAGCCTGACGCCTGCGATCAGCGAGTTTTCGCACCACGACGCAGGCCCGCGGGCGGACCGGCAAGCGGTGCCCCATGCGCATTGCGTCGTGCCTGGCCCGGACAATCGCTTCGTGGTTGTGCCGGATCTGGGGGGCGATCAGTTGATTACTTACGAGCTCGATGCCACAAGCGGGCGTCTCGCGCAAACGGATATCGCGCCACTGCGGATGGCGCCGGGCTCAGGTCCGCGGCATCTTGTGTTTCATCCGGATGGCGCGATCGCGTATGTCATCAACGAGCTCAGCAACACCCTATGCCGGCTCGCCTATGAAAGCGAGACCGGCACGCTGCAACTGCTTCAGTCAGTCGACGGACTTCCTCCGGATGCAGCCCCGAGCTTCGCCGCGGACCTGTGTGTATCTGCAAACGGCCGCTTCCTGTATGCGACATACCGAGGTGACAACAGCGTTCTCACCTATGCGCTCGATGAGAAAGACGGCACGATCCTCACTGGTGTCAGGCAGGATAGCGGCGGCAAAACCCCACGCAGCTTCACCCTTTCGCCCTCGGGAAAATTCATGCTGGTGTCTAATCAGGATAGTGATGTACTTGTGTCTTTGCGCCTTGATCCGGACAGTGGCAAACCGTTGGAGCAGGTTGATGCCGTGTCGATCGGTACGCCAATGTGCGTCAAGGCGGCAAGATTTGCATGACCTTCACATCCGTGCCTGCGGCTAACGTGACCAGCCTTTGATGATGGCTGGTTTCCAGGCGATCAATGCGCAGCGTTGCCTGCGGCCAACCCTTCTTCCCCGACGCCACTGTCACGGGCTGCCCCCGCCGCTTCATCGGCGAGATCCTTCGGCATCCAGCGCGAGGTATTGAAGACACTGATTGCGATGACGATCAGCGCGCCGCCGGCAATGAACGAGGCCATGCCAAACTTGAGTCCCATCGACGGCGTCACCAACGCGATTACATACGGAGCTATGACACTGATGGAGGTCATCGCATAGCTGATCCCAATCCCGGTCGCCCGCCCTTCCACAGGGAAACGACGCGCCTGGTATAAAGGCAGGATACCGAACAACCCATTCGCGAACATGCCCATGCAGAAGGCGCCCACACCCATCAGGAAGTGATTTGATACCAGCGTATAGAGCGCTGTAGTGGGCACGACGATCGTCAGGAAGATAACAATCGTACTGCGCTCTCCGATCCTGCTGGCGGCGTATCCGGACAAAGGTTTGCCAATCACCGAGCCGATCGAGTAGGCAATGATGAAAGGAAAAATAGTGCCTGAATCCAGGTGATGAACGGTCAGCAGGAACGTGGGATACAACACCTGCACAGCCCACAGCATAAAGTTCAACCCTGCCGAGAAAGCCCAGGCCTGCGCGACGGCTGGATTGAAGACGAAGGTTTTAAAGCCATGCCCTTCTTGTTTGCGCAACTGCTGTTCCTTCCAGTCCGCCGACTCCTTGACGTTGCGCCGCAGGAACAACGTCAGCAAGGCCGGCGCAATGCCGAGGAAAAACATCCAGCGCCAACCCATTACCGGAAACAGGAAGTGGAAAGCGAGCGCGGCCAGCATGTAGCCGAACTCATAACCCGCCACCATGATGCCGGATGCGAGTGGCCGGATTTTCTCCGGCACGGTTTCCATCAGTAGAGAGACAGAAGCGGTCCACTCGCCGCCGAAACCCATTCCGAACAGGATGCGCATCACCATGAACGAGGCATAACTCCACGCCAGGCCGCTCAGTCCCGACGCGCAGGAGAACCACAATACGGCAGCCATGAAGGCAAGCTTGCGGCCGTACCGGTCGGCGGCAAATCCCCAGCCGATAGTTCCGGCGATCTTCGCGAAGCCGGTGGCTGTCACGACCAGCGCCATCTGTGGCAAACCGACATTGAACACCTTGCCGAGATGCGGGATCAGGAACAGCAGGATGGTGAAATCGAATGCATCGAGCGCCCATCCCGCGGTTGCCGCGAAGATGATATGCCAATGCTTCCTGAGCAAGCTGGCGTGATCGTTCATCGTATGTCTCCTTCAACGGGTACGTACGACACGGCGTGGCGATCCTGTTTCGGCATGGCGTCGTCTCCGCTTTTCTTGTGGCGAGATTTCGAAATCGAATCGAAATTGACGGGTGCCGCTCGTCGGCTAGGTGCCTCTGCCAAAGTCCGCGGCGAGCTTGCGTGCACCATTGGCGAGAATCAGGATGTCGATGCCGGTCGCAACAAACGTGCAGCCCAGCTCGAGGTAATGCCGCGCCAGCGCCGGATCGGAAGTCAGCGTCCCGGCCGCTTTACCCGACGCGACTATTTTCTTGATCGCACCGTCGATAGCGGCCTGCACTTCAGGGTGACCCGCTTTACCGCGATAGCCCATCGAGGCGGCCAGGTCAGCCGGCCCGATAAAGACGCCATCAATGCCGTCCACCGCGCAAATCGCATCCAGGCTCGACAAGGCGGTGACGGTTTCCGCCTGCACCAGCAGGCAGATTTCTTCATCGGCGACATCGAGGTAATCCTTCCGGCTACTCCAGCGCGACGCCCGGCCGACCGCGCTCCCGACGCCGCGAATCCCGTGCGGCGGATATCGAACGGCGGACACCATCGAGCGAGCCTGCTCCTCGGTATCGACCATCGGCACCAGCAGGTTGCGTACGCCGATATCAAGCAGGCGCTTGATCAATGCCACATCGCCATTGACCGGCCGCACCACGGCTTCGCCACGGTACGGAGCGACGGCCTGCAGTTGCGACAAGGTCGTCCGTACGTCATTGGGCGCATGCTCGTTGTCGATCAGCAGCCAGTCGAAGCCGGCGGTCGCGCTGACTTCGGCCAGGTAGGGATCGGCCATCGACAACCAGAAACCAATCTGTGCTTCCTTGTTCGCGAGCGCCGCCTTGAAACGGTTAGGCGCGGGCGTTTGCGTTGTTCCGCTCATGATTCTCCAACTCCATGGGAGGGGGTTCAAATTCGATGGGGTCGACTTTACCCAGCAGGAAAAGATAGTTGATGATGGCGAGAACGATCAGCGCCGACGAGAACACCAGTGCCGCGACGAAGGATCCCGTCGCACCGACGATCGCACCGGTCACGATCGGGCCGACAACGCCCCCCATGTTCGATACCGAGTTCTGCACGCCGGCCACCATCGACACCATGTTCTTGGGCGCCACGTCTGCGGGCAAGGCCCAGACTTGCGAGGCCGCGACAGTCATGCCGGATTTGGCGATGCACAGCAGCACGACTGCCATCACGGCCGATTGCGCGAAGGCGGCAAGACCGATACTCGATGCCATCGTGAGCCCGACAATCAGGAACAGCTTGCGGGTGGCCGTCAACGACAACCTGCCCGAACCGTAGACACGGTCCGAGGCCCAGCCCGCGAGCACCTCGGTGAACATCGATATCAGCAAAGGCAGGGAGGCCATCACGCCCATTTCCATCAAACCCATGCCCCGCTCCTTGACCAGGTAGGTGGGCAACCAGGTGATGAAAAAATACGAGTTGTAGTTGATCATGAAAAAGCCGATGCACATCGCCCAGATATTGCGATGCGCGAACAGCTTGCGCCACGGTACGGTATTGCGTTTTTCTCCAACGGCACTGGGCGCGAGTCCGTCGCGGATATGCTCAAGTTCAGCAGCATTGACCCGCGGGTGTTGGCTTGGCGAATCCCTGAATATGAACTGCCAGACAAGGCACCATACGATGCCCAACGCACCCGTGATCGCAAACGTCACTTTCCAGTCGAACACGGCAAGCATGACCGCAATCAAAGGAAGCGCAACGGCGCCGCCGAGTTTCGAGCCGCTGTCGAAGATGCCGGCCACCGTCGCCCTTTCGTTACGGGGAAACCAGCGTGACGCAATACCGGCGTTGCTCGGATAGGCGCCCGCTTCGCCAATACCCAGCATCACCCGCAGGGCGACCAGCGACTTGAAGCCCGTCGCGAAGCCGGTGACGGCGGTAGCGAGCGACCACCAGAGGACCGCAAGACCTAATACCTTCTTCTGCCCGAAGCGGTCCGCGAGTATGCCGGCCGGCAGTTGCAGCAGCGCATACGACCAGAAAAAGGCGGACATCACTACCCCCATCTGCACGGCGCTCAGGTGAAAGTCCGACTGGATCCGGGGCGCGGCAGCGGACAGCACGGCTCGATCGATATAGTTGATTGCGATCGCCGCCCACATCATGCCGGCCACGATCCAGCGCACACGTGAGCGTACCTGTTCTTGCGGCGCGAGAGTCATCTCTTGTCTCCGTTATTGTTATCTGGATGCCTAACTAACAATGCCCATGTGCCAGGGCACGAACTCGTGGTCGCCAAGACCCAGCAATTCGCTTTTCGTGCGCTGCCCGGAGGCGGCTTGCAGGATATGGTCGAAGATGTCCTGCCCCATCTCCTGCACGGTGCGCTCGCCATCGATCACCAGGCCGCAATTGATATCCATGTCCTCCTGCAGACGCGTGAACATCGGCGTGTTGCTGGCGAGCTTGATCGTGGGAGCAGGTTTCGAGCCGAACATCGAGCCACGGCCCGTCGTGAAACAAATCATGTTCGCGCCGCTGGCGATCTGACCGGTGACCGCGACCGGATCATAGCCAGGCGAATCCATGAAGACGAAGCCCGACTGGTCGATTGGTTCGGCATATTCATAGACTGCTTGCAAAGGAGTAGTGCCGCCTTTCATCGCCGAGCCAAGGGACTTCTCGAAGATATTCGCCAGTCCTCCCTGCTGGTTGCCGGGCCCGACCACACCGTTAAACTGGCCGTTGTGCCCGTGTGTGTAGCGCTCCCACCAGGCGAGCCGATCGAGCAATTTCTGACCGACTTCAGGCGTCACCGCGCGGCGCGTCAGCATGTATTCGACACCGTGGATTTCCGGCGTCTCGGACAGGATCGCCGTGCCGCCATGGCGCACCAGAATATCCATCGCCGCGCCAAGCGCGGGATTGGCGCTGATGCCCGAAAACCCGTCGGACCCACCGCACTCCAGGCCGATCTTCAAATGACTGGCGCTGACCGGCTGCCGTTCAATACGGTTCGCCGCCGGCAGCATGCTCTGGATCGCCGCAATCCCGGCCTCGATCGTCGCGCGCGTACCGCCGCTGTCCTGCATCACCAGCGTGCGCATCGACGCGTCCGTCTCGAGACCTTGTGAATTCATCAAGTCGGAAACCTGGTTGCGTTCACAGCCGAGTCCCACGATCAGGACGCCTGCGAGATTGGGGTGACGCGCATAACCCGCGATAGTCCGGCGCAGTACGTCGAAATGCTCGCTGGGCGAGGACATCCCGCACCCGCTGGTCTGCGCGAAGGCGACCACGCCATCGACGTTCGGATAGTCGGCGAGCCGCTCAGGCGTGAACCACCCGGCGATATTCTTGATGACAGTAGACGAGCAGTTGACCGACGCGAGGATGCCGATGAAATTTCGGGTAGCGACTCTTCCGTCGGGACGTACGATACCCATGAAGCTTGCGCGTTCGGCTTGCGGCACATAGTCGACCGGACGGACATCGAGGCCAAAACCCGGGTCGCGCTCGAAATCGATCAGTTCAATGTTATGCGTATGCACATGGTCGCCTGCCTCGATATCCCGCGCGGCGCGGCCAATCACGGTGTCATACTTGCGGATTGCTTCGCCACGCGCGATCGCCCTGGCGGCAATCTTGTGGCCCGCCTGGACCTGCGCCCGGACGCGCACGTCGGTGTCGCCCAGCTGGACCTGCCGGCCCAGCGACAAGGCCTCGCGGGCAATCAGCACGTTGTCCGAGCCGTGCAGGCGAATCAAGGGGGCTATGGCGGCGTCGGTGGCCTGCGGCATGAGCAATTCTCCTGCAATCACGTTTTGTCTCGTGGATACTATGTTACCGGTTTATGTAACCGGTAACATTGGACGCATAGTAATATGCTTCTTGTTGCCTGAATGTTCGCGTTTTCCCTAATCAACGTTTATTCAACCTCTCATATCGTTGTCGATGATCAAACCGAAAACGGATAGCGCCACAGGGATAGCCGGAACTGTCGAAGACGCGGCCCTACCTCCCGCAATGGAGCGCTCCACCGCACGTCGCGCGCGAAAAAATACCGGGCGCGTGACGTTGAGCGATCTGGCGGCCCTGATCGGTGTCACTAAAGTCACCGTATCGCGCGCATTGAACACCCCTGAACTCGTGTCGGTGAATACGCTGGAGCGTGTGCGCGCAGCCGTGCAACAAACCGGCTATACGCCTGACCTGATCGCCGGCTCGCTGGCGTCGAACCGGAGCCGCCTGATCGTCGCGCTGATCCCTGCCATGGCGGGAACTGTTTTTCAGGAAACGGTCGAGGCGCTGACTACAGAGCTTGCCGAGGCTGGCTATCAGTTGCTGATTGGTCAAAGCGGCTACGACGAGTCTCGTGAGGACGCGTTGATCGATGCCATCCTCGGACGGCGGCCAGCGGGCATTGTGCTGACTGGCGTCGTGCACTCCCAGCACGCGCGGCAAAAACTGCGTGAGTCCGGGATTCCGGTGGTGGAGACCTGGGATATCACTCGCGAACCGATCGACATGCTGGTCGGTTTTTCGCACGAAAAGGTGGGGAAAGCGGCCGCGCAACACTTGCTCGCGCAAGGTGTAAAGCGGGCTGCGGTGATTGCGCCGGGCGACCGCCGCTCCCAGGTGCGAACACAGGCCTTCCTCAAGGCGTTCGCCAAGGGCGCCGCAACGGACCCGGCCGTCGCGATTCCCGTTGTTACGATACCGTCGCCCGCCAATATGGGTGACGGCCGCCGCGGGCTGGCGAGCCTGCTGGACGAACATGCGGATATAGAAGGGGTATTCTGCGGCGCGGATATCCTGGCGCTAGGCGCGTTGATTGAAGCACGCGCGCGCGGCATGGACATTCCCCGGGAGTTGCGGGTAGTCGGTTATGGCGATTTGAATTTCGCGAAAGACACGGACCCGCCGTTGACGACGATCCGGATTGACGGAACCCGGATTGGAAAACTGGCCGCCTCGCTGTTAGTCGACCGGATCCAGGATGGCGAAGTCGACCGGCGCGTGGTCGACGTGGGATTCAAACTGATCGAGCGCGAAACAAGTTAAGGCGGCGCGCACCAGCAAGGTGGCCGCGAATGCATTGATCGACTTGCATTACAGCGCAACCGTATAGTCGTTATCTAACGCGCTTGCGCCTGCGCCAACCGCCTATCATGCGCAGCAGCAGCAAGACCAGGACTGCGATACCGGTGCCGCCAGTAGCCGGAATGAGCATCGCGAAAAGGGGGTCGTATTTGCTGGAGACCGTTCCTAAATAGTATTTCTCGATCAACACCTCCAGCGTCGCCCCCAAAGAGAGCAGGAACAGCATGGTTGCCAGCAGAAGCAACCCCGCAAGCACTGCGCTGATAACACCGCGCGGGGCGACTACGTCGCGCCCGGATGTCGGTGATTGCCCGTTAAGCGGAATTTGAGTGGTCATGACGATTCCGATCTGTTCGTTCGTGCGGTAAGGCGTGGCAGAAGTGTACTTTCCCCGGGAAAGGCCAAAGGTGCAAAAGCCTTCTGGCAGCGGCCCGAATCACGAAAAATAGCGCTGCGCCATCGGCAGACTAACCGGAATAATAGTCGAACTCCATTCCGACCTCTTACTGCAGGAAGTTTTCGATGCAGGCCCTCGCCTTTTAGTCAGGCTCGGTTGGCCGAATTGTCTGCAGTAAAGAGACGCACGCGGCACGCTCGCCCGCGTTGGCACCCACCTTCATCAAACGCGCTCTCGGGAACGAGACAGGCGCCAGGACCGCGCCGCATCGCGGGGTTCTCGCAGTCAACGAGCGTGGTGTCGCGAAACGAAAATGACTATTTGATCGCATACAATACGTATACCGTGCACCTGAAGCGAGCGAAACAACGTGACAGCATCTCCCCTTACTACAACCCCGGAAAAACTAGGCGAACTGGCGTACCAGACTCTGCGGCGAATGATCCTCCACAAGGCATTACGCAGCGGCGGCCCCGTCGTCGAAGGGCGGCTTGCCGAGGAACTCAACATCTCCCGCACGCCCATGCGCGAAGCATTGTTGCGGCTTGAGGGCGAGGGTCTGCTGGCGCGCGCGGGCGCCCGCTCTTATTCGGTGCGCTTCGTTGGCGCGCAGGAATATTTTCAGGCAATGAAGGTGCGCGAGCTGCTTGAGGCGGAGGCTATCGGCCTGGCCATCGGCAAGATTGACAAGAAGCAGATCCAGCAACTGATCAAGAAGATCAAGGCTTTGCGCAGCGGCCAGCAAGAGCAGGAGCACTGGCAGGTCGACGACCAGGTCCACACCATGATGGCGCGTGCCAGCGGCAATGACGTGCTCGCGCGGATGATCGAAGTGGTGCGTACGAACAGCCGGCTGTTCGAACTCTCCACGCCATTCAACCGCATAGAAGAAGATCGCGCGGAGCACCTTGCGATCCTCGAAGCATACGCAGCCGACGACGCTGATGCCGCACGCAACGCCGTTCGCACGCATCTGCAAAACCTGCGCCGTTTCGTGGTCGACCGCCTGAGTGAAGGCAGCGGTGTCTGAACCGGATCTGTCCGATCAGGCTCGCGCCAGCAGATCCGCAAGTGCGAGCGCGATCGTCTTGGTGGCAAGACGCAGATCGTCCAGCGCCACGCGTTCGTCGGCTCGATGACCGTTCGCTTCCAGCAGCGTGCGAGGCCCCGCGCCATAGATGACGGTTGGAACGCCTGCTTCGCAGTACAGCCGGGCGTCGGTGTAAAGCGGCACACCTTCGGTCGGGATATCCTGCCGCAGCGTCGTCTTCGCGGCGCGTTGCAATGCCGCCGACAAGCGCTCTGCCCCGTCGATGGAACGCAGCGGCGAGGTCACCAGCACCTCACGCACCTCCACGAGAATGCCCGGCAAACCGGCCACCGCTTCTTCTATCAAGGTCTTTAGCTGCGACACCACGGCTTGCGGATTCTCTTCCGGCACCACGCGCCGGTCCAGGCGCAAGCGGACCTTGTCCGGCACCACGTTCGTATTGATCCCGCCTTCGATCAAGCCAACCACAAGCGTCGGATGATCGATGCCGGGTGTGCTCGATCGAATGGTCTTCAACACCTCGCGATGTCCATAAAGCGCGTTGAGCACCGCGGTCGAAGCTTCCAAAGCATCGTGTCCGGTGTCGGGCCGTGCTGCGTGGGCGGACTTGCCGCGCACGATCACTTCGAGGTGAATCGCGCCGTTGTGCGCGGTGGTGATCGAATAGGAGAAGCCGGCGCAGATCGCGTAGTCGGGCTTGACGATACCCTCCTTCAGCAACCACGCCGGACCGATCAGGCCACCGCTTTCCTCGTCGTAGGTCAGGTGCAACTCGACGGTCCCATGAAGTTCCGCCCGGCTTTCGATCAACGCCTTCAACGCGAACGCATAGGTCGCGAAGTCCGACTTCGATACCGCCACGCCCCGCCCGAACATCCAGCCATCGCGGATTTCGGCGCCATAGGGGTCGGTGGACCAGCCGTCGCCTGGCGGAACGACATCGCCGTGCGCATTCAGCGCGATGACCGGTCCATCGCCGAAACGATGCCGCACGACCAGATTCGTTGCGCTGATCATGCCGGCACGCGTGACATCGGCGTGTGGGACCGGATGGCGTTCGACCGTGAAGCCAAACGATTCAAGCGCAAGCGCGGTCATCTCTGCATGGCTCGCGCAGTCGCCGGGTGGATTGTCCGAGGGCTTGCGCACGAGCGCTGCCAGAAAGTCGACTTCGGTAGCGAAGTGGCGATCGACCGTTTCCAGCAGGGTCAATGTAAGCAGATCTTCATTCATGGTGACTTGGAAAACTTGAAAAGGATTAACGCAACGCTGATGGCAATGACGGCGATCGCATTCATCAGTGACGCAGGATCTTGCCGACGAATTCGCGCGTGCGAACTTCCTGCGGGGCATCGAAGAGTTGCTGCGGCGAGCCGGTCTCGATCACATGACCGCCTGCCATGAACACCACTTTCGACGAGACCTCGCGCACGAAGCTCATCTCATGCGACACGATGAACATCGTGATTCCCTCCGACGCCAGCGCGCGAACGGTATCGAGTACTTCGGTGACAAGTTCGGGGTCGAGAGCCGCCGTGACTTCATCGAGGAACAGCACGTTCGGCTTCAACGCAAGCGCGCGGGCGATTGCAACGCGTTGTTGCTGACCACCCGACAACTCGTCTGGATACGCTTTCAGCCGATGCCCAAGGCCCACGCGAGTAAGCAAGCTGATGGCGTGCTCTTGCACCTGCTCGCGTGGCCAGCCCTTGATCCTGGTGGGCGTGATCATCACGTTTTCCAGCGCCGTCATGTTCTGGAACAGGTTGTATTGCTGGAAGACGATCGCAATCTCCGAGCGCAATGCACGCACGGCCGCCTTGTCCGCATAATTCACAAGCTTGCCGTTCAATCGGACGGTGCCATGTTCGGGCGGCAACAGTCCCGTCAGAACGCGCAGCAGCGTGCTCTTGCCCGACCCGGAAGGTCCTATCAGGCTGACGATCTCGCCCTTCTCCACCGAGAGGTTGATGCGCTCAAGGACCGTGTGCGGCCCATACGATGCCCTCAGATCAACGATTTCGAGTTGCGGCAAGTTTTTTCTCCAGGCGCTTACCCAAGCGCGACAACGGGTACGACAACACGAAATAAAGCATCAAGACCGTTCCGTACACGAGCCATGAAGAAAAGCCCTTGTTGGTCAGCACCTTGCCGGCGGACGTCAATTCCATCACGCCAATCTGCGAGGCCAGCGCGGTGTCCTTGATGAACATGACGAAAAAGCCGAATGTAGGCGGCACGACCACGCGCCACGCCTGCGGCACGATCACGAAGCGCAATGTCTCGAAGGTCGAGAAATTCATCGTCTGCGCGGCTTCCCACTGGTTTCCATGCACCGATTCAAGTCCGCTTCGAATGATCTCGCCAAGGTAGGCCGACGCGATCAGGCAAACGCTCAGCGACGCAACGGCGAACGTCGAGAGATTCGCTTTCGACGACTGGCTCGCGAAGAATACGAGCATCAGCGTCACTAGGAACGGGATGCGGCGAAACAGGAAGCAATAGGCGAATGCGAGCGCACGCAGGGGCGCCATCGCACGGGAGCGCGTAACGCGGACAATAGCCACGACGAAACCCGCCAGGAATCCCGCGAAGCAGCCGAGCGCCGACAGCACGAAGGTTGCAGCGAGTCCATCCAACAGTAGCGTCAGGTTGTAAAAGGAAAATAGCTGCGCGATCTCGGCCTGTGAGGAAGCGAACATCAGAACACCTTGATTTTGGCGCGGCAGACATGACGCCCGATGATCGCCAGTGCGAAGGTCGCGATCAACGTGACCGCGATATACAGGACCGCGGCCACGCTGAACGCCTCGACGGAGAGATACGTTTGGGAACTAAGGTTGTACGTACGGCCCGTCAGTTCCTCGACGCCGAAGATCGACGCCATCGACGTGCCGAGCGTCATGACAATGAACTGGTTTGACAGCGGCGGGAACATCACTTTCAGCACGTGCGGCAGGATCACGTGCCGCACGATCTGCGGCGTGGAAAAGCCGAGCACTTCGGCGGCTTCGATTTCCAGCAGCCGGACCGAATTGAAACCGGCGCGCTGGATCTCGCACAGATACGCGCCCGCGTTGAACGTCGCCCCGATGAGCACCGCCGTGAACGGCGACAGCGTTACGCCGATCTCGGGCAGCGCAAAGAACAGGAAGAAGATCTGCACGAGTTGCGGCGTGTTGGTCGCGAAGATCACATAAGCCGTTACCGCCCTGCGCAAAAACACCGGCCCGTAGCGCAACACAGAAGCGCATACGAGGCCGATGACCATGCCGAACGCAAACGCGAGCACGGCAATTTGCAGGCTGAGCCATGCACCGCCAAGCAGATAAGGCCACTGCTGGAGAATGGGCTCGAAATGTAGGGTCATCGAATAGTGGCTCCCGCCGGATGCGCAGCGCTCGTCCGTTCGTCACGACCGCAGCGCTGCCGTCGGTTTCGCTTACTGTGCAGGGGCAGCGGTAGGATCATGCAGCATCGCACTGCCGAACCATTTCTTCCAGCTCGCGGCGACAAAGCCGCTCTTGTGCAACGCATTAACTTCCTTGTTCAAGCGCTGCGTCAACGCCGTATTGCCCTTCTGCACGCCGATACAGTCGTAGTCCACTTCGATCGGTGCGTCAACCACGCGCCATTTCGTCGGGTAGTTCTTCGTATAGCTCAGCATGAAATCGAGCACGTCGATCAATGCATCGGCGCGGCCCTGGGCAATCGCGCGCACGGCGTCCGGGTAGTTGTCGAGGATCAGGAGTTGCGCCTTGGGCAGCTTTTCCTGGATCAGCGGGATAGGCGTCGTGCCACGTACCTGAACGAGACGCACCGCCGGATCGTTCAACTGCATCCAGTCCGTGAAGGGCTTCGCCTGCGTCGTCAGGACACCGAGCACTTCCGTATTCACCGGGTCGGTGAAATCGATCACCTTCAGGCGGTCCGCGTTGCGCGTCATGCCGCCCATCACCGCGTCGATCTTGTCAGTCATCAGGAATGGCACGCGATCATTGGACCCCACCGGAACAATTTCAAGCTTGACGCCGAGCGAGTCCGCAATCTTCTTCGCGATGCTGACATCGAAACCGTCGATGTTGTTCTTCGCGTCATAGGTGCCGAGCGGCGGCAGGTTCGGGTTAATGCCGAACACGATTTTCTTCGATGCAATGATTTCGTCGAGCGTGCGGGCGCTGGCGTCGAACGAGCCGAGCAACGAGCAAGCGGCAAGACCTACGGCGAGCAGGCGGCTCATGAGAATCAGGGATTTCATGCGGTAACTCCGTAAAGGGTTCGGGAAGATGGCTCACAGTTCTGGCGTGCGGTTCGGGTACTCCCGGACTCTCTTAATTTTGACCAATTTACGTATACGAACCGTATACGATAATATAAAAACATCGACGAAATTAGTTGTCAAGGGAGGCTGTCCCATGCTGAATGCCGAGACCATGCGCATCAATAAAACAGGCCACGCCGCTACTGTCTGGTTTTTCTTCGACGGCCAGCCGGCGTCGGCCCGCGTCGGCGAAAGTGTGGCGGCCGCCCTGTTCGCGTCGGGGACGAAGACCTTGCGTACGAGTCCGCGTGAATGTGCGCCGCGCGGGATGTTTTGCCTGATGGGGTCTTGCCAGGAATGCCTGGTCATGGTCGATGGCTGCCGCGTGCTTGCGTGCCGGACCGCGGTCGCTGATGGAATGCACGTTGAGAAGGTACCGGAGGCCGGCAGCGATGCCTGACTTCGACGTCCTCGTGCTCGGCGGCGGACCGGCTGGTGTGAATGCAGCGCTGGCGGCGTCGGCGGCGGGTCTCAAGGTTGCGCTGTTCGACGAGAACGCGGCGGCCGGCGGCCAGGTCTATCGCGCGCCGGTCAGCGCCGTGGCGCCGTTGAGCGCGGACCAGCAAGCGGAGCAACCCGGCGACACCCTGCGGCGCGAACTGGCTCAAAGTGCAGTCGCTACATACTTCAATCACGTGGTATGGGCCGTCACAGCGGATTACCGCGTCGATGCCGCCGGTCCAGCCTGTCCCATGCATTGCACTGGGCGCGCGCTGATTGTCGCCACGGGAACCACGGAACGTATCGTGCCCTTCGACGGGTGGACCACACCCGGTGTTATCGGACTCGCCGCCGCGACAATCCTCCTTAAATCGCAGGGCATCCTGCCGGGCCGCTCGACGCTAGTTGCCGGCTGCGGGCCGTTGCTCGCGGCCGTCGCGGCGAAGACCATAGAAGGCGGCGGCAAGGTCGAGGCGATTGCGGATATGGCAGGCCTTGGCGACTGGGGACGCACACTGCCCGCCATGATGTCGCGCCCTGACCTGATGCGCGAAGGGTTTCACTGGTGGCAAGATATCAGCCGCGCGGGCGCGCCCATTCTTTCGCACCACACCATCGTCAAAGTCGAGCAAGCCCATGACGGGCTGCGCGCGACCCTTGCGCCCTGCGACGCGGCGGGGCGCCCCGTCTCCGGAAAACGCCGCAGCGTGGTCGCCGACTGCATCGCTGTCGGTCACGGCTTGACCCCGTCAACCGAGATCACGCGCCTCCTGCGGGCCGAACACCGGTACTCGCGGCAAGCGGGCGGCTGGATCGCCGTCGCCGACCAGGACGGCCGCACGTCACGCCCGCGGCTCTACGTGGCGGGCGACGGTGCAGGCATTGCCGGCGCGGCTGCAGCAAGCCACCACGGCACGCTCGCAGGGCTCGCGTGCGCCATCGACCTTGACGCCACTGACACCGACCAGCTCTGGTCGCATGTACTGGCCGCACGCCAGGCACATGCAAAGGCTGCGCGCTTCGGCCGTTCGATGGCGCAATTAATGGCGCTGCGGCCCGGCCACATCGACAGCATTGGGCCGCAAACGATTGTCTGCCGATGCGAGGACGTGACCCGTGCCGAGATCGACGCCGCCTGCGATGCCGGCGCACACGACGTGAATCAGCTCAAGGCCTGGACCCGATGCGGCATGGGACCGTGCCAGGGCCGCACGTGCGGAGACGTTGCGGCGGAACTGCTTGCTGCACGCGCTCACGGCGGCTCACGCGAACGCGCGGGCTGCTTTTCGGCTCGCACGCCGTTGCGGCCAATGACGGTGGAAGCGCTCACTGGCAACTTCAGCTATGACGACATTCCCATCCCGAAGGCGGCGCCCCTATGAAACGGGCAACAACAACCGCATTCGATGTCGCCGTACTCGGCGGTGGTGTGATGGGATGCACGACCGCACTATTCCTCGCGCGTGCCGGCATGCGTGTGGCGGTGATCGAACGCGATGCGCTGTGCCGTGGCGCGTCGGGCGTGAACGCCGGCACGTTGACGCTGCACATGACGCGCGCCGCCCTCGTCCCCTACGCTATCCGGGCATGGGACATGTGGATGAACACAGGCGCGTGGCTCGGCCACGGCGTGCTCGCCACCGCTGCGCCCGGCCTTTCGCTCGCCTTCACGGAGCACGAGAAGACGCTGCTACAGCAACGCGCGGCGGCAAGATGCAAGTACGGCGCGCAGATCGATCTGCTCGACCGGGATGCCGCGCTCGGCGTGGAACCCGGCCTGAATCCAGTGGTACTGCAAGCCGCGTACTGCGCAACGGACGGCTTCGCAAGCGCCTATCTCACCGGCCGCGCCTACCATGCGGCATTGCGCGAAGCGGGTGTGCATGTGTTCGAGCAGACGCCGGCAACGCGCATCGACCGGGTCGCCGGGATGTATCGCGTGAGCGGTCCCGAGGACGCAATCCGTATCGACGCGACGCGTCTCGTGATGGCGGGCGGCGTATGGCTGGAACCTCTCCTCGCCATGCTCGATATCAACATCCCCGTCAAGACGCTCGTCAACCAGTTGATCGTCACCGAGCGCATGCCGCCCGTGATGCGCTCAGTGCTTGGCATTGCAAACGGCTTGCTGTCGATGAAGCAGTTCGCCAACGGCAGCGTGCTGATAGGCGGCGGCTGGCAAGGCATTGGCAATCGCGTGCGCGGCGGCGTGGAGACTGTGCCGGACAATCTGATCGGCAATCTCCGGCTTGCGCAGCATGTGATCCCCGCGCTCGCGAAGGCACGCGTGGCCCGCATCTGGCTTGGCCTCGAATCCGAAACCGCCGACGCCATGCCAATGATCGGCGCGCTTCCCGGTCTTCCGGACGCCTGGGTAATCGGTTGCGTGCACTCCGGTTACACCAGCGGTCCCTACATGGGCAAGCTGCTATCCCAAGCCATGCTCGGTGAAGAACCCGAGCTACCCCTGTTCGATCCGGCGCGGCTCGTCGTTCCTGTCGAGGCGCCTGCTCAACCTCATCGAGAAAAGACAGAATGATTCCCACGCATGCCGATCCATTCAACGGCGTTTATGCCGCCACGCTGTGCCCTCTCGACGCGGACGGCCGACACCTAGACGAAGCCGTGCTCGCGCGGCATATCGAGACGGTGGCGAACGTCGACGGCATTGCCGGCCTGTTGGTGAATGGCCACGCCGGCGAAAACTTTGCTCTCTCGGCAGCGGACAAACGGCGGGTAGTGGAAATTGCGCATGCCGTCTGCGGCAATCGCCTGATCATCGTAGCGGGCGTGAATTCCGAGGACAGTTACGAAGCGCAAGCCCACACAAACGATGCAAAGCAGGCAGGCGCCGACGCCATGCTGCTGTTTCCGCCGTTCTCGTGGGCGCTGTCGACCGATATCGACACTGTCCTCACGCATCACCGGATCGCCAACGCCGAGGCTCGCCTGCCCATGATGCTGTATCAGGCCGGTGTCGCCACGGGCGGCATGGCCTACACGCCGCAGATGCTCACCGCGCTCGTCGGCTTGCCCGAGGTCGTGGCCATCAAGGAAGGCAGTTGGGAAACCGCCGCGTACGAAGCAAACCGCCGGCTCATCAAGTCGATCGCGCCGCATGTGGCCGTGATGGCTTCCGGCGACGAACACCTGTTCACCTGTTTCGCGCTCGGCACCGAAGGCACCCTCGTCAGCCTGGCCGCCGTCGTGCCTGAACTGATCGTAGCGCTGTATCGTGCTGTCGAACGCGGCAATCTCGCCGAGGCGCAGCAGCTTCATGCGCGCGTCTATCCGCTTGCGAAGGCCATCTATGGAACTGCGCCCGGCTCGCACGCCAACGCGCGCCTGAAAGCCTGCCTGCACTTGCTCGGACAGTTCCCGCATCCGTCGATGCGCCCGCCCATCCCGCCGCTCTCCCACGCAGAAATGGCGCGTCTTGATGACGCGCTCGCCATCGCCACCAGCGCTCAACGGAGTGACTCATGACGCCCACCCTAACCCTCATCAAGGGCGGCCGCATCATTACGGCCGTCGACGACTATGTCGCCGACATCCTCGTGCGAGGCGAGCGCATTGTCAGCATCGGGCTGGACCTCGATGCGGGTCCGGATGCCCGCGTGATCGACGCAGCCGGACTGCTCGTGTTTCCGGGCGGCGTCGATTGCCATACGCATATGGAGAACACCTTCGGGCCGTCGGTGACGGCTGACAACTTTGCGTCAGGCACGCGCTCGGCAGCCTTTGGCGGTACCACGACGATTATCGACTTCGCGCTGCAGACAACCGGCACGAGTCCGCTCGATGCAATCTCGCGGGCGCAGTCGAAGGCAGCGTCGGTGGCGAGCATCGACTATGGCTTTCACGTGATCGTGACGCAGGTGGACGAGCGCGTGCTCGGCGACATGCAATATGCGATCCGTCACGAAGGCGTATCGAGCTTCAAGATGTTCATGGCGTATCCGGGCACGGTCATGTCGGACGACGCCGCCATTTTCCAGGCGATGCGCATGGTCGGCCAGCACGGCGGGATGATCGCGTTGCATGCAGAGAACGGCACGATCATCGACCTGTTGATACGCGAGGCGCTCGCGCAAGGTCACACGTCGCCGCGTTATCACGCGTTGACGCGGCCCGCGATCATGGAAGGCGAAGCGACACATCGCGGCATCAAGCTCGCCGAACTCGCCGAAGCGCCGGTCTACTTCGTTCACCTCTCGGCAAAAGAGGCGTTGAAGCATGTGATCGAGGCGCGCGATCTCGGCATTCCCGTGTTCGCGGAGACCTGTCCGCACTATCTCTTCTTCGACGAATCTGCGTACTCCGACGACAGCTTCGATCTCGCGCGTTACGTGATGAGTCCGCCACTGCGATCGAAGGAGGCGCAGAAGGCGCTCTGGACCGCGCTCAAGACCGACGATCTGCAACTGATCTCGACGGATCACTGTCCGTATTGCATGAAGGAAGGCCATCGTGGCAACGTCAACCAGAAGCCGTTAGGACGTGACGATTTTTCGAAGATCCCGAACGGCGTTCCTGGCGTCGAAACGCGCATGACGGTGGTCTATGACGGCGGCGTACGGAGCGGCCGCATCACGCTTAATCGCTTTGTCGAGTTGATGTCGACTGCGCCGGCCAAGCTCTTCGGCCTGTTCCCGAAGAAGGGAACGATTGCAGTTGGCAGCGACGCCGATATCGTCCTGTTCGATCCGAACGAGTCGCACACGATCAGCGCAGACACGCAACACAGCGATTGCGACTTTACGTTGTTCGAAGGTCGCGAGGTCACGGGCCGGGTGAAGAAGGTGCTGCTACGGGGAGAATTGCTGATCGACGACGGCGACTGGGTCGGACGGACCGGCCAGGGAGAGTTCGTCGCGCGCGGCGAACTCGGCGGCCACTGGTAGAGCGAGAACGTCATGCCGATCTACGAGCATGCCTGCGATAGCTGCGGAGCGTTCGAATCCATGCGCCCGGTTTCCAGGCGCGATGAGCAGGTGCCCTGCCCGGAGTGCGGTGCGTTGTCGCCGCGCGTCGCCAGCGGCTCGACGGTGCGGCTGGCGACGCGCGGCGGGAAAGTGGCTACGGAAGAAGGCGCCTATGGTTACAGGCATCAAGGCGGTTGCCGTTGCTGCCGTTAGACATTCAGCTCGAACGATAGCAACAATGCTCTTGCATACGCTGCCAATACGAGCCACCTTCATCGCGCCGATCGCGTATTGGCCGTCGGCACGCTCGGAGGAGCAATGGAATCGGACACCGCGCCGGCAGGCTCGCAGATGACCCGGTTGCGGCCACCGCCTTTGGCCTCATAGAGCGCGGCATCGGCCGCATTGATGAAGGCCCGCAGTGTCGCAAAGCGCGGCTCTGACGTGCATGCGACACCGATACTGACCGTAACGATGTGATAAGGGCTGGCCACGTGACGGCGGTCAAGCTCCTGCACCGCCGCACGCATGATTTCCGCGACCCGAACTGCGCCCGCCTGCCCGGTATCGGGCAGCAGCACGGCGAATTCTTCCCCGCCATAACGTGCGGCGGTATCGCCCGGACGCCGGATATTATCGCCAATGCATTGAGCGACCGCCACGAGCGCATCGTCGCCGGCCGAGTGGCCGTACAGATCGTTGAAACCCTTGAAATGATCGATGTCGATCATCAGCAGCGACAGCGGCAGGCCGCTGCGCTGCGCACGACGCCATTCCAACTCGGCCATTTCGTCAAACGCCCGGCGGTTGCAGAGCCCCGTCAGCCCGTCGGTTCTCGCGAGCGATCGAAGCTCGGTTTCCATGGCGATACGGCGCCTGAGTTGCTGCGCGAACAACACAGCCAGCGTGAGGATGACAACGTCGACAGCACCGACCAGCGACCAGATGATCCACGCGCGACGATGCCACTCCGCATAGATGTCCCGGCTAGCCATGGCGACATCGAGAATCAACGGAAAATTTCCGATGTGCCGGAACGCATACCAGCGCTCCACGCCATCGATCGCAGCAATGCCGAAGAACTCGCCACTCGGCGCCTGGGCAAAGCGCGTGTAGTTGGCCGTGCCCATGAGGCTCCGGCCAATGATCTTCGGGTCATAGGGCCGGCGCATCAGCATGGTGCCGTCCGCCAGCATCAGCGCCATCGAGCCGCCCTCGCCCAGGTTCATGCCGGCAAACAGGTTGCGGAAATAGTTCAGGCGCATGGTTCCCACCACCACCCCGGCAAAGCTGCCGTCCGGATGTGACAGCCGCCGGCTCATGGCGATGCTGGTGCCGGTGGTCATTCGCGGTTCGAACGGATGACTAACGTACAGTCCAACGTTTGCCGCGTCGTGGTGGACCTTGAAATAGTCGCGATCGGACAAGTTGACGCGGCGCGGCGGATCGACCTTCGAGTCGATGATGATGTTGCCGCTCTCGTCGAGAACCAGCAACGAACCCATGTCCTTGGCGGTCGTGGAGCGGTCGAACAGCACCATCCGGCGAAGGGCGGGCGGCAGGTTGCGCACGGCGGGGTCCTCGAGGCCCTCAATGACCCCCTGCAGCGACAGGTCATAGAGTTCAAGGTTGCGCGCCGTGTCGCGTTCCACCAGCAGTGACACGTTGATCGCTGCTTCCTGTGCCCGTCTGAGCGCATCGTGCCGCATCTCGGTCAGCACCCAGGCAGCAATCCCGAGAATCGCGCACGCGATGAGCACGCTGACGCCGATCACCGCATTCGGCCGCCGGGTCATGTCTTTACTGCCAATGCTACGGAATCTTCAAAAACCATTGCGCCGTCCGATCGTGGCTTTCGCGAACCTTACTGCGAATTGATTTGAGACGGCGAATCGCCGCACTTTCGGGAGAATGAGTGAAGCGTATCAGGTATTAATTCCAGTTCATTGCGTGAAAACCGTCGATTTTCCTGCTTAATCCATTTTTTTGTCCGCTTCCATGGACATGGCGGGAATGCGTGATCTGCGGCACTGCATTCTTAAGTATCGAAATACAGATAAAACTCCCATGGATGCGGCCGCAGTTTAATCGTGTCGAGCTCGCGTATGCGCTTGTATTCGATCCACGTCTGGATGACGTCGTCGGTGAATACATCGCCTTTGCGCAGGAAGGCGTTGTCGGATTCGAGCGCCAACAGCGCGTCTCCGAGAGAGCCCGGCACCTGCCGTATATTCCCGGCTTCTTCAGGCGAAAGGTCGTAGATATTGCGGTCAAGCGGATCGCCGGGATCGGTCTTGTTTTCGATGCCATCGAGGCCAGCCATCAGCATCGCCGCGAAAGCGAGGTACGCATTGGCCGAAGGATCGGGGCAACGGAACTCGACCCGCCGAGCATTCGGCGAACTTGAATACATGGGAATACGCGCCGCGGCCGAACGGTTGCGCTGCGACATGGCGAGATTGACGGGCGCCTCATACCCCGGCACAAGACGCTTGTAGGAGTTCGTCGTTGGCGCGCAGAAGGCCATCAGCGCGGGCGCGTGTTGCAGTAATCCGCCGATATACCACCGGCATATCTCTGAAGTCAGCGCCCACCCATCGGCGTCGTAGAAAAGATTTTCGCCGTCTCTCCACAGGCTCTGGTGACAATGCATGCCGCTCGCGTTGTCGGCAAACAGCGGCTTCGGCATGAAGGTTGCCACTTTGCCGTGCCGGCGCGCTACGTTCTTGCAGACGTATTTGTAGATCATCACGTTGTCGGCCATGCGCGTCAGTGTCTGGAAACGCATGTCGATCTCGTTCTGTCCGGCGGTCGCCACCTCGTGGTGATGCACTTCTATCTGCACGCCCGCCTGCTGCAGCGTCAGCGCAATCTCCGAGCGAATTTCCTGCAACGTGTCGCTCGGCGGGACCGGGAAATAGCCTTCCTTGTAGCGCTGCTTGTAGCCGAGATTTCCGCCGCCGTACGCCCCTTCGTCGCGGCCAGTGTTCCAGTCGCCCTCGGCGGATTCTACGTAGTAGTAGCCGCAGTGCTGGTCCTGCCCGAAGCGGATCGAGTCGAAGATGAAGAACTCCAGTTCCGGTCCGAAATAACAGGTCGTCGCGATCCCCGTCTGACGCAGATAGTTCTCCGCTTTTTTAGCGACGTAGCGCGGATCGCGCGAGTACGGTTGCTGCAGCACGGGATCGACGACGTCGCAGATGATGGACAGTGTCGGTGTGCTGCAAACCGGATCGATAAAAGCAGTCGCCGAGTCCGGCCTCAACAGCATGTCGGACTCGTGGATCTCCTGGAAACCGCGAATCGACGAACCGTCAAAACCGATCCCCGCGCTGAACAGGTCTGGGTGGACTTCAGGGAGTGTGATCGAGAAATGCTGCCAGAGTCCGGGTAAGTCGGTGAACTTCAAATCGACGATCTGGATATTGTGTTTCTGTAGAAGGTCGATCACCTCGCTCGCACTTCCCGGTCGCGTGACGCGATAGCTGCCCGGTTCGACGGACACCCCGAAAGGCGATCCGGACACTCCTGGCGTAGTGGACATGAACGTTCTCCTGTTCCAGCCCTTCGTCTATGGACCAACCTGACTGTCCGCGTGCGAAAGCAAGGTCGCCCGGGCGCGGCTAGCGGTCTTCCTCCAGTGCTTTCAAATGGGCGTCGCCGGCGTCTTTGGCAGCAGCGCGTGTTGAGTAGGTCTCGTCTGAAACCAGCGCACGTTTGACGTTTTGTGCCGTGAAGTCGACCAGCGTGATGACCCAGACATACTCGCCAGCCTGCTCGGCCGTTTGCACGAAGGCGCGTACGGTGTCTCTGTTGCCTGCATTCATCGTGAACTCCTGAGGAAAGATCGCGCAAAGAAAACGGCTTGTGTACCCGCTGGCCGGGTTACGTCAGCCTGGCGATAATCGGGCTGAACTCGCTCTTCGTGAAAGCACGCAACGTCTGTGTGCGGACATTGCCGGCGGACCCGAGCGCGACACCGAATGCGGCGAGGCTTTCGTCATCCGGCGCCTCGATGATCGTAACAATGTCGTAGTTGCCCAGCGTCCAGTAAATTTCCTTCATCTCGCAGCCAAAGCCTTTCGCCATTTCCGCCGCCTGACCGGCCCGTTGCGGGCTGTTTTTGATGGAGCGGATCCCTTGATCTGTAAATTGTGCAAGAACCACATAAGTCGCCATGACGATTCCCCTTACGATTAAAACATGTCGGGATTCAAACGCGCTAGCGATGTCACGAACGCCACTGCACGGGTACGGTGAGAACCGTTTTGCGCGTAGCTTAATCTTAGGCAATGGAATGGAATGCGATGTGCCGTTTTCCGGCCTTCGGCAAAGTGTCCGCCGTAAGCGCTTAGTCCGCGAGAGCGTCCAGTTCGGATTCGACGCGGTTACGCCCTGCCCGTTTTGCCCTATAGAGGAACCGGTCGGCACGTTTGAGCAGTTCGTCTACCGTAGTGCGGCTTGAAGGATCCGAGGGAACCGCGACGCCAAAGCTCGCGGTCATCGTAATGTCGAGCCCGTCAGCGTTGACCGCCGTTCCTGCTATGCGCCGCCGAAGCCGATTCGCGATCTCGACCGCGCTGCGGACGTCGTTCACGTAGGTGAACAAAGCAAATTCCTCGCCTCCAATTCGCGCAAAGATATCCGCTGGCCTGCAGAGCTCCCGGCATGCTTTGGCAAGTACCTGCAGCGCGTGATCGCCGGCTGCGTGGCCATACGTATCGTTGATCTCCTTGAAGTGATCGATATCGAACATGATCAAGGCAGGGGTCGCGCCGCCGACGCGTGCCTCTCTCAACGCCAGGTGCGCCTTGCGAAGGAATGCGCGTCGATTCAGCATGCGCGTCAACGAGTCCGTATCAGCCATGATCTCAAGATCGCGAATCAAAAGGTCACGCTCCCGCTCAAGGCTCATCTTTGCGATGCTGTTCGCCTTGAGCACCGCGATGGCGCTAAAGAGCCCCAGTATTTCGTCTCGATTGCTGGCCTGCGGAACGGGTGTCGCAAACTTGCCCTCGGCGATCTCCTTGATCACGGTAGTCGCTTCGACGAACGGCTGGACGAAACGCCGCCGAAACACGGTGCCGGCCGCTAGCAATGCGCCAGTGAGAAGCATCGCCGCGAGCACCGCAACGCCCAGCAGCAAGCGCGCTTTGTCGCGGTGATCCAGCACATCGCTTTCAGCGAAACTCAGCACCTCGTCGCGGTAGGCGGTGATGGCGGCCATTGTCGGCACATAGCTCGCCGCGAGTTCCGCGGGCGATACACCGGCGCCGCCCGGCCGCAACGCGGCCTCCTGAATCCCGCCGAGATAAGCTATCCCGGTCCCGAAGTACTGCGCGTTCATATTCTCGAACGCCTGAGTGGTCAGAGCGGGGCGATTCCCGACCCGCGCCTCTATCAACTCGCGCAACGCGTCTATACGCCCTCGGGTACGCTCGAGCGCAAGCAGTTCCGCGCTGGTCAGCGGCCTGTTTGCGCTCAAGGCGGTGGTGAACCCCGATCCCAACTGGCCCGCCTGCTCCCGCAAATCGGCGCTCAGGCGGGCAAGTCCAAGGCAGTTGACTGCGTCCGGATCACCTCGAACGACAGCGCTTGCGCTGCTGATGACACTCGATCCGAACCAGGGGATTACATCGATCATATGCCTGACCGCACTGGATATTGCCGACTGATCGCGTCGCTCCTTGGGCAGATCGACGACGGCATCGACGTCTTCGCGCGCAGACGCAAGCCTTGCACGAGCTGTTTCAACACTCTGCCTCGCGGCTGCACAGTCATTGCATTCATGCGGGTCGAGTTGGGCGAGCAAATTCGCGATCCGGCGATCGCTCTCGGTGCGGGCGGACATCATCCGGCTGTGCGCGGCAACGGCGGCTTTCGCGTCCGCGCCCAACGCTCCGTTGGTGGGTCCCCGCTCCGCCGATACTTTCTCCATCGCCAGCAGAGTCGCGCGAAACTGTTCAAACGCGCGCGTGGCAGCCTCCGCTGCAGCATAGGCCTGCCATTGATGCACAACTAATCCAGCGGCCAGCAAGATCACCGGCAGCAATAAACTGGCTGCGCTCAAGTTGATTCGCCGCCTGATCGACGTTTCGCGCGCGGGTGTTTTAATCATCGCAATTGAAAAACGGGACACTGATGAATAGCTGCTTGCGGGATGGTGATTGGGGTGAGGCAGCTCAAGGAAGAGTCAAAACATCATTGGCTGCGCTAATCGGGGCTGATGTAAGGCATGAAGAATACCGGTCCACGCCTGTCCATGGAACCCTTGTATTCGTATGATGTTCGCTCGCGTGGCAGCCTGATGTTGCGATTCTCTCTATATTTTCGGCCCATTGGGCATCAAACGGGTTAACCGAGCATCTGTTAGTTGTTTAACGGCAGAATCGCAGATTTGTTTAGGTTCGGCAAAGCGTCGCCATTCGGGTGCCGAGGCGTCATGCCGCCCGGTTAGGGAAAATACCGCATTTGCACGAGCTCTCGCCTACTCCGAAGACAAGGAGGAAAAGGAAGATCGAATGAGACCGGTCAATCATCGGCTTACGTGAAAGCGTGTCCCCCGCCGCGAACAACGAGGCATGCCCTCAATTGGGAATTGTCGCTCTAGCGAGCATTTTGACTCGTCCTTCGGCCACACCCACCGAATCAGGTATTGCCGCCTATGACGGTTTGCCGCGATGAGTATTCAGGATATCGAATCTATCGAGCGGTCGCTAATCGCCATGACATGCGAAAACGAGCGAGCGTTTTCTCGCAGGTACCTCATCCATGAATACTGCGCTTAGGGTCAATGTCGTTACGGATTTGACCCCTAATTTTTATCGCGAGCAAACCAAACCTCCACCATTTCTCCTTCTTTTGTTCACCGTCAGTGCGCATTGCTCGACTACGATGTGAGTCTGCCGATCGCGACGTCCAACCCGATCCATCAGTAGTTGATTCCGGAGAGAGCGCATGCAAGGTACATCGAACGTTCAGGTCCATTCTGATACGCCACCGACACCCCGATCGTGACAACATCCCAGCCCACGCTTGCAGCGCCTGCAGTCGACCGCCTCTTATATGGCATGTTCAACCACTGGATTCGAAGTTTGTCCGCGCGCCTGTGGTTGACCAGCGTTGCTGCGCTCGCGGTCTGCATGACTCTGCTGGCCGCTCTGGTCATCTACGCGTTTAATCACTTTCCCGAGCAGACAATCGGGCGACACGAACAAATAGAAAGAGCTGAGGATGTCGCGAACGGGCTTCGCTTTGACGACGCCGGCCGTCCCGTCTCGGTACAGCCTGCCCGACAGACGGCGTGGCTGTTCGAGGCGGTGCCCACCGAACTCAAGTACCGCGTGCTCGACGAGCAGGGAAGCGTGTTGTTCGCGTCGGGCGGCGCACAGGACCTCACCCCCTGGATTGCCGGTGATCCTTTTCGAACCGCGGACAAGATCGCGCGGGTAACGATCGGCAGCAAACCATTTGACGTCGTGACGCTTCGGATTCCACACGGGCATGACGTTTTCTATGCCCAGACCGCCATGAGTGCGCGCCTGATTGACGCCATGATTGGCGCGAAGGTCAAACAGATTCCCGCTATCGTCAGGATAACGATCTTTGTCGCGACGATCATCTTCGGGTTGACGCTGACCTTGACCGTGCATCGGGTACTCAAGCCGCTCAGGGAAGCGTCGGGCGCCGCTGCGCTGATTACACCGCGCAACCTGACCGCGCGCCTTTCGCCCAAGGGCGTTCCGAGTGAGATCAAGCCGCTGCTCAACGCTTTCAACGAAGCGCTTGGCAGACTTGAGAACGGTTTCTCTGTTCAGCAACAATTTCTTGCGTCAGCCGCGCACGAACTTCAAACGCCGCTTACCTTGATCCGAGGCCAGATCGAGCTGGAACCTGAAATCAAGCATAGAGAACTGCTGTTTCGCGAGGTCGATCTGATGGCACGGCAGGTTCGGCAGTTGTTGCATCTCGCCGAGGTCAGCGAACCGCAGAACCTCAGCTTTGGCGAGGTAGACAGTGTTGACGTTGCGCAGGACGTCGTAGCGTATCTGTCACGCAAGGCCGACCGATGGCAGGTGAAGCTTCAACTTCAGGTGCCGGTTGCGCCGGCGCCCATCTTGGCAGACAGGAGCGCGTTGTTTATCCTGCTCAAGAATATTGTAGAGAACGCGATCAATGCTTCGCCGCCCGATAGCGTCGTATCGCTGATCGTCGACAAAGCCTCGATTCAGGTTCAGGACCAGGGACCTGGCATCAGCCAGGATCACCTTCCGTTCCTTTTCAAGCGGTACTGGCGTGCTCCGAATAGCAGCCACGATGGTGCGGGCCTGGGGCTGGCTATCTGCAAGGAAATCGCTACTGCTCACGAATGGCAACTGACGGTAAGCAGCGTGATTTCGGGAACCAGATTTACCGTATGGCTTTAAACCCGCGCGGGCTGCCGGTGTTCGAAGGCGCGGCGGCGTGAAGACGAGCGTCTTCAGCCGCTTCTCGTTCGCTCCGCGCCCCTTACTGCGCCGAAATGGCCGCAACCGCAGCTTTCCACCCGGTCCGTTGCTCGACCCACTCCGCCAGATCGAGCAACGCGACGTCGCCATTCGCGGCACCGACAAGCTGCGCGCCCAGTGGCAAGCCTGCCGGCCCGAAACCGGCCGGCACCGTAACGGCCGGCACGCCCAGGAACGTCCACGGGGCGCAGAACGACGCATCGCCCGTAAAGTCGAGCCCACGCGGCGGCTCGCCGCTCGCCGGCGCAACCAGCAGCGCGTCGAGTGCCATTGTCTCCCTGAACCACCGGTCGAACCGATGCGCCATGCGTCCCTGCAGAACCCTGGTCATTGCATAGTCGGTCGCGGGCAGCGCGCGCCCTTGCGCGACCAGTTCGCGCATCGGAGCGCTGACGAGTTCCGGCGAACGGTCGACGAGTTCGCCATGCGTGATGGCGGCTTCAACACCCATTAGCGTCAGTGCGTGGCGCGGTGTGTCGAAGATCTCTGCAGGGAGATCGACCATGACGATCTCGGCGCCGTCACGCGACAGGCGTTCGGCGAGCGCGTCGAGCGCGGCTTGCTGTGCGGGCTCGAGCGCGCCGCCCGCCTGTTTCGTCAGCATGCCGATACGGCGTCCCGTCGCCCTCGCGACGGCGACCGTGCCCGTGCCCGGGACATGCGATGCATGCGGATCGCCGGCGTCGGCGCCGGCGACGAGCCTCAGCACGTAGGCGGCATCCGCGACGGTCCTGGTGAACAAACCGACATGGTCGAGCGACCATGCGAGCGGCAATACACCGGTCCTCGCGATGGTGCCGTAGGTCGGCTTGAAGCCAACGACACCGCAATAGGCGGCAGGACGAATCACCGATCCCTGCGTCTGCGTACCGAGCGCCAGCGGAACAATGCCTGCGCTGACCGCGGCCGCCGAGCCGCTCGACGATCCGCCCGGCGTGAACGCGCTGTTCCACGGGTTGACGGTCGGCCCGGGATGGCGAAAAGCAAACTCAGTCGTTACCGACTTGCCGAGTATTGTCGCGCCCGCTGCGCGCAGGCGCGCGACCACGCACGCATCCTGTCCGGGACGCCGTCCTGCATACGCAGGCGAGTTGAACTCGGTGGGCATGTCGGCGGTATCGATGATGTCCTTCACCGCAACCGCTACCCCTGCCAGCGGCAAGGCCGTTTCGGCGCGGTTGACCGGCGGCGTATCCGGCAAATACTGGAATGCGTGCAGCTCTGCTTGCGACGCTTGCGCTGCATCGAAACTTTGGATAACGAACTGTTCAACGCTGGTCTCGTCTGAAGCAACAGCGTTGCGAACCTCGGCAATGGTCGGGCAAACGTAGGTCATGAATTTATTTGGCAGCAAGTGCGGGTTGGATATAGTTGCGCGCAATAAATGTATCGTACTTCGGCTGTTGCTTCAGGTTGCCGAGCGCGATCTGCGTGTCCATTGCGACCGTGAGCGCCTTCGGCGTGATGTCGACGTTCTTCGGATAGACGCCATCGGCAAGCATACGCTTGACGGCGGCGTCGACCACCGGCGCGTCGAGCGTCGGAAATTCCTTGCGAGCGATTGCGGCCGTTTCTGCCGGGTTGGTCTGCATGTAAAGAAGCGCGTTTTGCAGTCCCTTCACGAAACGTGCGGCGGAATCGGGATCGATGCTGCGCTTCGCCGTGATCGTCGAGAACGCGTATTCGCCATAGAGTTTGGGAAAGCTCAACACGACCTTCATCCCCTTGGCGACGGCTTGATCGAGACCCGGTTCGTACATGACCGCGATCTTCGATTGCCCCGCCACCAGCGGCCCGATCTCGGAACCGAGCGGAACCTGCACCAGCTTGACGTCGCTCGGCGACATGCCGTTCTCCTTCAGCGCCCTGAAGAAGAGCGAGGTGCTGGTGGTCGGCATCTGCCCCGACACCACCACCTCGCCCTTGACGTCCTTGATACTGGCAAACTTGACATCGGGAGCCGCCGCGATCCACACGGCCGCACCGTTCACCACGTTCGCGATCACGTCGACGTCAGCGCCCTTCTCGGATGCCACCGCCGTCCACTCCGGACCATGCAGCGAGAAATCCGCGCTGCCCGACAGGACCGCCGATAACGCCGCGCTCGGACTGCCCGCCGTCTGCTTGGTCACGTCGAGCCCTTCCTTTGTGAAGAAACCCCCATCGATAGCGACATAGAGCGGCAGATACAGCATCGACTGAAACGCCTGCGAGATGGTGACCTTCTTGTCTGCGGCGAGCGCCGTGGTTGAGACCGACGCCGCGGAAAACGCAAGCGCCGTCGTCAGTGCGGTCAGCATTTTTCTTACGGATGGTGCCATCGTTATTTCCCCGATCAGGTGATTGACTAGTCGTTCAGACTTTCAGCGTGTTGGCATTCGATGCCTGGCGCCACGGCAGCAACCGGCGCTCGATGAGGTCGATCAGAAAATAGAGCATGAAGCCGATCGCCATCAACACGAAGAGCCCTTCCCATACCGTGTTGAGGTCGTACAGGCTGGACGCCGTGAAGATCATGTGCCCGAGTCCGTGTTCGGACGAGATGAACTCGCCGACCACCGCCCCGACGAGACCAAAGCCGACGTTGATGCGAAACGTCGAGATCACATACGGCAGCGTGGACGGCACGACCACCTTCGTGAACACATCGTTCTTGTTCGCGCCAAGCGTGATGAGCAGTGCCTGCAGGTCGGGATCGGCGTCCTTCGCCGCTTCGTATGCCGCGATCAGCGCGACGATGGCAGTCAGCGAGATCGCCAGCGCGACTTTCGATATCAGCCCGGTGCCAAACCAGAGGATCACGATAGGCGCGAACGCGATCTTCGGCACGCTGTTGATCGCGACAATAAACGGCTCGATCAGTCGCGCGACGAACGGCGAATACCAGAGCGCGAGACCACATACGGAGCCCACCGCCGTGCCGAACACGAAACCGAGGATCGCTTCGAACAGGGTGTAGCCGGTATCGGTGAATAGCTGGCCGGAATGGGCGTCGCGCACGAGCGCATCGAAGATCTTCGCCGGCGAGCCGACCAGAAAGTTCGAGACCCAGCCAAGCCGCGCGGCGCCCTCCCAGATCGCGAAGAACGCGATCACGGCGGCGAGTTGCAACAGAGAGCGGCCCCACCCGCTGTCGAGCGCCCACTTTTTAGCCTGCGTCTTTTGCGCCGGCTGCGCGATGGAAACGGATTGCGTCATGCTGAACCCACCTCGGTCTGGATATCGAGTTCACCGCACAGGGCATGGAAGTAGCCGGAAAAGTTCGGATCGCTGCGGGCGCCGATCGGCGAGCGCGCGGCAATGTCGATGTCGTAGATCTTCTTTACCTGCGACGGCCTGCCGCCGAGCACGACCACGCGCTTGGACAACGCCACGGCTTCGTCGATGTCGTGCGTAACGAGCACCACGGTCTTGTGGAAAGTCTCCACGGCTTCCATCAACACGCCTTCCAGATAGAGCCGCGTCTGGTAGTCGAGCGCGGAGAACGGCTCGTCGAGCAGAATGATGTCGGGATCGTTGATCAACGTGCGGATCAACGCCACGCGTTGGCGCATGCCGCCAGAAAGCATGCGCGGATAGGCGTTTTCGAAACCCGCGAGGCCATAGGTGTTGAGGTATTCCATCGCCGTCTCCCGCGCCTGCGCAATCGGCATGCGAGATAACTCCGGACCAATCAGCACGTTCTGCAAAACCGTTCGCCATGGCAGTAACAGGTCACGCTGCATCATGTAGCCGACCTTGCCTCGCAAGCCCTCGACCGTTTGTCCTCGATACACAATGTCGCCACTGTCGGCTTCCAGCAAGCCGGCAATCACGTTAAAGACTGTTGTCTTTCCACAGCCTGACGGACCGATGATGCTCACGAAATCGCGTTCGTTGATATCGAACGTGAGGCCCCCCAATACATCCACCGTGCCGTGTTTATTCGAAAACGATTTACGGATGTTGCGCAATGCAAGCTGAACTGACATGCGAATTCCTGAGCGTTGATCCAGATCACACGCGCTGCGCGGCGAGGAAGCGGCTGCGCATCGGCTTGAGAACGGCGATCGCGAGTACGGCGGTGGTTATATCCAACGTTATAGCTGTGCCGAACACCGGGACCCAACTGGCCGCATGCTGGTGCATCAGCGCCGCAAGCGGTCCACCGAAGATCGAGCCGATGCCTTGCGAGATGTAAAGCCAGCCGTAGTTTTCGGTGGCGTGGCGCGTGCCGAAAGTATCGGTGAGCGTGGACGGAAACAGCGAGAAAATTTCGCCCCAGCCAAAGAACACCACGCCGGACAGCAAGACGAACAGGACCGCGTTATCGCGCGTGATCAGCCATAGCGCCATCGCGATGCCTTCGAGTCCGAAGGCAAAGCACATGGTGTTCTCGCGGCCAAGCCGGTCTGAGACCCAGCCGAACAACGGCCGCGTCAGCCCATTCGTAAACCGGTCGATGGTCAACGCGAGCGGGAGCGCAGCCATGCCTAACACGAGCACGTTGGTCACGCCGAAATCGGCGGCGAACGTCGCCATCTGCGAGGTCACCATCAGCCCCGAGGTCGACATCATGGTCATCATCAGGAACATGAGCCAGAAGATCGGGCTCTTCAACGTCTGCGACGGCCGCAGGCCGGCCACCGCGGCTTGCGTGGCGCTCGCCGCAACCGCGTCGTGCGAAGGCGGCACGCGCAAGCCTTGCGACGCGAGCAGCCCGACCACCGCAAAGGCCATGCCGAAGGTCAACATGGTTGCATCCACTCCGCGAACCGCCAGCGACGAGGCTATCGGAAAGGTCGTGACGATCGCGCCCATGCCGTAACCGGCTGCGACCGCACCCGCAGCGAAGCCACGCCGGTCAGGAAACCAGCGCACCATCAAGCCGACTACGCCGACGTAAACAATGCCGGTTCCCAGTCCGCCGACCACGCCATAGGTCACGTAGAGCATGGGCACGCTCTGCACCATCGACGCCAGCACCCAGCTCATGCCCGACAGCACGGTTCCGATCGAGATCAGGAGGCGCGGCCCGAAGCGGTCGATCAGCTTGCCCTGGAACGGCGAAAAGAACGTCTGCAGGATGATCAGTAGCGAGAACGTCACTTGCAACTCAGGCAACGCGATGCCCAGTTTCGCCGCAAGCGGCTTGGTCATCAGCGTCCAGACATATTGCGGACTCGAGATCGCCATCATGCAGACCAGGCCGAGGCCGAGCTGAAGCCAGCGGTTATGCGTCGTGGCGGTCGACAGGTTCTCGATACCCGGCGTATCGATGGCTTGCGAGCGAGTGGTCATGGTAATTCTCCGTATCTGAAACATTCGTCAGTCGATGCGCGGAACAGCGGAAAAGCCGCGCCATCCGGCCACCCCGGCCGGACTCGTTTGCGTTTTCTGGAAAAGGTGGGCGCTACCAGCCGGCCGCCGCACCGTCGCTGCGCGGGTCGTAGCCTGCCTCGAACGATCCATCTGGATACCGCACTATTGCGCCGGCATGCCCCATCGCCTCGTCGTAGGCCTGCATGATTTCGACTTCGTGACCAAGCGTTGCCAGTGCCGCCACCGTGGCGGGCGCGAAGCGCGTCTCGAGCTTGAGCGTGTCCGTCGTCTGTCCCCACGTGCGGCCAAGCAACCAGCGCGGCGCGTCGATGGCCGCCTGCGGATTCCAGCCAAAATGGGCTATCCGCGAGAACACCGCGCTCTGCGATTGCGGCTGCCCGTCGCCGCCCATATTCCCGTAGACCATCGTGCGTCCATCGGAAAAACGCGCGAGCGCCGGGTTGAGCGTGTGGAACGGGCGGCGTCCCGGCATCAGCGAGTTCAGCGCTTGCTCATCGAGCGAAAAACTACAACCGCGGTTCTGCCAGTTGATCCCCGACCTCGCCAGCACCACACCGCTGCCGAACTCGTGATAGATGCTCTGGATAAAACTCACCGCCACGCCGTCTGCGTCCATCGTGCCGAGCCAGACGGTGTCCCCAGGTCCCGCACCGCGTCCCCACGGCGCGGCTCGCGTCATTGAAACGCGCGCGGCCATCTCGTCGAGCGCAACGGGATCGAGCAGCGTGAGCGGGTCGATCTGCATGTGATCGGGATCGGTGATATGCCGATCGCGGACGTGAAATGCGAGCTTGGTCGCCTCCACGCACGCGTGCACGAACTCGGGGCCAAGCGGGTCCATGTCTTTCGCCGACACCCGGTCGAGGATGCCGAGGATCAGCAGCGAAACAAGGCCCTGTGTAGGCGGCGGCATGTTGTAGACCGTACCGAGCGAATGCACGAGCGCGAGCGGCGTGCGCAGGCGGGCTTGATGCCGCTCGAGATCCGCGAGCGTCAGCAGGGACCCCACCGACCGCAGATCGCTCGCTATGCTGCGCGCCAGATCGCCACGATAAAAATCGTCGAAACCGGCGTCGGCAAGTTGTTGCAGCGATGCTCCCAGACGGGGCATGGAGAAGCGCTCGCCTGTCACGGGCGCGTGTTCGCCCGGCAGAAAGGTATCGGCAAATCCGGGGATCGACTGCAACTCGGCGCGCGTGCTCGCCACGCATTGCGCCTGGCTGCGCGTGACCGGCATGCCGCGCTTTGCGTAGTGGATGGCGTCTTCCAGCAGGCGCGCAGCCGGCAGCTTGCCACCGAGCGTCTCGTTCGACCAGCGGTGAGCGAGCTGCCAGCCGGACACCGTTCCCGCAACCGTATTCGCGGCCAGCGGACCGCGCGTTGGAATGGACGTGAGCCCGCGCGAGCGATATTCGTCGATGGTCGCAGCCATCGCAGCCCCACCGCACGCCTCGATGCCAACCGGTTTCTTGCCAGGGCACGAGATCAGCCAGAAGCCATCGCCGCCGATGCTGTTCATGTGCGGATAGACAACCGCAATCGTCGCAGCGGCGGCAATCATCGCCTCGACGGCGTTGCCGCCCTCGCGCAATACAGCGAGCGCGCTTTGCGAAGCCAGCGCATGGGGTGCGACGGCCATGCCTCGCACTCCGCGTACACAATTGGGGAAGTCAGGCGACATGCTTGGTCAGAGGAATTTGCTTGTATACATACTTGTCGACCTCGCGAAAAGCATGCCAGGCAGCCCGCTGACCTTAGTCGCTTGCTAGATGGGGATTCGAGAACGGTCGCGCGCAACCGGCATGCTGCTAGGTGGTGCGACGTATCCGGGGTGGTGCATACGGCGCACTGGCCGGCTTCATTGCGGTGCGTGCGCTTTGCAGGCGATGGACCGTCAGGCTGCGCACTTCAGCCTGGCTGCCCTCGATATGACGCGCTATAAGCGCGGCGCTTCGCTCGGCCTCGCAGCGCCGGATGGCGTCGAGGATGGCGACGTGTTCGTCGTACGTAACGTCGATGCAGTTGCCGTACACGAAGTCGAGCCGCCGCACCACGCGGATACGATCGGTGACGCGCTGCATGGAGTTGGTCAGTTCTTCGTTGCCGGCGGCGCAGACGAGTGCGTGATGGAACGCTTCGTCGAGCGCGGCAACCTCGCGGCCGTCGCGGACACGTCGGGACAATGGCACGTTCCACACGCGCTCAAGCTCGTCGAGCATCTGCAGGACGACACCGGACAGCGGCGTTGCTTCGCTGACGAGCTTGCTGATTGCGAAGGTTTCAATCAGCTTTCGCATCTCGTAAAGATCGTCGAAACGTTTGAAATCGATGGGTACGACCTCCCACCCGCCCCGGACATAACCTTGCATCAGACCATCGCTTTGCAGGCGTTGCAGGGCTTCGCGGGCGGGTGTGCGCGAGACGTCGAAACGCTCCGCTATGCTGCCCTCGGTCACGCGGTCACCGGGAAGCAAGCGCATTTCGAAGATGTCGTCACGCAAGCTGAAATAGACGTGCTCGGCACGCGACGCCGAGCGACTGGGCAATGGTAGCGAGAACGGATCGATAAGGGTGTCGGACATGATGGCGGAAGCTTAGCAATAAAAGCTCGCCACGAAAATGGGCGTTTCTCACGCACCAAACCGTCGGACCCGGGTAAATCGACATTCGATAAGCGGGGTAAAAAACGGCCTTGCCACCTGAAGCCTTGGCAGCATCCAAGGCGAGTTTGTTATTCGGCCAGAGGCGAGAGACCGGTACTACCGGCGCCACAGACTCTTTTGGACGCTTGCTAATTCGCTAGCGCGCTAGCGAATTAGCAACGCTCACAAAAAATAAGCTTCATTTATTTAGCGCGTCTGTCACTGACTTATACCGAGCATACGTCGAGCCGCTGCCTCAGCAAGCTCCAATGCAGCTTCAGGGCTATTCATCGGCCGGCCACAGCCGCGTCCTGTGATTTGCTCCAGGGTCTTTTTGTCGCGTAACGTTGTCACGCGGACCGCGCCTTTGAACATCTGGCCCGGGGATGGCTGGACAATAGCCTCAACGGTCGTGTTTCCCTTCGTTTGTTTGAATGCCATAACATCTTCCATAGGTTATTGCGGAGCGGTTGACGACGGTACGCTCCGTAGAATTCATCACCCGCACTTGATGAGCACGCTTGCCGTTTTGAAGCTAGCAGCGCTCAGTGTGCTTTGCCGTTGATTGCCAGTCCTGCAGGCCGCGCTTCAAAACGGCATTGAAGATGTGCCGGGTATTCCGAGTCTATCTCTCGCACCAGGCGGTCGATCTCATGCCTGAGCGCATCGGCGCGTTCGACGCCCAGCAAGTATCCCGCTTTTACCAGACCCTCGCCGAATTTCTCGACCATGAGCGCCGCAAGCGCCGGCGTTTCTGCACCGCGCGTCACGTCATGCATGCGTTTTCCTGCATATCGTTGAATTTCTTCGATCAAGGCCCCGATCTCATTGGTCATAGTACTGTCCGCTTTTCGGCTATTTAATAACGCTAAGACGTGAATGCGTTGCCTTAGCGGCGATGGCGACTGTCTTTTATTCGTGGCGTCCGCCAGACCTATTTTGTTCGTCTTCTATTGTTCGCCTTCTTCGATAATTGCCGTGTCGAAAGAATGCTGGCGGACGTATATATGTTGTATAAAAAGTTGTGCTAAAACGAAGGGGCGGTCGGGGGCGGGTGGTTCCGGGCTAGCGGTCGGGGTCGGTGCTGGGTTGCCGCTTTCTGCGTCCGTGGCCGGTCTATTCTGACTGTTCTCTTTATCACTATTAGCCACTGTGCGTGGCGGCACTTCATTTCTTTTCCACACCGCAACGACGAAAAAGAAACAGAAGCAAAGAAAACGCCTCCCAACAATCGGCAAGTTAGTGTC
>NZ_JALPRJ010000072.1 GCF_030464885.1 Caballeronia sp. SEWSISQ10-4 2 | reverse complement strand
GCCGGCAAGGACCGCGGCGCGTTGCTCTTCGCCATCATTGGTGCGAAATGATGCCCCCGCCTGATGGGATACCACCCCGGCGCGGCTGGCGAAGGTCCAGGGTCGCGGTCCATCCCGTGAGACAAAAAACACGCCGTCGTGGCGGTCGAGATCGCTCGGTCGCTTCGGCACTCCTCTGCGTTCCAGATAGTCCGCAGACGCTACGGCGACGAGGGCGAACTCGCCGATCTTGCGCGCGATAAGGCTAGAGTCCGCAAGGGCGCCATTGCGAATGGCGAGGTCGATGCCCTCGTCAACGAGATTGATCGTCCGCTCGGAGACGAGCGACTCGACAACGACCTTGGGATAGCGAACGCGGAACGCAGGGAGTTGCGGCACGACATAGAGTCGAGAGAAGGCGGGCGCGGCGCTGACACGCACCACGCCGGACGGCGAGACCTGTCCCGAACCGATGCGGGATTCCGCTGCCTCGAGATCGCTGATGAGTCGTACGGCAGATTCGTAGAAGTCGCGCCCGGCCTCGGTCAGGCTCAGGCTGCGGGAGGTGCGCATAAGAAGCTGCGCACCGAGATGTTCTTCGAGCGCGGCAACCTGTTTGCTGATCGCCGGCTGCCCTGTCCCAAGCTCACGCGCAACCGCTGAAAAGCTCCCGCTTTCTACGACGCGCACGAATATCTTGATGCCTTCGAGCCGATCCATCCGATCCTCCTACGGGGAATGGGTCATCTAACTAAGGAATAGATCATGCATGATCATGGGCAAATTTATTCCGGAATTGAGGGGGCCTCTCCGGGCCGTTTTGCGGCTCTTGTGACGAAGCATGAGGTAGTTACCTTGGGAAAGCTCGGCGAGGACCGTGCCCAGGTTCTCGGCCGTGCGCCCGTCGCCGCGATGTCCGGCTTCCAGATAGCGGTCGTTCACGACTGTCTGGAACGGGTCGAGGCTGTGTCAATACGCGTAGTGCTACGACTTGGCTAAAGTCGGCTTGTCAGAACGCTCATACGGGCTTCGTGCCCCTCCCGGAGGGGTAAAACGACCTCCCGAAACCTGGTGTTCTTGAGTTTTGACACAGCCTCGGTCGACTACGGTCTTTCGAAGGCAACGCGCGGTGTCGGCTGCTATATGCGGAACGGTTAATATGGATGGTTAATCGCGGTAAATAATTGAATTAAAAGGAATGACGACGGCCTGCAAAACCGTTTAGGCCGGTTCGAATCCCGGCACATCAACACGTGACTTTGCACGGAGCAGAGAGTAACCGAGCAATTGATGAATGCTCGAAAACTCTTGGACATTTTGGCTACCGACTTATGCAAAAGTCAGGCGGATGGGAAATCCGCGAGCCACTCGGTGGCCGCATCCGGACGAAGTCATTAGAACAACTAGTTGAGTACACTAGATCAAAGCAGTTTCAGGGTAACGCAAGGTGATACTCACACATTCGCTGCATTGACCGGCCCTCCGATCCCACACACGGCAACTGACAAGCTGGTCCCGCACATGTCGATCGTTGGACGTTCGCTCTTCGGAAACGTGACCGACCGGGACGGGGCGAACCCAGCTGCCGCGACAGTCTCAAGCACGCCGAAGTTGCGTCAGAACAAAAAGTCCCAAGGTTTGGGGTGACCCTTTACACTTATCTCGACGCTCCGAATCAGTTGTAGAGCGTTCAGCGTCACTTAGTAGATCGCGCCTCGTTGACGACGGTCGTAGGCGCCTTTGGGTACATGTACCCTCGGGACAATTAATGAAGAACAAGACGCTGCTCCTAACGTTCCTTCTGGCTGGTTGTGCAAGCGTTTCGGACATTGATACCAGCAAGATTGATGCGGCTTGCGCTCAATCCTGCACGGCGAACTATTCCGAATGTCTCGGAAAGTTCACGCTCTTTCCGCTTATGGCTCAACACCAGTGCACCGACGCCATGCACCTGTGCGCGAACGCCTGTCCGTCACGGGTTGCTGATTCACCAAACGCGGGGGGCACCACATCACGAAAGCTGGCCGATCTAAGCGACCTTTATAAACGCGGCTTGATCAGCAAGGAAGAATACGACTCCAAGCGTGCGGATATCTTGAAAGCGATGTGATACCCGGCGACGCGCTATCCTCCAACTTGACGCCTACGTATAGCCCGCACACGAGCCGAAACCGCGCGATTCGGGCTCGTGTGCGCCTTATGTCACGTTACACATGTGCGCGTAACCGACGCTCACGAGCGGCTTGTAGGCCAATCTGATAGGTCGATTTTCTCGCCCAGGATGCGGCGATTTTTTTAACAGAATCAACCGAGTCAAAGCTATGGCACGCGAAGCTGCGAAGCCGGCATCGCTTTGCGTTGAAGGGACACAGGAAGGTACACAAAAATCTGCTCGGTGCGACGAAGCCATTCTAGGAAAGGCAGGGACGGATATTTCTATATTTCGATCAGGAAAACGGTCGTGAACGAGCGCGTCTGCGACGTACCCGACGGATGTGGAGTCATGGGAATTCTCGATAAGGTTGGACGGTGCTTCCATGGATCTGAACCGCTCGCGACGTGCTTATCTCATAGGCGATACCAGAAAACCGGTGCGAATGATTCGTTAATGAAGGAGTCCGATGCATGGGAAGTCGCGATTATCCCAGCACCCTCTGAAAATGTGTGACCAAGGCTTGCACATACAGCGTTCAGCTTTTCGAGATGAAGGCCGAGGTTGGAAATTCGCGCGCGCTGGAGGGATCGCGGCGTTATCTTTTGATTGGCGTCAATTGTTCGCTTGATTGGATACGTTTTCTATGTCTATCGTTTCGTATTCCGATGCATTTGTCTCGGCGGACATATGGCGTGAACTGTCAGGCACTCGTGGTAACTTTCTGTCTTGACTTTTATCCCCGGATTGTGCGGACATGAACAATATCAAGGCGATTCTCACCGGTCATACACGCGGCCTCGGCGCGGCGCTGGCCGACCTCATGCTGTCACGCGGCATCGCGGTGCTCGGGGTATCGCGGACACGCAGCAATGCTCCCGGTTCAGCTCTGCTGCAGGAAGTTGAACTCGACCTCGCCAATCCCGCAACGCTCGGCGCGTGGCTTGGGACTGAAACGCTTGCCCGGTTTATCGATGGTGCGCATACCGTGCTGTTGATCAACAACGCCGGGATGTTGCAGCCGGTAGGTGGAATCGAAGGGCAGGATGTGAACGCGATCGGCCGCGCGGTGAGCCTCAACGTCGCCGCGCCGTTGATGTTGTCAGCCGCGGTGGCTGCGGCAAGCACGGCGTCCGACGAGCGACGGATCGTGCATGTTTCGAGTGGCGCAGCGCGTAACGCGTATCCCGGCTGGAGCATTTATTGCGCGACGAAGGCGGCGCTCGATCATCACGCGCGCGCGGTCGCGCTGGATAACAAACGGGCGTTGCGGGTGTGCAGCGTGGCGCCGGGTGTCGTCGATACGGACATGCAAGCCGAGATTCGCGGCACGGGCCTGGAGCGCTTTCCGTTGCGGGAAAAATTCGATGAACTCAAACGCAACGGCCAGCTTTCGACACCCGCCGATGCCGCCCGCAAAGTGCTCGACTACGCGTTGAGCGACACGTTCGGCGACGCACCGGTGATGGACGTACGCGATTTGTCTTGAGCGTTTGCCTCGGTACCGCCGTGGATTGCGTGCTGCGAAAGCGCATCGGCGGCTGCGTTGCGGGCGCGTGGAATCCACTGGAGACGGACATCGGCGAGCTGGGCGATTAAATGGCGCGCCTGCGTTGCGTAGGAACTGAGCCCGGCCGCACCGCTGGCTTCGTCGCGAAGCACGTCTTCGATCACGACTTGGCTGTCGCCGTGGATCACGAGCTTATCTGGCATTGGTGTTCGCGATAACGCCGCTTCCAGCACCGCGATCAGCGCAAGATATTCGGCCTCGCAGCTATCGCCGTGACCGGCGAGCGCACTGATTTTCACGACTTCGCCGTCCGGGCTTTCCAGCACGCCACCAATGCCGATCTTGCCCGGATTCGGATGCGCCGAGCCGTCGAACCAGGCGTGCCATGCAAGGGCGTCGCGGGCGGCCGGTTGCGGCTTTCTGGCCGCGCGAGCGGCAGCACGTTCTTGTTCGCGCTGGGTTAGCGCCTGCTCTGCTGCGGCCCGTTCCCGATGCCGGGCGCTCACGAGCTCAGCAAGCGTCTGCATGCCGGCGGATTTTTCCAGCGTCTGCGTCAAAGCAGCGTGCGCGGAGAGTGAGGTGAGCTTCGACAAGCGCCGGCTTGTCGCACGTTCCTTCTTGTAGGCAATTAAAAATAGCTCTTCGAACTCGAACATACCGGGAATTGAAGTGATCGAAAGCCGAGCTTAACAAGTTTTTGCGGTGGGTTCGGAAATTGGGGGTGACAGGCAAAACGCCTATAGCGATGGCGCCGCAATCACCACACTCGCGTGCCGGCTCTCCGCCCCCTTCGCATCACTTCGTCCGGTCAGATCATCCCCACCCGATGTCGAAACAATACGTGCTTCCACTACGACCTGCGGGTAGGCCGACAGCGTGTCGGCTGGATTGATGGCGAATCAGACCTTCGTGTGAGCGAAGGTGCGGCGGCGGTATCCATGAGCACGCGCCGTTCGATATCGCTGCGTAACGTCGCACGCTGATCTTCCGACAACGCGCCCGCGTGCAGATCGGCATCGGCCAATTCCCGCCGATACAGCGAGACCGTCAGCGCGCGAGCTTTAGGTGCATCGGCTGGGATTTCACGCTGCATCAGCGGCACAGCTGCGCACAGGATCGCCATGTAGTCGCGAATCTGCGCATCGGTTGCGCCCTGCTCGACTTGCTCGTGAATATTCAGGCGGAGATCGGCGGCGAGATCGGCTGTTGAATCCGCGATGGTTTCGTTCTGGCACATAAGACAGCGAAAGCTCGATTCGAGGCGGCGGATGCGAGCGGTAAGTGCCGGGTTGACGCTTGCAGTCGCGATGATTCCGGTGCTCGGGCTCGCGTCAAATTGGGTTCGAACGTTGCTTTGAACCCGCGCGTCAGCAGGCGAGTTAGCCATTCCCTGATCGCTGACATTGGCCTCGACAATCACCACGACACCGGACCTGGCCGCCGCGCCGGCCACACCCGTCGCTAACGCGCAGCACAACGCGACCACGATCCTATTCATCATCGCTCTCACCCTGGAGCCTGCGTACGAGCGGCAGGATTTGCGTGTCGAGTGCGGTTTGCGTCAGCGGTCCCGAGCGTTTGAAGCGTCACACCACGCCGGTCGACGACAAACGTCTCCGGCACGCCATACGCGCCATAGTCGATAGCCGTCTGCCCCGAGCGGTCCACCATCGATGCGATATACGGGTTGCCCGCCTGCTTGAGCCGCTGTTGCGCCGCGGCCGGCTCACCCTTGTAATCGAGCCCGTAGATCGGCACGATATTCTTGCCTGCGAGCGCTACCAGCGACGCATGTTCATCGCGGCACGACTCGCACCACGACGCCCACACGTTCATCACCCACACCTGCCCGCGCAACGCTTCGGGCGACAGACGCCGGTCGGCGGCATCGAGACGCGGCAGATCGAAGGTGGGCGCTTGCTTGCCGATGAACGTCGACGGCAGGCGTCTCGGGTCGTTCGACAGCGACGCCGCCAGCACCACGCTCAAGCCTGCGAAAAGAATCAGCGGAAGCAGAAAGCGTTTCATGATCTCGTCTCCTTCACCCGTGTCTCCTTCACCCGTGTCTCCTTCACATTAGCCGCCGCGATAGCCGCTTGAGTTCGAATGCGCACGTGAGCAGCACCCGATGCAGCCTCCCGCCGCTCACGCACGGCCAGCCGATACCGCCGGTCGCTCGCGGCCAACACTCTGCCAAACGCCATCAACAAACATCTCGCCCAGATCCAGTCGACGAACGGTTTGATCTGCACGCGCACGGTCCAGGCGGTGTTGCTGTTATCGGCTGCATCGCCGAGTGCGACGTCGAAGGCTACAGCGTCGGCGCCTATGCAACCTGGTACCAGAACGAAGAAAGCCGATCGGGCGTCTACGCCGATACCTGGATGCAGTACGGGTGGTTCAACAACAACGTCGAGGGCGACGAGCTGCCCACGGTGAAGTACTACGCCCATGGCTGGGCGGTATCCAGCGAGGTGGACTATGCCCTCCCTCGAAGAGGCGATTGGGTGGTCGTGCCACAGGGCCAGCTCATCTCCGTTGACTATCGGGAGGATTCGCTTAACGAGCCTAACGGCACTCAGGTGGACGGAGCCAATTCCAGCGGCGTTATCACCCGGCTTGGACTACGGCTGCAGCGCACCGTGCAGCGTAGTGCCGGCAAGAAGGCGCAGTTCTACGTGGCGGCTAACTGGTGGCACACGAACACCAGCAGCACCGTTTCATTCAATGAGCTGCCCAAGGGCAGTCTTTATCCCGCCAATCGATACCAGGTGAAGCTGGGCGTGAACCGCGATCTCGGAAAACGCTGGATGGCCTGGAGCACTGTGAGCGGCGCGTGGGGAGCGCAGAGCTATCACGAGTACATCGTGCGCCCTGGAGTCAAGTACGCGTGGTGATGTCGATAGCTGCTGCTGCGGCGGCGGATGCACGATCCGGCGCGCCCGCCTTACGGCGATGGAGTTGAAAGCCGGCGATTACGTCGATCTGCCCACGGCTTGCGCGGCGAACTGATCGGTTTATGGCCTTGGTTTCCGACGTCCGGCTGCCGGACAGGTTTCCCGCCTGGGCCGGATCGTCCCCGCCGGCCGCACGCCTTCGAGCCCCCTCAGCCCCGCTTCGGAATATTCAGGCCTCTGACCACCGCCGGCCGCGCGACGAACGCGTCCAGTGCGCGTTTCACGTTCGGAAAATTTTCGATACCCACCAGATCGCCCGCTTCGTAAAAACCGACCAGGTTGCGGATCCACGGAAAGCTTGCCATATCGGCAATCGTGTAGTCATCGCCCATGATCCACTTGCGACCGGCCAGCCGCTGGTCGACCACGCCAAGCAGACGCTTCGATTCGGCTACGTAACGGTCGCGCGGCCGCTTGTCTTCATATTCCCTGCCGGCGAACTTGTGGAAAAAACCGACCTGGCCAAACATCGGACCAATACCACCCATCTGGAACATGACCCACTGGATCGTCTCGTAGCGGCTGGCGGCGTCTTGCGGGATGAACTGGCCAGTTTTGTCGGCGAGATAGAGCAGGATCGCGCCGGATTCGAACAAGGCCAGCGGTTTGCCATCGGGGCCATTGGGGTCGAGGATCGCGGGAATCTTGTTATTGGGATTCAGCGATAAAAACGCCGGCGACATCTGGTCGTTGGTTTCGAAGCTGACCAGATGCGGCTCGTACGGCAAGCCGGTCTCCTCGAGCATGACCGATACCTTGACGCCGTTTGGCGTCGGCAGCGAATAAAGCTGAATCCGGTCGGGAAACTGCGCGGGCCATTTTGCTGTGATGGGGAAAGCGGACAAATCGGTCATGGTTATCCTTATCCTGGTGCATGAGGGAGATCGTTGACGCCTCGGCGATAGGTTTTCGGGTCGAGTTCGGCGCACAGGACGACAAATATAGACATTCCCGCGGCGCTTGTCTTTTTGCCCGGGTAACCGGCGGATAACCTAATAGGCAGTGAGGCTCGAAGCGACCTTCCGCAGCCATGGGTCAAATGGCGCTGAAGGGCGTCGCTGAAGGCTTCATTTAGCCTTCAGCGACGCCCCGGCCGCCGAACCCGCGGTGCTCGTGCCGCGCCGCCGCCAAATCGATCGGATAAAGAAGCGTTAACATCGCAACTACAATGCTGAATGTGCTGAACGGCAACGAATACAAACAGAGCTGGAGTTACCCATGAGTCAAATGATCAAGCGAAACGGATTGCAGGTTGCAGCCGAGCTCAGCCAGTACGTCGATGAAGAAGCGTTGTCGGGCGTTGGCATCGATAGCGAAGCGTTCTGGAAAGGCTTCGATGCCCTCGTCCACGATCTCGCGCCGAAGAACCGCGCGCTGCTCGCCGAGCGTGATCGGCTGCAGACGGAACTGGACCAGTGGCATCGAAAGAATCCGGGACCGGTGCGGGATTTGAAAGCGTATCGCGCGTTTCTGGAAGGTATCGGTTACATCGTGCCGGCGAGCGGCGCGGTGCAGGCGACGACCCAGAACGTCGATACGGAAATCGCCGGGCAAGCCGGGCCGCAACTCGTTGTGCCGCTGTCGAACCAGCGCTACGCGCTCAACGCGGCGAACGCGCGCTGGGGCAGCTTGTATGACGCGCTCTACGGCACCGACGCAATCCCCGACACCGACGGCGCGCACCGGACCGCGCAGTTCAACCCGGCTCGCGGTGCGCGCGTGATTGCACGCGCTCGCGCATTTCTTGATGAAACCGCGCCGCTCGCCAACGGTTCTCATGTCGATGCCACCGCGTATCGCGTCGAAGGCGGCAAGCTTGCCGTGACGTTGAAAAACAGCACGTCGGCGTTGAAGTCTCCCGATCAGTTCATCGGTTTCCAGGGCGATGCCGGCTCGCCGTCTGCGGTGCTGCTCAAGCATCACGGCCTGCACTTCGAGATCCAGATCGACGCGACGGATTCCATCGGCAAGACCGATGCCGCGCATGTGAAGGACGTGCTCATGGAGGCGGCCGTTTCGACAATCATCGATTGCGAGGATTCAGTCGCAGCCGTCGATGCCGCCGACAAGGTCCAGCTCTACCGCAACTGGACCGGCCTGATGAAAGGCGATCTGGCGGAGGAAGTCACGAAGAACGGCAAGACCTTCACGCGCCGCCTGAACGCCGACCGCGAATACACCGCGCCCGATGGTTCGACCGTCAAGCTGCATGGCCGCTCGCTGCTGTTCATCCGTAACGTCGGGCATCTGATGACGAATCCGGCTGTCGTCGATCGCGATGGGCACGAGATTCCCGAAGGCATTCTCGACGCCGTGATGACGTCGCTCGGCGCCATGCACGACCTCAAGAACAAGCTCAATTCGCGCACGGGATCGATTTACATCGTGAAGCCGAAGATGCACGGCCCGGCGGAAGTCGCTTTCTCCGATGAGCTGTTCGGACGCGTTGAGGACCTGCTCGGCCTGCCGCGTTACACCATCAAGATGGGCATCATGGACGAGGAACGGCGCACGAGCGTCAACCTGCAGGCGTGCATTGCGGTGGCATCGGCGCGGGTGGCGTTCATCAACACGGGCTTCCTCGACCGCACCGGCGACGAGATGCACAGCGCGATGGAAGCTGGCCCGATGATGCGCAAGGGCGACATGAAGTCGTCGGCGTGGATCACGGCTTATGAGCGCAATAACGTGCTGGCGGGACTTAGCTCAGGGCTGCGTGGGCGTGCACAGATCGGCAAGGGCATGTGGGCGATGCCCGACCTGATGCACGCCATGCTCGAGCAGAAAATTGCTCATCCGAAAGCGGGTGCGAATACGGCGTGGGTGCCCTCGCCGACCGCAGCAACGCTGCATGCGCTGCATTACCACCAGGTCGATGTGCAAGCCGTGCAGCAGGAGATGGAGAAAACCAGTTACGCCAGCGCTCGCGATGAACTGCTGAATGGACTGCTGACGATTCCTGTCGTTGAAAAGGCGCAGTGGTCGGATGAGGAAATTCGCCAGGAGATCGAGAACAACGCGCAGGGGATTCTCGGTTACGTGGTGCGGTGGATCGATCAGGGCGTGGGGTGTTCGAAGGTACCGGATATCCACGATGTCGGGCTGATGGAAGACCGCGCGACGCTGCGGATATCGAGTCAGCATATCGCGAACTGGCTGCATCACGGAGTGGTGTCGGAAGCGCTGGTGAACGAGACGTTCGAGCGCATGGCGAAGGTCGTTGATACGCAGAACGCCAACGACCCGCATTACCAGCCGATGGCCGGCCACTTTGAAACTTCGCTGGCTTTTAAGGCGGCTAAGGCGCTGGTGTTTGAGGGGCGTGCGCAACCTAGTGGATATACGGAACCTTTGCTTCATAAGTTCCGGCTGGAGGTTAAACAGCATCGCAGTTGAAAGTCAGTAGCCTGACGCTCGTTGGATATACAATGTAAAAACGTATATCTAACGAGGCAATCATGCAAGTATCCAAGTGGGGTAATAGTCTTGCGATCCGCCTTCCTGCAGCGGTAGTGGAAGCGCTCGAATTGCACGAAGGCGACGACGTGGAAGTTGTCATCGCCGGTGCGCGGGAATTCCAGATCAAGAAAAAACCGACCGGGCGTGACTTGCTGCAGCGGTTGCGCCAGTACCGTGGCCGATTACCTGCCGACTTCACCTTTAGCCGCGATGACGCCAATCGCAATGGCTAAGGTATTCCTGGACAGCAACGTGGCGCTGTACCTTCTTTCCAGCGATGCGGTCAAAGCAGACCGCGCTGAGGGTTTGATGGCAGAAGGCGGTGTCATCAGCGTTCAAGTGCTGAACGAGGTCGCTAACGTGACCCGGCGCAAGCTGACCATGTCATGGAGTGAAACAAACGATGTGCTGGACGCGATTCGCGCCGTTTGTACGACCGAGCCACTGACCGAGGAAACTCACGATACCGGCCGACGCCTTTCAGAGAGATACGGCCTGTCGGTCTATGACTCGATGATTGCAGCCGCGGCGTTGCTCGCCGAATGTGAAGTCCTCTACTCCGAGGACATGCATGATGGGCTGGTTATCGAGGAGAGGTTGCGGATTGTTAATCCGTTTGTTGGGACTGGATTGTGATTGCTCGTTTCAACATTTTTTTAGACGGACTGTCGGCGCATCGTGCGCGTTTCACGACCACGTCCAATGCACCAACCACTTCACTGCGTACTGGTGCGGCCTCATTTTTACTTCTGGGCATCCAGCGCGCCCTTCTTTTGATCCTCCTGCCAAAGATCAAGCGTGGCCTGATGAGCTAGCCAGGGTTCCGCGCTCTTGCCGAAGGCAATCTCAAGCCGCATCGCCACTCATCAACGTTTTTGTGCGTATCCGCCCGTCGTGAATGTCTTCTCCACAAGGGGGCTGGCACAGACGCGCGAGTTTGCTATAATCCGCGACTTGCTGGAGAGATGGATGAGCGGTTTAAGTCGCACGCCTGGAAAGCGTGTTTAGGGTCAAACCTAACCGGGGTTCGAATCCCCGTCTCTCCGCCAGAATACGTTTCGCATTGTTGAGCAGCACCCGAAACCCGCATCGAGCCTTGTGCCGACGCGGGTTTTTTGTTTTCCGCCGCGCCGAAAAGTCAGAATATTTTGACTAATACCGCCTCACGGATGCCGGATGTAATCCACCAACGCCCTCGTATACGCATCCGGTTTCCGGTCGAAAAGACTCACCCCCACCGCGACCACGAACCCCGCCGGCACCCCGAACACCCCCGAACTGATCGACTCGATCCCGAACCACCTTGCGCCGGAGAACCCCGTCATCTGCGTGAAATACGGATACGTCGACACGATGTAATAGATGCACACGCTCAAGCCCGCCAGCATCCCCGCGACCGCCCCGTGCTTCGTCGTCCGCTTCCAGAACACGCCCAGCACCAGCACGGGAAACAAACTGGAAGCCGCCAACGAAAACGCCGCTCCCACCAAAAACAAGATGTTCCCGGTATTAAGCGACGCCACATACGAAGCAAACAACGCCACGCCCAACAGCAATATCTTCGATATGGTTACCCTGCGCTGACTGCTCGCGGTCTTATCGACCATGCAGTAATAGACATCGTGCGAGAGCGCGTTGGCAATGGTCAGCAGCAGACCATCGGCGGTGGAAAGCGCCGCCGCCAACGCACCCGCCGCAATCAACCCCGACATCACATACGGCAGCCCCGCGATCTCCGGCGCGGCGAGCACCACCATATCCGGCTGCATCTGGATCCCGGACCAGCGCACAATGCCGTCACCGTTCACATCGCCGATACGAATCAGATACGGCTCCACCTTGCGCCATTGCATGACCCACGCCGGCAAATCGGCGAATTTGTGCCCAACAATTCCCGTCAGCATCTCGTACTTGATCAGCACCGCGAGCACGGGCACGCTCAGATAAAACAGCGCGACAAAAAACAGCGTCCAGCCGACCGAACGCCGCGCGGAAGCCACCGACGTCGTCGTGTTATAGCGCGTCAGAATATGCGGCAAGCTAGCCGTCCCCAACGACAGACACAGCAGCAGCGACAAAAAATTCCGTCGATGCAGCCGCGCGTTTTCATCGTCGGACGGGGGGAACGCTTCGGCCATCGGCACCGGTGGCGCGGCGCGTTCGAGCATCGCATCGCGAGCGCGGCTCCATTGAACGTTCGCCTCGGCGGGTGTCTTGGGGAACGACCCAAGTTCACGCTCACGCTCGCTGATATCGCGCAACGGCCCGTTGTGCCGGCGCAAGTCCGCGATCTCTCCCTGCAACCTCGCCTGCTCCGTGTGAAACGACGCCGGCAACTCGTCAATCTGCGCCTGGATCTGCTGCGCCTGACGCCGGTAATCGTCGCGGACCTTGGCTTCTTCTGGCGAACGTTCAATCGTGCGCTCGAGCACTTGCACGCGTTCAAGCAAGTGCCCGTATGAAAGCTGCGGCAACCAGCCAAGCCCTTCGCGATGCGCGATCATCGAGACGGGAATCAGCATGGCGCTGATCAGAATGATGTACTGCGCGACTTGCGTCCACGTCACCGCACGCATGCCGCCCAGAAACGAGCACACGAGAATGCCGGCGAGCCCGCAGAAGATCCCGATAGCGAAATCGATACCGATAAACCGCGACGCAATCAGCCCGATGCCCTGGATCTGCGCGACGAGATAAACGAAGGAACACAAGATGGCCGCGAACGCCGCGATGCCGCGCACGAGGTTGCTCGAAAAGCGCGTGCCGAGGAAGTCGGGGATGGTGTAGCGAGCGAGCTTGCGAACGTAGGGCGCGAGCAGGAACGCAACAAGGCAGTACCCGCCGGTCCAGCCCATCATGTAGGCAAGACCGTCGTAACCGGTTGCATAGATAGACCCGGCCAGCCCGATAAACGACGCCGCCGATAACCAGTCCGCCGCGGTGGCCATGCCGTTGAACGCGGACGGCACGCGCCGCCCGGCAACGTAATACTCGACCAGATCCGACGTCCGCGACAACAAGCCGATCACGGCGTACACGGCTATCGGCACGAACAGGAACACATAGCCGATCCACGTCCCCGGCCCGGTCACGCGCTCGATCCGCGTCATCACGTAGATGAACAGGAAGAAGCCGAGCGTATAAAGCGTGTAGGCCCGGATGAGGCGATGGGTGAGCTTCATCGGCGATTCATTGCTCGGGCTTGACGACGACAAGCGCGGCGAGAGCGCGTTGCAGACGGGCATCGGCGAGCTGCATCAGCACGATATACGCGACGATCAACACGACATACACCAGGATCGCGCCCTGCGCGCCGAAGTAGAACGGCAGCGGAAAACCGGCGAAACGCAGGCTGGCGAGACGCGTTGCCATGAGGGGAATGCCGAACGAGACCACGAGCCCGATCAGCATCAGCACCGATATCAACACAAGGTTCGTTCGCCAGTACAACTGATGCGCACGCGCCATCGCCTCCGTGACGGGCGGTGGTTCGGGAGGACTCGCAGGCGATGGAATCGAAGACATGTGCTTATCTACCAAATGCTTTAAAACGCGGCAATCGGGATCGACATCTTTCCGGCCTCGCTATATAAAAACGGCTCCCTGAAACAGGGAGCCGTTCTAGCCAAGTTTCCAGCCGAATAGTACTAAAACAAATTCAGCGCACTTCGCCGAGTTGATCGAGGATCGCGGGATTCTCGAGTGTCGATACATCCTGCGTGATCGCTTCGCCCTTCGCCAGCGAACGCAGCAAACGCCGCATGATCTTGCCCGAGCGCGTCTTGGGGAGGTTATCGCCGAAACGGATTTCCTTCGGTTTCGCGATCGGACCGATCTCCTTCGCCACCCACGCGCGCAGTTCGCTGGCAATCTGCTTGCCCTCTTCGCCTTCCGGACGCGAGCGCTTCAGCACCACGAATGCGACCACGGCTTCGCCGGTTGTATCGTCGGGACGGCCGACCACGGCCGCTTCCGCCACGATCGGATTCGACACCAGCGCCGACTCGATCTCCATCGTTCCAAGCCGATGCCCGGAGACGTTCAGCACGTCGTCGATACGGCCCATGATCGTGAAGTAGCCCGTCTCCTTGTCGCGCACGGCGCCATCGCCGGCAAGGTACAACTTGCCGCCGAGTTCTTCGGGGAAGTAACTCTTCTTGTAGCGATCCGGATCTCCCCACACGTTGCGTAGCGCCGACGGCCACGGCCGCTTGATGACCAGGATCCCGCCCTGCCCGTTCGGCACGTCCTGACCGGTTTCATCGACGACCGCCGCCATGATGCCCGGTAGCGGCAGCGTGCAGGAACCCGGCACCAGTGGCGTCGCGCCCGGCAGCGGCGTGATCATATGGCCGCCGGTTTCGGTCTGCCACCACGTGTCGACGATAGGACACACGCCGCCGCCCACGTTCTCGTGATACCACATCCACGCCTCAGGATTGATCGGCTCGCCGACCGTGCCGAGAATGCGCAGCGACGACAAATCGAAGCTCTTCGGATGGATCTTCGCGTCGGCTTCAGCGGCTTTGATCAGCGAGCGGATCGCCGTCGGCGCGGTGTAGAAAATCGTGACCTTGTGCTTCGCGATCATGTCCCAGAAGCGCCCGGCGTGCGGGTACGTCGGCACGCCTTCGAACACGACCTGGGTCGCGCCGATCGCGGTTGGGCCGTAAGCAATGTAGCTATGCCCCGTGATCCAGCCGATGTCGGCCGTGCACCAGAACACATCGTCGGGCTTGGCGTCGAAGGTCCACTTCATGGTCTGCGCGGCCCACAGCAAGAAGCCGCCGGTGCTGTGCTGCACGCCCTTCGGCTTGCCCGTGGAACCGGACGTGTACAAGATGAACAGCGGATGTTCGGCGCTCACCCATTCCGGCTCGCACGTATCGGCTTCATGCTCGACGAGCTCGTGCATCCACAGATCGCGGCCTTCGTGCCATTGCGTCTTGCCGCCCGTGCGCTTGTACACGATCACGCTCTTGACCGCTTCGCAGCCGCCGGCAGCGATAGCTTCATCGGCGATGCTCTTGAGCGGCAGCGCCTTGCCGCCGCGCATTTGTTCGTCGGCGGTGATGAGCGCGACCGCGCCCACGTCCACGAGCCGTTCGTTAAGCGACTTCGATGAAAACCCGCCGAACACGACCGAGTGCGTCGCCCCTATGCGCGCGCAGGCTTGCATGGCGACCACGCCTTCAATCGACATCGGCATGTAGATCACCACGCGGTCGCCCTTCTTGACGCCGCGTTTCTTCAACGCATTGGCGAAGCGGCACACGCGCTGCAGCAGGTCCTGGTACGTGACGTTCACGACGGCGCCGTCATCGGCTTCGAAGATGATTGCGTTCTTCGCGCCGTTACCCGCTTCCACGTGACGGTCGATGCAGTTATACGACGCGTTGATTTCGCCGTCCTCGAACCACTTGTAGAACGGCGGATTCGATTCGTCGAGGACGGTTTCGAACGGCTTGTGCCAGCTAAGGGTTTCGCGTGCGAGCCGCGCCCAGAAGCCTTCGTAATCGCGTTCGGCTTCGGACGTCAAAGCCTTGTACGCGTCCATGCCAGAGATCGCTGCTCCTGCCGACGCTTTGGCAGAGGGCGGGAAAATACGGCGTTCCTGGAGTACGGATTCAATCGCAGACATCGACAACCCCTTCTTTGATGGTGAATCTGAAAGCAGCGACGCCGGAGTCCGGCTCCGAAGCCGCTATGTCTTTTCGGCGTGGACGACACACGCGGCGCCAGGTGTTGTGCCGTGTCGCCTGCCGTTGTGCATGACCGTTCGATGCCGCGCAGCATACGCTGCCCGGTGTTGTATCGCGAAGATAAGCCGCGTGCCTTACCCGCTACTTACGCAATCCGCCCGATGACCACGGGGTATACACGTATCCGGTGACACAAACGTCACAAACGCGTAACGCAATCGCACGCTTCACGACACGCTACGTCATGTTAACTGAACTCGCCGTCCGGATTCCAGCTTGAATCGTTACGCGCTTTGGCTCGCCGCAGCCATGCTGCTGGTGTACCAGCCCTTGTCCGATTAGGGGCCCCACCTACGGGTTGACCCGCAAATGACCGACCTCATCGCGCTACAATGTCGGACTTTCGCAAAATTTGACGCAAAAACCCGCTTTCTCGCGCCTACCCGACGCTTTTACCCGATCCGACCAACTCCCCACGACCCGGCGCACCGCTCATGTCCGCATCCCCGAACATCCCCGGCACCCGTCCTCCCCGCCCTTCAATGAAGCCGCTTCCCACTGTCATTTTCATGAGCCGCTGGCTCCAGGTGCCGCTGTATCTGGGCCTGATCGTGGCGCAAGGCGTGTACGTCGTATTGTTCCTGAAGGAAGTCTGGCACCTCGTCACCCACATGACGACGCTCGACGAAACCAACATCATGCTGGTCGTCCTCGGCCTGATCGACGTGGTGATGATCTCCAACCTGCTCATCATGGTGATCGTGGGCGGTTACGAAACCTTCGTCTCACGGCTCGGCGTGGAAGGCCATCCCGACCAGCCGGAATGGCTCGATCACGTGAATGCCGGTGTGCTCAAGGTGAAGCTTTCAATGGCGCTCATCAGCATTTCGTCCATCCATCTGCTGAAAACCTTCATCAACCCGGACCAGTACTCGGAACACGCGGTGATGTGGCAGGTACTGATTCACGTGGCGTTCCTTGCGTCGGCGCTGATCATGGCGTGGGTCGACCGCCTGACCACGCACGCGCATCCGGAGCATTTTCTCGAACCCTCCGGCACGCCCGCGAAGGCACACGAATAAGCACGCAGCAGCTCCAAGCGAGCGCTTTGCAAAGCGCCGATGAAAGTACCCATGAAGTCCCGATAACGTCCCGTCCCCACACGTTCAAGCCATGACTATCATCAAGCAGGAAGACCTGATTCAGAGCATCGCTGATTCGCTGCAGCACATCAGCTATTACCATCCGCTCGACTACATCCAGGCGCTCGGCCGCGCGTACGAACTCGAAGAGAGCCCGGCCGCGAAAGACGCCATCGCGCAGATCCTGACGAACAGCCGCATGTGCGCGGAAGGCCATCGGCCGATTTGTCAGGACACGGGCATCGTCACCGTGTTTGTGAAGGTGGGCATGGACGTGCGGTGGGACGGTGCGACCATGGGCGTCACGGATATGATCAACGAAGGCGTGCGCCGCGGTTATCTGAACCCGGACAACGTGCTGCGCGCATCGATCGTGAGCCCGCCCGAAGGCGTGCGCCAGAATACGAAGGACAACACGCCGGCCGTGATCCACTACGAGATCGTTCCCGGCAATAAAGTCGATGTCCAGATCGCGGCCAAAGGCGGCGGCTCGGAAAACAAGACGAAATTCGCGATGCTGAACCCGTCGGATTCTATCGTCGACTGGGTGCTGAAAACCGTACCGCTGATGGGCGCCGGCTGGTGCCCGCCCGGCATGCTCGGTATCGGTATCGGCGGGACGGCGGAGAAAGCGATGGTCATGGCGAAGGAATCGCTGATGGACGCTATCGATATCCAGGATGTCATCGCACGCGGACCGCAGGACTGGATCGAAGAGCTGCGCGTGGAGTTGCACGAGAAGGTCAACGCGCTCGGCATCGGCGCACAGGGTCTCGGCGGCCTCGCAACCGTGCTCGATGTGAAGATCATGGCCGCGCCGACGCACGCGGCATCGAAACCCATCGCGATCATTCCGAACTGCGCCGCGACGCGTCACGCGCATTTCACGCTCGACGGTTCCGGCGTGGCGAAACTCGACGTGCCTTCGCTTGACGCATGGCCGAAGGTCGAATGGGTCGCGAACACGGAAACGAGCCAGCGCGTGGACCTGAACACGCTGACAAAGGAACAGGTCGCCGCATGGAAGCCGGGCCAGACGCTGCTGCTGTCGGGCAAGATGCTGACGGGACGCGACGCTGCGCACAAACGTATCGCCGATATGCTCGCCAAAGGCGAGAAGCTGCCCGTCGACTTCACGAATCGCGTGATCTACTACGTCGGCCCGGTCGACCCGGTGCGTGAGGAAGTGGTCGGCCCGGCGGGTCCGACCACGGCTACGCGCATGGACAAGTTCACCGACATGATGCTGTCGCAGACCGGCTTGATTTCTATGATCGGCAAGGCTGAACGTGGCCCGACGGCTATCGAAGCCATCAAGAAGCACAGGGCCGCGTACATGATGGCAGTGGGCGGCGCGGCGTACCTCGTGTCGAAGGCGATTCGCGGCGCGAAGGTCATCGCGTTCGAAGATCTGGGCATGGAAGCCATCTACGAATTCGACGTGCAGGATATGCCGGTGACCGTTGCAGTCGATTCGACCGGGACCTCCGTGCATCAGACCGGACCGAAGGAATGGCAAGCAAAGATCGGCAAGATTCCGGTCGCGACGGTTTAAACTACCGTCTTAGCAATACGAAAAAGAGCCGGGCCACGCGCCCGGCTCTTTCATTTTCGGGCGGTCGAGTAGAGAACTGTTTTCATTCTCATTCCAGCGCGCGGAAATACGAAATCTCCGCCAAATGGCGGGGAAAACACCATTTTTCATCTTGGCTTTTTAAACCTGAGCGGTTATGTTTGAAAAGCTGAAACGCCCACACAAGGAACTAACATGCAAGGCGACATCAAAGCCCTCGAATACCTCAACCAGCAGCTGAAAAACGAGTTGACTGCGATCAACCAGTACTTCCTGCATGCGCGCATGTACAAGCACTGGGGGCTGGAGAAGCTTGGCAAACACGAATACGACGAGTCGATCGGCGAGATGAAACATGCCGACTGGCTGATCCAGCGTATTTTCATGCTCGACGGCCTGCCGAACCTTCAGGACCTGCACAAGCTGCTGATTGGTGAAGAGACCGAAGAAATCCTTAAGTGCGACTTGAAGCTCGAACAGATTTCGCAGAGCACGTGCAAGGAAGCTATCGCCTATTGCGAATCGGTTCGCGATTTCATCTCGCGTGAGATCTTCGTGAAGATTCTCGACGATACGGAAGAGCACATCGACTGGCTGGAAACGCAGATCGATCTGATTGCGAAGGTCGGCATCCAGAACTATCAGCAAACCATGATGGGCGAAAACGAGTAAGCTACCGGCCACAATGCCCTTCGACGCCCTTCGTTCATCGTTTAGCCCCGCGGTCAGTGCCTCTGCCGAAGCGCTCGGTTCGGACGCGCCCGTCGGCATTTTCGATTCGGGCCTTGGCGGTTTGTCCGTCTTGCGCGCGGTACGTGCCGCCTTGCCGGACGAACGGCTGATCTACGCCGCGGATTCGCTATACGCGCCGTACGGTGAACGCGACGACGACTTTATCGCCGACCGGACGCTCGCGATCGGCGAATGGCTGGTATCGCAGGGCGCGAAGGCGCTGGTGGTCGCATGCAACACGGCGACCTCGCAGTCCATCGCTCAAACCCGCGAACGCTTGGCCGTTCCCGTGATCGGCGTGGAACCAGGCATCAAACCCGCGTCGCTCTCATCGCAAACGCGCGTGGTGGGCGTGCTGGCTACCGCCGTCACGCTGCGCAGCGCGCGGTTTCAGGCGCTGGCCGAGCGCCATGCCAGCGATTGCCGCTTTATCCTTCAGCCGGGGCACGGCCTTGTGCAGGCGGTGGAACGGTGCGACACGGACTCACCCGAACTCCTGGCTCTGCTGCGAAGCTACGTGCAACCCATGCTCGACGCCAACGCCGACACGCTCGTTCTCGGCTGCACGCACTACCCCTTTCTCGATGAAGCCATCCGCTCTATTGCCGGCGACCGGCTCAAGCTGGTCGATACGAGTGTCGCGATAGCGCGGCAACTCGAACGGCAACTGGATTCGTTTGGTCTGCGCGCGGCGCCTGCCCAAGCTCAGGCAATCGAATTGCCGCGCTTTTACTCCACCAACGACGGTTTGGCTCTGCGACAGCTCGCGGCGTCGCTGCTCGGTTTGGATGTCACCGTGGAACACGTCGTGATCCCGTCGCGGCGCACCCGGGCGCTGGAATCCGATCCGGTCTGAGACCACGCCCCAAGACCGGCCTGATCGCCTCCAGGCCACAAAAAACCGCGTTATCGGCTGAAAAAACCCCTTCCGCGCACGCGGTTTCAGTTCTTTACATAAAGCGGCTTCCTTCTGCGACAAGGCTTCGCACCCCGTCCCCTTTTCCCGTTCGCCGCACACCGAAAAAAACCGTTCACCGCTATTGCCAACTTTCGCATAAGGAATGATAATAATTCGCATTAACGTTAGCTATCGCGGTTGACCATGATCGTCTGTGTGTGCAAGTCAGTGTCGGATAGAAAGATTCGCGCGTCGATTGCCGATGGCGCATCTACCTTTGACGAACTGCAATTCGAACTGGGTGTTGCCTTGTGCTGCGGCAAGTGCGAGGAAACTGTACGCGACGTCATGTTGCAAAGCGGTTGCGCCTCGCATTGCAACATGCGAGGCGACCAGCATCAGGCCGTGCCGCTGACGTTCTACGAACGCAAGGCCGCGTAAGTACGCTCCAAGATCGACGGGGATTTGTTTGGCGCAAGTCGTCGCTACGCTGCCATCTGGCCACGTAGACGGCTTTCGCGCCAGTCACCGTGCGTCATCATGGTTGACACCGAAGTCCACGCTTCTCCGCCCGCAAGCCAGGTCACATCGAGCCAGCCCGCCAACCCCCATCCAAGGAGGGAATGATGGAATTGCTGATCGGTTTTGTGACCACGCTGTTTATTTCTCTGCTCATCTTCCGAAAATGAAGTCCTCCAGTCTCACATGCTGCATGGGCTTTGGCTATTCGTACGGTGTCGCCACCGTACAACCACGCTAATATGCCGTCTCCCCAGATCTCGCCCGGCAACTCGGCTGCGGCGCTTAGCGCTCACGCCTTCCCTTCGACCGAATCCTCAGGCATCAATCCGCGCGTGATTGCCGCGAGCGTCGCCGTGGTGGCGATTCACGTGGGCCTGCTCGTCGTCGCGCTTACCTTGCGTAACGAACCGCCGTCGCGCCCGATCAAATCGAAGACGATCACCGCCGAACTGATCAGCCTCGCGCCGCCGCAACCGGTCGCGGCTCCCGCGGCAATTCAGTCGACGCCCGTGCCTCCGCCGCCGAAACCGGTACCACCGAAGCCCGTACCAAAACCCAAGCCCGTTATTCAGCCGCGCCTGAAAGCCGCGCCGACACCGTTGCCGGAAACCACAGCGCCCTCGCCTGTTGCAGCGGCTGCGCTGGAGCCCGCTCCCGCTCCGCCTACGCCGCCCGGTGCGGCAGCGCCGGCCGCCGCCGCACCGGCTATCGGGCGCCCGACGATGGCTCTTGACGCGCCAAAGGACGTCGCGCATCTCGAATGCAACATCGCGATGCCGGACTACCCGGCGTTGTCGCGACGTCGCGGTGAATCCGGAGCGGCGCTGGTGAAGTTCGTCGTCGGGCTGACGGGGAAGATCGAGAACATCGAACTGAAGAAGAGCAGCGGCTCGTCGCGGCTGGATGACGCCGCGCTCGACGCCATGCGCTCGAGCGCATGCAAGCCCTATAAGGAAAACGGAGTGGCCATCCGCGCCGCGTATTCCCAGCCGTTCGTATTCGGGCTGAACGACTAGTGCAACGGTCGAGACCGGTCCAACGAACGCTGAATAGACACTAAAAAAATTCGACCTGATTTCTAGATATCTACACAGGAACTGCAATGCAAAACTACGGCTTGGCGCATGTCTGGGCGCAAGGGGATTTCGTCACGCGGGGTATCGCGCTGGCGCTGGCGATCATGTCGATTCTGTCGTGGACAGTGATCCTGGTGAAAGGCCTGAACGTGCTGCGCTTGAAACGCCTCACGAAAAACGCGGAGCAGGCGTTCTGGCATTCGGACGATTTCGCCGATGGCATCAAGAAGCTGAGCAGCCATTCTTTGAACGCGCAGGACAACCCGTTCCTTGCGCTCGCCCTCTCCGGCCAGGATGCCGCCGATCACCACCATCAGACGCAACCGCATCTGCACGACCGCATGGACGTGTCGGACTGGATCACGCGCTGCCTGAAGGACACCATGGACGAAGGCGTGGGACGCATGCAGACGGGGCTCGCCGTGCTCGCGTCGATCGGCAGCACCGCGCCGTTCGTCGGTTTGTTCGGCACCGTGTGGGGGATTTATCACGCGCTGCTGACCATCGGCGCGACGGGCCAGACTTCCATCGATCAAGTCGCGGGACCGGTTGGCGAGTCGCTGATCATGACGGCCTTCGGCCTGTTCGTTGCGATTCCGGCGGTGCTCGGATATAACGCACTGACCCGCTGGAACAAGGGCATTGTCACGAAGCTGAACCGCTTCGCGCACGGCCTGCATGCGTTCTTCGTCACGGGCACCAAGCTGGCGTCGAGCAAGCGCGGAGATGGCTTGCGCTTGGCCACTGGCGTCGCTTCGGGATCGGTTTCCGGTGCCACCCAGCCTGCATCGCGTGCGAGCTAAGGGGACGTCGCCATGGCCATGAGCCCTTTCTCCAGCGACGAGGACGACGGCATGATGAGCGAGATCAACATGACGCCGCTCGTCGATGTCATGTTGGTTCTGCTGATCATCTTTCTCGTGACCATTCCCGCGATCAATCATGCGGTCAAGATCGATTTGCCGAAAGCGAGCAGCCAACCGCAGGACACCAAACCGGCGCATGTGGACGTTGCCGTCGAAGCGGACGGCACGGTGCTCTGGAACGACCAGAAGGTCGACGACGCCGCCCTGCAGGCGCGCATAGCCGACGCCTCGAAGCAGACACCTCAGCCGGAATTGCGTTTGCGCGCGGACCGCAAGGTGCCGTATGAGCGCGTCGCCGATGTCATGTCGGCTGCACAAGGTGGCGGGTTATCGAAGATTGGCTTTGTTACCGAGCCTAAGGCGGGCGGCAAGTAAGCTGACTTACTTACGCGAACTTACGCCAAGCGTCATTCGCAAGACCCCAAAGTAAAAGGCCTTCATCGCAGTGATGAAGGCCTTTTTTTGTGTGCGCGCCGGCACATTCGGGCTAGCGGTTACTTTGGACTCGAGTAGCTCGAACTCGCAGTATCGCCACATGCGACAGCCGTGCTCGACACGGACAGCGCTATTAGCCCTATCAGGCCTACTATAAAAGTGGCCGTGAGTTTTCGCATAAGCAGCTCCTTAGCGAAGAGATTTCATCATAGCGCCCGGGTACAGCGCGTTCAAGCGCGTGGCGATTGAATCTGACCATCGCAAGCGCACGCTTCAATGTCAGAAACTTATTGATTCGCCGCGATTAGTCACACTGTTTCGCGAGCGGGCTCTACTTGGAGAGGACATTCTCCCGGGAAGCGATTGCTGTCATTGATCGACTCCACCAGAAAATCCACGAATGCGCGAATGGCTGGCACCATGCCCTGCCGCGATAAAAACACCGCATAGAGCTGCGGTGTCGGAAACGTCCAGCCGGGCATGACCGGTGACATCTGGCCGGTGCGCAGCGCAGCGCCGTACATCATCTCCGGCAACGCCGCGATACCCACGCCGCGCATCACGGCTTCGCGGATCATCCCGAGATCGGCCGTGACAAGGCGCGGTTCGTGCTCGAATTCGTGACGCGTGCCGTCGGGTGCGATCAGCCGGAAAACGTGGCGACCGTCGCCGGACGGGGTATCGATGGTATCGAATTGCGCCAGTTCCGACGGCGTGAGCGGCGGCGCGTTCGGCTTGAGCAGTGAAGGCGCGGCGACCAGCATCTGTTCGGTGCGCCACAGCGGCCGCGCGACGATCGTTGAATTGACGGGCGGCTCGGAGCGCACGCGCAACGCGACGTCGATAGCGTCCTCGAACAGATCGATCACGCGATTCGTCACGCTCATGATCACCCGAACCTCGGGGTATCGATGCAGAAAGTCCGGCATTACCGCCGATAAAAACGTCTGCGCCAAAGTCACCGGCACGCTGACTCGCACACTGCCGCGCGGCGAATCGCGCAGGCTATGCACGATATCGACGGCGGCTTGCGCCTCGGCGAGCATCGCCTGGCAATGCTGGTAGAAGAGCTGGCCGGCCTCCGTCAAGGCAAGCTTGCGCGTGGAGCGCTGCATCAGCCGCACGCCGAGAGAGGTTTCGAGTTCCGACACCCGTCGCGACAAACGCGACTTGGAGATGCCCAGCACGCGTTCCGCCGCCGAGAAACCACCGTGCTCGACGACATACGAGAAGTACATCAGGTCATTGAGGTCGTGCGAGTCAGGTTTCATGCGGTCAGTTCTACTCGGTTCTTGGTTGTCTCACAGGTGGGACAATCCATTGCGGAGGGACGGCTTTTTCCCCGAAATTCGATCCATATAATAGCGCTATGTTTTAAATTTGGCGCTAATGACCCAACGGCGCCCTACTTGTTGCATCGGTCACAACGGCCGCACGCGAGGACAAAATGGACACTACACGCAGTATCGAACGCACTGTTCCGGCGCTCCGCACCGTGGAGGGCGGCGGTTTTGTCGTGCATCGCCCGTTCCCCACGCGGCTTTTGATGGACTTCGACCCTTTCCTGCTGCTTGATGAAATGGGACCCGTCGACTACGCGCCCGGCGAGGCTAAAGGCGCGCCCGATCATCCGCATCGCGGGTTTGAAACCGTGACGTATGCGCTCGAGGGCCAGTTCGGCCACAAGGATTCGGCAGGACATTCCGGCACGCTGCGTCAGGGCGACGTGCAGTGGATGACGGCCGGAGCAGGCGTCGTCCACAGCGAAATGCCCGATCCGGAATTCACGCGCACCGGCGGCCGCGTGCACGGCTTGCAGCTTTGGGTGAACCTGCCCAAGCGCGACAAGATGATTCCGCCGCATTATCAGGAAATTGCGTCGGAGCACATTCCGGTTGCGACAAGCGACGACGGCCGTGTGCGCGTGAAAGTGATCGCGGGCGAAGCGCTGGGCGTGAAGGCGGCTATCGAAACGCGTACGCCGATTCTTTACCAGCACTTTTCGCTGGAACCGGGCGCGTCGATCGTGCATCCGGTGCCGCGCGACTTTCGCGTGTTCGGTTATGCGTTGTCGGGCGTTGGCCTGTATGGCGAGGCAAAGCAAGCCGTGGGTGCGCGGCAGATGATCGTGTTCGCGAACGATGGCGACACGGTGACGTTCGCCGCAGGCGACGAGCCGCTCGAATTGCTGCTGCTCGGCGGCGTGCCGCTGAAGGAGCCAGTAGTGCGCTATGGCCCGTTCGTGATGAACACGGAAGATGAGATCCGGCAAGCCGTGGTCGACTATCAGGCGGGGCGGATGGGTACGATCAACCACTAAGCAGGCTCGCCGCCATTGAGCGGTCAGACCGTGCTCGTTTCACCGGCGCGGCACGAATGACACTATTTGCGTCACAATAGTCATTCGTGCCGCGCCGTTTTATTGTCTGCTTTTTCATTCGATGCCGTGCGCCAATCACTCAGCCCTGGAGTACTGCATGTCCGAAAAGTTTGTGACGCCGCCTATCAGCGCCAGTATTGGTGCAACGGATTTCCAGGTTTCGCTGAGCGACGGCCAGCATGAATGGTTCGCCGACGAACCGTCCACGCACGGTGGCGCAGATACCGGCCCGACTCCCCACAGCTTGTTGCTGTCGAGCCTGGGCGCATGCACGTCGGTCACGCTGAGGATGTATGCCAAGCACAAGGCGTGGCCGCTCGAAGCGGTGCACGTGACGCTCACCCTGGACACCACGCCCGAAGGCACCGTGATCGACCGCCAGATCCTGCTGACCGGGGAGCTCGACACCACCCAGCGGGAACGGCTCTTGCAAATCGCGAATGCGTGTCCCGTGCACAAGATTCTCAGCGGCACGATCATGATTCATTCGGGCCTTACGCCCGCTTGACCCTCGCGATGGCCGGCTAATCGAACAACCCAAGGAAACTGTCGTTTTGAATTTCGAACACCTCATCCAGATCAACGACCCGCTCAATCCATTCGTGGAATCGATGACCCGTGAACAGGTCTGGCACGGACTCGTGCTGCGCGCGGAACAGCCGCAACTGTTCGTGATCGGCCTGGATCGATGCGCGATCCTGTCACGCGACGGCGACGTGCTCGAACGCGAATTGCACTACGGTCAGGCTATCGTGCGGGATCGCGTGACGCTCATCCCCGAAAGCAGCGTGCGCTACGACATCCTGCCGACCGCCGAGTACGTGGGCGGCTCGCTGACCATGGCGATCGAGCAACCGGACGAGCTTCAGTTGTTCCTGCGCTTCACCTACGCCACCACCCTGCCCGTCGCCGACGATCCCCAGGCCAGCGCCGACGCGCTGCAGACACAAGAGATTGTGAAGTCGGCGTATCGGGAAGCGGATATCGACACCGTCCGGCTGATCCGGCAGTTCGCTCACGGCAGCACACTCGAAGGTCCGTTGCACTAAAGCGCAATCATGTTTCGACCGTTTCGATAGTCGGACAGTCAGTGACTATCGAAACGTATGATCGATGAAAACTTCGTTGTTGTAAATAAGAATGGTTATCATTAAGATTAACCCATCGACTCAACGAACGGACTCTTCGACATGACCGACATCCTGCGCTCCACTACGCTTCGGCTGCGTCGCCCGGTCGAGCGCTCCGCGGCAGCGACCATTACGCGCCCCCGAACGGCTGCGGTAACGACTGCGCGTGCGGCGTCGAATGTATCCCCGGAGAGCGGCGAGCGCTCGCTACGCAGCGACACGCTGCTGCAGGGTCATAGTCATATCAGCATCCTGCATAACGGTGAGACGTATCAGCTGCGCGCCACGCGTCTGGGCAAGCTGATTCTCACTAAGTAACGAGCATCGGGCATCACGAAAGAATTGCAGTACCGGGTATTGTGGGGACCACCTCTTCGAGAGGTGTTTGGCACTAGCCAGCAAACGACGGCTTGCACGCGAGAATTTAGACCCCTTCGTGCAAACACCAGCCAGCCGTCGATAGCCAGCGAAGCCGCTTTTTTTTTTGGTTCCCGCCGTGTGCTTTGAAAAGCACCATTAGCTATGCAAAAAAGCACGTTTTCTCGCGAAAACGTGCTTTTTTATTTTGGCCGATTGGGTTTGATCAGACCTCCATCTGGAAGAACTTAGACGCTCTCGATTCCCAACGCTGCGATGCCCGCTCGCGCCACCGCCGCATCCTGATCCGACTTCACGCCCGACACACCCACCGCGCCGACGATATCCGCACCCACCACGATCGGCACGCCGCCTTCCAGCATGGCAGTCATTGGCGCGCTCAAAAACGCGACGCGGCCTTGCTTGATCATGTCCTCATACACTTTCGTTTCGCGCCGGCCCAGCGCGGCGGTACGTGCCTTGCCCGTCGCCATCTCGGCCGTACTCGCGCCTGCGCCGTCCAGCCTGTGCAGATGAAGCAGATGACCGCCGTCATCGACGACAGCAATCGTTACGTTCCACTTGTTCGCCAGCGCATGCGCTTCGGCAGCGGCCGCGATGGTCTTCACGTCCACATCGGTCAATGCGGGTTTCGTTCTCATTTCGTCACCTGTTGGAATCGTTGCGTTGAGATATCGATTGGCTCGATACCCGCAACGTTACCGCGAAAAGCCCCAGAACATCAGGTACCAGGCGCTATCAGCGACGGCGAGTGCGGCGATGAACCACAACATCGCCGCGCTCGGCGACACAAAGCGACCCGCGGCATACCGGCCGATAACGCGCCAGGCAAGCCACGCGCTCCATAGATTCGCGATACCGAGCAAACCCAGACGCACGTCCGTCACCCACCAGAGCGGCAAGTGTTCGGCGCGCAGCAGCGACACCGTGGTCGCCGATAAACCCAGGAACACGCCGCAGCCCGCCACGGGAATCAGCGCCTGCGTCAGATGATGCAGACGCGTGAAATCGAAACGGCCGAGCATGCGCGTGCCGGCGGCCAGCAAGCCGAGCAGCACCGTGCCATAAACCAGCCCCGTCACGACGATGTAACCCACGACCATGCCACCGTCGAGCCACGAGAAAACATCGTTTTGTTCGGGGTAATGCGTGAAGAGAAACCAGGGCGCGTTCGTGTCGAGCGGCCAGAGAATGTTGCGATCGATCAGCCACGACGCGAAGATCTGCTTCAGGTCGACAAACCACGTGCTCACGGTCCAGTGGAACGCGCCAATAGCGATGCCCAGCAAGCCGTACAGAATGAGCGCGGTGTCCCACCGATTAGCTTGTTTATCGCCGAGTTGCACGACTTCGGCCGAGGGCGAACGCCACTCCAGCGAAATGGCGTCCCGATGGCCGCTGCAACGGCCGCACATATGACAGTCCGACGCGCCTTTCATGGCGCGCAGCGGCACGAGCGGCGCGCAGTTGACGGGAATCACGCGATGCCCGTGCTCGCCCTCTTTATACGAGCGGCGCCACGCGTCCTCATTGACCTTGTAGTGAAAAGGCGCAAGCCGCGCCAGCAGCGAGAACACCCCGTTCACGGGGCAGAGATACTTGCACCACACACGCTTCTCGCGCCCATACAGCACGCCGACGATCATTGCACCGACCGTCGATCCGCCCAGCACGAGCAGCACGGCTTTCGGATACTGATAAACGCTGACCATCTGGCCATAGATGGTGGTGATGCCGAACGCGACGAAGGGCCAGCCGCCCCAGCGCAACCAGCGTGGAATCGCCCAGCCGCGGCCGAACTTGCTCGCCAACTCGGTCAACGCGCCTTCGGGACACAGCACGCCGCACCACACGCGGCCGAGCATCACCATGGAAAGCAGGACAAACGGCCACCAGATGCCCCAGAACACAAACTGTGCAGCAAGCGTCAGGTTGGTCCAGAGATGCGCGGTGCCATCCGGCAGCGGCAGCACGGCTGGAACCAGAATCAGGAACGCATACACGGCGACCACGACCCACTGAATGCCGCGGATCACGCTGCCGTGTTGTTGCATCCACTGCCCGGCTTGTTGAAGCCGGCCGGGCCGATTCATGACATGGCTCATGCCGCGCGTCTCGCCGATTTTTGCGCCATCTGGTTTTTCGAGCGGCGCAGCAGCAGGAAGATCACGGCCCAATACAGCGCGTACGCAATCAGGTTCATGCCGGCCGGATGCGCCCGATAACCCGTGAGCGACGCGACCAGCGAACCGAAGGTGCTGGAATCGTCGAGCAGCCAGGACGTGTCCCACACTTGATTCATGACCACGGGCAGGATTTCCTTGTCGATGAGTTTATCGACACCCGTTTCGAACAAGCCGGCCGCGAGGAACAGCAGCATGATTTCCGTCACGCGGAAAAAGAGCCGCCACGAGAAGATCTTGCCGCCAAGCTGCAGCAGATAGAACGTGAGGAACGCCAGCGCAAGACCGACCGCGACCGCCAGGTACTGCATGGGATCGACGTGACCCGACTGACCGAAGCCCAGGCCGTACAGGAAAATCACGGTCTCGCTGCCTTCACGCGCAATCGCGAGCGCAACCAACAACGTCACGCCCCACCAGTTCGCGTCCTGCTTGCTCTTTTGCAGCGACGCTTCCATGTCGCGTTTCATCGAGCGCCCATGCTGCTTCATCCACAGCACCATCTGCACGATCAACACGCACGCCACCAGCACCATGCCGGTCGTGAAATAGTCCTGCGCATCGCCGGACAATTCTTCTGTGAACCCGATCAGCACGGCGCCCAACGCCACTGCCGCCAGCAACCCGGCTGCGACGCCAGCCCACAAATAAGGAATACCGCGACGCGCATCGGCATCGCCATTTTTCAGCCATGCATACAGGATGCCGACGACCAGTAGCGCCTCGACACTCTCCCGCCACACGATGAAAAGAACCTGACCCATTACCTACCTCCTGCTCTTGCAGGCCAAAGCGGTTTGCGCGCGACGCTGCACAAACCGGCCCGGCATGACCTTACTTCGCGACGATGACGCCTTGCGCCGACTGATGAAAATCGTCGAAGAACTTGTATTCGCCCTTGTCCAGCGGCGCGATCACGACGAAGGAATCGGCGCCTGGCGCAAGGACCTTTTCTTTGCGCAACTGGATGCTTTCGAACTCCGCAGCGCCTTTGCCGATGTTGTGCACTTCAATTTTGAAGCGCTGCCCCGCCGGCACTTCGATACGCGCGGGATTCAGCTTGCCGTCGTCCATTTCCAGCTTGAAGGTCGGCAGGTCGGCGGCTTGCGCTGCAGCGGCACTGGCAAACCATCCAGCCGCCACGGCCAGCGAGGCGGCAACCAACTTGTATTTACGTTTCATGCATGCTTCCTGGCTGCGACGACCGGCAGGAAGTTTTTCACTTCATGCCGGACGGCTGTATCGAATGCTCAGTAACCGCCCTTCTTGCCGATGCCAGCGAACGGGAAGTCGTATTCGATCGTGTACGGCTTGAACCACGGACCCACGCCGGTTTCCTTGTCGACGTGGCGGCCGAACGCCATGTGGCCGGTTTGCATCGGCGGCGCAATGTTGAGTTTCAGGTGATATTTGCCCGGGCCGAACAGCTTCACGTTGTCGCCGTAATGCGGGCCGTCGCTTGCGACCATGCCCATCATGTCGCCCTTGATGGTTTGCGTCGTGCCGAGCTTGGTCAGCTCGTACGTCACTTGCAGGTACGGCATCCAGTCGCCTTCGGCGAACCCGTTCGGGTTGTTCTTCACGGCGTGGATGTCGGCTTCGAGATGCACGTCCGAATCCGAGGCCTTGCGCATCATGCCTTCCGGCTCCATGGTGATCGGCTGCAGGTACACCGCGCCGACTTCCATGCCGTTCTCGATGTGCTGCTTGCCGATCGGATATTCGGCAGCCGATGCCGACGCCATTGCCGCAAACGCGACTGCGGCCACCGAGCCGCGTACAAAAGTTGAAACCTGCATCCTTCACTCCTTCTTGTTATTGATCGGACGTGCGCTGGAGAGAGCGCTCAATCCGGCCCAATCGGTTCACCGAGCAACCCCGATGTTGATAATCGGAAATCGCAATGAGAATGTAACCTACAACCTTAATACGAACCATTCTCAATGGTGTTGGAGTTTAGCACCGATCTGAAGCCGGCGGAGACCAAAAGCCTTGTGGCAGTTGGGTTATGAGAGGCGCAGAGGTTTTTTGGGTCGGATTTTGTGCAACGCAACGCGGCGAACCCAATTGGGTTCGCCGCGTTGCGTTGCGTTGTCCCGACACCTTACGTTTAGGTAGCGCCCGGAATGTGGTCGCCCACATTGGCGCCAAACACGCGTTCGCGGAGAAGCGACAATTGGTCGCGGGTTTGCGCGGCTTTTTCGAATTCGAGATTCTTGGCGTGATCCATCATCTGCTTTTCGAGCCGCTTGATTTCCTTCGATATCTGCTTTTCGGACATATCTTCGAACTTCGCGCGCGTCTGGGCTTCCTTCAATTCGGCGCGTGCATCGTCGGCGTTATAGACACCGTCGATGATGTCCTTGATCCGCTTGGTCACGCCGCGCGGCGTAATCCCCATCGCGAGATTGTGCGCAATCTGCTTCGTGCGGCGCCGTTCGGTCTCGCCGATCGCGCGCTTCATCGAATCCGTCATGTTGTCGCCGTAGAGGATCGCCTTGCCGTTCACGTTGCGGGCCGCCCGGCCGATCGTCTGGATCAGCGAGCGTTCGGCGCGCAGGAAACCTTCCTTGTCGGCGTCGAGGATCGCGACGAGCGACACCTCCGGAATATCCAGCCCTTCGCGCAGCAGGTTGATCCCAACCAGCACATCGAACGTACCGAGACGCAGGTCGCGGATGATTTCCACGCGCTCGACCGTATCGATATCGCTATGCAGATAGCGCACCTTCACGCCGTGATCCGCGAGGAATTCGGTCAACTGTTCGGCCATGCGCTTGGTCAGCACCGTCACCAGCACACGCTCGCGCACTTTGACGCGTGCGTTGATCTCGCCAAGCACATCGTCCACTTGCGAGCGCGCCGGGCGCACTTCGATTTCCGGGTCGACCAGGCCGGTCGGCCGCACGAGTTGTTCGGCGACCTGCCCCGCCGTACGATTTTCGTAATCGGCCGGCGTGGCCGAGACGAAAATCGCCTGGCGCATCTTGCGCTCGAACTCGTTGAACTTGAGCGGCCGGTTATCGAGCGCCGAGGGCATCCGGAAACCGTAATCGACGAGATTCTCCTTACGCGCCCGGTCGCCGTTGTACATGCCGTTCAGCTGGCCGATCAGCACATGCGACTCGTCGAGCAGCATCAGCGCGTCGGGCGGCAAATAATCGACGAGCGTCGGCGGCGGCTCACCTGGTGCCGCGCCGGAAAAATGCCGCGAATAATTCTCGATGCCTTTGCAAAAGCCCAGTTCCTGCAGCATTTCCAGATCGAAACGCGTGCGCTGTTCCAGCCGCTGCGCCTCGACCAGCTTGCCGTCCTTGTGGAAAAACTCGAGCCGTTCGCGCAATTCCAGCTTGATCGTCTCGATGGCGCGCATCACGGTGTCGCGCGGCGTCACGTAGTGGGACGATGGGTACACGGTGAAACGCGGAATCTTGTTGCGCACGCGGCCGGTGAGCGGATCAAAGAGTTGCATCGACTCTATTTCGTCGTCGAACAGCTCTACGCGCACCGCCATTTCAGCGTGCTCGGCCGGAAAAATGTCGATGGTGTCGCCCCGCACACGGAAGCTTCCGCGCGAGAAATCGGCTTCGTTGCGGTTGTACTGCATCGCGATCAGACGCGCGATGATGTCGCGCTGGCCCATTTTGTCGCCGGTACGCAGCGTCAGAATCATCTTGTGATATTCCGACGGATTGCCGATACCGTAGATTGCCGATACCGTCGCCACGATCACCACATCGCGCCGCTCCAGCAGGCTTTTCGTTGCCGAAAGCCGCATCTGCTCGATGTGCTCGTTGATCGACGAATCCTTCTCGATAAACAGATCACGCTGCGGAACGTACGCTTCCGGCTGGTAATAATCGTAGTAAGAAACGAAGTATTCGACAGCATTCCGCGGGAAAAACTCGCGAAACTCCGCGTAGAGCTGCGCAGCGAGCGTTTTGTTGGGCGCGAACACGATAGCCGGGCGGCCCATGCGCGCAATCACGTTCGCCATGGTGAACGTCTTGCCGGAGCCCGTCACGCCGAGCAGCGTCTGGAACGACAGACCGTCCTCGATTCCTTCCACGAGCGTCGCGATCGCCGTCGGCTGGTCGCCAGCGGGCTGGTACGGTTGATAAAGCTGGAACGGCGAGCCTTCGAAGGTGACGAATTTGGATTCGTCGAGCGCGTCGGAAGCTTCGATTAGCGGGGTATCGGACATGAGGGAAAGGTGCCTTGGCCGAGAGCAAACATCCATTCTAGCGGTTCGCGCTGGAGCAAGTTCGACGGCGGATCGGGATTGTTGGGCCGGACTTCGGGCGATGTGCGCTGAGCTTTCGCGCGATGCCGATGTTTTCAAGATGAGGCGCCGACGCGAAATCGCAAGTGATTGTTTTGGCGGATGAAAGCTTGGCGGGAATATTCCGACGCGTTGCGGCCAGTCGTCACGGTTCTCGCGAAAAATCGCGGAATCGATGGAAAAAAATAGCGAAATCGCGCGTTTCTTCCATTTCGTGAGGCCGAAAAGCAGCGCCCAATTCGTTACAATGCCGAACTGGGGTTTTCATCGATGGGACGGAGTTTGTTGGCTCCTCAAGGTCCGCTTGCAGCCGCTTTGCAGCGCTCGAGCAGCCGTTTTTCCCGTCCCGACCGCCCGTGCCGACTTTCCACTACCGCCGATAAATCATGTCTCTTTTCTCAGCCGTCGAGCTTGCCCCCCGTGACCCGATTCTGGGCCTGAACGAAGCCTTCAACGCCGATCCGCGCACGACCAAGGTCAATCTCGGCGTGGGCGTGTATTTCAACGAAGAAGGCAAGATTCCGCTTCTGCGCGCGGTTCGCGAGGCCGAAAAGGCTCGTGTGGAGCTGGCTGCACCGCGTGGTTATCTGCCAATCGAGGGCATTGCCGCCTACGACGCCGCTGTGCAAAAACTGCTGCTAGGCGACGATTCGCCGCTGATCGCCGATGGCCGCGTGATCACGGCGCAGGCGCTCGGCGGAACGGGTGCGCTTAAGCTCGGCGCCGACTTTCTGAAGCGGCTGAACCCCACGGGCAAAGTCGCGATCAGCGACCCGAGCTGGGAAAATCACCGCGCATTGTTCGAATACGCCGGTTTCGAAGTGCTGAACTACCCGTATTACGACGCAGCCACGCACGGCGTGAAATTCGACGCCATGCTGGAAGCGTTCAACAGCTATCCGGCCGGAACGGTCGTCGTGCTGCATGCGTGCTGCCACAACCCGACCGGCGTCGACCTGACCCCGGCGCAATGGCAACAGGTCGTGGAAACGGTCAAGGCGCGCTCGCTGGTGCCATTCCTCGATATCGCGTACCAGGGTTTCGGCGAAAACATCGACGCCGATGCAGCCGCCGTACGTCTCTTCGCCAAGACCGACATCAATGTGTTCGTGTCGTCGTCGTTCTCCAAGTCGTTCTCGCTGTACGGCGAACGCGTGGGCGCACTGTCAATCATCACGAGCGGCAAGGAAGAAGCCGCGCGCGTGTTGTCGCAACTCAAGCGCGTGATCCGCACGAACTATTCGAACCCGCCGACGCACGGCGGCTCAATTGTCGCCGCAGTCCTCGCTTCGCCCGAACTGCGTGCCACGTGGGAGCAGGAACTCGGCGAAATGCGCGATCGGATTCGCGCAATGCGCAATGGCCTGGTCGAGCAGATCAAAGCGGCAGGCGTGGAGCGCGACTTTAGCTTCGTGAACCGTCAACGCGGCATGTTTTCGTACTCCGGGCTGACTTCACCGCAAGTCGATCGCTTGCGCGAGGAGTTCGGAATTTACGCCGTGGGCACGGGCCGGATCTGCGTGGCCGCGCTGAACACGCGCAACCTCGAAGTCGTGGCGAACGCTATCGCGACCGTGCTGAAGTAAGTTCGTTTGTGGTGTCGAAAACGGCGCTCCGTGTGAGCGCCGTTTTTTTTGAGGCTTCCGGTTTGCTCAAGACGCCGGACCACCCTCGCCTAACGCTCGCCTCGATGAATGTCGTGCGTGATAAAGCCGGAATCGTTCTTCGGCATATCGAGCCACTCACGATGACTCAGCGTGCCGCGGATATCGGACAAGCCGCTTTCCCAATGCTCGCGCATGGTCGACAATCCGAACTGATAGTCCTTGTAATGCCCCTCGTACTCCTTATGCCGGTAGATGAGGTGAATCACGTTAAAACGCTTCGAGCACGCAAGCTCCTCCGCCGTCTTGCACCACGGGTCGCTCTTGCGGATATCGGGCGGTACTTTGTCCAGCACTTCCCTCAATACGTTCCGAAATCGCTGTGAGCGCTGCATGGTGTCGGTAACCAGCCGCGTCCGGCTGGAATACTGAACGTCCTTCACGCGCCCCATCACATCGACAATACTGTCCGGCACCGGCCCACGTGCGCTCCACAAGTCGACCTGGAATGCGAGCGTGTCGCGACGCGGCGTGGTTTGCACAATCTCGTACAGCGGCGTATTCGACATCAGGCCGCCATCCCAGAAATATTCGCCATCGATTTCAACCGCCGCGAAACCCGGCGGCAAGGCCCCCGACGCCATGAAATGCTCGGCACGCAACTTGATGCGGGTGTTGTCGAAATACGCGAAATTGCCGGTAGCGACGTTCACTGCCCCTACCGACACCCGGGTCTCACGCGAATTGATCCGGTCGAAATCGCAGAGCCGCTCGAGCGTTCCCTTGAGTGGACGCGTGTCATAAAAGCTCGCCGCGCCCGGGTCCCCCGCAGCGAGCGGTGAGGGCGGCGGGAAACGCGGCACGAAAAATCCCTTCTGCCCTTCTACGAGCGCGCTCGCTGCCTGCATTGCCGTGAAAGCCTTGCGAATCTCGTCGGTGGAATTGAAGAACGCGTGTTCGACGAAAGCAGGCAACGGCGGCATGAAGGCAGGCTGGCAGATCGTCTCCCAAAACTCGAGCAGACGCGGCACGCGATCCTCGGGCGCGTTCCCCGCGATGATCGCCGTGTTCAACGCGCCGATGGAGATCCCCGCAATCCAGTTCGGGTGAATACCGGCCTCGTTCAACCCCTGATACACGCCCGCTTGATAAGCGCCGAGCGCTCCGCCCCCCTGCAGCATCAACGCGATGGTTTCATACGGCGGCACCTTGATGCGCTTGTCCGCCTCAGGGCCGCCCGAGGCAAATGCCTCAGGCGGCTCGCCGATATCGAGGGTCGTCACGTTGCGAGGCTCTTTGGTCGCCTTCGCTCGTTTCGTTCCTTTTGTCCCACTGCTTGCGCGCGCACTGCCCGTTCGCTCTACCATCGAAACTCCTTGTTCAAGCCTTATTGCATGTACCAGCCGTGGCTCACCACAATCGATTGGCCGGTGAGCGCTGCTGTGGGAAATGCCGCCAGGAACAGAACCGTTTGCGCCACATCTTCCACGGTTGTAAAGACGCCGTCGACCGTGCCGCCCAACATCACGCGCTTGACCACATCTTCTTCGCTGATACCCAGTTCCTTTGCCTGCTCGGGAATCTGCTTGTCGACAAGGGGCGTGCGCACGAAACCCGGACACACCACATGCGAGCGCACGTGATGCTTCGCTCCCTCCTTTGCCAGCACGCGAGCCAGCCCGAGCAACGCGTGTTTGGCCGTGACATATGCAGACTTGAGCGCCGACGCTTCATGCGAATGCACCGATCCCATATAGATCACCACACCGCCACGATCGTCCTTGTACATGTGCTGGAGCGCGGCTTTCGTGGTTAGAAACGCCCCGTCAACGTGAATGGCCTGCATCTTCTTCCAGTCAGAATACGCATAGTTTTCGATCGGATTGACGATCTGCACGCCCGCATTCGACACCAGGATATCGACCGAGCCGAATTCCGCCGCCACCCGATCAATACCTGTATTCACCGCCTGTTCGTCGGTGACGTCCATCACGACGCCTAATGCCCGGCCGCCTTGCGAGGTGATCTGTTCGGCCACGGCGTTGGCCGCGTCCTGGTTCAGGTCCGCTATGGCGAGCGCCGCGCCAGCCTCGGCCAGAGTCAGGGCGATTTGCTTGCCGATCCCGCTCGCTGCGCCCGTGACCACCGCCACCTTGCCCGCCAGACTCGTATTCAGAGATGTCATGTGCCGCCCTCCTCGGTGTCAGATTCGAACAATGAAACCACGCAACGCTGCGCCGATCAACCTCGATAAATGTCATAGACCTTTCGGTCAGCTATTCGACGCCAGCGGGCCGCGTTATGGTTCTTACACAAACGCGGTGAACGCAAAGGGCAACACGCAGAGCGTCGGCGCGCGAATCGTGAATTCGGATTAAGCTTTGAAACCCGCTTGGTGCAACTAAAACCCGAAACTGGAGATCACGAACATGAACTATCGTCGGCTTGGACGTTCCGGCTTGCAGGTCAGCGAATTGTCGATCGGCTCGTGGGTGACTTACGGCACGCAGGTCGATCATCGCGCGGCGCGCGAGTCGCTCGCTGCAGCCCGCGACCACGGGGTGAATTTCTTCGATAACGCCGAGGTCTATTCAAAAGGCAAGTCCGAAGAAATCATGGGGCGCGCGTTGAAGGAGCTCGCATGGCCGCGGGTGAGTTACGTGGTGTCGACCAAATTTTTCTTCGGACTCAACGAAGGCCCGAACCAGCAGCAGACGCTCAGTCGCAAGTACCTGCATAACGCCATCGACGGATCGCTTGCGCGTCTCCAACTGGATTACGTCGATCTCGTCTTCTGCCATCGGCCCGATGCGCATACGCCGATCGAGGAAACCGTATGGGCCATGAGCGACATCATTGCGCGGGGCAAGGCGCTGTATTGGGGCACCTCGGAGTGGAGCGCCGACGAGATTCGCACGGCGTATGACATCGCCGAGCGGCACCATCTGCACAAACCCGTAATGGAACAGCCGGAGTACAACCTGCTGCATCGTACGCGGGTCGAGAACGAATATAAGCGGCTCTACGAAGACATCGGACTTGGGCTGACTACGTGGAGCCCACTTGCGTCGGGGCTGCTCACCGGCAAATATCGCGATGGCGTGCCGTCAGATAGTCGCGCACAGCTTCAGGGTTACGAGTGGTTGTCGAAGAAGCTGACGGACAAGGGCGCGAACAGCATTGTCGGAAAGCTCGCGGAAGTGTCTGACCAGCTCGGCTGCTCGCTGGCGCAGCTCTCGCTAGCCTGGATTTTGCTGAATCCGCATGTCAGCACCGTGATTACGGGTGCGTCCCGGGTAGAGCAGATTCACGAGAATATGAAGGCTATCGACGTCGTGCAGAAGATCACGCCGGAGATCAAGCAGCGGATCGAGGAAATCGTCGGCGACGCGTTCGTCTGAGAGATACGGGGTCGTCGGCTACAATAACGACCCCGCCGCGTGCGCCGTGTGATGCACACGCGCCTCGGCGCTTAAGCATTTTCATCCGTTTGGCTCAGGCCGCGCTCATTCTCGTCTCGCTCATTCATTTGCCATGCTCAGTTATCGACACGCCTTTCACGCAGGCAATCACGCAGACGTGCTGAAACACGCGGTCGTCGTGCAGTTGCTGCAACACCTCGCCCAAAAGGACAAGGCGTTTTGGTATATCGACACCCACGCCGGCGCCGGCGTGTATTCACTGACTGACGGCTTTGCCACCAAGACGGGCGAGTTCGAAACGGGGATTGCCAAGATTTGGGCCAAGCGCGATTTGCCGGGTTTGCTCAAGGACTATGTCAAAGAGGTAAAGGCGCTTAATGCAGACGGCACGCTGCAGTTCTATCCCGGCTCGCCCTATCTCGCCTGGCGAGTGATGCGCGAGCAGGACCGCATGCGGTTGTTCGAGCTCCATTCCACCGAAATCGACGTGCTGCGTCACAATTTCCGCGACGCAGGCCGGCGTGCAGTGCTCTTTGAAGGCGATGGCTTCGACGGCATCATCAAGCTGTTACCGCCGCCGCCGCGCCGGGCGCTCGTTCTGATCGATCCGTCGTACGAAGACAAGCGCGACTACGCACGCACGCTGAATTGCCTCGAGGAAAGCCTGAAGCGGTTCGCGACCGGCACTTATGCGATCTGGTATCCGCAAGTGACCCGGCTGGAATCCCAGCGTTTCGCCGATCAGTTAAAGCGTGTGCAACCCAAGAATTGGCTGCACGCGTCATTAACGGTGAGCAAACCTCCCGTTGACGGCTTTGGCCTGTTCGGGAGCGGCCTTTTTATCGTGAACCCGCCGTACACGCTTGCGGGTGAGCTGAAAGAGGCGCTCCCTTATCTCGTCGATGCGCTCGGTCAGGACAGCAAGGCGGCGTTCAAACTCGAACATCGCGGTGACTGACAGCGTCTAGGTCGTTCGCTGCTAATCAAGCGACGTGGTGACCGTGCCGGTCGCGCTGTGTGGGTCCGATGAACGGGCTGGTGTGGTAACCGCAGGTTTCGGCGCTGCGATGGGTACCGTTGTGACTATCGAAGACTGCGGGGTTTGCGCCAACGCTGGCTGCGTTTGAGTTTGCGCTTGCGTTTGAGTGCCGGTCGGCACGCCGTAAGATCCGCCAGAATGCGGCGAGGTCGAATTTGGCCGATGCCGATAACTGGACGGCGATGACTGCGATCCCGTGGAAGAGCCGTATCCCTGAGCACCACCATGCCCGCCTTGCGGAAGTTCGATGTAAGGCGAAACCACGATCGTCTGTTGAGCTTGCTGCGGCAATTCGGGCAGCGTTGCCATCGGACGCGCTGCAACCAACCCCGAGTCATTCAGCGGCGCAGTTTGCAGAACAGTACCGCCCGCGCCGCTGTGAATCCCGGTCTGCGTGTCCAAAATGAGCGGCCGACCACCCGCTTGCGCGAATGCGTCGAGCGCAGTTAAGCCCAAAACCAGCCAAAGCGCCACAGTCGCCGCACATCTGATAGGTCGAAGTTCTGGACTCATGGCGCCCCCCCTTGTCGAATGAATAGTTGCCGACGCGCACATCCGGCTAATTCAGTTCAGATCATATAAATGCGCTTTACCTTACCGCGATGGCAAGCTTTAGGCTAGCGCTCTCGATAGTCGACACTTAAGGAGATTCGATGGCATTCCCAAAAACCTTCCTCGCCGTCGCTGGCGCGGTTGCAGTTTCAATCGTTGTATCGATGCCCGCCGCGTTTGCACAAACGCCGGCATCGTCAGCATCAATGGAGGGCATGGACATGTCCGCCTCGAGTGGCAGCCAGAGCGATTTCGCATCTACGAAGGAATTCCAGGCTGCCGATCATTCGATGATGTCCGGCATGTCCAGCGTTCAGTACACCGGTGACGCCGATCATGATTTTGTCGCGCACATGATTCCGCATCATCAGGGCGCAGTCGCGATGGCAAAAGTCGAGCTGAAGTACGGCAAGGACGCGAGGTTGCGCGCCTTGGCCAAGGAGATCATCGCCTCGCAGGACAAGGAGATTGCGTTCATGAAGCAATGGCTCGCAGCGCACCCGCAGAGAAAGTGAGCGTCCCCGCCTGATTGCCTAGCGCAGCCCAAAAATGACAAAGCCCCGCATGCGGGGCTTGTTCAATATGTCGACCGGGTACTTTCGGCTGAAATTACAGCGAGTAGCCTTCGGTTTCCAGCGAACGGATACGCTTTTCGAGCTGGACGATATCCGACGATTGCGCCAGATATTCTTCACGGCGATTGCGTTCGGCGGTTTCAAACCAAATGCTGACTTTTTCGAGCAGGAATGCAAACATGATTTTTTCTCCAAGGATTTCAAATGAATCCCCGGCGGTTCGGGTCAGGGATATCCCTCGAAAGGGTTAACCCGGATTATAGACGAACCGTGCTGCCGATGTTAGTGAAATGCCTGCATTGGGTGCATTCTTTTTTGGAATGGTGCATGCACCGACCCGGAACAAGTGGTTGATTTGGCTAATCTTATCTGAAATTTTCCGCGTACCCACTCAATTACGCACATTTGTGGTGCGCAAATCTGCGCGAACGCGCATACCCGGTCGCACCAAGATGGTCACTCCGCCAGTCTTTCCAAAATAGGGCAATCCGGGCGCTCGTCGCCGTGGCAATGAACCGCGAGATGGGCCAGCGTATTGCGCATATCCGTGAGTTCCGCGATCCGCCGGTCCAGTTCCGCGACATGTTCGAGCGCGATCGCTTTGACCTCCGCACTGGCACGTCGCCGGTCCTGCCACAACGCGAGGAGTTTGCGAATATCGTCTACGAGGAAGCCAAGTCGACGCGCTTGCCGAACGAAACGCAGCGCGTGAACTTCGTGGGTTCCGTACATTCGATACCCCGATGTGGTCCGGTCAACCGGCGGCAAAAGGCCAACACTCTCGTAGTACCGAATCATCTTGGCCGTCACGCCGGACGCGCGGGCCGCTTCGCCGATGTTCATAGCAGACACTCCTAATTTTCCTAAACTCTATACCTTCCAACCATGGGAGGGTATAGCATGGTCCTCTCTTACGAAAACCAAATCAAAGGAAATTGATATGGCCGAATTTAAAGTGGAAGGTATGAGCTGCCAGCATTGCGTTGCCGCCGTGACGCGCTCGATCCACGAAATCGACGCCACCGCGCAAGTGCAAGTGGATCTTGAGTACGGACGTGTTGTTGTGGCATCAACTGAGACCTTGGACGCGCTCAAGGAAGCCATCGATGACGCGGGTTACACGGTCGTATCGGCGAAGGCAGCATGATTCGGGGGGCACGCTTCAGGGTTGCGTTGATCGGCGCGACTGGGTTGCTCGGACGCGCCGTTGCGAACGAACTCGCCGCGACAACACGGTGGCAGGTGGTGCGAACAGCGTTTCGTCATGGCGACGCGAATACCATCACCCTCGATATTCGCGACGCAGATGCCGTCCGCGAGTTCATCTCGGAACAGATGCCTGACGCAATTGTCGTGGCTGCGGCCGAGCGGCGTCCTGACGTTTGCGAGAATGATCCCGCGCTCGCGTGGGCGTTGAACGTCGACGCGCTGCGCTTTATCGCCGGCGCCGCGCAGGACATAGGTTCGTGGGTGCTCTCGATCTCGACCGATTATGTCTTCGATGGCACACGACCACCCTATCGGCCGGACGATGTGCCGAATCCACTCAACGCTTACGGTCGCAGCAAGCTTGACGGAGAACAGGCGTTGCTGCGCTCAGGAGCACGGGCCTGCGTGCTGCGTTTGCCGCTGCTTTATGGTCCTGTGATCGACTGGGGCGAATCGGCGGTGACAAGCCTGGCGCCGGCAATCGTGGAATCCGCGCGCGGAGCGACGCCTGCGGTGATGGATGCTTGGGCGACGCGCTACCCCACGTTCACGCCTGACGTCGCGCTCGTGATCCGGCAGTTACTGATGCGTCACGAAATTGGCGAGTCGGTGAACGGCGTGACGCACTGGTCCGGCGATCAGCCGATGACAAAGTTCGACATCGCGCAAACCATCGCACGCGTGCTGAACATCGATGCCCGGATCACAGCGCAACGCACACCGGTCGACGCCACGCCGCGCCCTCGGAACTGTCATCTCGCATCGGATGTGTTGGAGGATTTGAAGATCGGCCTGCGAACACCTTTCGAGGCCGCGATCCGCGTTGTCCTGCAAAACTGGCCGCATCCGACCACAAGTCTGTGAGCGGTAGCCAAAATTCGGGCATTGTCAGCGAAGCGATGTTCCAGTCCATTGCACCTTCGCTCCGACGCTCGCTTCTTGTAGGTCCGCTAAACGCGGTTGGTGAGCGACGCGAAACTTCGATATAGCATCGACTGAGTATCGGGAAAACGGACACGAGCGCTAAAGAGAGGTACAGAAACGCAAAAACCCCACTTTTTGGGTGGGGTTTTTGTTAGCTGGCAAGTGCTC
>NZ_JALPRJ010000071.1 GCF_030464885.1 Caballeronia sp. SEWSISQ10-4 2 | reverse complement strand
CGCAGTACGCCATTCTCGATGATCGTAATAGGCCGTATTACGAGTACCGAATGGCGGCCTGAACTAGATCCCTGATACGTTTAGGACAGGTTTGGTGCCTCGGAACAGTACGACAAAGTGACTTTGGGCGTCTCTGTCCGGCCACGAACGGTCATTCGACACAGACCACCATATCGGTAACAATCTCAGGGCAGCTTTGTTCTCGGCGCATAGTCACGGCGACCGAACTAATTGTCATTGTCCCGTAGAGCAAGTATGGACAGCTCATTGCTGAAGCCGCCGTTTGACCGAGGCGCTAGATTGTTGCCAATTGCGCAATCCCAATGCCGGGCTTTTGGTGCTTGGCATGTATTAAACCCAGGAAACTTCCGCGACATGACTTCCGCCGACATTATGCACATCTTCGAGGCGCTAATCGCCCTAGCGCTCATCGGCTTGGGAGGCTGCGGCCTTATGCGAAACAAAATTTCTGCCAAGCTGGAGAAAAACTATCCGGCAGAAAGTGCGCGCCTCAGTGATGCTGCTGTCGGTGTAGGCGGGAGGTTCAACTACGCTTCGATTATCTGGCTCGTCACGGGTGACTATAGGTCGCTGAACGATCCACAAATTGATAGCTGGGCGCGGGTAGCAAGAGCAGCACTATTTGTTGGTGCTTTAGCAGCTGTGGTGTTCTTCATGCTGCTCGCGTATGGGCGATATCGCGCTCACCCAATGTGAGTGAATACTCGTCGCCACGCTGACCGTCCACTTAGGGTCAACGAGCACCGGACTACGATAGATGACTGGTAGGGCTGAATTACGGCACGGGTATTTGCCGGCGTTCGGCCATTTACGGTCAGTTACCGGCGTTATTCGAATGACCGCAGCTGGGTCAGCAATGGACATTTATTCCGCAACACCCGGACCGGGAGCTAATGTCTCATCCCAAATCAAGAACGATAACGAAGCGAGTCGATGACCACACGTACAGCGACCGGAAGTTGGCGTCGGTCGGGATAGTAGAGGAAGCTTCCCGCTAGCGTGACAGACCATCCCTCTAACACTTGCGTCAATGTGCCTGACTTCAGGTGGGGTTGCACCAGTTCTTTGAGAACATAGGCGAGGCCGTTTCCCGCCAGGGCGGCATGGATAAGGATATCGCTGTCATTGGCGACAAAGACCGGATCGACTGGCACCTGGACGGATCGACCCTCTCGCTCAAAGTCCCAGAAATGGAGGGTCTTCGAACTTGGTCGTTGATATCCCAGACATGCATGACTGGCCACATCGTCCGGAGTGAGCGGCGCGGCGTTGTTCTTCAGGTACGAGGGCGATGCAACAAGGGCGGTTCGGTAGTCAGCACCGATGCGAACTGCGACCATGTCCTTAGCCAACAGTTCGCCATTTCGGATGCCTATGTCGAAGCCAGCCGCGACGATGTTTGCCAAGCGATCATCTACCGACAATTCAACTACGACCTCAGGATAGTCGCGCCGAAGTTGGGCGAGCTTCGGCACGACGAACATCAGCGCTGCCGTACGATGAACACTGATACGGACACGGCCTGCTGGCCGGCTTCGATTGTCCGCAAGCGTCGTCAAGCCTGCCCCTATCTCGATGAAAGCGGGCCGCAACCGGTCCAACAGCTTTTCTCCCGCAGCAGTTGGTGCGACGTTTCTTGTGGTTCTGTTGAGCAGCTTGACGCCGAGGCGCCCCTCCAGCAAGCGAATGGAATGACTGAGAGCAGAAGCGGAAACACCGAGCCGCGTGGCTGCACGCGTGAAGCTGGATTCCTCGGCGATGGTTGCAAAAGTTAGCAGATCGGCCAGATCCTCGCGGTTCATTGTTGAGTCTCACTCATGATTTCATGCAGGATTATGTCACTAATCAACAGAGCCGGAAGGCACTAGACTGCTGGAGCTGATAACAGTCCGACGCAATAAGGCGTCGTGCAGTGCGGAGGAGGATCGATGACAGCAAACATGATCGCAGTGGTGACGGGTGCGAGCAGAGGCGCCGGAAAGGGCATCGCGATCGCGCTTGGAGAAGCCGGGGCCACGGTCTATGTCACCGGACGCAGTGTCACTGGGGGCGAAACGCCCTTCGGCGGTTCAGTAAATGAAACAGCCGAACTCGTGTCTCGCGCAGGCGGGACAGGAATAGGAGTTGTGCTCGATCACGCAGACGACCTGGCAGTGGCAGATTTCTTCGCCGACATCCGTCGTCAACACGGCCGTCTCGATATCCTCGTGAACAACGCCGCAAAGGTTGGTGCACCCGCTCAAGGCGGCTTCTGGGAGAAGCCGTTGGATACGGCCGATGTGATTACTGTCGGCCTGCGCTCGCACTACGTGGCTAGCTACTATGCTGCGCCGCTTCTGATTGCCAATGGCCGTGGGTTAATTGTCAACACCGGACACTACGGTGCCATCAGCTACCATCTGAACCCGGCCTACGGCGCCCAAAAGGCAGGTGCGGACAAAATGGCGGCCGATATGGCGAAGGAGTTACGGCCCTACAATGTCAGCGTGGTTTCCGTCTGGATGGGCGGTTTAGATACCGAACGTGCTCGCGCCTTTCTCGCTACGCTTCCAGAAGACAAGCGCCCGAAGCAAAAGCGCGAGTCTCCACAATTTACAGGCCGCGTTATCGCCGCGCTCTACGGATTTGAGTCCATGATGGCACTTTCAGGCAGGGCGCTGATCGGCGCGGAGATCGGCGCAACACTCGGCGTGACCGACATCGACGGTAGCCGACCGCTCTCTGATCGCTACGCGATGGGTGGCCCGCCTGAGTTACATCGTTCCCTTACCATTTAAGCCGTTCTGCCATATACAAATCTGAACACTAGCGAAGCGTGTCGGATGAAACCGTGCGATGTCGGCTTTTGTCCGGGCAACGGCCGTTCGTGATCGTAGCCTACAGGGCGGCTGTGGGTCGTCTACGGAACTTCGTCGTCGGACCAAGCCCGGTCAATTGTGGGCGTTCGACACCGCCAGTTAGATCGTGGAGAATCGACTGCACCCTTCCAGGAGGTGCCATGCATATCGAGCCATTTCAGATTTCCGTGTCCGATTTTGAGATCGACGACTTGCGCCGGCGTTTGCGCGACAGCCGGTGGGCATCCACGACTCCGTCCGAGTCGTGGCAACAAGGCACAGACACCACATGGCTGCGCGAATTGGTGAAGTACTGGGCCGACAGTTTTGATTGGCGGGCTGCGGAACGCGGTCTGAACCAGCAACCTCAATTCATGGCCGACGTGAACGGTCAGCGCGTGCACTTCGTTCATCGGCGTGGCGTTGGACCCCGGCCCTATCCGGTGGTCATCACGCATGGCTGGCCCGGATCGTTCTTCGAATTTCATGCGTTGGCTGATCGGCTGTGCGACCCGGCTGCATTCGGTGCGGACCCGAACGATGCCTTCGACGTCGTTATTCCTTCACTGCCGGGCTTTGCGTTTTCGCCGGCGCCTGCCACCCCTGGCACTTCCGCGTTTCAGGTAGCCGATCTGTGGGCATCGCTGATGCGAGGTCTTGGGTACGAGCGATTTGGCGCTCAGGGTGGTGACTTGGGCGCAGGGGTGTCGGTCGCGCTCGCCTTGCGACATCACCAGGTAGTCGATGGCATTCATCTCAACTTTCTGCCGGGCTCGTACGAACCCACGATCGACGCCGCGAATTCGCCGCTTACCGCTGCAGAACAAAACTTCCTTCGAGAGAAGGGTGAGTGGGCTGCGCTCGAGGGCGGTTATGCGCATATGCACAGCACGAGGCCGCGGACGTTAGCCGCGTCGCTTAACGACTCGCCGGCCGGGCTGGCTGCGTGGATCAGCGAGAAGTTTCGCGCGTGGAGCGATTGCGAGGGCGTGATCGAGCGCAGATTTTCAAAAGATGAGCTGCTCACCAACTTATCGCTCTACTGGTACACCCAGAGCATTGGTACAGCAATTCAAATGTACTGGGAAAACAGGCTTCAACCCATGCGCTTCGCCACTGGACAACGTGTATTACCGCCGGTCGGCTTTGCGCGCTTTCCGAAAGAGATTAGCCACCCGCCGCGCGTATGGCTGGAACGAGCGTTCAATGTCGCGCAATGGACCGACATGCCGCGTGGTGGCCATTTCGCGGCAATGGAAGAACCTGAACTCCTCGCGGCCGACATTCGTAGCTTTTTCAGGCGCTTCCGGCAGTGAGTTCGTTGAAGAATCGCCCCTATGCGGGATGCGATCTGCGTTTCGCGACGGACCACTGCTGGGACGATGAAGGTCATTCAGGGTTGACTCCCGCCGTTCGCCATCGGACCGGGTCCGGCCAATACCTGCCCGTCGACTGCTTCAAATTGACGCCGCAAAGCGGACATTGGAGAACAACTGAAAACGAGTCGTCTTCCGACACACCCATCAATGTCGGCAGAGCCCGCACTCGCATGCTGTCAGGATGAGCGGGATTCACGACTAAGAGGACAGACGCCCTGTCAAGCCCTCGCGACGGACGCTGCGGCACACCGCTGGTGTGGGATGGATCGCTCACGCTTCGGCCCGAGGTCGAGGCAGTTGTGCCCGTGCTGGCCGCCTAGGATTACGCCGCCGTGCCGAGCTGGCGACATGACGGCCGCTGGGGGCTGTGGACGCAGGAGGGCAACATCACCAGCGGGCCTAGTGAGACCTTCGCTTCGCGCTAGGAAGCCCTCGCGGCGGGGCGCGTTTGGTGCGACGGCCTCAGGAAGTAATTTTAACGTCCCCCGTACCGGATTGCGGTGGGTCGCAGGCCGAAACCGGGGTTTGGCTTCGAGCCAGTCACTCTAAAAGGTCGCGACCGTCAGCACGCGCGTTGTACGCAGGACCGCATACGGACCGAGCCATGAAGGGGCGGGCATCAAGCCCTGAAGCAACCGGGGGTCTTCGTCCGCGGTTGTTATGCTGGCGCGGATGAAAGGCATAGTCCTCTCCTCTGACCCAGCGCGCCGTGACGCCGGGGCAAGTTTGATGAATCATGAGATGGCGCGACGGTCGCCGTCATTTGGGCGAATCCAAATCCAGAACGCTCGCGAATGCTGTTTGGCGCTGCCACCGGTTTCTACCGGCGGTATGCGCGCGACGGGCAGCGCAATCTTGCCTTCCAATCTGTTCATTCGTGACCTCTTGTATGCCTGACTACTAGGTGGTTGAAGAACGTGATCCACGAGACCCGTCCTCACCATAGGAGAACGGGGGTCCGCTTCAACCAGATGTTAGTCGCCAGTTGCTCCACAACGAACCGAGCGACATCGGTGCGTGCGATCTTCCCGCCGTTGACGCCGGCGAGGTCAACGATGGCCCTGACGCTTCCGCGAGCTGGGTCGTTGGTGAGCATCGCGGGCCGGACTATGACCCAATCGAGTGAGCTGGCGCGGATCGCGGCTTCCTGACTCCCCTTGTCTTTGTAGGCATGGCGAAGCAGCAAGGGCTGGAATAGCCGGTCGAATACGAAGCCGCCGTGGCCACGGCTGTCTCCTACCCCCAGGGCGGAGATGCAGATTAGACGGCGCACGCCGCTGCGGGCCATCGCCGGGAGGAGCGCGCGTGTCGCTTCGGTCAGAACGCTGACTTCGCTGAAAGGGCTAACGCCCGTGCCCAGCGAGCTGACGACGGCATCGCAGCCTTTCAAGGCGCGCATCAGGGCGCCTTCGTCGCAGGCATCCCCCTCAATGAGGTCTGCGCCTGGGAAGTCGGGCGCGCGCGCCTTCGAGCGAACCAACGCTACTACGGAATGACCCTTCTCCAAGGCGTCGTGGACGATCAGCCGTCCGGTTCCGCCCGTTGCACCCAAAACAAGAACCTTCATAGTCGATCTCGATAGTTGTTGGTATGAACGCCGCATTTCATAAGGAAATGGGCTCTTTGGGTTGCTCTGCCAGAATCACGATGGGGTACGAATATCCGGAGTAGATTTCCAAAGTCATATCCCATCGCTGATCCGCTGACCTATTCTGTAGCGGCCTTCAGGGCCGCCGCGAAGACATCGCGGGCAGACGTCGCGCCCGGGACGTGCTCCGTACCCTCGACGCCGAGGTCCATCCAGCCTGAGTTGACGGCGTCATACATCGCTTCGGCCGGTCCCGTCTGGCCCTTCGGAACGCCGAGCTGCTCGAACGCTGCCGGCCACCCGGCCCGCGGTACAGCAAAAGCGTTGACGTCGACCTTCAGGACTTCACCCAATTGCGTCGCTACTTCATCCGCACTGACCATCGAACCGAGCTCGATGGCGCGATGCCCCGACCATGCCGGCCCGGTCAGAAGCGCTGCGACTTCGGCGCCGATGTCGTTGGTCGCGACCATGGTCGATTTCCGATCGGTCGGGTTGTAGTAGACGGGGAGCGTGCCACCTTGGGCAACATGCAAGCCGTAGAGGAAGTTTTCGAAAAATCCGCCGGCACGCACATAAGCAATCGGCAATGTCAGGTCGCGAAATCCTTGCTCCAGACGCGACAGCGCCGTGATCATTCCCAGCCCGCTGGTTCTGTTCGCCCCCATCGACGAAAGCGCAACCACTCGCGGCGGCGATGCCCTGGTGAGCGCCTCGACATAGTTTGCAATCACGCCCCTGGCTTCTTTGAAATCGGGCGAGGGCGCCCAGACAGCCGGCAACATGACGAACGCGCCTTCGACGCCTTCGAGCGCGTGCTCGATGGCTGCCGAATCATTCCAATCGCCGTCTACCAGTTCCACGCCCTGGTTCGCCCAGTGAGCCGCCTTCTCGCGATTGCGGACCAGCGCGCGTACTTTCTTGCCGTGCGCCAACAGATGTTCTGCCGTTGCGCCGCCTACTTTTCCCGTGATTCCCATTACTAAAAACATATGCCTTCTCCGGATATTGAGGGACAGAGGACTGCCCCGGTTGGCTTAACGAATGAGCGGCAGGATGGCTCGGATACGGGAGTTGCGCGCGTAGAGGCCGCCCCACGTCAACGTGCCCAAAACCAGCGAAATGATTTCTGGCGGCGATCCCAACTCACCAATGCGGACATGGGCGCAGATGGCACCTCCCAAATAGCCCGTCACCAGGATCGCGCCGAGGACGGCGGTAGCCGGGATGGCGTAAAGGATGGCGCAGGCAAGGACGATCGGACCCACGACACGGGTAACGTCCATCGCGAACCCGGTTTCCTGCAAGATGCTCGCGATCTGTGCTGGCACGAAAAGCTGAATAATCCCGTCTGCCACCAGAGCGATAACGACAAACGCGCTCATTACCCGGCCGGCCCACAGGGCGCGATGCAAGGTCATCGTTTCAGTCACTTGTTGTTCTCCGATGTGGGTCTCAATTTCGAAGCTTATTGTGTTTCTCAGGTATGATAAACGCCGATAAAGTGAACTAACTGTTCTCTCTGCGGTGAACAATACCGAGACGCGAAAATGCAGAATCTCGAACCCCTCCTCATATTCGTAACGGTCGCGGAAATGGGGAGCTTCACCCGCGCGGCCGACAGCTTGGGCATCCAAAAAGGGAGGGTCTCAACGGCTGTCCGGAAGCTGGAAGAAGATGTCGGTGTCAGACTCCTGCACCGGACGACGCGGAGCGTGCAGTTGACAGAGGACGGACGTGCGTTTCATGCGCGCGCCCGCGATCTGCTTGCTGAAGTCGATGACCTGCACTCGATGTTCGCAGGCGAGCACGTGGCACTTCGCGGGCGTCTAAGGGTGGATCTTCCGTCCGAAGTGGCGCGCACCACGATCGTGCCGGCTTTGCCGGAGTTCATGGCGACTCACCCCGAGTTGGAGCTGGAGGTGTCGAGTACGGATCGGCAAGTCGATCTGGTTCAAGAGGGATTCGACTGTGTATTACGGCTTGGACCGATACGGGACGAGACGCTGATTGCCCGCCCACTGGGCCTGCTGCGCATGGTCAACGCTGCCAGTCCCGCCTATCTGGCGCGCCATGGCGTCCCTCGATCGCTAGAGGATCTCCAGCGTCAGGAACATCGGGCAATTCATTTTTCGACGATGCTCGGCTCAAGACCTTATGGATGGGAATATCCGAACGGCGACAGCTACGCGACGCTTCAGTTGCCGGGTACGCTACACGTCAACAACGCGCAGATCTACGAAGCCGCTGCGCTCGCCGGCCTCGGCCTGATTCAGGCGCCACTCCTGGGGATTGGCCGATACTTAGAAAGTGGGGCGCTTGTGGAGGTTATTCCCGACTCTCGTCGCCGGGCGCTCGCCGTGTCCCTCGTCGTAGCACATCGGAGCAATCTGTCGCGCCGAGTCCGCGCATTCATGAAATGGATCGAAGTTGTGCTGACGCCGTATCTGGAATGAGGGGTGGTGGATAAACGTTGATCGAGAGTGCCCTAAAATTGACTGCTCCGAAGCTGCCACTCGTTGGGGGCTGCAATGGGTCGGGTGCCGCCCTTCGCGGCAGGCGGCAGGCGGCCAGACGCACACGTCTGCAGGGACTTGGCAGTGAGTCGCGTGCTGACGCACAGTGCAATGGCGTGGAATGAATTGTGGGACGCGTTTCGCTCGGGCCGCAAACAGTCCCTTTTTAGACACAGCCTCGGCCATCAGCGGGCGTTCAAATAGCCTAAAATTTACAGCAGGCGCATCGGCTCGACGCTCGCTGGGTGATCCAGCGCGGCTCTAACGCGGAGCCGGCATCTCAGTTCCGCGCGGTCCGACTTGACCACGATGGTCAACACACCAGGGATACCTTCCTGAGTCACGAACTAAGGGCCGAAATGTTCGCTGCTGGACGGGCGTCGCCGCATATCGATCGCTGGGGCCCGTCCAACTCGGACGTTACAACCTATGGGAGTAGAGCCATGGTCGCGGTCAAATACAACGATCTTTCTATGGCCTTCGACTTCATTAACTCCGCATCGCCGATGGAGCACAACGCGTACGTCTCGCTCGATACGGGCGAAGTCTATTGGACATCTGATTCCAACGACGCATTCGACGAGAATGTTCCTGACGACCTTGAAACTTCGGATCGCTACCTTACGATACCGCATAAGAACGATCTCGATCTCGGAAGAAGTCTCGCCTTGCGCTTTGTCGCACAAGGGTTGCCTGCGCGTTACGACCAGGTCGAAGGATTTTTCCGACGGCAAGGCGCTTACTCGCGCTTCAAGGATCTGCTGCAGCGCGAAGGCGTTCTCGAAGCCTGGTATACGTTTGAAGACGACTCTGTCGAAAGCGCACTGAGGCAATGGTGTGCCGAAAATGGCATCGAGATTCTTAAGACGTGACTGGCCGTTCAGTCAGGCGAAAAAATGTCTGGCCGCGCGGGTTACTTAGGGAATTCAGGCGTCGCCGTGACAGAGAATCACCCAGCGTATCCGCTCCGAGTCGGATCAGAACTCTCCGGTGCCAATTGTCGGCAATCGGCCAATTTGAGACATTCGACGCCACTGGCCAGATCGTTGACAATCTCTGAATGGACGCTACGTGACCGCCATCTCGTGCATGATACGATCCGAAAATGTAAGCCGCATTCAATCATGACGCGGCAATCAACCGTTGTGATGCCATCGAGACTGGCTGGCCTGCGGGCTCTCGATCGCGACTGATTAATTCAACATATGCTGAAGGTTCAATCTTGAGGCGCGCCCTGGTAGCTGCCGTGTTGGTCGTCGCGTCGATTGGATTCGAGTATGTTCCTGCACGCGCACGCGATCTAAATCAGCCGATGGTGGCTCCGAGTGTGGAACGCACATCCACATTTCGTTTGCCTAACGAATCCAATGCATCGGTATCTCGGATAGTCTTCAGCCCCGATGGACGTTATCTTGCCGTTCTCGTTGACAATACATCCCGCAGAGTTTCAGACATTATCGTTTGGGATCTGAAGTTGGATCGGGAGCAATCCCGAATCGAGAACCTACCAATTTACGCTTTTCCGTATATAAAAATATCTTGGAGTCCAGACGGCCGCTACATAAGCCTCGGGATCGGAGGCCAGGGTTGGCCGATGCAATTGTGGAATCCGTTGACGGGCGCTGTTGAGAAAGAACTCAATGTCAAGAGCGCGATACCATCCGTATATAGCAGGGATGGAAGCAAGCTGTTGGTTAATACGACGCCTATCGTTTATCTGCATCCTATCGAAGGTAGTTACAGAGTCTACGACACGAGGTCGTGGAATTTTCGCGACTATAGCGCTGACGGGTTGATGGTTCAAACATTGGCGTGGACCTCGGATCAAAAGGTAATCCTGGCCGGTGTCTGGCCCAAGTGGAGTGTGGGTCGATCGATAGACGGGGTCACCCCACAGATGTCCGATGTTTTGGTCCGGCGGGTTGACCCTGATGGCATTGAAAGTTCCCGCACCGTCATCGTGGGGCATGGGATCGCTATGGCAGGAAGGCCAGATGTAATTCTGGCTGGGCCGGTTTCATGTTCAACGTCAACGACGGACTTTTCCGGTGACATGTTTGCTTTAGGTTCGGGGCACATTACGGTGCTGAACACCAAGACCTTGAATACTGCATTTATTTACGCTCCATCCGAAGGCGACTCAAGCCGCGAGGCGTTTCCTGATGGAGCTTTGGGAGCTAACGTCGCCTTTAGTCATGATGGAAAGTTCCTATTTCTGGGCGGTCAAGGCACGGGAAAAAGCCTGATTGTCGAAGTGTTGACCGGCGCGCAGGTGGGTACGTTTTCTTCCGCTGGTCGTGGTCTTGCTGTGAGCCCAGACGGGAAAACGTTAGCGCAAGGTGATGGCAATTCCGTTTATGTGCTGACTTTGGAAAACTTGGAATGATGCGGATTCTGGGCATCTGAGCTTGCTCAGTGAACGGCTCCTATTGAGAAAGGCGATGGTCGCTTGTGGGTCGCGTGCTGCCGATCGCCAACAGGCAGCCACCGGCAATGAACGATCCTTCGTCGCGGAACCCGGATTACAAGTTCGACGGTCCTGTGATGCAGACAAAAATCAGGAGCCGTGGTGTGGGGACAAGGGTATGATCCCACTTTAAATACGCTCGATTTTGGCATGCTTGCGCTTAAACTGACGCTTGTCCCGCTGTTCTTGCTTGTCGTTTCGATGTCGGGTAAATGGTGGGGGCCAGCGTTTGCTGGCTGGTTAGCCGGTTTGCCTGTGGTAGCTGGTCCGATTCTGTACCTTCTTGTGCTTGCGCATGGCCCGATCTTCGGGGCGCGTGCTGCTACGCTTTCCCTCTCCGCGATCCTCGCGTCAGAAGCATTCAATTTCGCATACGCATGGACCTGCCGCTCGCGCTCGTGGCCGGTCGCACTAGTTGTCGGCCTCATCGCGTGGTTTATATCCGCGTGCGGCCTATCAATGTTGCCAACTTCACCTATATGGGCCGCTACCGCCGCCCTCGCTGCTGTGTGCTTCGGCCAGTCGTTTTTGCCACGCAGCGCAGCGGTCGCAGCTGGCGCACCGCTTTCACGGTCCGACCTGATAGGCAGGATGGTTGCCGGCGCGGTGCTGACGGTACTAGTCACCTCGTTGTCTGGATGGGTAGGCGCTACATGGAGCGGTTTACTAGCAGTATTCCCGCTTCTGGGGATCGTCTTATCGGTATCGTCTCACCGTGCACACGGGCCGGCCTTTGTCATATCGCTGCTTCGGGGCATGGTCCTTGGCAGGTTTTCGTTCGCCGCATTTTGTTTGCTGCTTTCGTTCTCACTGCTCAACCAGCGTCCAATCGTGGCCTTTGTGGAGGCGGCAGTCTTAGCAATGCTCGTGCAATGGGGCACTAAGCGGCTAACGACAACGCGGCGCTCCAAGATTGCGGAGCCGAGCGCCAGTGCTGCAGATTGATTCTGTCAACGTTCTATCGTTCGGCCGAGTACCCGCTGAGGGTCCGTTTTCGGACGACTTGACTGTCCCTATAGTAGGTCGACTGCGGCCTACCGCGTGGCTAGGTTGTGCACGATGCGCTCAGGATGATTGAGTGCGCTTAGGATACGGGGATAAAGTGGTTTTGATGGCTTACGGAAAGGTGCACCAGACGCAACTCGTCGCCGATGTCGGAAAGGAGCGGTGGCTCGTTCGCGATCGGGACTGGTGGGGGTGGCCCGATCCGCCTCGGTACGTGTTTTTTGTGCTGGAGGACGATCGTATCGTCGTTGCGGCAGACTTCAACGCCTGGCCCGTCAGTTGGGGGTCAAATCCAGACAAGATCGGCGCTGTGGACGTTCCATGACCCAGGCGATCTGTCGCTGCGACTGCCGTTGACGCGATAATGTGCAGCCAGTCACTGTGGGACTGAGTGCGGCCAACAGGAGACAGTCGACTCCACCTCCCGAATCATTGACAATCGGGACATAAGTCAAAGCGTGGCTCAATAGAGGCTAAGTTCTTGGTCTCGGATGATATTCGAGGTATTTCTGGGCGGGGTTTTGATATGACCGAAGCAGCGCATGAAAATCGCTGTCCGTTGAGCGCGGTGGATCGACGGCTCGCGGACGTTCACCGGCATTGGCACGAGGTTGAACGTGCCTACTTTGACCCCGAAAGTTTTAGAGTCTCGATCCAGACCGCGATTCAGACCCTGCGCACCGTCACTTTCATCGTGCAAAGTAATAAGCGGCTCTTCACTGACTTCGATCCTTGGTATGAGTCGTGGCAAAACAGATTGCGTGCTGACCCTTTGATGCGTTGGATGGTGGATGCACGCAACAAAATCGAAAAGCAAGGCGATCTAGAAGCACATAGCTTCGTTCGAGCCGAGATCATGGCGTCGTATTACGAGGAAGGGCCACGGATGGAGGTCCCAGCTGAACTCTTTCAGAGTCCAGTTGAACTGATCCGCTGCATTCCTACCGAAGCGTTGCGCAAGCATGTATTCAAGGACGGCATCCTGCGCATTCAAAGGCGTTGGGTAGAAAACAGCTTGCCAGAGTACGAACTCTTAGACGCTGTGGGAATCGCCTATGGAAAGGTCGCCCAGTTAGTGGCTGATGCGCACCGGCAATTGGGCTTGGAGCAGCCTTCCACCATGGTAGGCGACATCGACCGCACAGACGGAGAAGAATCCCGCGGGGGAAGATTGCCCTGCATGATCGGTCACGACGACGCTCGTAGTCACCACGTGTGGCTTGCTACGGGGCAGCCAATGGAGATCGAACGGAAAGCGGTTGAATTCGACCGGAAGGAAGCGGAACAAGCCGCAGGTAAGTACGGGCTCAATCCAAAGGAAATGTTCCCGTCGACAGACCACGCGCCCGAAGCGACGTTGAATGGTTTGTTCGGTGCAGCCAGAAAGATGTTTTCCGTGGATGGTCATCACGACACCATTGCCTTCCTCCTGAAGGGCGCACGTCCCGTAAAACTGATGCAACTGGCTCCTCAGGAGCACGGGGAAAAGTACCTTCTCATGAGAATGCTTGCGAACGAGGTGATCAAGTACGGTGCAGATGGAGTGATCCTCGTCAGTGAGATCTGGAGCGCACCCTATGATTCGAGCAATCCTTATCGCCGGGCAGCGGATGCACCTGAAAGAACAGAGTTTCTGACAGCTGTTCTCGTAACCCAAACCGGTGTTCCCGTTGAACTGTGTGCGCTGATTACGCGCGAGGGCGATAGCGTGAACCTCGGGGAGACAGAGTCGTTTCTGGATGAGGCGCAAATTGCTTTTGCTCCTATTTACGCTGCGTGGGGACGAGCGATTCCTAATGCTTGGATCGAAGTGACGACGATCGGCACAGGGGATGCAGCTTCTGGTGAAGACTCCACGACATCAGTTTGATTCGCGGGCGAACGTCCGCATTGGAGAATGTCGAGAGTCCGCATCGGGTCGGACAGCGACCACCGGCAGCCGGCGCAGACTAACGTTCCCTTCATTCGAAAGGAGAACGTCATGGAAACGACCGCGATCAACACACCGGGGTGTGTTCCGTGGAACAAGGGCAAGTTCACAGGACAGAAGCCACCGTTGAGACTGAAGGAGATCTGGGCCATCCGGATTCGCCTGCAACTTTCGGCGCGGACACGTGATCTCGCGATTTTCAACCTGGCCATCGACAGCAAGTTGAGAGCATGCGATCTGACCAAGCTGCGAGTGCGTGATATTTGCCACGGCCAACACGTCATATCCCGGGCAACGGTCATGCAGCAGAAAAGGTCGCGGTAGGGACGGTGGTTACCCACCGCCCCCCGCACAGATCCGTACGTGCAGCACTACTGCATACGGCTCCTACCAAAGGTGTTGACGTAAAACCGCTCCGACGGATGCGGGTGAAGTACTTTGCAAGGGGGCAGGTATTTGCTGATCACACGGCCGAACCGTGACCAAGGCAGCCGATGCCGCTGACTTCTTCGCATCAGTGCGTGACGCCAAGAGCGGCGCACTGCGTAAAGAAAGCCCGACAAGCGGCGAAGGTTGCCCGGCACCGCATAATAGTTAAAATACCCTTGAATCACCCGCCTCAGCCATCGACCTACCACAGGTACCGGTTCATGGCGACGCCGCATCAGCGTTTGCCGAATGCGCGTCAGCGATGCACGCATCCGCTTCTTGCTCGTCAACCGAATGATCTTGAATTGGCCATTCGACCTAGCCGTGCCACAGCAGTGCGTGAAGCCTAGAAAGTCGAATGTCTCCGGCTTTCCGGCTCCACGCTCTTGACGTTGTTGCGCGGCGAATCGCCCGAAGCGAATCAGCCGCGTTTTGTCCGGGTGGAGTTTCAGTTTGAATTTGGCAAGACGTTCCCGCAGTGCCGCCAGGAATCGTTTTGCATCGCCTTCGTATTGGAAACCCACCACACTGTCGTCGGCGTAGCGTACGAGGATGACATCGCCAGTAGCATGTCGTTGGCGCCATTGCTGCGCCCATAAATCCAGCACATAGTGCAAGTAGATATTTGAAAGCAAGGGCGAAATCACAGAACCCTGAGGTGTCCCCCCCACAGAGGCGATGCGGCGTCCATCCTCAATAGTGCCTGCCCTGAGCCACTTTCGGACTATGCGAATTACTCGTCTGTCAGCAATCCGATGTTCTAGAAAGCGGAGCATCCATTCGTGATCAATTTCATCAAAGAACAAACGAATATCCGCATCTAAAATCCAGTTTACTTTCCGATCCGAAATCCCTACCGATAAGGCATCAAGCGCGTCGTGCTGACCGCGTCCCTGTCGAAACCCGTACGAGAACCCGAGGAAGTCTTGCTCGTAGATTGCACTCAGTACCGTTGCTACGGCCTGTTGCACAATCTTATCTTCCAGCGCTGCAATCCCCAACAAACGCAACTTGCCGTCCGCTTTCGGAATGCAAACCCTTCTGGACGCTTGTGCACGGTAGGCACCCGAATGAATCTCCCGGTGCAGTTCATGTACGCGCCCATAAAGCTGGCTCTCGTAGTCGTGCCACGTTACGCCGTCCACGCCTGCCGCTGCCTGCTTGCGAAGAGCATAAAAGCTTTCCACCAACAGTGACGGCGTAACATGGTGCAGCAGTGCCGTGAAACGCAACTTCCGATTCCGTCGAGCTGCTTCACGTACGCCTTCGAGTCCCGTCGACGCGCTTTTATCCCGGCTCTGAGTCCGGGGCGCGGGGTCCTCGTCGGCGTTCCCTTTGGTTACACCCCTTCCCTCCATCACCTCCGCCGGGTCATCCCCTTTGTTCGGCAACTTCCTCGGTAGTATGGGCGTATCCGACTTCTCACCGGCGTCAATGGCTGGATTACGGTCATGGACCTTCCCAGCCCTGTCCGGCCACACTACGCCGGACACCGATGAGATCTCGCTGCTTCCGTATGAAAGACTTCCCGACATGCTCAGGGTCTCCGACCGCGCAGGATCAGCGCACGACTTGCGATTATCGTCGTGCTCCGTGTTGCCTTCCGCTTCGCTTAACAGCGTCGGCATCCCAGAGGAACTATTTCGCAGCTCAATGGCTGGCCTGTCGGTTTCCCCTGTCAACGCTTCGACATGTACCTCGCGATGCATGCCGCATGACTCGGGGCCAGAGCGATTCGCCAATTCTTCTCCGTATTGAACTTTCATCAACTATCTTTCATCGGCTTTGCAGCCGCACTAAGCGGTGTTTTCTCCACACTACGGAAGAAGCATGAAGGGCGATGCTCCCCTAGAACGGCATATCGTCGAAACGTGGCGTGGCTAATGACCGTCTCACGGACTTTAGCCAGCCCTTCAGTTGCTTGACGTCGTCGAATACGAGCAGGTCATGTTCAAGGGCGTGGAAACTCTCCTGCAGCGAGAAGATATCAGCGGCAAGATTGCGCATGATGGTGCCGGGCGACACCTCAATGAAGGGTGGAATTCCGTAGCTGTGCTTGAATCCGTTCTCGACGTGCAGGATTTCGTGGTCGAGTTCACCGACCTGTTCCTTCAGAATCTTGTTGTAGTGTTTCAACCGGTCTTCGCCGATGTTGTTGATGGCGCTCTGGTCAATGTGTTCTAACTCCAACTGCAACTCAAGCAATTGCAACAGGCTATTTTTGCTATACGCCTGATTGGCCCTCTGCATCAAGGTGGTCTTGCGCTCACGTTCCTGCGGATCGGTCTCGCGGTCGGGATGCAAGGCGCTGGCCAGTTTGCGATAGACCTCGCGGATCGATAAGCTCAGTTCGGCCTGCTCGACTTGTTCTCGTGCCTCTGCTGCGAGTTGCCTAGGTGTCTTTTTTCGTTTGGCGCGACGCGCTTCCCGAGCCTGGTTTTCGAGTGCATCTTGTGCCTGCAGCTGTTCCATTTGCGCATGGGCACGCTGCAGTACATCCTCGGGAGAACTCATATCAACGTCGTCGCCAAGCTCGACCCCGAGCATGGCCTCGAGCGCCGATTTCATGTCGTCCAATTCGGCGGCGGCTTCACTGTCAAAGTCAGATTCGCTATACCGGTTGTAAATCGATTTAAGCTCCGGATCATCGCTCTGCGCGACCAGCTCACCTGCCAGGTCGCTGATCAGCTCTGCAATCGTGCGTCGCTCGGATTTGGTCAGCCCCTTCTGAGCGTACGCCTGGTCCAGGCGATGCACGAGCTTGGTCCGCAAGTCGGTGGAAGTTTGCTCAAGGGGAGCGAAATCGCTTACGTATTTCCGATGGAAGGCAGGCATTGCAGCCTCCCAGGCACTCAGTCTGGCGCGTCGCTTTTCAATCTGCTTGATGAGCGTGTTGAACGCCTTTTGCCCTTTCGACAGATTAGACTGGTTATGGTCCGAAGCAATGCTGATGGACCTGAGATTTGTTCTGGTCATGGGATGATTTCCGCTGGTTGATGCGAGAGCGAGCACGCCGCTATTTTAGCCGAGGTCGCGGTTGCACCGCGCTGCGAGAGCGAGCACGCGCACGTTGCCGATCGATGATCGACTTATGCCGGAGCTCGTGGAGAGCGCGGATTGGATCCCAGATCGGGATGCTTCACGGATGGGTTGTAGCGAGCGGCACTCGTTTGGCGAAGTTAAAAGGCAGCAGGTCGCTGATGTCAGCGTCCGATGCCCGTTGTGGCATCTCGGTGAGCACATGATGCAGATACGCATAGGGCTCGACGTTGCAGGCCCGGCACGTCAGCACGAGGCTATAGACAATGGCGCTCGCCTTCGCGCCCGCAACTGTGTCAGAGAAGAGCCATGAATTTCTCGATGTTGCAAATGGCCTGATATCTCTTTCCAGAATGTTGTTATCCACGGGGGCACGCCCATCGATCACGTAGCGGCTTAAATATTTCCATTGGTTTCTCGTGTAGCTGATCGCCTTGCCCAACAAGCTTTCAGGCAGCACTTGGAGCGCCTGTGTGTCCAGCCAAGCCTTGAACGCTTCTAGCAACGGCACGCTGTGTTGCTGCCGCAGCCGGTAGGTGTAGTCGGCTTGCGCCTCGCCATCGGGCAGTTCTGCCCGGGCCAAGGTCTCGACCTGATACAGCGCCTTGAAGTACTCAAGCGCCTGCAGCGCACGACCACCCGTTTTCTTCTTCTGTCCCTTGTGCGCGTCAACGAACAAGCGCCGTGAATGGGCGATACAGCCGAAGTGAGTGGCACCTTTGAGCGTTCGCCAAGCACTGTATCCGTCAGTCATCAGCATGCCTTCGTAACCAGCGAGAAACGCTTGCGGGTATTGCTGCCCGCGCCCCGGCTGGTAGTCGAACAGCACCACCGGCTGCTCGCTGTCCCCGGCGCTTCTGTACGTCCACATATAACTCGTGCTTTGTGGCGTCTTGCCTTCTTCCTTGAGCACCTGCACCGTCGTCTCGTCGCCGTGAATCAGCGGCTGCGACAACAGTGTTTGGCGCATCGCTTCGTACAGTCGGCTGTAGTGCATCTCGGCAGGCCTGATGATCCAGTTCGCCAGCGTGCCACGGCTCACCGCAATCCCCGCACGGGCCAGCACGTGTTCCATCCGGTACAGCGGCGTGCCGTCAACATATTTGCCGGTTGTCACCGTCGCAATCATCGCCGCGCTCGCGCTGCTACCCGGCAACGGTTGCACGGGCATCGGCGCGATTACCATCGGCGTGCGTTCGGCGTTGCGCTCGCAGTGGCGGCACGCGTATTTGAAGCGCACATGTTGCAGCACCAGCACCTTGATCTCGATGTGCAACTGCTCGCTCGTCTGTTCGCCCATGCGGTGCAACGTGTTCTGGCAGCACGCACAGATCTTCTGCTCATCGGGTAGATCGTACTCGATGCGCCGGCGCGGCAGCTCGGCCGGCAGCGGCTTGCGTCCCCGCTTACCGTGCTCGGATTTATCAACCTCCGGCAGTCCCGTATCGGGGAGCGCGAATACGTCATCCGAATCATCGTCACCGGGTTCGGTCGCGGCGATCTGCTCGGCTTCATCGAACACCCGATCCTTGAGTTTCTCGCTGCTCGGGGCGAAGCGCTTGAGCTGCGCCAGACGGAACAACTCCTCGAGTTGCCCGATGCGTTGCGCAAGTTGCTGGTTATTGGACTGAAGCTCGAGAATGCGCGCGATCAGCTCATCGGGCGAGAGCTGTTTGAGATCGTCCTCAGCGGACGGGGAGCGGGCGTCGGTATTCATGTGCACCACGATAGCGAAGCGGCACAACGAATGGGTTTACGTCAAAGTGTAACAATCGCGCCGGGCGTCGCGCGCACTACGCCCGGCGCGCTGCTACCGAACGTTCAGCTCACGTGTCGGTACTGCCTCGAAGGGTGACGACGCACCGCGTCGATGTCGATGCCTTCGAGTAGCCAGTGAAGCTGTTCGGTCGTGAGTTCCATCACCGCCTGCTGTCGGCGTGGCCAGACAAAACAGTCAGCCTCAAGCCGTTTCATCATCAGCCAGAAACCCGAGCGCTCATAGAACAGCAGCTTGATGCGATTTGCCCGTTTGTTACGGAAGGCGAAGACCACACGGGCAAATGGGTCAAGCTGCATGGACTGCTCGACCAGAATAACGAGACCATTAATCCCGTTTCTAAAATCGACCGCGTCGCGGTGCAGGTAGACCCGCAGTTCAGCGTCCAGTCGGAACATCACTGCGTCCAAGCGTTTCTATCATCGCCGACACCAACGTCGCGTCCTGGGCACCGCACTCGAGTCTGAGCGTGATGCCGTTGGGCATTTCCACCGTCAACCGTGACGGTGCCGCCGGGCGCTGCGCTACAGGAGGCGCTTCGCGGTGCGGCGGCGCTAACCTGGGTAACTGAGGTTGCGCTTTGGCGCCAGCGCTCTCGACGACCGGAACAAACGCCGCCGCGTTCTCTGACACCGGCGTCACGCTCGTGTCGCGGTGTTCCTTCTGGTGCTCGCAGATCCACCGGCGCAGCAAATTCGCGTTCACGCCGGCCCTCAGCGCCATGCCAGCTACCGATACTCCGGGTTGCAGGCAAGCCTCGATCAACCTCTTCCTGTCCCGTTTGTCAAAACGTCGTTTGCCGTCCCGCCCAACGCTGGCAACCTTGAGTGGCAAAAAATCCAAATCTGAATAGTTCTGTGTCATGGAAGGTGTCCACTGATTTCAGTGGACACATCCTGCTCCGTCCGCACCCAAGATGCCATGTGTGCTCAATTCACCGCTTACGCAGAAAACGCAGCGTCCGGTCCAGTTCGAACTTACCGGGCAGACCCGGGATAGCGCGGACGCGTGGATCAGGACCGCCGGACTGTCGCAGTCGGACTTTCTGTTCCCGAGCAGGATTCACGGGTCGCCGCACCTTTCAACGCGTCAATACGCTCGCCTCGTGCATCGCTGGATCGCATCAATTGGTCTCGACGACACGGCGTACGGAACCCATACCATGCGTCGGACAAAGGCATCGCTGATCTACCGGCGCACAAAGAACCTGAGGGCGGTCCAGTTGTTACTTGGCCATTCCAAACTTGAAAGCACAGTCCGATATCTCGGCATTGAAGTCGACGATGCACTTGAGATGGCCGAACAAACTGAGGTCTGAACCAAGGCTAAGCCGCCGAAGAATACCTCAGCAAACCGCGCAGCTTTCGGCGTGCGATTGGGCATCTCTCTTTCCTCCTCGTCGCGCAAACACTAGATTTGTCATTTCACCCCAGCGGATTTTAATCAAATAGGCTTCGATCTTTATCGTAGAACGGCCGCTTTCGGGAAATCTGAAGGTCTCTTGAGGGTCGAGAAGACGCATTCGATTTTCTTGTCAACGGACATTCGTAGCAGAGCAACCACTAAGTATCCCGAACGACTGCAGAGGGCCGAACTCCAGGCGGTCGCCTCGACAAGACGAGTCTATATCGACGATCCCAACCCTGCTTCCCGGCATCGGCTCATATCGACCTGAATGAGCCCGCCCACCTCCTACCCAAGACACACCAGATTTTCCCGTCACCACTGACCACGCGGCTGCCTGACCCGCACATATAGCCAGGACCACAAGAACCCATACATACGGGCCGTTTATCTCCGCAGCAATAGATTTGATCTATTTTTTACGCACGTTCCGCTATCGTTCGAGGTTGTAGTGGGAGTGTGTCGTATACGTTGCTGGAGATAGCATGTTCGAATTAGGAAAAGAGTATTCGCGCGAATACATTCACGCGGTGTGCGGGGGCAATAAGCAAGCGTTTTTACCGGCTAGCAAAGGAAAAATTGTAGCCGCCTGCCTGCGGCCAGATCTGAATCCTCAAGCGCCTGAAGTGATTATCTGCAACAGTAGCAGCTCGGCCCGGGCAGCGGGAAGAACGCTTGCAAGGCAGGGCGGCTCCATCCCTGTGTTCATCGAGCAAGCGACGGATCGCCTGCGATACGAGGGTGACTATGCTGTCGCCGAATCGCTGACTGCGCCTCTGGATTGCGAGCCTTATGCCCGGAATACAGGTTTCACCATCCGGCAGATATCGCGGGTCATCAAGCTCAAGCGCTGTTAGCCCGCAGCCCTGCGGAGCGCATGTGCCCCCGCCCATGAAAGGTTTCATCCCACGACCTGGACATTGAGCCGGGGGCAACTTTATTATTCGCTGGACGCGTACTATTCTGTATATGAGGAACACAAAGGATGCGGACTCGCCGCATAACTCTGAGCCCTCAAAAGCGAATACACATGCCATATCTGGGAATCGGTCTTCACGTAATTGTTGCGATCTACTTTGCCGTGCATGCGGTACGTAGCCGCCAGAACATATACTGGCTTCTGCTTTTGTTCGCTTTCCCGATGCTGGGAAGCGTCGTGTATTTCTTCGCCATCTACCTGCCAAGCCTGCGCCAGTCGCGCGGCGCGCGCGTGGCCACGCGGGCCCTCACTCAACTGGTCGACCCCAATCGTGTCATACGCGAGGCGCGCTCCGACTTCGACCGCGCGCCCACCGTCGAGCATCGCATGCGCCTGGGTGCAGCCCTGCTGGAGACCGGCAATGCCGGCGAAGCGCTCGAGCACTATCAGGCTGCTGCGAACGGCCCCTTCGCCACTGACCCGGCGCTGCTGCTCGGCCTGGCACGGGCACAGTTCGCTGTCGGTCGCCACGCCGCAGCCGACGCTACCTTGTCCAGCCTGTTCGCTGCCAATCCGCGGGCGCGTCAGCAACCCGAACCGGCCTTGCTCTATGCGCGCACCCTGGCTGCACTTCAGGCGCCCGGCACGCAAGCGGCCTTCGAGCAGGCCCTGGCGTGCGCCAGCGACGCCGCACCCCGGTGCTTGTTCGCAGACTGGCTAGCCGGGCAAACGGATCAAGCAGATCACCGACGGGCCAGCAGCTTGTATGCGGAAATTGCTCACGATGCCAAACACTGGCCGCGTCACGCCAGGGAACACAACCGGGAGTGGCTGCAGCGCGCGAACGCCGCGCTGGCCACGGAATCGTCACGTCGATAAGAGGTAGTCAAGAGCTGTCGATGAATGGGCAGGTATCAGGCGACGACACAGCTCGCTTTCGGCACGCTCCGCTCGTTGGGAGGCGTAATATTCAGAGGCAAAATCGTGCCGCTATCGAGGAGAAACACATGAGCTATCCAGGTCCGGTCGAGTATGACCAAGGCGCACCCGCGGTCCGTGCGGTGTACGACGATATTATGCGCACCCGCCAAGTGGACGACGTCAGCAACTTCTGGAAATTCATCGCGAACCACCCTCCGACACTGGAACGCACGTGGCATAGCCTCAAGGACATCATGGCGCCAGGAGCACTGGATCCGCTGATCAAGGAGCTGCTCTACGTTGCGGTCAGCGTGACCAACAACTGCGCATATTGTGTGGCGAGCCACACGGCAGCCGCCCGTCGCGCAGGCATGACCGACGAGATGTTCGGGGAATTGCTTGCCGTCGTCGGCATGGCGAATGAGACTAATCGCCTTGCAGTTGGATATCGCGTGCCGATAGACCCTGCATTCGAATAAAATCGACGAGATAACCCCCTTAGCCGCAGGCGAAGAATGAAAACCCCCTCTGAATCCCAAACCTCAAACACTAGTCACAATCGACTGATTTCTCACGGTGCCGACTCGCAAAATGGCTGGGAAGATCTGCTGCACGCCATCAAGGCACGGTTGCGCGAGGCAGGTGATCTTCCGGGTGCAACCGTTGACCAGCAAGTCAGCTTGCTGGAGCAGTTATCCGCTTTCGAACTCGGTCGATTCCTGCTTGAGAATCGTGGTCTGAATGCGTATTGGACGCACCAGTTGGTGAACTACCGGCAAAGTGCCGAACCGGCGGGCTCAATGTCCCCGCTCGAGGTCCGGGTATTCGAGAGGTTGCCCGCCGTACTGGCAACCCGGGAACGTTTTGGAATCTTTCGTCAACAGCTACAAGCCCTGCTCAAACCGGGGCTTGCACTGGTATCGATTCCCTGTGGGTTGATGGGTGAACTACTGCTGCTCGACTATGAGGGACAGTCCGATATCACCTTGACAGGCATCGACCTCGATCAAGCGGCGTTGAATGGCGCCCTGGCGCTGGCGAAAGAACGCGGGCTAGCCGATCGCTTGTCGCTGCGCTGCGAGGACGCCTGGATTTCCGGACCGGGCAACGAGTTTGACGTACTGGCGAGCAACGGTCTAAATATCTACGAACCGGACAATGCCCGCGTGACAGCCCTGTATCGCGCGTTCTTCAACAAGCTGAAACCAGGGGGCACGCTGGTCACCAGCTTCCTGACACCGCCGCCAGCTCTGTCCGAAGAGTCGCCGTGGAATCTGACAGAAATCGACCATGAGTCGCTGGCGCTTCAGCACCTGATGTTCGTACGCGTCATTGAAGCGAAATGGAGCGCTTTTCGTACGCACGCGCAAACCATGGCGCAACTCGGGGATGCGGGTTTTGTCGATATCAGGTTTATCGATGACCGCGCGCGTATGTTCCCAACTGTCGTCGCTCAAAAACCGTTGCAATAAATGCCGACGTCAGGCGAGGCGCGGAAAATACAACGCGAAGGTTGTGTTGTCGCGTTGGCTCATGACGTCGACTTTGCCCCGATGCGATTCCATGATGGATTTCACAATCGCGAGGCCCAAGCCCGTGTTTTTTGCCGATCCTTGTCTCGATGCATTGAGCCGATAAAACCGATCGAAGATCTTCTCGACGTACTCAGGCGGAATAGGCTGGCCCTTGTTCGTGACCTCGACGATTACGTATCCCTCCGACTGGTACGTGCGCAGTTCGACGTCTGATCCCACGGTGGCGTGGTCGAGGGCATTCGACAGCAAGTTGCTGACTGCTCGTCGAAACATCAGCGGGTCCGCCAGGATCCTGGTATCCCCATTGATGACGAAGCGGACGCCCGCTCCCTCGGCTATGCCTTGAAAATACGAGGTCAGTCTGGTGAGTTCAAGTTGGCAATCAACTTCGCTAAGCTTCAGGTGTTGCTTTGAATTGTCGGTCCGCGCGAGGAACAACATGTTCTCGATCATGCGCTGAAGGCGTTCGCACTCTTCAATATTTGACTCGATGAGAATCTCGTAGTCTTCAACCGTCCGCGTGCGCGACAGCGTAACCTGCGACGAACTGATCACGTTCGCCAGCGGCGTTCGCATATCGTGCGCCAGATCCGACGAAAACTGAGAGAGGCGCATAAACGCCCGCTCAAGACGATCAAGCATGCGGTTGACCGATGTGGCAATCTCCAGCAGTTCGACCGGCCCGGCGGCTATGTCGAGCCGCTCGTTCAAGCGATGCGCTTCAATGCTGGACGTTTGACGGCCAATGGTCTTGACGGGCGAAAGGCCCTGCCTCGCTATGGCATAACCCAGCGCACCCATCAGGATCGCACCGGCCGCTATCGCGAGCCAGATGTCTTCCTGATAGCTCTTGAGCAGCGAGTGCCGCTCAGAGGCCACATGCGCCAGCAGGATGCGAATGGTTTCCCCTGACGGCAAGGTTTCGTCGGCGTAGATGCAGCGTGAGGATCCGATGGTAGGCGGATTGCACGAATACGCCGTATGTTGATAGTGGCGCCCCGGCCCGACAGAGTTCAGCTCGCGAGCCGGCGCGATTGAATGCCGCACCAGCATATCGCCGCGCCGGTCGGAGAGGGCGAGGAATATCGCAGGATGCGACTGCAGAACTTCGTGGAACACGACGCTGTGTTGAACCAGCACTTGTGTTGAACCGAAGTTGCGAGCTTGCTGCAGGAACTGATCGAGCTTTTCACCGATCTCGATGTCGTCGCGCCTTTGAAGTTCGCGCGCGAGAGAGTCGTACAAGAACCCGCCCACCAGCGCAAACGCCAGCAGGGCGACGATCGCAAGGGCGGCTGTCAGACGCTTGAGCAGCGAATAGGGCCTGGCGGCAGTCACGACCGGTCCTCGAGGACATAACCCATGCCGCGAACGGTATGCAGCAATTTCTTCTCGAAGCCGTTGTCAATTTTCGCGCGAAGCCGTTTGACGGCTACATCGACCACATTCGTATCGCTGTCGAAGTTCATATCCCAGATCTGCGAAGTCACGAATGTTCGTGTCAGCACCTCGCCCTGCCGCTCGGCAAGGAGTTGCAACAGAGCGAATTCTTGCGCGGTGAGATCGATGCGAGCGTTTGCGCGCCGGCTCCTTCGCCTGACCAGATCGACTTCGAGATCGCCTACGGTCAGGACATCGCGCATCGCGCGCGGTGCCCGGCGAATGAGCGAGCGAATCCGCGCGAGAAATTCGACGTAGGCAAAAGGTTTGGACAGGTAATCGTCTGCGCCCAATTCGAAACCGACCACCTTGTCTTCGACCGTGTCTCGTGCGGTGAGCAATAGCACCGGCGTGTTCTTCTCCATTCGCAAGCGCTTGAGCACGTCGAGCCCGCTCAGCTCCGGGAGCATCACGTCGAGCACAATCAGGTCGAACGCTTCATGCAGCGCGAGGAAGAGGCCGTCTTTCCCATCCGTGGCGGTATCGACCGTGAAGCTCGCTTCGGTCAACCCTTTTCGAAGATAGGACGACATCTTCGGCTCGTCCTCGATGATCAGTATCCGCATTGCGTATTTAATTTGATGAAGTGCAGCCTGTGAGTTCAATCTCCAGGCTACCGCAGCTTAGCTTGACAATACGGACGCAAAAATGGCGACAAAATTACGTTTTTGTCATGTGGTCGCACCCGGCAAAACGGTCATTAAGAATTCGTCAAGCGTGTAGCGGCGGCGCTGGACTCTCACGTAGTGGTCGTCGGTTCTATCGGTGCAGGCATCGCTCCATTCGCGACGAGTGCTTTGCAGATGACGGAAACGTCATTTTCGCGTCACGTCGCATCCGGGTGCGAGATCCAATAATAGAAACCGATACGAGATCGACGCGTAGTCCGGTTTATCGCTCTCAAGCAGATTTTAGAAGATTCAGTTTGCCGCCGACTTCGACACTACGACGTTTCCAACATCAGCGTTTACTGATGACCGTAGAAGTTGGCTTCTTTCTAATCACTCTGGATAACTTAATAAAGAATTTTGTTTTGACCGCATCACGAGTCTTCCACGGAAGACAACGCGGCAATCGGTCGACGCATCACCTCAAAGGTCAACTCATGGCGACAACATCTTCTACCCTGGGCCGTCTGATCGTCACTTTGGTTTTATTCGGGGCGGTGGCAGGGTGCGCCGACCCAGCGGCGGGAAGTAGCTTGTATGCATCGCGTTCCAGCGAAGCGCCGAGGCTTCCACCCAGTTATCCCTGTCAGAATATGCATGTGAAAACGTTGAACTGTCCGTCGAGATGATCCGACTACCGTGGTAGCGAGAGCTTGTTAAGTTCTCACCCGGATCGCGGCGGTGCTGTCTGCACGCGGAAGGGCTTCGATCCGGATTGCCGCTTGGCGCAGTGGCCGGTTGGCGTCGGATACTGTGCCTGAGCTCGTCAGTTTGAACAGATCTGCGGACAATGTCCGAGTGTTTGACCGGTCGCGCGAACGCCTCAAGACACTGGCGACAATTCGGCAGCTTTGCTCTGTCGTTCCTGCTCATCCCACAGCCGGCTGTCGGGAAACCAGAACGCGTCCGGTCGCGGGGGCGACGCGAGCCTCACCGGAAGTGACGGATCGAATATTTTGGACCAGGCCGACAAGTAAGATGGCGTTTTCACAAGCAATCCGCAATTTGAAAGCAGCAAGCTTGAAACCAGCGCTTCACGCCCGATTTCGAGTCCTGGATAGCCGCTGAAATGGACGGGCACGCCACCGCGTGCGAGTAATTTCGCAGGCGCTGCCTTGACTGGCTTCCCGAATGGCCACGCGATAAAAAAATCGATAAATGCCTGTTCGTCGCTCGATACAAAAATATTGTTTAAATTCGGGTTTTCGGCCAGCACGGATTCCACCAGCCGGCAAAAATTTTCCCAGGAAACCGGGATGGCTTCCAGTTTTTTATCGGTGCCTCGGAAATGGACGCCGAGGGTTGACTTGCTGATTTCCAGCCTCTTGCAGATCGAGCTGACTTCGTCTGCGATATGCGCGGCCGGTCGATAATGCGACAGGAAGAGTTCGCTCGCAGACTTGAGTTGCAGCCGGGCTTCATACCGCTGCCGAAGGCCCAGCTGAACCAGATCGCGAACTGTCGATGTTCTTACTTTTTGCGCTGACGTTGCCTCTGGCGGTGTCCGAACAGTCTCAAAACAGGCTGAGAACCAGTCCATTTCCCCCAACGGATCGCCGTATATGCCACCTCGTGCGGAAATGCGCGGTGTCAGGCGTTTCTCCTCGCAATACATCAAGATAAACAAGATCATCTGCATCACCGAGAAAAAACCGGAATTCTCCTGGATCTCGATGGCGAACACTCCTTTGTTCAAGCGCTGCGTGGCGTGGAGGGAAACCCGGCTCGGCGTGGCCAAGGAGCGCTTGAACCCCTCGCTGCGTCGGATCAGTCTTGCCCGGTCGATTACTTTTCGCAACATGCTGAACTCCCAATCATTTGGGTTATTTATTTGAGATTGAACACGCTGCTTAACGAATTAAAAATGGAATAACCTTTTAAGTGAAAGTGCCGCAGTGTCTGGACGGCAGCTCGTATTGCCGGTTGTATATCACACACGTTGGTAACAGGTATTGAACAAATGATCAGGCCGGGACGCGTCAGGGCGCACGACGAACAATCGCCGCCACTCATCGGTTCGGTCCTTAGAGTTGAGTTGTCTCGTTCGTATGGCTAATAGAATCAGGCACCTCGTTTTATCTTTTATTGGGCTGTACGGTCAGAATAACATCGCCACATTCTTCATCAAGAAAATTTGCCCTGCTCAGGTGTCTTTGCGCACAGAGGGCAGGTAGTTTACTCTATCCAATCCCGGTAGTCCGGACGCACCATGCGCTTCCACCCGATTGATTTAAATGATAAGTAATCCAGATTATATGGAGATCGACGACACGTACTCACGTGCTCGGTAACGCTCGGATCCCTCGAACCCGACCGAAGCCGCGCCGGGGGACCATTAGCCGTCGTAAAGTAATTCGAATTATTCATCGTTTTGCTTTACCTGGCCACCGCGAGCATTGACGAAGCCAGATCAAACAAACGCCATGTAAGCATTTGGTAAGTGAAGCATTGGCACAATTGACGCGGCTTTGTGGTTTTGTCCACAGCGAAATACCGGCGTTTGCAGGCTATGCCAGCGGTTAGCAAGCAGGGGTTGCGTAGATTCTGTACGATTCCAGACAATCGATGATTAGCTATCGCGGCGGCGTTCCACGGGGGCGCTGCTGAGGACCATGACTGATTCGCAGCGGCCACGCCGAACGGGCAGGTCTGCCAGATTCCCAATCCTTACCCGGCACACCGGCAAGCTCGGCCGGCTTGACCGCCTGTTCCCGCTGCCGTTGAACCATTGGCTGCGTGAAGCTGGACGCTTCGTATAGCCGAGACCACATTGCCGAGATTGTGAATGGACAAGATCATCGTTTTCATACTTCCTGTTTTCGTTGTTCTGATCGGCGCCGAGTTTGCTTACGGCTGGTTCAGGCAACGCAATACCTATCGGCTGAACGATGCGCTGAGCAGTCTCAGCCAAGGCCTGATAAGTCAGTTGCTGGCGCTGGTCACGCAGCTCTTTCAAATTGGCTTGTATGCCCTTGTGTTCAATGCGCTGACGCCAACCCCTGACGTCAGGTTCTGGGACACCTGGTACGGCTGGCTGATCGCCATCGTCCTGTTCGATTTCTTCGACTATTGGTTGCATCGCGCGGGGCATGAGTGCGCTGTCATGTGGGCCGCCCATGTCGTCCATCATCAAAGCCAGCACTTCAATTTCTCGACCGCCTTGAGGCAAGAAAGTACCGTCGCGCTCATTGGCTGGATCTTCTACCTGCCCATTGCGGTGATAGGCGTGCCGCCCGAGCAGTTCGGCGTTGCCGGACTCATTGTCCTCGTGTATCAATTCTGGATTCACACTGAACACGTCGGAAAACTCGGCTGGTTCGACCGCGTGTTTTCTTCGCCTTCCAACCATCGTGTGCATCACGCGGTCAACGACCAGTACCTCAACAAAAATTACGGCGGCATGTTCGTGATCTGGGACCGGATGTTCGGGACTTTTGCGGAGGAAGAGGAGCCTTGCGTCTATGGAACGAGGACGCCCCTGCGAAGTTGGGATCCGGGCTGGGCAATCTTCGCGGAATACTGGTCGCTCGTGCAGGCAACGCGTCAAGCGAGGTCGTGGACAGACAAGTGGCGCATCTGGCTCAAGCCTCCGGGCTGGCGGCCTTCCGACTCCAGTGCGGACCTTCAGGCTGAGCCTTCTGCGCCAACGTTCGACCTGGAGGCGGCGAGGCAGTTGTACGGAGAGCCGCCTGCCAGCAGTGCTGCGATATTTGCGGCCGTGCAATTTGCCCTGATGATGGGTGCAACGGCGGGTTATCTATGGTATGCGGAAGAACTTTCATATTCGACGGAGCTGGGGTTGACCGGTGTGATCGTCGCCGGACTTTGGGCTTTGGGCGCTTACTTGCAAGGCCGTGTGAGCGTCATCCCGGTCATTCTGGTCGACCTTGCGGGCGTAGCGGCTGCGGTCGTGATGTTCAGAGCTTGACCGTCATTTCCGGGGCGGTTCGAAGGCGGCTGTCCGCAAGCAATGCGTAAGGGCAGTGCTTACTGGCTGTAAGCACTCCAATTCTGACACCGGCCCCTTTTGCGTTACAGTGCGCTACAACCCTTTCGGTCAAGAGGCAATGGTGACGATCAACACGAATCGCAATGAAGCCGTCCTCCCGGACACAGCCTCTCCTAAACCTAGACGCGCCGCACCCAAAATTATCACGCAGTTACTTGAGCATGCAGGCGTTCAAGTCAATGGCCCAGCGCCCTGGGACATTCAGGTCCTCGATAAAGCATTCTTCCGGAAGATGTTCTCTACGTGGGAGTTGGGAATTGGCGAGTCGTATATGGACGGCGACTGGGATTGCGAACAACTGGACGGATTTTTTCATCGGATAGCGAGTACTGACCTTGAACAAACCGTGGTCGGCCCGGCACGGATCAGATTCGTTGTTGAAATGGCGCGTCAAAAACTACTAAACGCGCAAAGCAGGGGTCGCGCATTTCAAGTGGGTGAGCGCCATTATGATATTGGCAATGACATCTTTGAAAGCATGCTGGACTCGCACATGATGTATTCGTGCGGCTATTGGGAACAGGCTCAGACACTCGAAGAAGCCCAACTGCACAAGCTTCAGTTGATATGCCGAAAACTGCAGCTCAAGCCCGGCGAACGTCTGCTGGATATTGGCTGCGGCTGGGGCGGCCTGGCCCGATACGCTGCAACGGAATACGGTGTCGAGGTCGTGGGCATTACCGTTTCCAAGGAACAGCAGAAGCTGGCGCAGCAACGATGCGCCGGCTTACCCGTGACGATTGAGCTCACTGACTATCGGGATCTCACGGGACAATTCGACAAAATCGTTTCAGTCGGAATGTTCGAGCATGTCGGGCCGAAAAACTACGATATTTACTTCAATATTGTGAGGGATCTGTTGCGCCCGGATGGCTTGTTCTTATTGCACACGATTGGTAACTTCGTGACAGAAAAGAAGACGGATGCCTGGATCGATAAATATATCTTTCCGAATGGCCATTTACCCTCGGCCAAACAAATAGCGGCTTCTCTGGAAGGGCGCTTTCTTATTGAAGACTGGCATAATTTCGGACGGGACTACGATAAGACGTTAATGGCCTGGTCTGCCAAATTCGACGAAGCATGGCCGCGACTGAAGGCTCAGTATGACGAACGATTCTATCGGATGTGGAAGTACTTCCTCTTGTCGTCCGCCGGATTTTTCCGATCGGGCCAAGGCCAGTTGTGGCAGTTGGTGCTGAGCAAGCGCGGACGCAGCGATGCGTATCGGTCCGTCCGGTCCTGAATTTTTTTTGGTTATGCTGAAATTCAGCCGCGGGCGCGACTTGTTTGCCGACGGTCCGAAGGAAGGCACATCGCCGGATGGGTTCTTCCTTTTCTGGAAGCTTTCGACGCGAGGCCGACAGCATGACAGCATCCATCACGCTGGTTCTGTTCGACATGGAGGGCGTACTGTCTCACTATGACCGCGACGCTCGAGTCGACCACTTGTCGGCCGTATCGGGTCAGGCGCCCGAAACCGTGCGTCATGCCATCTGGGGATCCGGGCTTGAAGCACGTGCCGACGCAGGCCAGATCAGCGACGACGAGTATCTGAGCGAATTGGGTGATCTTCTAAGCTGCCGCATCAACCGCAATGACTGGCTGGCTGCTCGCCGCGCGTCTATCACGCCGTACGCGGAAGTGCTCGCGCTCGCCGCGAGAGTGGCCGAGCGCAATCGGATTGCGGTGCTGACCAACAATTGCCGTCTGGTTACCGACCATATCGGCTATCTGAATCCTGCAGTCGCTCAGATCTTCGGTTCTCACGTCTACGCATCCGCCTCGTTCGGCGCAGCGAAGCCGGCGGCGCAAGCCTATCTTCGCTGCCTTGAACAACTGGGCGTTGGTGCGGCAGACACGCTTTTCATCGACGACACAAACGCTAACGTGGCTGGGGCGATCAATGCGGGCCTTCACGGATACAAGTTTGTCAGCGCCGATGCGTTATCGGAAGAACTGGAGCGTTGCCGGTTGATGTAGTGCTGCCCGAGCCGATTGTCTCGGCACGGGCAGGACGGACGCCCGGAACGGCTACGGCTTCGGTTGTTCCAGCGACGACTTCAACTCCTTGGCCGCCTCTTCAATTCGCTTCGTCACAATCGCATACGCCTCGGTGTGAGCCTGCTGCGTTTTCTGGGCAATCTCCTGCATGTCGGCAAGCGCTTGATGCAGTGCCTTTTGAACGACCTCGGTCGAATTGGCCGAGGCTTCTTTCGGAGAGCCGGAGAACTGCTGCGCGATGCCCTGGAAATCATTGAGCGCCCGGCGCAGGATTTCGATCTGTTTATCTCGAAGCGCTTCCATGCCGCCGAACGCGACGCGGTTCGCGGCGGCGAGCGCTTCGACGTCTTTTCTGCGTGCATCGAGGATTGCCTGGACGTCGAAACCGGGAAGCTTGTATTGCTGAAACATCGCGGAAAACTGACTGAACGGATCGCTGTGCTCGGGCTTCGTCATGTGCGTCTCCCTGGGGTTTATTTGCGTTCTCGGAAACGTTGACGCTCCTCAGGCGTAGAGGGTGCGCCTAACGCTTATTCGATAGTACAGTGGAATGATCCTTGCGGAATCCAAGGGAAAACGCGCACAGGGCAACTAGTCGCGGCTAAAGGGGTTTTCAGTCAGGTTTAGGCGGAAACGGCGCAAACTTAGCGGCATGCGTCGGCTATTAGTCGGCTATTCCTGGTCGACTGAGTAGTTACGAAGCAGTGTATTTACATCGGATGCCTGGCCTGGCAAATATCTTGCCATATCATTTCCCGTGTAAATGTACGGGAGCGGCAGTAAGCCGTGAAGCTGTAAACTTAAGTGACAATTATTCGGGAACGTGGCTATTCGCCAAGACTCTTATTAAGTGGAATGAGTCCTGATGCGTCTTCGCCTCTCGGTAGGAATAAATGCATCGGATGCGCAAAGCATTTAAGGTTTTCATGGAGTGTGCAATGAAAGTCGCGACAAAGAAGATGTTGATGTCAGTCTTGGTTATCGGGATGTCAGGCGGGGTGTCAGTCGGTATGTCAGGCGCGGCCTACGCGCAGACAGGGGGCACGACCGCCGGTGAGAACGGGATGCTTGTTCCTGGCGTCAACAGTGCTGGCACGGCGACGCCAGGCGCCATGCCCCCCAGCAATGACCTGAGAGCCGCCGCTGGCCTCTCCAAAGGCTCAGACGGCATAATCAGCAGCATGAGAAGCAACGGCACGAGAACAACCGAGAGTTCGGTCGTAAGACCGCCTAATCGTACGGGCACGGTGTATAGACCGTAACGGGTGTACGACGCGCTCGCCACCACCCACAAGAAGCATTGACCGGGTCAGAACGGATAGGCGGGAATCGTTGATATGAATGACGCCGCGCCAGGAGGAGGCCGGCGAGCAGCGATCAAAGGCATCCAGCAGGATTAGCCGTTCTTCAAGCGGCCATCCGGGCGTCATTGTCGGAGCGTATTTATTTTGCGTGCGGTCCGGTGCAATCTGCGTGTGATAAAAAGCATACTGCTCCAGTCTTCCCATCCGCCAATTCATGCTTTCAATTTCCAGCGCAGCGCTGTTCGTGCTCGGTACTGTCATCGTGCTGATCATGCCGGGCCCGACCAATACGTTGCTCGCCGCGGCGGGCCTAAGGGACGGTGTCATGCGCTCGGCGCGGCTCACTGGCGCTGAGCTGGCCGGCTACGTCGTCTCTATTACGGTTTGGGGGCATTTCCTCTCACAGGCAGCACATTCGCTGACATGGCTGCCGACGCTCGTGCGTATCGCGAGCAGCATCTTTATCGCGTACCTCGCGATCCGGATGTGGCGTACAGCGGTCTTGCCCGCAACGTCAGCGCAACAGGCAATCGGCCTGCGCACGCTGTTTGTCGCGACCTTGTTCAATCCCAAAGCGATCCTGTTTGCCGGCACGATTTTCCCGGCAATTGCGTTCGCGAACTTGCCCGCCTATTTCGAAACGATGGCTATCTTCGCGACCCTGCTAGTTCCGATTGGCCTCGTCTGGGTCGCGTTCGGTGCGGCGCTTGGCAGCGGCCGGCTGATGTGGATCAGTCAGGCTCATATGCTCCGCGGTGCGTCGATCGTGCTGGGAACGTTCTCGTTGTCGCTGGCTTGGGTGGCGTTTCACTAGCGTGCGCGGTCTTGGAGGTATAGCTTCTCAAGCGCCTGAATCACTGTCTTGCGGATAGAACTGAGGATGGCGCCCAGGCCACCCTCAGCGAAGATGAACTACCGCGGTGCTTGCTCCCTCCATCGATACTGCTGCTGCCAGCCGAGCAGCTTTTTCAGTTTCTCGTTACTCAGCAAGGTCTCGAACTGTCCAAGTTGCTTCTTTACAGGCACGCCTGGATAAAACCGTTTCAACAACTCCGCTGTCGGCAGATCGGAGGACACATCGTCCGCAGCGACGTTCATCACCTCGAAGCCGAGCCCGTCCTTTTCAATGCCGAGCCGGCAAGCGGTTGCCAGATCGCGTCCATCGATATAGCTCCACGCGATCCGCTTGCGCGATCCAGGGTCCTTCAGCCATCCCGGGAATTTTTGATAATCAACCGGATCAAGTACGTTGCCAATGCGGAAGCAATAAATATCCGCGCCCGTACGCGCATGAAACGCCTTGGCCGTGACTTCGTTGATCACCTTGGACATGGCATAGCTGTCCATGGGGTCGACAGGATACTGCTCGTCCAGCGGGAAATATTGAGGATCCCGATGCCGGTGAGCGAACACTATTCCATACGTTGTCTCGCTGGAGGCGACGATTACCTTCTTGATGCCAAGCTTCGAGGCAGCGTCGAGCACGTTGTAGGTCGCCATCACGTTGATCCGGAACACCTCATTGTCGGTGGTGACCAGAATGCGCGGAATGGCAGCGAAATGAACGATCGCATCAATGGGCTTGGGCTCGAGATCGTCGTCGAATTCCCTGGGCGTAGTACTGGACGCCATCGCGTTGAATACCTGTCCCGCGTCGGTCAGATCGGTAATCAATGTACGGGCCACCGGCTTCGCCATGGGCACGCGGTCGAGATTCAGCACTTCGTAGCCGTGTTCTACCAAGTCCTCGACGACCCATTTGCCCGCAAGCCCGCTGCCGCCGGTCACTATTACTCGCTTCGTCATACGTTGTGCTCCTGGTTCGATTAATGGGTCTTGACCTTGGAACCGATATTACCGACGGCCAAGCATGAGTTCTGTGACGAACTTCATAGTCCCTGGGAGACAATGATCAGGGACAACCCCGATACGGTTGTATGACGCGCGTCACAGACTTGATGAACGCGGCCACCTAGCATCCTCCTAAACCAGAATTAAACGGAGAAGAGACCGGTGACCGCAATATCGTCCAAAGAGGATCCTCAGCCACATTCAGTGCGTCTTGCCGACATGCTGCGTAGCTGGCTCAAGATCCGCGAATTGAATGTTCTATCGGTATTGCTATTGGTCGGAATCCTGATCAGTATTTTCTCCCCATATTTCCTGACCACGAACAACCTGATGGGTGTGTTCCGGTCGTTTTCGCTGATTGCAATCATGTCGATCGGCATGATGCTTGTCATCATCACGGGCGGCATCGATCTGTCGGTTGGGTCCGTGATGGGCCTGTCATCGCTGGTTACCGCGCTGGTCTTTCAACATGGGGCCGGTCCTATTGCGGCCGTGATTGCCGGGCTATCGGTTGGTCTCGCCGCCGGCTGTTTCAACGGATTTCTGATCACCGGGATTCAGCTGCCGCCGTTCATTGCGACGCTCGGCACGCTGAGCATTGGCCGCGGCTTGATGTACATGATCACCAAAGGGGTTCCGGTAACACCCGATGTACCCGACAGCTTCACCTTCATCGGCCAGGGATACATTGGCTTCGTGCCGTTCCCGGTGGTCATCATGATCTTCATGACGATATGTTTTTCCGTGCTGATGCGCCAGACCCGTTTCGGCCGGCATGTCTATGCCACCGGCGGCAACGAAATGGCAGCCCGGCTTAGCGGCGTGCGTACCTTCCGCGTGAAATTCATTGTCTACGCGCTCTCGGGACTCATCGCTTCCATTGCGGGCATTGTCAGCTTCTCGCGGTTTGTGTCGGCAGAGCCTGCGTCGGGGTTCGGCGCCGAGCTCGATGTCATTGCGGCAGCGGCCATCGGCGGCGCGAGTCTCTCAGGTGGAGCGGGCAGTGTCGAAGGCGCGATCATCGGCGCGGCTCTGGCGGGAATCATCACTAACGGCGTTGTGCTGCTGAATATCGACACGTACGCACAGCAGGCCATTACAGGCTGCGTGATCCTGATTGCGGTCAGCATCGACATTTGGCGCGTTCGTCGAAAGGGTCGTTGATGCGCGCATCGTCTTAACCTTGTTGCACCACGACAAATAAACATGGAGACAAAAATGGACAAGAATTTTCGCCGCGCACTAAGTATCGGATTCTCTGCGGTTGCTTTATCGCTAGGCGTATCGGCGCACGCCAAGGAAGCGAAGGATATTTCCGTCGCGGTGATTCCGAAGGTAGCTGTGCCGTTCTTCGACGATTGCAACAAAGGCGCGCAAACATCCGCCGACAAGCTAGGCGTGAAGTATCAATGGGTGGTGCCGCAAAACACGCAGGGCTCGACGCAGGTACAAATCATTGAAGACCTGATTTCCAGGCATGTCGACGGCATCGCCATTTCCGTTAATGAACCGAAGTCGGTCGAGAGCGTGATGAAGCGCGCCGCACAAAGCGGGATAAAGGTGCTGACTTACGACTCGGACTCGCCCAAGAGCGGCCGTTCGATGTATATCGGCACGAACAACGAAACGGCTGGCGCGACCATGGCCGAAACGATGGGCAAGGCGCTTGGCGGAACCGGTGAAGTCGCGATCGTGACCGGGCAGCTTGGCGCGGTAAACCTTAACGAACGCATTGCGGGAATCAAGAAAGGGCTGGCGAAATATCCGGGTATAAAAATCGTGGAAACCCAGGGCACCGACGACGATCTTGCTAAAGGCGTTTCAGTAGTCGAGACCACGCTGCGCGCGCATCCGCAGTTGAAGGGCATTTTCGGCGTGAGTCAGGTCGGCGGGCCGGCTGTGTCGAAGGTGCTCAATACCAAAGAGTTTGGCGCCATGAAGGGCAAGCTCGAAGTCCTGGCCTTCGACGATCTTCCCGACACCCTCAAGGCACTTAAAGACGGCTCTATTCAAGGGATCATGGTTCAGCGTCCGGTAACCATGGGCTCGCTTGCAGTCGATCATCTGGTCGCGCAGATCCAGGGGACGGACACATCGCCCAAGGACATCGATACCGGTGTGACGGTCGTGACCAAAGACAATGTCGGAAGCTATACCAAGTAACCGGGCAGGAAGCCAAGGGAAAGTGATGGAATCGCCATTTCTGGAGATGCGAAACATCTCCAAGACATTCCCCGGCGTCAAGGCGCTCGACGGCGTCAACCTTCAGATCAGGCAAGGGGAGGTGCTGGCGCTCGCCGGGGAGAACGGGGCGGGCAAGAGCACGCTGATGAAGATACTGACGGGTGTCTATACCCCCGATCCGGGGGGCAGCATCCTTATCGAGGGTAATGAGATCGCACTGCGCGACAGCAACCATGCGCGCGCGCTTGGGATCGGCATTATTTATCAGGAACTCTCAGTCGTTGAGAACCTTAGCGTCGCGGAAAATCTTTTTCTCGCCAGGGAGCCGCTCAATCGCGTTGGTCTGCTCGACCGGGCACGCATGAACAGCGAGGCGAAAAAGATGCTTGAGATGATCGAGCTCGACCTCGATCCTTCTACGCGCGTCAGTGAATTGAGCGTTGGGCAGCAACAGATGATCGAGATCGCCAAGGCGCTTGCGTACCAGTCGAAAGTCATCATCATGGACGAGCCGACAGCTTCGCTTAGCCATCATGAGACGCGCACGTTGCTGGGGTTGATCAAACGGTTACGCGATCGAAAGATTGCGGTGGTCTACATCTCGCACAGGCTGGAAGAGATTTTCGAACTCGCCGATCATGTGACGGTGCTTCGAGATGGCCGTACCGTGAACACATCGCCAATCGCGGAAGTCACTCGCGATTCGCTGGTTCGCATGATGGTCGATCGTGAGTTGAGCGAGCTATATCCGGGGGCTATCTCACACACAAGTGAGGAACCGGTACTGGAAGTTCGCGATTTGTCGTTGCGTGCCACGAAGGGTGCCGAAGCCAGGATCCGGAACATCGGTTTCACGTTACATCGCGGCGAAATTCTTGGCGTTGCGGGGCTGGTCGGTTCGGGGCGCACGGAGATCATGGAGATGATCTTCGGCATGCGCCCCTGCACGGGAAGTATTGTCGTCGAGGGAAAGCAGGTGAGGATCCGCAACCCTCATGACGCGATAGAACAGGGTATCGGTTTTGTGACTGAGGACAGGAAAGCGCAGGGACTCGTGCTCGGAATGAGCGTACGCGAAAATTTCAGCCTCACCCATCTGAAGCGCTATTCACCCTTCCAGTTTCTACAACGCGCGAAAGAAGAGGCCAGTTGCAAACAATTTGTACGCAGCCTCGGCATCAAGACGCCTGGCACCGAACAGAAAGTCGTCAACCTTAGCGGGGGCAATCAACAGAAGATCGTGATTGCCAAGTGGGTGGCGCGCAATCCCAAGGTTTTAATCGTCGACGAGCCCACGCGCGGCATCGACGTTGGCGCGAAGGCGGAGGTGCACGCGCTGCTGGCGCGCCTGGCCTCAGAAGGCATCGGGATCATCGTGATTTCGTCGGACCTGCTGGAAGTGCTGGCGGTCAGCGACAGGATTTTGATTGTGCGTGAAGGGCGGTTGAATGGCGAGATGACGCGTGAACAGGCAACCCAGGAACGCGTGATGGCGGCAGCAACCGCATGATCCGTGTTTTTAACCGATTGAATGGAAAACCATGACAACCATAGCTGTTATTCATACTGGCCCGGTAACGGTTCTGCCGATCAAGAATCAACTAAGCGAGTTGATTGCCGACGCCCGGGTCATCAACATCATGGACGATAGTTTGTTGAACGATGTCCGCGCAGCGGGCCACCTGACACCCGAGGTTGCCAGCCGCATCTATAGCTATATGTCGAATGCGCAGGCAATGGGCGCGGACATCATTCTCAACGCATGCTCGTCGGTTGGCGAGGCGACGGACGCGCTAAGAGACCTGATCCGCACGCCAATCGTCAAGATCGACGAATCCATGGCGGAAGAGGCAAGTGCGATCGGCTCGCGCATTGGCGTGGTAGCGACCGTATCGACAACACTGGATCCGACCGTGCGCCTGATTCGCCGCAAGGCCGAAGAGCACGGCCGGACCGTCGATGTAACCGAGCGGATCGCGGAAGGCGCTTTCGAGGCGCTACTCAGCGGCGACGGCGCACTCCACGACGAGATTCTTAAAAGGACGATTATCGAGCTCGCCGGTCAGGTCGATGTCGTGGTGCTCGCACAGGTCTCCATGGCGCGTCTTGTCCCCGCGCTGGGCGAGTTGCGCGTGCCGGTGCTGTCTAGTCCGCGTAGCGGCGTCGAGGCGGTCAAACGCGCGCTAGCGGCGCTTTGACGACCTGGCCGTTGACGGGACGCGCGGTGAACGACGTCGACAAAACCGCCTGTCCCGACGCTATCTTTCGTCGCAGGAATTTCGCGACGAAGAGGGGCGTCAGCACGATCTTGCGTTCATGGATGGCGGTCAGCCCCTCGGCCTTGAGGTCGTTGAAGTGCCGGTTGACCGACTCACGCGAGGTGCCGATAAACTCCGCGAGCTTGTCTTGCGGGATCGACAAGTCGATGAGCACGGCATCTCCGGTGCCCAGGTAGTCGAATTCGATCCCTATCTGGTTGGCGAACATCGCGAGAATGTTGGTGAGACGCTTGCGGACGTCGTGCAATGACAGGTTTTCGATCAGCTGCTGCGCCTCCTGCCATCGCTGGTAGTGGCTTTTCAGAACGAACTGGTTGATGACGTCGTAGCGCGCAAGCAGTTGTTTGAAATCCGCCTTGCGGATGTAGCAAATCATGCTTGGTGCAAGCGTCTGCGCATGATGCGAATAGTTGGCTTCGTTAAGGACGTCGCCGTCGCCAAACAGCATTCCCGCCTTGATGAACGAAAGCGTGATCTCCTGTCCATCCTCGGTCAGCCTGAAAAGCCGGACACTGCCGGTCTTGAGCAAATACACATGGTCGCTCAAGTCTTCCGGTCTGTAGATGGTTGCGTTTTTTCGCACGGTCCGGTGATCGCTGAAGGCGGGCATGACCTCATCGAGACAGTGACGTTCGATTAGCGAAAGCAGCTCACTTTTTCCGACAAACCACATTACGTGTCTCCTTGAAATGTGTCGTGGGTATAGCCTGTAGCGTTGCCCATAAAGAGTAACACTGCACCGGATACCGTGCAGTATCGACGTGGATTGCCGGTTCGCGTCTCGCGACGCACCGGCGCTAGTGGGCGGCCGGCGCCACCTGGTATCTCCTTCGACCGATCATCAATGTAAGCAGTGCCGACACTGCCAGGCTTCCCGCAACAACGTAAAGCCCGGCGGCATATCCGCCGGTAACCGACTTCAACCAGCCAATGGCAAAGGGCCCGACGAAGCCGCCCAGATTGCCGATCGAATTGATCATCGCGATGCCGGCGGCAGCGCCCGCGCCGGAGAGGAACGTGCTGGGCATCGCCCAAAGCGGCGCCTTGGCGGCGCTGATGCCGACGTTGACAAGCACGAGCGCCAGGACAACACCCAATGCAGTTTCGGTCGAGCCGGCCCACGCGAGGCCGACGCCCGCAACTACGCAAGGGATGACAACGTGCCAGGTGCGCTCGCCGCTGCGGTCGGAGTGCCGAGCCCAGAGCACCATCGCCAGGACAGCCACGACGCTTGGAATCGCGTTCAACGCGCCGGTACCGAGGGCGCTGAAACCGAACTGACGGATGATCAAGGGCGCCCACAAGCCAAGCGTATAAAGTCCCGCCGAGGTGCCGAAGTAAATCAGCGACATCACCCACACACGCGAGTCGCGAAGGGCGCTCAACGCACCCGATGCATGGCCCGCCTGCGACTCGCGACCTAGGCTTTCTTCACGCAACGTCGCAATGAGCCACGCTTTTTCATCGGCGGCAAGCCACTTCGCTTTGTCCGGAGAATCGGTCAGGACTCTCAAGACGATCAGGCCTAGGACCACCGCCGGGATCGCCTCGATGATGAAGAGCCATTGCCAGTCCCTGAGGCCCGCCAAGGCCGGCATCTGCATGATTGCTCCAGAGATTGGCGAGCCTATGGCGGTCGAAAGCGGAGCAGCAGCCATGAATGCCGCGGCGGCAACGGCCCGTTGCCGCGTCGGAAACCATTGGCTCAGGTAAAGGATGATGCCGGGGAAGAAACCTGCTTCGGCCACGCCTAGCAAGAAGCGTAACAAGTAGAACGAGTTTGGCCCGACGACGAACGCCGACGCGGCCGAAACAAGCCCCCATGTCACCATGACGCGGGCAATCCAGATGCGCGCGCCCACCTTGTTAAGGATCAGGTTCGACGGCACTTCGCACAGGAAATAACCCAGGAAGAAGATGCCGCCGCCGAGGCCGAACATGGTCGGTGTCAGTCCCAGATCCTTGTTCATGGTAATGGCCGCAAAACCGACGTTCACCCGGTCAAGGAAGCTGACAAAATAAAGCGGCATCACGAAGGGCAGGACGCGCCACGTCAGCTTGCGAACCACCCGGGCTTGTAAATCGTTAGTCATGCAAGTCTCCGCTAGTCGCCCGTGACAGGGTTGCCCGGGCGCTCTATCTGTTTTATTTTTATTGCCGTAGATGCTTGGCAATCTCTCAGGCAATCTCTTAGGCGGCCTCGGACACCACCGCGGAATTCGACGCGAGCAGGGCGCACACGGCTTCGGTAACCTGCGCAGTGGTTGCCTTGCCACCGAGGTCGCCGGTGTGCAGTGCCGGGTCTCCCGTAACGCGTTCGATCGCGGTCATCAACGCGCGCGCTGCGCCCCTCTCGCCGAGGTGTTCAAGCATCATCACGACTGACCAGAATGTGCCGATCGGATTGGCGAGACCTTTCCCCATGATGTCGAAGGCGGAACCGTGGATAGGCTCGAACATCGAGGGATAGCGGCGCTCGGGGTCGAGGTTGGCGGTCGGTGCAATGCCAAGGCTGCCGGCAAGCGCCGCAGCAAGGTCGCTCAGGATGTCGGCGTGAAGATTCGTGGCAACGAGGGTATCGAGCGAGGCCGGGCGGTTCACCATGCGGGCAGTGGCGGCATCGACGAGTTCCTTGTCCCATGTGACGTCCGGAAACTCCTTCGATATTTCCAATGCAATTTCATCCCACATCACCATGGCGTGACGCTGCGCATTACTTTTGGTGATCACCGTAAGCAGCTTACGGGGGCGCGACTGTGCAAGGCGAAATGCAAATCGAAGAATCCGCTCGACGCCTGCCCGGGTCATCATGGATACATCGGTTGCGACCTCGATCGGATGTCCCTGATGCGCACGGCCGCCAACGCCGGAATACTCACCCTCCGAGTTCTCCCGGACGATCACCCAGTCGAGGTCCTTCGGAGAACAGCGCTTGAGCGGGCCGTCGATGCCAGGGAGGATGCGCGTGGGGCGCACATTCGCGTACTGGTCGAAGCCCTGGCAAATCTTGAGACGCAATCCCCAAAGCGTCACGTGATCGGGAATGTGCGGGTCACCGGCCGAGCCAAAGAGGATTGCGTCCTTGTCGCGAATCGCGTCGAGTCCATCGGCCGGCATCATGACGCCATGCTGACGGTAATAGTCGCCACCCCAGTCGAAGTCTTCGAACTCAAAACCGAAGTCGTTGCTTCGCGCAGCGATCGCTTCAAGCACGCGCTTTCCCGCTGGCACGACTTCCTTGCCGATTCCATCGCCCGGAATGGTTGCGATGCGATAAGTCTTCACGGTGCTCTTCCTCAATAGTAGACATGTGGCCAATGCTAGAGCCTTAGCGGGCTCCGGGAATGCTGCTAGACTCAAACCGCTGTTAACTTCAAGTTAATAATCGGGTGAGTTGATGCGTTCACTAATACAGCCGGAAGACCTGCGGTTTTTCTCGGTTTTGGTGGCTAGCGGAAGCCTGACTGCTGCCGCGCGCGAACTGGGCTTGAGCACCGCGGCGGTAAGCAAGCATTTGTCGCAGATGGAGGCACGCGCCGGCGTGCCGCTTGTCAGCAGGACGACTCGCCGAATGAGCCTTACGCCGGAGGGTGAGCTTTACCTGACGCATGCACGGCGAATCCTTAGCGAGATGGACGACCTCTCGCAGTTGCTTGGCGGTTCACAAGCTGCTCCCAAGGGCTTGCTAAGAGTCAATGCAACGCTTGGCTTCGGACGAGGTCACGTTGCGCCGCTAATTTCGAAGTTCGTTCGCACCTTCCCGGAAGTGGATGTGCAGCTTCAGCTTTCAGTCGACCCGCCGCCGTTGAGCGATGACACCTTCGATGTCTGCGTGCGTTTCGGTGAACCGCCCGATGCCCGCGTCGTCGCGCGGCGCATTGCACCTAACAGGCGCCTGCTCTGTGCGGCTCCTTCCTATTTCGCTAACCGGCGGATACCAAGAAGCCCCGCCGAATTGTCTCAGCACAATTGCATTGGCATTCGACAAGGCGACGACGGATACGGTGTGTGGCGGCTCATAAGCGGGCGGGGCGCAGCGGAGAAAACAGAGACGGTGCGCGTGCGCGGCAACCTGACCACGAACGACGGCGAAATTGCTGTGAAATGGGCGCTTGATGGCCACGGTATTCTGATGCGCGCGGAATGGGACATAGCGGAGTATCTTGCCGACGGCCGCCTGGTCCAGGTGTTACCAGAGCATCGAACGCCCGGCGCCGATATCTATGCGGTGTATCCGCAGCACTTGCAGATGACTGCACGAGTGAAAGCGTTTGTCGAGATGCTCGTGCATGCGTTTGGGGCTCAGTAGTGGTTAGCGGCGGGGGGCGTTCGCACTCGGGGTTGGGCGGGTTCGGGACGTAGCGGTTAGGGTCGATGCCGGGTTGCTGTTTTCTGCGCCCGTGGCCGGTTTATCTTAGCTGTTCTCTTTATCACTATTAGCCACTGTGCGTGGCGGCACGTCATTTC
>NZ_JALPRJ010000070.1 GCF_030464885.1 Caballeronia sp. SEWSISQ10-4 2 | reverse complement strand
TCCTCGTTTTACTCTCGGGAGCTTACTTTCGCTGGCCCCTTACATAGTATCTAGTGCCTTGGGCGAACTGGGTAAGCTTCAGTACAGCAGAAGATCACTGCAGCGCTATCGCACAATCTGGCGACACCTCATGGCGTTTTGTCGTGAGAATAACCTTGGAGATGAGTACTCGGCGGAGTTGGTCGTCCAGTTTTTTAACGCGTATCAGATGCGTGAAGGAGAACACCTCACGTCACGCGAGGGGTGGCGACGGCATATCGTCTTCGGCCTTAAGGTGCTGGACGACTTTGCGCGTGACGGGCACATTGAGCGAACTGTTACCGATATGCAGAAGATACAAGTCCCGGCGCCCATGAACAACGCGGTGCGCGACTACGAACGGTACTGCCGGGATCGCCTTCATCTTCGGCCGACGACCCTTCGCGAACGGATGCGAGAGATCGCCATATTCGGGGATTTCCTGGGATCAAGGAACATCACAGTTTTCGATCAGATGCAGCCGGCCGATGTCTCCGCATTTGTTACCTCACTACATCGTCTGGCGGCCAAGACCGTCTCGCGAATCGTCTGCGATGTGCGCGGCTTCCTGCGGTTTCTTCTGATGCGAGGAATTCTGCAGCGAGATCTGAGCCATGTCTTGCCGACGATCCGCGTTCCCCAGGATGCGACTGTTCCATCGGTCTGGGACACAGAGCTCGTAATCAGGTTGCTCAAGGTCGTTGATCGCAGCTCGCCCAAAGGCAAGCGCGATTACGCGATCCTCCTGCTTGCCTGTCGCCTCGGATTGCGAGTGGGAGATATCCGGACACTAACGCTCGATGACCTGAAGTGGGAAACGGCCACCGTAGAGATTACGCAGTCGAAGACCCTCGAACCGCTCTGTCTGCCACTAACGGAAGAGGTCAGAGAAGCGTTGATCGACTATTTGAGATTGGCGCGTCCTCAATCAGATTGCCTTGAAGTGTTCCTCACATTGACGCCCCCGTTTCAACCCGTCTGCGAAACTGACAACCTGCATCGCATAGTCCAGTTTTGGAAAGACCTTGCCGGCATCCGCTTCCGGACCAAACAACGCCACGGTTTGCATTCGCTGAGGCATACACTGGCGACGCAACTGCTCCGTGAGCAAACGCCATTTCATGTCATCAGCGAGATCCTGGGGCATGCGACGACGGCCTCAACGTTGATCTACGCCAAGACCGACGCGGAAACCCTGCGCACTGCCGCGTTGAACACCGAGGAGGTGCGCCATGTCGAGTAGGGAATTCAAGGGGCAGTTCCGGAGTACAGTCGGCCCGCTCATGGAACAGTTCGTCCAGGAGAAACAGGCATGTGGCTACCGCTATGGTGAGCCGGCCCGTCTGCTGGCGCGCTTTGATCGCTTCTTATGCAACGAAGCGCTATCGCAATGCGAGCTACCGCGTTCGATCAGCCGCAAGTGGCTCGCCAAACAACCCCACGAGAGTGAGGGTACCCAATATCATCGTATCTGCGCAGTTCGCCAATTCGCCCTATACCTCTGCCGGCTGGGATATCCCGCGGATGTGCCGGATCGATCTCTGACCACCAGGGGTGCCAGCAGCTTCTCACCGCGCATCCTGACACACGCCGAGATCAAGCGGCTGTTTGACGCAGTCGACAAGCTCACGCCAACCGCACGATCTCCAATGCGACATCTCATCATGCCGGAAGTATTCCGGCTGCTGTATGGCTGCGGCTTTCGGCTCGGCGAGGTGTTGCACCTGCGTGTGGCCGATGTTGACCTTGACCGAGGAGTCCTGACGGTGCGCGAGGCCAAATTTGGCAAGGATCGCCTCGTGCCTCCAGCCTTGCCGTTGGTGCAGCGCCTTCGAACCTATGCGGAAGTCATGGGAGACCGTTCGCCCGATGCCTACTTCTTCCCCTCGCCATCCGACGGCCCGTGGAGTCTCTCGGCCGTCTATTGGGTATTTCGGGGCCTGCTGCTGCGTTGCGGGATTGCGCACGCCGGTAGAGGCAAGGGGCCGCGCGTACATGATCTTCGACACGCCTTTGCCGCACATGCCTTGCTGCGCTGGTGCCGCGAGGGAGCTGACCTCGATGCGAAGCTCCCCGTACTGGCGACCTACATGGGCCATCGCTCCCTTGCCGGAACGCAGCGCTATCTGCATCTGATTGTCGAACTCTTTCCGGAGATCACGGTGCGCACCAACGCCGCCTTCGGTGACGTCATTCCGCGGAGGAACGGATCATGAAACCGACGGATTTCTCCATGCTCGTGACCAGCTTCCTGACGCATTATCTGGCCGCACAGCGCAATCTGAGCCCCAACACCATCAAGGCCTATCGCGACGTGTTCACCCTGCTGCTGCGATTCTGTCGCGACGGGCGTGGCATCGCCCTGGAACGTTTGTCTCTGGCACAGATCGACGCTTCTCTTGTGGAGGCGTTCCTTGATCATCTGGCCGACGATCGGCACGTTTCGATCAGCACACAGAATCATCGCCTCGCGACGTTGCCCGCGTTCTTCCGCTACGTACAGTCGGAAGTGCCCGAGCGCCTGCTGCAGAGTCAGCAGATTCTCGCCATTCCGCTGCGGCGACAGCCGCGCCCCAGCGTCGGTTATCTCTCCAAGGAATACCTCGCACAGATTCTCGCACAACCGGACCTGCTTACGTCCGAGGGCCGCAGAGATGCAGTGATGTTGAGCGTACTCTACGACACCGGTGCCCGGGTACAGGAGCTGATCGACCTGAACGCCGGCGACGTGCGCCTGGATCCGCCATCACAGGTGCGGCTCTTGGGAAAGGGACGCAAGATGCGCGCCGTGCCCCTGATGGACGCGACGGTCGAACTGCTGCGCCAGTATCGGCACGACAACAACCTCGATCGCCCCGAACATGCGGACAAGCCGCTCTTCCAGAACCGGCAGGGCACACGGTTAACGCGCTCGGGCGTGCGCTACCTTCTGCACAAGTATGTGCAACCTGTACGGCGCGATCATCCCGACTTCACGCAGCCGGTAAGTCCGCACAGCTTGCGGCATACGAAGGGAATGCACCTGCTGCAGAGTGGCGTCCCGCTCGAGATCATCCGCGACTTCCTGGGTCACGTGGACGTGAAGACAACTGAGATCTATGCTCGCGCGAATCTTGAGATGAAGCGGAAGGCACTCGAGAAAGCGGTGGACGGTACACCGCTTCCGACGATCCCGTCCTGGCAGCAGAACAAGTCCCTGCTCGACTGGCTACATTCGCTATAGGGCCACGGAGGTCATGCACGCCGTTTGTTAGTTGCTGGCCTCCACATCCCGCTCAAACATTTATGTCGAGTTCCAACGAACGGAATCCTTTGCTATAAGCGGGCGGGATTCGAGACAGCACATAACAACTTTCTGTCGGTAATAGATCAAATGTGCAGCAGCACATTTACTCTATCTGCATGGCGACGAAGTGAAGCATGCCCGGCAGATCCGCGAGGCGTTCTCGGACCAATAGACTCTCTCGACGACATCATTCCATCTCGGCATGATCTTGTCGAACTGCATGGCCAAAATGCTTGCGATAGGATTTTGCGCTTATCTTGGCTCGACCCCTATGTCGGCGGCGAGAAAATTTAGTTCGTTCCGAAGTTCGTCCAGTGCCGCGCGTGGCGGCAGCGCTTCTCGCGCCAATCTCACGCTATGGCGGCATCCGCCGTCTGCTCCTTCAGACGCTGCAATCCCGGCGCAGCCAGGTACGCGATTTCGTAACCGGCGACACCCTCGATCGCGTGCAAAGGCGCCGAGCTCAGCGTGAAGCGAGAGAGCTTCCAGTTGAGCACATCGAGGCCGACGAGCGATACGACGATATCGTCGCGCGTCGCGACCTGTGCGTTGCGCTTGATCTCGGCGGAACTTAAGTCACCTAGGTCGACGCCTTCGTCGACCGGGACATCTTCGCGATAAATCGACAACACGCGCCCGGGTTGGCCCGTGTGAACAGCAAGATGCAACCACGTTTGAATCGGCGGACGGCCAAACGATTCGACAACCGGTTTAAAGCGCGGCCCGGTCACGAACCTAGCCGCTTCGTCCTCGTTCAGCCACAGGTAGATCGACGTGTAGGCATTGTAATGTGCGCCATACTTCCCGCGCTCACGCAGCGCGAACGCCTTGAATGCGAGCCCTTCGGCATTGTCCCAGACGAGGCCGCGGGTACGGCCCCGCTCGCGGATTTTCGACATGTCGTAGTCCGACGGCAAACGGTGTTCATATTGCTTGATCAGCATGACTGCACTCCTGAATTTCGGGAATATTCAGGTTGCCAGAGCCGCACCAGGCGTTCAATGCCGGGTGTCGTATAACTGTGATGACGGTCGCGAATCGCCGACGCCTTGCTCGTGCCGGGCGGCCGCAAAACCCGGCAGAGCACCGCTGAATACATGCACATCCCACCCACGATGCTGCAGCCAGTATGCAGTGGTGAGCGCGCGCGTGCCGTCGTCGTCGATCAGCACGACGCGTGCGCCGCGCGTCGCCAGCGTGCGATACGTCACGCCGAGCAACTGCCCTCCCGGCGCCGAAATCGAACCAGCAAGGTGCCCTGCTTCGTATTCCTGCTCCGAGCGCACATCGAGCAGATACGTGGTGCGGGAATCCCCTTCGGCAAGCCAGGCGTCGACACGATCGCGCTCGACAATGGAAATGCCCGCGCGAGCCGCGAGCTGGCCGACCCGCTCAGCGCCATAGGCAGCAGAACTGGCACTCGCTCGCGTATGCGATCTGTCCGCACCGCTTTCAAGTTCGAACGATGCGCGCGTCCAGCCCACCGTTCCGTCTTCGAGCAACGCGACACCGTTCGGCACTTGCGCGTCGACCAGCGTCTGCGCGCCGATGATCGCGCGCGGCAAGCCGGCGCACGACACCACGACCAACGTGTCGGGATTCGGCACGTTGTCGAGAAAGCGGTGCAGGATTTCCTCGCCGGGCACGTTGACGGCGCCCGGCACGTGCGACTCCGCGAATTCGCGCGGCGTTCGCGTGTCGATCACGATCACGTCGTGGCCTTCGTCGCGTAGCGCCTGCAGTTCGGCGGCATCCAGCGAAGGCGTCGCGCGCAGCTCACGAATGCTGCCAGCGAACACGTTGCCGGGAATATCGAAGGTCGGCAGCCCGAATCCGCCGTCCACGGTCCATGCCGCCACGCCACCGGCCAGAATATGCAGATTGCTGTAGCCGAGACGCTCCAGGATCTGCGCGCCGCTCGCAGCCGTGCCGTCCCCGCCGTCGACCAGCACGAGCCGTACCGACTGGCGCGGCACGACGTCGCGCACGCTCGCTTCGAGCCGCGGCAGAGGCAGATTGGTGGCAAAGAGCGGCGCGCCGTTTCCAAAATCCGTTTCGGTCCGCAGATCGAGCAGCGCTAGTTCCTGCCCGCCGCTCAAGCCGGTCTGCGTCAGCCATGTTTGCAATGTCGACCGATGAATCTCGCGAATGCTCATGGAAGTCCCGTGTGGAATGATGAGGTTGTTTGAAAACCGAAATGAAGATGCGCCGCGGTCTGCGGCGGTTTCCGAGCCCGATAGATATAAGCGCGGACGCACACCGATTCAACCAATATAAACAGCTTTCGAAGCCATCAAAAATTCTATTTCAAGCAATCCTGTCTATCCAGATCCGGTTTCGATGTTCGGCTCGAATGACGATTACTTAGCATGATTCATTCGTTGTCGATTCGAGATTCGCCGTGATCTACTTGCGATCTGACACGCACCTGGTCCGGTGCAAGCCGCTGCGACGCTGCAACGGCTGAGGCAAGATCACCGGCCCGGACATTCGCTCTCGGGCGACCACTCACTGCATCGGAAACCCCATGGCTGAATCAAGCGGTGTCGAGCGACCGGCCGACCGCGATGCGAAACCCGCATCGCCATTCGTGCCGGTTCACTCGCCTCTCGACTATGCACAGAGCCCGGCGGCACGCCTGCTCGAACAGCCGCTGAATCTCGGCCTGTTCCTGCCAATCCAGGCCGGCGGCTGGAGCGCGTCGACGCTGCCGCGCACCACCGACTGGTCATTCGATTACAACGCCGCGCTCGTCAGGCAGGCCGAAGGCTTCGGCTTCGATCTGGTGTTCGCGCTGTCGCAATGGCTGCCAAAGGGCGGCTATGGCGGCGTCTTCAATGGCGAAGCGCTCGATTCGTTCATGTCGCTCGCGGCGATGACGGCAACCACCGAGCGCGTCTTCCTCGTGGCGACCAGTCACGTGCTGTATGGGCCGTGGCATCCGCTGCATTTCGCCAAGTTCTGCGCGACGCTCGATCACATATCGAAAGGACGCTGGGGCATCAACGTAGTGACGGGACATCGCGCCGTCGAGCATGAAATGTTCGGCTGGCAGCGCATCGAACATGACAAACGCTATGAGCTCGCTGCGGAGTTTCTCGACGCGGTTCAGCAATTGTGGGCGCAACCCGAGAACTTCTCGTTCGAACCGACGCAGTCTAAATGGCGGCTCGACAGTGCGTTCGTCACACCGAAGCCGCGCTATGGACGCCCGCTGCTCGTCAACGCCACGGGCTCTGACGCCGGCATCGAGTTCGCCGCGCGTTACTCTGACTTCATTTTCATCACCAGCCCGGCGGGTTCCGACATCGAAACGGCAATCGCCACGCTGCCTGCCCACACGGCACGCGTCAAAGCCGCGGCGCGTACGCACGGCCGCACGGTGCGCACGCTGCTCAATCCGATGGTGATCTGCCGTGAAACGTCGGCGGAAGCGCATGCCTATCGCGATGCGATCGTCGCGCATGCCGCCGAAGGCAGTTTCGATCGCTTCAATAGCGACGCGCATGCGTGGCGCAACCAGGCGGACCGCGCGCAAGTAGCGCGGCGCGCCGTGGGCGGCAATGTCTCGATGGCAGGCTCGCCGGAAGAGATCGTGGACTACATTCGGCGCCTTCATGCGGCGGGCGTCGACGGCATTCAGGTGAGCTTCTTCGACTTCGCGCCGGACCTCGAATTTTTCGGCCGGCGCGTGGTGCCCTTGCTGCGCGAAGCCGGGCTCAGGCATTGAACGCGCCGGCATCCACCCTTCCCGCTTGAACCGGATCCACGATGCCACTGAACTCGCTGCTAAACACCATCCGTCGCGCGGCACGCACCACGCCCGCCATGCTGCTCACCGCTTCGTTGCCGGTCACGATCACGCTCGTCGCGCACGGCGTCGAGGCGCAAACGCGCGGCGGCATCCTCAACATGGTGGTCACACCGGAGCCCACCACCCTGGTCAACCTCGCCACCACAGCAACCAGCGTGATGCAGGTCAGTGCGAAAGTGACCGAAGGACTGCTCGATTATGATCTGGATCTGCAACCGCGCCCCTTGCTCGCCACGTCGTGGGACGTCAGCGGCAACGGGCGCACGTATACGTTCCATCTGCGGCACGGCGTCAAATGGCATGACGGCCAGCCGTTCACTTCCGCCGACGTCGCATGGTCGCTGCAAACGCTGCGCAAGTTGCATCCGCGGGCACGTTCGACATTCGGCAGCGTCACCGACATCGCCACACCCGATGCATACACGGTCGTGCTACATCTCGCGCACCCGGCGCCCTATCTGATCAAGGCGTTCTCCGCCTCGGAAACGCCGATCGTACCGAAACACATCTACGAGAACACCGATCCGTTGACCAATCCGGCCAACAATGCGCCGATCGGCACGGGCGCGTTTCGCTTCGTAAAATGGGTGCGCGGCAGCTACATCGAGTACGCCCGCAACGACGATTACTGGGACCCAACAAAGCCCCGTCTGGACCGCATCATCGTCAAGGTGATCGGCGATGCCGCGGCGCGTTCGATCGCGCTCGAAGACGGCTCGGTGGATATCGGCGGCGAAACGCCGGTGCCCTTGTCCGATCTCGGGCGCATCCAGGCCGATCCGAGGCTCGGCCTGGAAACACGCGGCTATGCGTTCGAAACCGGCGTGGTCCGCATCGAATTCAATCTCGACAATCCGTATCTGAAGAATCTGCCGGTACGCCAGGCGATCGCCGCGGCCGTGGATCGGAACGTGATCCGCAACGTGATCTATTACGGCTACGCGAATCCGACCAGCAGCCCGATCATTTCCCGCCCGTATGCGGATGCGTCGCCGAGCCCCTATCCGTATGACCTGAAACGCGCTAACGCGCTACTCGACGCAGTGGGTTATCCGCGCCTCGCCAACGGTTCGCGGTTCGCGCTGGAGGTCGATCCGTTTCCCGGCAACGATGCGTATAGCCGTATCTGCGCTTATCTGCGCGTGTCGCTCGAACGGATCGGCATAACGCTCACCGTGCGCAATCAAGACCTGCCCGCGTACCTGAAACGCATTTACACGGACCGTGACTTCGACATGAGTGTGCACGGCATGAGCAATCTGTTCGATCCGTCAGTAGGTGTGGCGCGCCTCTACACGAGTACGAATTTCCGCCCCGGCGTTCCGTTCACCAACGGCTCGCACTATAGCAATCCTGACGTCGACCGGCTGTTCCAGCAGGCCGCCGCGGAACCCGACGAGGCGCGCCGCAAACAGGAATTTCTCGATATCCAGCGGATCATCGAGCGCGATCTGCCCGACATCACACTGGCGTCGCCGCAATACGTGACGGTCTACAACCGCCGCCTGCACGACCATACGGTGTCGCCCGATGGAACCGCTTCGAGTTTCGCCGACGCGTGGCTGCAACGCTGAGCACGCCGCCGCTCGCCGCCCAGCCCCCTACTCAACCGGTGCATTCATCCTAACCATGACAATCAACCGAAGATCATTCCTGAATACTTCGGCGGCACTGCTCTCTGCCGCCGCACTGCCGCGGATCGCCGGCGCGTCGGTATCCAGTGCGCCTGGCGATGGCGGCACGCTGATTTACGCGGTGCCTGAAGACGCGACACAACTCGTGTCGTTTCTCGACACCAACACGCGCAACCGCAACATCAGCGCGAAGATCACCGAGGGGCTGCTGCGTTATGACACCCAGTTCAAGCCGCAACCGCTGCTCGCCACGTCATGGGACATTAGCGCCGACGGTTTGCGCTATACCTTCAGACTGCGCGCGAACGTGAAATGGCACGATGGCCAGCCGTTCATGTCAGCGGATGTGCGCTATTCGCTGCTCACGCAGCAGAAGCTCGGCCCGCGCGGACGCATCAGCCTCGCCAATGTGGCGCGGATCGAGACGCCCGACCCGCTGACCGCGGTCATCGTACTGTCGCGGCCCGCGCCATACCTCATCAAGGCGTTCTCGTCGGCCGAACTGCCGATCGTGCCGCAACACCGCTACGGTGACAGCGACCCACTGACCAACCCGAACGCGAGCGCGCCGATCGGCACCGGTCCCTTCATCTTCGAGAAGTGGGTGCGCGGCAGCTACGTGAGCCTGCGCCGCAATCCGGACTACTGGCGCACCGGCACGCCGCATCTGGAACGCGTGATCTTCAAGGTGGCGAGCGATCCCGCGGCGATCTCCGTGGCGCTCGAAAACGGCGAAGCGCATGCGGGCAACAACATCGCGCTCGTCGACCTGGCTCGCCTCGCGCGCAATCCGCAACTCCGGGTAGACGACACCTACGACGCGTACCTGAACAACGGAGCGTTTCTCGAATTCAACAACGAGCATTCCGCGCTCGCCAAACCCGAGGTGCGCCACGCCATCGCGCAGGCGTTGGATCGCAACTTCATTCGCGACAACATCTATCACCGCCATGCAAATCTGATCGATTCGCCGGTGCCGCGCGTGCTGTCGAATTACTACGACGACAGCACCTTCCACTATCCGTTCGATCCGGCGGCCGCCAATGCTGCGCTCGACCGCGCCGGCTATCCGCGTCAGGCAGACGGCGTGCGCTTCGCGCTGCGCCTCACGTACCTGACCAGCAACGACCTCAAAAACGCCGCCAGCTATACACGCTCGGCACTTGGCAAGATCGGCATCAAGGTAACGATCCTCGAAGGCGATCTGCCGACGTTCCTGAAGCGCGTCTACGGCACGCGCGAATTCGACATCAATCTGAACGGCCTCGGCCGGCTGTACGACCCGAGCGTCGGCGTTCAGCGTTTCTACTGGGGCGATGGCGTCAAGCATCCGCTCGTGTGGATCAACGCATCGCACTACCAGAATCCGGACGTCGATCAACTGTTCGTCCGCGCCGCCGTCGAAACCGACGATACGCGCCGCGCATCGCTCTTCAAGCAGGCGCAGCAGATCGTCGGCCGCGACCTGCCGGTTTATCCGCTCGTCAGCATCCCGTCGATCCAGGTCTACAACGCGCGCGTGCGCAATCTGAACAACAGCATTGACTTGATGGCCGGCGACTTCTCCGACACCTGGATTGACACAAAGGCCAACGCGTGAGCCTGCCGCTGACGCCGCCCTTAGGGACTCTTTCATGACTGCAACGCCTACCACCGACACCGCCCAGGATCTGCTCGATGCGCTTACCTTCGCCAGCGCCCGCGAGCAGGCAGCCGCACTCGCCGACGGCCGCGTGTCGGCGCTCGACCTGCTCGAACATAGCCTCGCGCGCATCGACCGTTTCGACAGCGCGGTCAACGCCATTGCCGTGCGCGATGACGAAGGCGCGCGCCGCGCCGCCCGCGAAGCGGATGCTGCGCTCGCACGCGGCGAGCGCAAACCGCTGCTGGGCGTCCCGATCACCGTGAAGGAATCGTTTGACGTCGCCGGCCTGGTCACCAGCGGCGGCAATCCGCAGTACGCGGGCAATCGCGCCGAACGTGATTCGCTGGCGGTCGCGGCGCTGCGCGAAGCGGGCGCGGTCATCATCGGCAAATCCAATGTGCCGCTCGCCAACGCCGATCTGCAAAGCTACAACGATGTCTATGGACTGACCGGCAATCCGTGGGACCTCACCCGCACGCCCGGTGGTTCGTCCGGCGGCTCGGCGGCCGCGCTGGCCGCCGGTTACGTCGCGCTGGAACTGGGCTCTGATATCGGCGGATCGATCCGTATTCCTGCCCATTTCACCGGCGTCTTCGGCCACAAGCCGAGCTATGGGCTCGTCGCGATGCGCGGGACCGGCGCGTCCGGCGGGCGGATCGTCGATCGCGATTTGAGCGTGGCCGGCCCGCTTGCGCGCAGCGCCGCCGATCTTGAACTCGCGCTCGATTTGCTCGTCAATCGCGAACCGCTTGCCGCGAAGGCTTGGCATGTCACGCTGCCTCCCGCTCGGCAAACACGGCTACGTGATTTTCGCGTGCTGGTGCTCGACACATGGCCGGGCACCGAAGCGAGCTTGTCGGAGCGGTGGGTGATCGAGCGGGTGGTTGAGCGCTTGCGTTCGCAAGGCACGCGGTTGAGCCGCGTCAGCGATCTGCCTGCCGGACTGTTGCCGAATCTGGCGAGCTCGCATCCGCTATTTCGGACCCTCTCCGGTGCGTCGCTGGCCGAGCCGCCGCCGTTGAGCGCGCGAGCGCAGCAACGGCTGAAGCAACTGCAGCCCGGAGATCAAAGCGCCGAAGCGGCCCGTCTGCGCGCGCCGACGCTGTCGCATCGCGAATGGCTCAAGGCGGACGAGCAGCGCTTTGCGTTGCGGCACGCGTGGGAAAAACTGTTCGGCTCGTTCGACGTCGTGGTGACGCCGGTCGCGCCGGCACCCGCATTCGCACACAATCACAGCGAGCCGAAAGACGAACGCACGTATCCGGTGGCTTATGCGGACGGTGTGCGCCAGTTGCCGTTTTTCGAGCTGTTCTACTGGGCCGGTTTGCCGGTGTTGCCCGGCTTGCCCGCCACCAGCTTTCCGCTCGGTCTCGGCGACGATGGGCTGCCGGTCAGTGCGCAAGCGGTGGGTGCCTATCTGGAGGACCGTACGACCGTCGCGTTCGCGCGCGCGTTCGAAGCGGCGTATGGCGGTTTTATCGCGCCGCCCGGCTATGCGGGAGACAACGCATCATGACCTCGCGCCCACCGATGACGGACACGCCCGGCCCATGGCAGGACCAGGGCCGCATCGGCGAATGGATCGAACGGGCGGCCACGCTCGGCCGTGACTTCGAGCAACTCGCCGCGCATCACGACCGCACCGGCGAAGCACCGGCCGCGCAATTCGACAAGCTGCTGAAGGCCGATCTGCTTCGGCTGGTTGTCGCGCAATCGGACGGCGGCCACGGCGCCGGTCTCGCGGCGGCCAGCGCGGTGGTGCGCGAGATCGCCTATGGCGATCCGTCGGTCGCGCTGATCCTGTCGATGCACTATAGCCAGCACGCGGCGATCGTCCGTTCGGAGCGCGAGAGCTTGGGTGAATGGCCCGCGCATCTGGCGCGCCGGCTGGCGCGTGAAGCTGCGACGGGTGCCGCGCTGCTGAACGCCGCACAGGTCGAGCCGGGGCTCGGCTCGCCATCGCACGGCGGCCTGCCCGACACGGTCGCCGTGCGCGACGGCGAGCACTGGCTGCTGTCGGGCCACAAGCTGTATGTGACCGGCTCGCCGCTGCTGTCGTGGATCAGCGTGCTCGCGCGCACCGATGAAGCCGAACCGCGCCTCGGCCAGTTTTTGATTCCGCGCACGGCGCCCGGCGTGCAGCTCGTCGAAACGTGGGACCCGCTCGGCATGCGGGCAACCGTCAGTCACGATGTCGTGTTTACCAACGCCGCGGTACCGCTTGCCGATGTAGTCGCGCTAAAGCCCGCATCGCTCGGCTTGCAGCGCCATCCTCACAGCACCGCGTGGTATTTCACGCTGGTCGCTTCTGTATATGACGGCGCCGCGCGGGCGGCGCGCGACTGGCTGCTGCAGTTCCTGAACGAGCGGCGCCCCGGTGCGCTCGGCGGCGCGTCGCTCGCGAGCGTGGCGACCGTGCAGCATACGGTCGGCGCAATCGAAGTGCTGTTGCGCACCAACGACTGGCTGCTGAAAAGTTCCAGCGCGGCATTCGATGCCGGCGAAGCGCCGGAGACGCTCGCGGGCACCGTCAAGCAGGTGGTCATCGAGAACGCCATCGAGGCCGTCGACCATGGGCTCGAACTGAGCGGCAATCACGGACTCGCGCGCAGTCATCCGCTGGAGCGGCATCATCGGAACGTGTTGTGCGGTCGGATTCACGCGCCGTCGAACAGTCTGCTGGGCGGCAACGCGGGCCGCGCCGCGCTGCAGGCGTGGGGCGGGCGCGAGACCGCGCGCACCTGAAAGCAGGTCAAGGCCCGACACAATCACAGCCAACGCACCGCGGCGCACACCGCCGCGGTCGCGCCGAAAATGATCAACGCGCCGAAACACAAACCCATCAGATGCGCGTACAGCACCTGTTGCGGATCGAGCTCGGCTTCGGCGCCGTCGGGTGAAACCAGCGGATAGGATAGGTTGTCGTAGTGATCCTGCGTGGTGTCGGACATCGAGGCTCCTTTCTGTTGAATCATCGTCATACTGTGTGTCGCGTCGGACAGCAGGCTCGGCAGCCGCTTGCCCGATATCGCGAATAGCTCTAGCGTGTCATGGTCGGCAGCGTCTTTAAACCGGCCGTCGCATATTTCAGTGATGACAAAAAACTATGGATTGCCATGAAAACACTCGACCTCGAAGCCGTACGGGCTTTCGTGCTGGTGGCTGATCTGCGCAGCTTCACACGCGCGGCCGATGCGCTGAACAGCACGCAATCGGCGATCAGCCTGAAGCTCAAGCGGCTCGAAGACCGGCTCGGCCACCGGCTGATCGAGCGCACGCCGCGCATGGTGCGTCTGTCGCCGAAGGGCGAGGTGTTCCTGCAAGCCGCGCGTCACCTGCTCGACGCGCACGACGACGCGCTCGGCGCGCTGGTACGCGAGCGCACCACGCTGAAGGTGGGCATCAGCCATCACATTGTCGGCAGTGAATTGCCGGTGTTGCTGCGGCATGTGCATAGCGCCGATCCCGGCCTGCTGGTGGAGATGCGCGTGTCGAGTTCGCGCGATATCGAAGCCGACTTCGACCGCGGCGCGCTCGATGCCGCGCTGGTGCTGCGTCACGACGACAGCCGCCGCGACGGCGAAACGCTGCTGAAGGAACCGTTCGGCTGGATGGCGACGCCCGACTGGGCGCATCGCGAAGGCGACCCGCTGCGGCTGGCGACCCAGGCGTATCCGTGCCGCGTACGGGCAATGGCCGTCGACGCACTGGACGAAGCGCGAGTGCCGTGGGTCGAGGTGTTCGTCGGCGGCGGCATCGCAACCATCGGCGCGGCCGCGCAAGCCGGGCTCGCGGTCGCGGCGCTGGCGCTGCGGGTCGCGCCTCTCGGCACAGTCGACGTCGGCCCGCGCCTCGGCTTGCCGCCACTGCCGTCGCGCGAGGTCGTGCTGTATTCGTCGACTTCCGACCCACAGGTGCGCGCCGCGCTGCGTACGCTGGTCAGCGCATTTCGTTCGACGCCGGCTAATGTGCGCTGAACGCGTGACAGCCAGGCGAACCCGCCAGCGCTTGCGGGCACAGCTCGGCGGCTTGCAAGGCAAACACTGCATCGGCTACTCCGGCACGCCGGCCTCGAGCGATACCGGAGCCAACGCCGGCTTCTTCTTCTCGAACACCGAGGCCAGCATGCCCGGAATGGTTTGACTCGCGGCGTCGTCGTAGCCCCTTACGCCCATCGGCGTGGTGGTGCGTTCGGGCGCTTCGACCAGCGTGCCGAACAGCCTGTCCCATAGAATCAGCACCACGCCGAACTGGCTGTCCGAATACTTGCGGATTTTCGCGTGATGCGCGAAATGCTGGCTCGGCGTCACGATGACACGCCCGAGCACACGCTCGAGTCCCGCCGGCAGTTTCAGATTGCTGTGGTGATACAACTGTCCGGCCAGCGCGAGCGGCGCATGGATCAGCAGCACGAGCGGATTGAGCCCGAGCAGTGGAATCAGGATGGCGCGCGGCGCGAGAATCGTGATCGCCGCGCCCGGATGGTTGCGGATCGTGGTCGACGCCTCCATCAGCGGATCGCTGTGATGCAGCCGGTGAAAACGCCACAGGAAACGGAACGTGTGATCTGCGCGATGCCGCCAGTAGTCCGCGAAATCGAGTACCAGCACGCCGAGCGTCACCTGGATCCACAACGGCACGGCGACGTGATTGAACAGGCCCCAGTGGTTTCTCTCCGTTGCATGAACCAGCCACACGATGCCGAGGCCGAGCACCGCGGTCGTCGCCACGTAGGTCGCGCCGATCACGAGATTCTTCGCGGTGTGCTGCCATCTCCCGGCACTGTCGATTAACGGCGCGAGCGCCTCGATCAGGATCAGAAGCGGCAGCCCGATCAGGATCACGGCGTAGCGCGGGTTCGCCAAGGCAAGGTTGTACAGATGCATGATGATCTCCAAGTCCTATTTGCTGTCCGGCTGATTCTCGGGAAGCGCACGCTGGAAGGCCGGAACTTCCAGACACGTTTCGACGATCCTGGCGATCGTCGGGTAAGCATCGATGTCGAGACCGGCGCGGCGCGCGGTCAGCGCCTGCGGCACGAGAAACAGGTCGGCCGCGCCGGGTGTGTCACCGTGGCTGAAGCGGCCGGTAAAGCCGTCCTGCAGGCGCTGTTCGAACCCGCGCAGACCTTCGACGGCCCAATGCCGTTGCCATGCGAGGACCGCGTCGGCGTCCTGGCCGAGGTGCTCGCTCAGATAGCGCGCCACGCGCGCAGCGCCGAGCGGATGAATGTCCGCGGCAATGCTCGCGGCAAGACTCGTCACACGCGCCCGCGCGAGGGGATCGGCGGGAAAGAGCGGGGGTTCGGGATAGGTGGCGTCGAGGTATTCGATAATCGCGAGCGATTGCGTCAACAACGCGCCGTCGATCGCAAGCGTCGGCAGCAGTCCCTGCGGATTGAGCGCGAGATATGCCGGTTGACGGTGCGCGCGCAGCGCGATGTCAACCGGCACCGTCTCGTAGGAAAGCAGCTTGAGGTTCAATGCGATCCGCACGCGGAAAGACGCGGACGAGCGGAAATAGCCATGCAGTTTCATGACGGCGCCTGATGAGATGAAAGAGGCTACGAGAGCAATGGGCGATTGGTTACATGACTGACGGCGACAACTCAGCCCGTCGCTATCGCCCTCGTCTTCAGACGCCGCAGCAACCACGCGACGAAACCCGGCAACTGCAACGCTACCGCCACCGCAAATGCGCTCTGGAAAGCGATGGGCGGGTAGTGATGCGCCGCATCCGGCTGCCATGCGCCGACAATGAAGCCGAAGCCGCTCTGCACGACGAACGCGCCGAGGAAAATCAACAGGTTCAGACAGGTCGCCGCACGCCCGGTCAAGGCCGGCGGCACGTTTTGCGCGACGATCGTATATTCGAGCCCGGCAATCGTGCCGATCAGCGTGAAGGCAACCGTGATCGCCGGGATCAGCGGCACGATGTTCAGCACTGCCAACACCTGCACGGCGATAAAGAGTCCCACCCCGACGCCGGCCACATCGAGTGGTTTCATGCCGAAGCGCCGCCCGGCCCATTCGGTGATATTGCCGATCGACAGCGAGCCGGCCACGATCGCCCCCATGCCGGCGAACAGCAGCGTCGCGGTGGTGCGTTCGTTCAGGCCGCCGGCGTCCTGCAGCCATCGGCCCATCCACAGACCCTGCAACCCGAACGCGACCGCATGCGCCGGCAGCAGCAATGCGATCGTGCGGCGAAACGCCGGGTCGCGGTACACCTCTAGCAACGAACGCAGCGACGGCCAGCGCGTCACCCGATGCGCGAGCGGCTCCGGCGGCGTCACGAAATAGATCACCAGCGCCGGTATCAGCGTCACGCCCGCCAGTACGACGAACAGCGCGCGCCAGTTCAAGTACTGAAGCGCCAGCTCGACGGGCAGTGTCGCCGACATCGCGCCAAGCCCGCCGGCCGCCAGCAGATAGCCGTGAATCGACGGCAGCTTGTGCGGATCGACCCAGTACGAAAGCGCCTTGATCGCGCCCATGAAGCACGCGGACAAACCCAGCCCGGTGAGAATCCGCGCCGTGAACAGCGCGGCGAAGCCGTTGCCCGCCGCGAACAGCAGCGAGCCGAGCGCGGCGATGCCGAGCAGCACGAGCTGCACGCGGCGCGGGCCATAGCGGTCAAGCGCGAGACCGACCGGCAATTGTGCGAGACCGAAGGAAACGAAATACGCGCTCGACAGCAAGCCGAGTTGCCCGGCGCTCAGTTGCAGCGACTCGACCAGATACGGCGCAAGCACCGCGTTGATCGCACGGAACACGAACGACACGTAGTGGCCGAACGCGAATGGCAGGAACACCGTCAGGTACAAGGCAGCGGTGCTGAAACGGGCTTCGGTGTTGGACGACTCCACGCGGGACTCCTCGATGGCATTGAAGACAGTGGTTGGCAACGATTGCCGGGCCGGTCGGCGCGACGGCCGGTTTAGCTGCCGGCTCGCGTGCTGCCGTTGGGATCGGCTGCGCCATACACGTGCTGGATCTCGCCGTCCGGCGACTCGCGCACCAGCGTGCCCAGCTCCGCCAGCTGCGGCAGATTCTGCAAGCCGTACAGCATCAGCGGCGCGCTACCGTGCGGATTGGCGAAGCGGTGCGCAATCCACGGCGGCACGTACAGCGAATCGCCGGGTGCCAGCCGGTACTCGGACGTGCCGTCGACATGAGCACTGCCCTCGCCCGACACCACCACATACAGATGCCAGAACGAATGACGATGCGAGTGCGTGCTGCATTGCGGCTCGACCACCTGCACCGTCAGGGAAATGCCGGGCGCCGCCTCCACGCGGCCGGCGTCGGCATCCGCGACCAGCGCGACCGTGCCGCGTTCGCCGTGACCCGTGCCGGCCCACGTCTGCGAGACGGCACGCCACGGCCAGTGGACCGGCTTCTGGCGGCTGCGGCTGGCCGCCGCGAGGTAGGCGTCGAACGGCACCAGGCGGCCGGCATCGGGTTGCGGCCGGTGTTCAGGCAGTGGCCGGAGCCGCGACTCGCCGGTATCGATCGCGGCAAGGGCTTGGGCGTCGCTCATGCGGTCTCCTGGAGGTCGGCGGCGGGAATCGTGTCATCGGGGCTCGCGGCGGCGGGACGCCTGCTGTCGATCGCATCGAACAGTTGCAGCACGCAACGCTCGGCGTCGGCGGTCTGTCGCGATGCGATCTGCGGACGCGGCAACGCGTGCGTATAAAAGTGCGCGCCTTCGACCAGGAAGCCGATTGCCCATAACCGTGGATGCGGCCGTCCGCTGCGGCCGATCGGCCGCGATTGCGTGTCGATGTCGATACCGCCCGGGTGGTAGTCACCGTTGCGGTACGGCCGGATCAGGCCGCGGCGCCGCAGATTCGCGGTCAGCACCGAGTCGTCGGTCAGCGGCGAATAACTGTCGAGCCGCGCGGCGATCAGCACGTCGGCGAAACGCTGCGTTGCGCCTTCCGTGTACGGCGTGTCGATGCGGAACTGGCTGCTTTGCGGATCGCCGCTCACGCTCGCGCCGGGGCCGCCCGCCAGATCGAGCACGCCGGCGGCGCGCAGCGCGAGGAATTCCACGTTGCGCTGCTTCGGCGGACCGAACGCGACGCGGTTGGTGATCGCGTTGAATTCCTCGACAAAAAAACGATGCGAGCCCGGGGTCAGTCCGCCGAATTCGACCGCCGTGCGAAGCGCTTCGCGCGTATCGCGCAGCACGTCGGTGGCCGCTTTCACCGGGCTCGCCAGATTGCCTTTGAAGGCGTGGGCGAGATCGTCGTTGAACTGCTCGTCAAAGAAACGCTGGAACGCTTGCGCCGACACGAAGCTACGGCCTTTGAGCGGCCACAGGATCGCCTCGATTGCCTGCTGCTCGCCGGGCGTGGCTTCGAACGTAGCCGGATCGACGGTTTTCTGAAGCGCCGCGCTGCGATACGCGTATGCCATTTCCTTGATGATCAGCGGCAACACGTCCACGCGGAAATCGACGCGCGGATCGCTGCGCGCGCTCTTCGTCGCTTCGGCAAGCGCACGCACCGCGGCCGGCGTGAAGAACTGCGCCTGATGCTTGCCCGTCAGGCCCTTCTGATTCACGCCTCGCGCGGCGAACGGCAGGCAATTGCGTGAAAACAGCAGGATGTGCGGCTCCTTGCCCGAGGGCTCATAACGCAAGCCGTTCTGCGTTTGCATGTAGCGTCCGCCCCGCCCGAGCGTGAGCTCGGAAATCACGTCGTGCGCGGTGAGCCCAAAACCCTGCACCGCGACGCTCGCCTGTGCGGAGATGCTCGACAGTCCCGCGACCGGATACGGCGAGGCGAAAAAACCGAGCTTCGGATTGCGCGCAACGTGTTGCTTCACGAAGGCGCTGTTGCGAAGATCGTCGTCGGTCGGCTTGCGCCGGCCGTGACCGGTCACGAGAAATACGTAATCCGTGGGATACGTATAGCCGTTTTCGAGCCGCACCTGGAAACGGCTCTCGCGCTCTTCGACATCCAACACGCGGGTGCGATGATGAGCGACGGTGATGCGCTCCGGCAGCAGCCGCACCACCCGGTCATAAACCCACGCCAGGTATTCGCCGAGCAAGCTGCGCGGGAGATGATCGAATTCGGTGATCGCCGCACCCGAGCCGTCTTCCACGCGAAAGTAGCGCTGGCCGAAGCGCCGATAACCGCTCGCGCTCGCCCATTCCACCAGCGATGGCCCGTTGCTGCCGCCGCCCGCGACGCTGACCGGCGCGAACATCGTGATCTGCGACGCGACGGTGTTGATCAACAGATGATCGGGCTGGCGCGAAGGGTGCGAACCCTGCCCGCATTCGCCCGCATCGATCACGTCGATGTGCAGCCGCGCATCGGCCGGCAGCCGTCGAGCGTGTTCGAGAATCCGTTCCAGCACGCTCAAACCACGCGGGCCCATTCCCACCAGCGTCACGTTCGTCAATGTCATGCGGTTTCTCCTCAATTGGCCAACGCGGTTGCCGTTGCGTTTGCGGCTGCGCTGGCCGTATCGGCGCGCACAGGCTGGGGCGCGCTCGTTTCTTCGAGCTCGAGCGGCGCTTCATGGATTGCCAGAATGTCCGGCTCGCCGGGCAAGGCCCGGAACGTCGAGCGCACAAGTGGATCGTGACCGGGCACGATGTGGTCGGGGCCGTCGGCGAGCCGCTCGATCAACGCATGCGCATCGAGCATGCGACCCACATCGATCACGATCGGAAACGGCCGGCGGGCGCGCAGGTTGTCCCAGTAGTGCGCGGCGTCGCTCGCGAGCACCACGTGGCCGCGCTGTGTCGCCACGCGCACCACCTGCAAACCCGGCGTATGGCCGCCCACCTGATGCAGCGTGATGCCCGGAAACAGCTCGCTGTCGCCGTCGACGAAATGCAGGCGACCCTCGAACAGCCGGAACACCGCCTGCGCCACGTCCTGCGGTTCGAACGGCCCGCGCAGGGCGCCGTGGCACATGCAACGGCCGGTGCAAAACGCGAGCTCGCTTTCCTGCAAATGGAAGCGGGCGCGCGGAAACGCGTCGAGGTTGCCGGCGTGGTCGTAATGCATGTGCGTGATGACCACGTCCTCGATTTCGGCTGCGTCGATGCCGAGCTTGGCGAGCAGCGCGGCGGGTTCGCCGAAGTAATCGCGGCCGCGCTTTGCGGCCAGCGCCGGTTTGAAACCGGTATCCACCAGCACCGTGCGCTGCGCGTTCCGGATCACCCAGAAGTAAAAGTCGAGCGGCATCGCGCGGTTGCCGTGCGGATCGTGGCCGAGGTAGTTCTCGGCGCTGTGCCGCGCCGTGTGCGTGGCATAGCGCAGCGCATAGACTTCATACTCGGCCGTGCCGGCGAGGGCATCACGCTTCATTGCGCGGCCTCCGCGGCTTCGGCTTCGTGCGCGTGCCCGGTGCCGGCGACGCGCAGCGTAATGACCTTCTTGCCGGCGTGGGCGTGCGCGTGTATTTCGTCGGTTTCGAAGAAGAACTTGTGCTCGCCGAACGCGGGCACCAGTTCGTCGAGCCACGTCGCCTGCGGATCGAACTTCGCGTAGAACGGCCGGCGCACCCAGTCCGGATTGCGCGCCTGCAGAAACTGCAGCGCGAACACTTTCTCGCCGCCGATCGTGACGATGCCGTCCACCATCACCTTGCCCGGGAATGCGCTCATCGACGGTCCGCGCACCGTGCGCGCGAGTCCCGACACTTGCCGATACGCTTGCTGGAAGATCTCGTACGCTTCGGCAAGCGGGAGCTTGAAGTAATCGCTCGGTCCGGTGTCGCGTTCGACGAACATGTAGTACGGCACGGCGCCCAGCTTCACGCCGAGCGTCCATAGCCGCGCCCATGCATTCGCGTCGGTGTTGATGTGACGGATCAGCGGCGCCTGCATCCGCACCGTCGCGCCGGTACCGATGATGCGGCGCACCGCCGTTTGCGCGATCTCGGGCTCCAGTTCATTCGGATGGTTGTAGTGGCCCATGATCGCGAGATTGCGGCCGGCCGCAACCACCGACTCGAATACCTTCAGCAGGTCGTCCGCGTCCTTGTCGGTGACGAAGCGCTGAGGCCAGTACGCGACCGATTTGGTGCCAATGCGGATGTTCTGGATATGCGACAGCTCGGGCACGAGCAGCGGCGTCAGGTACTCGGCGAGCGAACGCGCGTTCATCACGAGCGGGTCGCCGCCGGTAATCAGCACGTCGGTCACGTCTTTATGGCGCTTCAGATATTCGACCAGTTGGGTGGTCTCCCGCGCGTCGAACTTGAACTCGTCCATGCCGACGAATTGCGGCCAGCGGAAGCAGAACGTGCAATACGCGTGGCATGACTGGCCCGCACTCGGGAAAAACAATACCGTTTCGCGATATTTATGCTGCATTCCTTGTAACGGCACGCCATCCAGATAGGGCACGTTATGAGTTAGCTGACCGGCCGGATGGGGATTCATTCGTAAGCGGATCTTATGGATGAATTGATCAATTTCATCTTCCGATTTGCCTGACTTGATCAGATCTCTCAGGTTCGCGTATTCATCGTCACGCAACATGTCTTTATGTGGGAAGGTCAACCGGTAAATCGGATCGTCAGGCACACGATCCCAGTCGATCAACTCGCTCAGTACATATTGATTCACGCGGAAAGGCAGTACGCGTGCCACCACATCGACTGCTTCCTGCTGCTCGGCGGAGAGTTTCGACCATTCCTGCGTCTGCCGGATAGTTTGCCGCGTGAACGGCTTGAATCGACTCGGTACGGGGTTTTGCATATCAGTGCCCTCGGGGAATATTTTTCATGCGGCAGGCGGGAGCCCGCGAAATGCAAATATTAAAAACCAGACGTTCCGCTACAGACGTGAATTAGTTAGAAGCGGTACGACTCTAATGGCGGCCCCCAAATTTGGCCATCGTGCGTTTGAGATTTCTGAGATTTAATAACCCTATGAGTGATTTTAATTAAGCTAATTTTTCAGCACCTCTTAACAAATGGAGATTTTTCATAACAACTCGGAATCCACACGTGTTATGCACTGAATAGACACAGCAACTCCGCACGTCATTCAACCCGTCAATTAAAAAGCAGAATTCGTTGTTTGGCATTCGCAATGCTTGCGTGCTTTACTGCTTGCACGCAAGCCATGGCCCGGTGCCGCAAATATCGTGGTCCATGAGCACCATGACGTCTTGGCCCGCTTTACCGAACGCATGCCTGGCATGTTGGTCGACACGGATACTCACTGTGACCCACTCCGCTCTCACCGAGTCATCGTTCGCGCCGGCGACATCAGTTGAAAGTGCGCGCGACGCGTCCCCCTTTGTTCCGGTCCGCTCACCTGCCGGGTTTACGGATAGTCCGGTACCGCATGCATTGACGCAGTCCTTACTACTCGGATTGTTCCTGCCGATTCAGGCTTGCGGCATTGATCGCGGGCCGCAGCCGAGACAATCAACGCAGTCCCACGACCCATACATACGAAAGGTGATTGCATGAGCCGACTCTGGTACACGCGCTGCCCCGCACCGACGCCGTTTGGCATCACAGTGCAAAAGGGCTGGCTGCAGGAAGAATTTGCCGCGGACGGCATCGACGTCAAGGCGTTGCAGGATGCCGACGACGCATTGATTCGCCGCTCGCATTTCACCCATAGCCAGCCGTGGTCGTTCCGCCAGGGAGGCAATATTCCCGCGCTGTGGGCGCGTGCTCAAGGCAGTGACACTCGCTTGATAGGCCTGAACTGGGTCGATGAATTCCAGGCGCTGATCACGCTCGACCGGCAACTCGGCGCAACACCGGAAGCGCTCGCCGGGCGACGCTTCGGATTTCCGCGCAATACCAGCGCAAATGTGGTCGATTTTCACCGGGCTACCGCGCTGCGCGGTTTCTCGTCGTTGCTCGACACGGTAGGCGTGCAGTTCGAAGATATCGTTTTCGTCGAACTTCCGCATGCGCCTCGTGGACTCGAAGACGCCAAGCCAGCCGGCGATGCGCCGCTTGATGCGTGGCTCGACGCCCAACGCTCGCACGAATTCGCCCGGGAAGCCGAGGCGCTGCTGCGCGGCGAAGCCGACATCGTGTTCGTCAAAGGTGCGACAGGACTCGACATCGCGAATCTGCTCAACGCGAAAATCCTCGTCGAGATCAGCGCGCAGCCCAATCGCCTCGCTCATGCGAATAACGGTACGCCCCGGCCGCTGACGGTTGACGCGCAACTGCTGCGCGAACGTCCCGACATTGTCGAACGCGTGCTGGCCCGCACGCTCGACACCGGCGGCTGGGCCAACGCCCACGCAGCCGATGTCAGGAGCTATGTCGGGCGCGAGGTCCGTAGCGCCGAGCATTGGGTCGAACGTGCGTACCCCGGCGGGCTGCACCGGCAATTGACGATCGGCCTCGATCCGCAAGCGCTCGCCGCACTCGCCGACTTCAAGCATTTCCTGTTCAAGTGGGGGTTCATCGTGTCGGATTTCGATTTCGATGCATGGGTCGATCCAGCGCCCCTTGCCGCTGCGCTCGAACGGCGTCGCGCGCTTACGCCCGCAACAGTCTGACCGCTTCGGTCTCCTCTGCTCCTCTCACCTAACAAAACGATGCCACATGTCACATCGCAAGCGGCGCCGCGCCGCCGCGGCAAGCGTGTATTGCGCGGGGCACTCAGAATTGCTTTTGCACTCGCCGTTGCGCTGGCCGGTCAGCCGTCGCAGGCACAGACGCGCGGCGGCACGCTCAATTTTGTCGTGACGCCGGAACCGACTGCCCTCGTCGCCCTGGCCACCACCGCGACCAATGTCCTGAAGGTCAGCCCGAAAGTCACTGAGGGCCTGCTCGAGTACGACTTCAAGTTCCAACCCAAGCCCTCGCTCGCAACCTCATGGGAAGTCAGCGACGACAACCGCAAATACGTTTTCCATCTGCGCCACGGCGTCAAATGGCACGACGGCAAGCCCTTCACGTCCGCCGACGTCGCGTACTCGATCCAGACGCTCAGGCAAGTCCACCCGCGCGCGAAGACCACGTTCGCCAACGTCACCGAGGTCGCGACACCTGATCCCTATACGGTCGTCATTACGCTGTCGAAGCCAGCGCCGTATCTGATCAAGGCGTTCTCGTCGTCCGAGACGCCGATCGTGCCCAAACACATCTACGACGGCACCGACGTGCTGACCAATCCGGCCAACAACACACCGATCGGCACCGGTCCATTCCAGTTCGTCAAATGGGTGCGCGGCAGCTACATCGAATACGTACGCAACGACGACTACTGGAACCAGGGCAAGCCCTGGCTCGACCGTATCGTCGTCAAGGTGATCAACGATCCCGCCGCCCGCACGGTCGCATTCGAAGATGGCTCGGTCGATCTGAGCGGCGATACGCCGGTGCCGTTGTCGGACCTCGCACGCCTGAAGGACAACCCGAAGCTCGGGCTCGAGACACGCGGCTACGAATTCCAGGCAGGCGTGGTGCGCATCGAATTCAATCTCGACAACCCGGTGCTGAAGAATCCGAAGGTGCGCCAGGCGATCGCTTCGGCGCTGGATCGCGAAGTGATCCGCAAGGTGATCTACTACGGTTATGCGACGCCGCTCGCGAGTCCGATCATTGCGTCGAGCCCCTACTACGATCCGGCGCCCACGCGCTATCCGTTCAACGTCGAGCGCGCGAGCGCGCTGCTCGACGAGGCAGGTTATCCGCGCAAAGCCGACGGCACGCGCTTCGCGCTGACGGTCGATCCGTTGCCGATCGGCGATCTGCCCGCACGCACCGCCGCCTATGTTAAATCGGCCCTGGCGCGAGTCGGTATCGCGGTCACTGTGCGCAGCCAGGATCTGCCGGCCTACCTGAAGCGCATCTACACGGACCGCGATTTCGAATTCAGCATCAACGGGATGAGCAATCTGTTCGATCCGGTGGCCGGCGTGGCGCGGCTTTATACAACCAACAACTTCCGCAGCGGCGTGCCCTTCACCAATGCCTCGCATTACAGCAATCCGGAGATCGATCAGTTGTTCTCGCAGGTGGCCGAAGAAACCGGCGAGAGCAAACGCAAGCAGATCTTTTCGCAGATCCAGGGCATTCTCGAACGGGACCTGCCGGATATCAACCTCGTGTCGCCGCAATACCTCACCGTCTACTCGCGTGCCGTTCACAACCATACGATCTCGCCGGACGGCGTCTCGGCGAGTTTCGCCGACGTATGGCTGCAACGCTAAATCATTCGCCGACTCCCAACCTCACGGACCCTCACTCACATGGAATACAGACAACTCGGCCGCAGCGGCATCAAGGTCTCGACGCTGACGCTCGGGACAATGATGTTCGGCGGCCCGACCGACGAAACCACCGCGGCCCGCATCATCGACCAGGCCCACGAGCAAGGCGTCAATTCGATCGACACCGCCGACGTCTACGTCAAAGGCGAATCGGAGCGCGTGGTCGGGCGCAGCATCGCCGCACAGCGCGAACGCTGGGTGCTTGCGACCAAGTTCGCCAATCCGCTGCGCGACGGCGACGTCAATGCGAGCGGTGCGTCGCGCAAACACATCGTGCACGCGGTCGACGCGAGCCTGAAACGCCTGAACACCGACTACATCGATCTGCTCTACATCCATCGCGAAGACCACGAAACGCCGGTCGAAGAAACGGTGCGCGCGCTGAACGACCTGATCAAGGCGGGCAAGCTGCGCTACTACGGACTGTCGAACCATCGCGGGTGGAAAATCGCCGAGTTCAGCCATACGGCTCAGGCGCTCGGGCTCGATGCGCCGGTGGCGAGCCAACCGCTCTACAACATCGCCAATCGCCAGGCCGAGGCCGAACAGCTGACTGCCGCGCACCGCTATGGGCTCGGCGTGATTTCGTATAGCCCGCTCGCGCGCGGTGTGCTGACCGGCAAGTACGAGCCGGGCGCGACGCCCGCCGCCGACACCCGCGCAGGCCGCAGCGACCGGCGCCTGCAGCAAACGGAATGGCGTCCGGAATCGCTCGAACTGGCGCGGCGCGTGCGCGAGCATGCTGAAGCACGCGGCCTGTCCGCAGGGCAATTTGCGCTTGCGTGGGTGCTCAATAGCCGCTACATCAGTTCGACGATCGCGGGTCCGCGCACCGAAGCGCAATGGAACGACTACCTGCCGGCTCTGCGCTACCGACTGAGCGCAGAGGATGAAGCGTTCGTCGATTCGCTTGTTGCGAGCGGCCATCCGTCGACGCCCGGATTCAACGATCCGGGCCATCCGTTCTTTGGACGGCTTGCGCACCATGGCGCGTCCCAGGATGGGCTCGATGTCGTTCAGCGGCAATAACCATGACGTACCATGACGTTCGACCGGCGCAACCCATTTGCTGCCGGGCGACGCCGGACGTACGGCACTGCGCAGCGTCAGCCGCGCACCGCGCCGACGCGGCCTGATCCACTTGTATGGACTATGCAGCCTGCACATTGAAGGTCTTGCCGGGAATCGCATCGAGTAGCGTGCGCGTGTAGACATGCTGCGGATCGCGCCAGATGTCGCGATGATGGCCGCTCTCGACAATACGCCCGGCTTGCATCACGTGCACACGATCGGCAATGTAGCGCACCACCGAAAGATCGTGCGAGATGAACAGATACGCGAGCCCCAGATCGCGCTTCAGATCGACCAGCAGATTCAGTATCTGCGCCTGAATCGACACGTCGAGCGCGGACACTGGTTCGTCGCAGATCAGCAGATCCGGTTCGAGCACAAGCGCTCGGGCAATGCCGATACGTTGCCGTTGCCCACCTGAAAACTCGTGCGGAAAGCGGCCAAGCGCGGAACTGGGCAGACCGACCCGGTCGAGGATAGCGGCGATACGTGTACGGCGTTGTTGAGCATCGCCGACGCCGTTGACCACCAGTACCGTATTCAGAATCTCTGCCACCGTGCGGCGCGGATTGAGCGATGCATACGGATCCTGAAACACCATTTGCACGTGGCGGCGCAGCGGTCGTAGTTCGCGCTCGCGCAGCGGCACCAGATCGGTACCACGCAAACGGATCTGTCCGCCCGCGGCCGGCAGGAGCCGCAAGATCGCCTTCGATAGCGTCGACTTGCCGCAACCGGATTCACCGACGAGGCCGACTGTCTCGCCGCGCGCGATTTGCAGCGACACGCCATCGACAGCACGCAGCGTCGTCTTGCCATGACGCTGCGGATAATCGATCTGCACGTCATGCAGCGCGAGCAGTGGCGCTTCGTTGGCTGCCGCAACGCCCGGCACTGCATCCGCGACATACTGACCTGTACGCGGCGCACGCGGCACGACTGCGAAGCTCGGCTTGCCGTCGTCGGCGACACCGTGGCGGATTTCCGGCAACTTCCAGCCGCGATAGTGCAGATCGTCCGCGAGATTCAGCGACGCGCCGAGCAGACCCCGTGTGTACGGATGCCTCGGTTGCGTGAAGAGTTGCGCGACCGGCGCTTCTTCGACCTTCTCGCCAGCCAGCATCACCGCGACACGATCCGCATGTTTGGCGACGATGCCGAGGTCGTGCGTGATCAGCAGCAGCGACATCGACAGTTCGCGTCGCAAACCATCCAGCAGTTCGAGAATGTGCGCCTGGATCGTCACGTCGAGCGCCGTGGTCGGTTCGTCCGCAATCAACAGACGCGGGCGGCAGGCCACTGCCATCGCGATCATCACGCGCTGCCGTTGACCGCCCGACAGCTCGTGCGGATAGTCGAACACGCGCCGCTGCGGTTCTGGAATCTGCACCAGTTCCAGCAGTTCGACTGCGCGCTTCCACGCCGCCGCTTTGGACAGCCGCTCATGCTGCCGCAAGGTCTCGACGATCTGCGCACCAATCGACAGCACCGGATTGAGCGATGTCATCGGTTCCTGGAAGATCATCGAGATCTGCCGGCCACGGATCGCGCGAATCTCCCGTGCCGGCAGTTCCAGCAACTCATGGCCGTCGAAGCGCAGACTCCCTGTTACGCGTCCCGGCGTGGGCACGAGTCGCATCAGCGAAAGCGCGGTCGCCGACTTGCCGCAGCCCGATTCGCCGACGAGCGCCAGCGTCTCCCCCTGCGCGATCTCAAAGTTCAAGCCGCATACCGCCTCATGCGCGCCGAAACTCACGCGCAAGTCGCGTACTTCAAGCAGGTTTGGCACAATGCATCCTCAGGTACGTTGTCAGATGCGCTCGCGCAGGCGCGGATTCAGCGCGTCGTTCAGACCGTCGCCGAGCAGGTTGAGCGCCAGCACCGCCAGCACGATTGCGGCGCCGGGAATCGCGGTCAGATACCACGCCGTGCGCAAGGCGTCTCGGCCGGAGCCGATCATGCCGCCCCAACTGACGACGTTCGGGTCTCCCATGCCGAGAAACGACAGCGACGATTCGATCAGGATCGCGCTCGCCACCATCACCGACGCGGTCACGATCACCGGCGGCAACGCATTCGGCAGAATCTCGCCGAAGATGATGCGCGCGTTGCTGAACCCATGGCTGCGCGCGGCGAGCACGAAGTCCGACTGGCGCAGCGTGCGAAATTCAGCGCGCACGATCCGCGCGACAGTCGGCCACGACGCGATGCCGATCGCCAGCGCGATGATCGTCACGCTCGGCCGGCCGATCGCGACGATCACGATCACCAACAGAAATGACGGCACGGTTTGAAAAAGCTCGGTCACGCGCACCAGAAGATCGTCGACCACACCGCCGAAAAACCCGCCGGTCGCGCCGACCAGCGTGCCGATTACGAGTCCGATCGCCGCCGATGAGGCGCCGATCAGCAACGACACCCGCGTGCCGTGTGCGATGCCGGCTGCCACATCGCGCCCAAGCGAATCGGTGCCGAGCCAGTATTGCGGATCGGCGCCCGGCCATTCAAAGGGCGCAGCCACCATGTCAAGGGGATCTCCGGGAAACAAATGGCCTGCGCACAGCGCGAGCGCGATGAATACCGCGAGCAGCCCTAGCCCGGCCAGCGCCGATGGATTACGCAATAACGCACGCCCCGCGCCCCGCGTGCCCGACGCCGCAACGTGGGTTGCACGGCGCTGCCCGAACAGCGCACCGGCCAGTTGCCGTCGCCATGGCGAGGCGGCAGGCTCCGGTGTGGCGGAAATCAGATTGGAAGAGTCGGAAGCCATTTCATCCCTCTGAGAAAAAACAGGTCAAGGGCCACAGGTCACGCTACGCGTGGATCGAGCCACGCCTGCAGCAAGTCGACCAGAACGTTGGCTACGATCACGAGCACCGACGACAGCAACAGCACCCCTAGCAGCACGCTGAAGTCACGCGCCATCACGGCGTCGAGCGCGAGCCGTCCAAGCCCCGGCCAGCTGAACACCGTTTCGGTCACCGCGGCACCGCCGAGCAGCGTGCCGAAATGGATGCCGATGATCGTCGTCAGCGGCATCAGTGCGTTGCGCAGTACGTGCCGTACCGTCACACGCCACGGATGCAGCCCCTTGGCCTGAGCGGTCCGTACGAAATCCTGGCGCTGCACTTCCAGCATCGCGGCGCGCGTAAGCCGCGCATAAATCGCAACGAAGAAAGTCGCCAGCGTCGCGGCAGGCAGCAGCACGTGCCTGGCTGCGTCGGCTAAATAAGCGAAGCCGTGCAGTTGCACGCCGAGCGTGACGTTGCCGCCGCTGGGCAGCCAGCCGAGCCGCACGGAGAACAGCACGATGGCGAGCAGACCGATCCAGAAGCCCGGTGTGGAATAGAACAGCAGCGCCAGCACCGACAGCACGCGGTCCGGCCACTTGCCGGCCCAATGCGCCATCACCGCGCCGAGTACGACACCCGCCACGATCGCGAACGACATCGCGACACCCATCAGCAGCAGCGTATTCGGCAAGCGCGAGAGGATCAGCTGCATCACCGGCATGTCATAGCGCGGCGAATAGCCCAGACTGAAGTGCGACAAATGAGTCAGATACGACCATAACTGATGCAGCACAGGCTGATCGAGGCCGAACTTCGCGCGCAGGACCTGCATCGTTTCCGCGGTCGCCGAGCCGGATTCGCCGGCGAGCACGTCGGCGGCATCGCCCGGCATCAGTTTCAGCAGGAAGAAGTTCAGGATCACGATACCGACCGCCGTCGGCAACGCCTGCCATGCAGTGCGCCGTGCAATCGCACCGAAACGCAAACGTCGGGTCATCGTCGCTCTCCTATCAGGCGCTCAGGTAGACATCGGCGAGATTGCCTTCGAGTCCCTGCGCTGACACCGTGTGGTTATGCACGCGCCGGTTCGCCAGCGTGATCATCTGCGGCGCGACAAGATTGAGAATGGGTAGGTCGCGATACACGATCTGCTGGAACTGCTGATAGAGCGCGACGCGTTTGCTTTCGTCGGTTTCGATCGCCGCGGATTCCAGCAGCCGGTCTACTTCGGGGTTGCTGTAATGCGGTGCATTGGAAAACGGCACGCCGGAGCGAATGTTCTTCGACCAATAGAGACGCTGCACACCCACGCTCGGATCGAACAGCGTATTGACGCCGATGCTCGTGAAATCGAACTGGCGATCGGCGTACACGCGCTTCAGGAACGCCGGCAAATCCTGCGAGCGCACCGTGACGTCGATGCCGACACGCGCCAACGCAGACTTCACGTAGTCGGCCTGACGGCGGTACAGGTCGCCGTACGGCAGGAAATCGTGAGTCAGGCCGAAGCGCACGCCACCGTTCTTGCGCGGATAGCCGGCCGCGTCGAGCAGTTTCTCCGCGTTGCCGATATCGAACGCGTACGGCGCGAGCTTTGCATCGTGATAAGGCGATCCGGGCGTGATCGGCGTCGGCGACAGATCGGCGTAGCCATACGCAATCGTGCGTTGCACGACTTGCGGATTGATCGCGTGAGCAATCGCCTGGCGCACCCGCAAATCCTTGAGGATCGGATGATCGAGATTGAAGTCGATCTCCGATAAAGGTTCGAGAAAGCGGTAACCGCGCGTTTCGACCGCCAGCTGCGGCAGTTGTGTGAGGCGCGGCAGATCGGTGAGCGGCACCGGGTTTTCGCCGCCCAGATCGAGTGCACCGGTTTCGAACGCCGCGGAGCGGGCGGCGGCGTCGGGAATCACCTTGAAGACGAGGCCGTCGATGTAGGGTTTGCCCGCGTCCCAGTAATCCGGATTGCGTTCATAGACAATGTTGGCGCCGCGCGTCCATGACTTGAAGCGGTATGGGCCCGTGCCGACCGGCGCATTGTTGTGCGGGTTGCTCAGCGGGTCGCCGGATACGTAAAGATGCTTCGGCACGATCGGCGATTCTCCGGCGGACAGCGCCTTCAACAGATAAGGCGCCGGCTTCGACAATTCGATGACCGCGGTCTGTGCATCCGGCGTGGCGACGCGCGTCACATTGGCGAACGTGCTGCGGCCACGCGGGTGCACCGCTTTGAGCAAGTCGATCGAGAACGCGACGTCGGCGGAGGTGAACGGCTGGCCGTCGTGCCACTTGACGTTCTGGCGCAGCGTGAATGTGTATTTCAGCCCATCCGGACTGACGGTCCACGCGGTGGCCAATTGCGGTTTCGGCCGCAGATCGAAGTCATAGGCCAATAGCCCTTCAAGCACTTTCGAACTGGCGACGAGCGCGGGTCCGGTTGTCTGAAAGATCGACACGAGTACGGGCGGCTCGGGATTGATCAGCACGTTGAGCGTACCGCCCCGTTTCTGTGCGGACGCTTCGCCCTGCGCGAGCGCCAGTGCCGGCATGCCGGCCGCTGCCAGCGCAGCACCCGATGAGATCAGAAATTCGCGTCGATTCAGTCCTGCCATGTGATTCGGTTCCTTTCGCCAACGGTTCGGCCGTGCGCGGCCGTGTGCAATGTCACAGTGATTTCGCCGGCCATGCTGCTGCCGCAGCGCTCACGATAAAGCCGCCGCGGCAACAACAGAACCAATCGTTACGCATATGCAAAGCACGACGTGTATGAAAGGCGGTAGGCTAATCAGAGTCTCGCCATCACGCGATGAAAACGTCGGCCAGGTTTCCATCGAGACCATCTGCGGTGACCGTATGGTTGTGCACGCGTTTGTTATAGAGGGTCACTTGCTTCAATGTGATCAGGTCGAGGATCGGCAAGTCGCGCCCCACCACCTGCTGGAACTGCCTGAAATATTCGACCCGCGCGCGCGGATCATTTTCCACCGCCGCCACTTCGAGCAGGCGGTCGACCTCGGGGTTGTCATAGTGCGAGGAATTCGAGAACGGCACGCCCTTCTTGAAGTTGCGCGACCAGTAAAGCCGCTGCACGCCTACGGTCGGATCGAAGGTGTTGCCAAGGAAGTTTGCGTCCAGATCGAAATCGCGATCGGTATAAATCCGCTTCACATACGCGCCGAAATCCTGCGAACGCACTGTCGACTCGATACCTACCTGGCGCAACGTTTGCCGTAAATACTCGGCAAGCCGCGCGAAGGTAGGGTCGTAGGGGTTGTAGTCGATAGTCAACGGGAAACGAAAACTGTTGAACTGCCGCGGCAGTCCCGCCTCATCAAGCAGTCGTTCCGCCTTGGCCAGATCGTGCGGCCATGTCGGCACGCTCGGATCATAGAACTGTGTCAGCAATGGACTGATCGGCGACGGCGCGACGATCCCGTAGCCGTACCAGACCGATTGCAGGATCGCCTGGCGGTCGATGCTGTGCGCAATCGCCTCGCGTACCTTCTGCTTCGACAGGTAGCGGTTGTCGAGGTTGAACTGCAATTGTGTCTGTGCGGCGTTGTAGCTGTAGCCCCGTGTTTCCAGCGCGAGATGCGGTAATGCCTGCAGCCGCTGTATGTCGAGCAGCGGCACCGGATTTTCTCCGGCCAGATCGAGCTCACCCGTTTCGAGCGCGACTGCGCGCGCCGCTGCATCACCGATGAAACGCACGATCAGTTCATCGATATACGGTTTCGGTGCGTCCCAGTAGCCGGGGTTACGAACGAACACCGCGTGACTGCCTCGCTCCCAGGTCTTGAAGCGATAGGGGCCAGTGCCCACCGGGTCGATGTTGTGCGGGTTGTTGAGCGGGTCCCCGCTGCCGTAGAGATGTGCCGGCACAATCGGCGACTCGGATGCCGCTAGCGCATAGATCAGGTACGGCGCGGGCTTCGATAACTGCAGCAATGCGGTGTGTGCATCGGGCGTGCGCACTTCTACAACGTTTGCAAAAGTCGAGCGGCCACGCGAATGGTACTGCTTCAGCAACTCGATCGACACGGCCACGTCCTTCGACGTGAACGGCTGGCCATCATGCCAGCGCACGCCCTCGCGCAATTTGAAGGTGTATTGCAATCCGTCAGCGCTTATCGACCATGCTTTGGCGAGTTGCGCGCGCGGTTTGACATTGAAGTCATAGCTCAACAGCCCTTCGGTGACTTTAGGGCTGATCTTCTGTTCCGCGCCCGCCGTGGTCGCGAAATTGATCAGCACGTTCGGCTCCGGATTCACCAGCAGCGTCAACCGGCCACCACGAGAGGGCGCCACTGCGCTGCTCTCCACCGAAGCGCGCACCAATGACGCGAAAGGACCGAGCGCGAGACCCGCCGCGCTACCGGCCAAAGCCATCAGCGCGCCACGACGGCCAGAATGAAATCGCCTGCGATTGTTCATGCGTGCTCCCATGCGAAAGCGTGTGGCGCACTCATTGGCACGCCGTCACCATGTCTATCGGATGGGTCGCAAGATATCAATCCGGCGCAAACAAAAGAACGAATTAATTGAGGATTGCATATGTATCCTGTCAGGTTGGCGCTACGACCAACCGATCGGTACTCAAGCGCCCATCAATGAAGTCGTCGACATCCGTATCGAACTGGGTCCCGTACACGGTACGCGCACGCTTATTTCGTCAATGCACTTTGGGAAAACCGTGACGCTCGGCAAGCAGGTCAAGTATCCGGCGAGTATCGGTCACGAAGCGCTTGCCTCCAAGTTTCTGTGCATCTGCAGGTGCTGGCCGTTCGTCGCCGAAAATCAGCACCGGTAGACTCTGGTGCTCGGCGTCGAGCACATCGATCACGGCCACACGAGGACGCGGGAACGGCAGACGGCGGATGTCGAGGCGTGCGTTCAGTGCCGGTTCGCTGGCGAGCAGCCCTTCGATAGGCGCGCCATCCGGACAGATGAAACGCTCGCCGGGATGGTTCGGATCTGTGAAGCCCGGTTCCAGCAAGAGAAGTAGGTCTCGGCTCATGGATCTTCGTGGTAGAACAACGCGTGAAATAAAAGCAGCGATTCGTCAGAACACGCGCCCTTCGGTCAGATGCGTGGTCACCCCGTTCAACTCGTAATCGCCGATTACCCGTGCTTTATGCAGCAACGGGTTATGACTGAAGATCGTGCGCAGATTGCGCCAATGGCGATCGAAGTTATGCGAGCGCGCGGTGGCCGACGCGCCGCCGATCTCGAACAGACGCTCGCCTGCATGCAGCGCCAGCTTGCTGACCACCAGTTGCGTCTTCGCGGTGGCAAGCGCGCCCTCTAACACCAGCTCTTCCGCGTTGACCGCCCCGCTATGGATCGCATTCGCCGACCGATCCAGCGTACGCGCGTTCTGCTGCACCAACGCATCGATCGACAGGCTGTGCGCGGCGAGGTCCCCGACCACCTGCTGCACAAAGCCATCCTCGCGCGCCGACGACGCCGGGCTATGCAGCACCGGCCGGCCATACTGAGTGACGTACCGCCGCGCATCCGCGAGAATGTTGCGCACGATACCGGCCGCCACGGCGACCAGATGCAACTGCCGTACGGCGCTGCCGTGTCGGCCGGCGAGACTCGTATAACCTCGCACCGCAATCTCGTGCGCGAAGACCCGCACGTTCTCGAGCACGAGACTGCCGCTCGCGGTCATGCGCTGACCCATGCCGTCCCAATCGTCGAGCACCCGTAGACCTTCGCGCGCGACCGGAATGACGATCGATACCTTTTCGTCATTTTCGTCCTGCACATTGATACGCGCATAGTCAGAAAACGCAGTGCCGGTCGAATAGTATTTCTTCCCCGTCACGCGAAAGTGCTCGCCGTCACGTACGAGCTTAGTGACGATTTCACCGGGCCGTAAAGTCCCGAGTTCAGTCGACGCGCCGCCAAAGATCGCTCCTTCCCGCACGCGCTCGATCTGCGTATCGTTGAATGCCGAGCGCGTCGACAGTAACAGTGACTCGGTCAGGTCGTAGTGAATCCGTAATGCGTGCGCGACATTCGACTCTTCGGCCGCGAGCGTGGCGACCACATGAAAGAGATCTTCCAGCGAACCGCCCAGGCCTCCCCACTCGACGGGAATACGCAACTGGCCAAGACCCGATTCGCGAAATAGCCCAAAGCGGTCGAACGGCAACTCACGTCGCGCTTCACGTTGTGCGGCGTCTTCGCCGATTGTTTTTGCCAGTGCCGGCAACGCGGCCAATACCGCATGAAGCCGCGACTGCGCGGCTGATTCTTGAGCCACCTGCATGCCTTCATTCCTTATTAAAGAGCACGGATCGGGCCGGATCCGGCCACACAGCCGAAGTCGGAAATTCTAAGTCGGGATTGGCTTTGCCAGTCCGACGGGTCAGTATAGGGATGCGGCACGCAGCGCAAAACGAGCGATTTGAGCTATTAATATGCGCGCTTCTGGAATGGAGTCTCGCCGCAAACTGGCGTAGCGCGTCCTGTGCGAGCCTAGGATCTATCTCATGTCGAGTGCAAAGAGGCGGCGGCCACCGGCATACGTCGGGTATCCCGACGTATGCCGGTGGCGTTGTTGCATGGAGGAAAGCGGGGCGGAGATTTGCCCTTTCCTCATGGGCTAGGCGGGCTGCACCTTACAACGAACGGAGTTCGGGCGTGCAGCGGCCAACATGCGGTTGAGTACCGCCACGCCGATGGCGGCCTCGGTTTGTCGCGCAGGCAGATCCCGTGCGCGCAAGGGCCTGCCGATCAGCGCTCTATAGCAACCCATGGTGGTCTCGACAAGTGCACGCCGCCCGTAGTTCACCGCGCTCTGTCAGGTGAGTCGCCCCTGCGTTTTGATCATCGCCAGATGAGATGGACTCTTCCTCACCCCGTAGGCGAGAAAGTGCCGCACTGGATTGCTCACGCTTCGTTGAATGAGGAACCCAAAATGAACCTTATCCGCGTTGGAGTCGACCTTGCGAAGGATGTCTTTCAGATCCACGGTGTAGATCGAAGCGGGGAAGCGGTCTGGCGGCGTAGGCTCCCGAGAGCCGACTGGTTGAAGGCCCTGCAAGAACGAGTGCCGCGAAACGCTGTCATCGGCATGGAGGCGTGCGGAGGTGCGCATCACTGGGCTCGTCAGTTGCCGGTGGCGGGATACACTGTGAGACTCGTGCCACCGCGGAGGACAAGCTGCTGCCGCCCGTGCGGAAAGCACCGGCAAGCACCATTGCGGTAACCAACGGTTCTAGCTGCCGTGAGTAGATTCAACAGAGCGTAGGCCCAAAACCCCTTCATATAGCGCAACTTGCGCTGCTGGCGCTAAAGCGCGAGCCGACCGCAGATCTGCTATATGAGTTTTTGATAGGCACCAACTGGAAACATTCGCTGAAGTCATCGAGACTCGCCATTTCGGCCGGGCGGCCGATGTGTTGAATGTGACTCGGGGTGCCGTGTTGCAGCGGAACATCGCAGGAGGAAGCCTTTGAAACCTCACCGCTGGTATGTGAGCCTGCCGGGGAAACGCTACCTCGGCATATCCAGGTCCTCAAGCTTCTTGAGACAGCCCCCCCAACGAATCAAGCCAGAGGAGAAAAGGGAGCGCAAGGACCGCGAACGCCGTTAATGCAGATTCGCTGGCGACTTGGTTCGAGGTCGTTGCGTTTGCTTTCTCGAAGGAGAATTTTGCGCCGGAACTAATGGTGAATGATGACTAGGACTACACCAGACAGATCGCACTGGAGATCCACAGGTCATGGATGTTCAGTTGTTCATCAAGCGCCTTGGCCGCGACTCGAACCCCGGCGATCAACCCGAGGAGGGCGATATAGAGCTTCGTGGTCTCATAAAGCGCCCTGAGGGCCGATAGGAACGAGGGGGCCCCGACCGGCGTGGAGCTGTCTTCAGCAGAGGGCTTTGCGGGAGGAGCAGGTGATTCAGCCATGGTTACCTCCATTCTCTTCTTTATAGACGAAGGGGACCGGTGATCTGCCATCAATTGTTATGCACAGACAGCAGGGAGCACAGCTATATATATGATAATGTCCTTTATCACACATATCAGGAGCTGCCATGCCGACCCCGGACACCCTGCGTTTGACCCTGGTGCGCGCGCCCGACGATGAGGCGTCCTTCAGTCCGGGATACCAGGCCGAGCTGCGGCAGTTCTATAGCCTCGCCCGTGCCGAGGGTGGCAAGATTGGTGCGGTCACCTTCACGACTGACCACGCGGATGGGGGTGATGGCTTCGTTGGGGAGTTCATGGTCCCGTGCACGCCCGTCGCCGGGTCCACGCTCACCGCGGCGACCGGCGCCTGGTTGCAAGGTCGAGCCGGGCGCAGGCTACGCCTGACAATGGGCGACGTTGAAGTTGAGGCGACCAGTGCGGGCGAACTGTACGGGCTTTTGAATCTGACGATAGCGGTCACGGAACGGCACGAAAAGCCCGCGACCGATCATGTCTGAGGCCACGCTTGCGGTTCGCTCATCCTCACCGCTGCCGTCAGATGGTCTGCTGGCCGTGCAGGGCTGATGACGGGGGAGAACAACGATGAAGCGTGACATGGACTTGATCCGCGAGTTGTTGCTGAAGCTCGAGGCGTTGCCACCAGGCATATTCCGTTTGCGTGCGGGCGACGCCGAGATCCAGATCGACGGACATAGCCCGGAAGATGTCTTCTATCAATTGGGGCTGGTCAAAGATGATTCCCTGATTCATTCGACAGGCAGTGGCCGCATGGGCTCGATTGAATTTGGGGGCCTAACGCCAGCCGGGCACGAATTGCTTGACTCAATACGTCTCCGCTCTCCTCGAGGCGATGGCCAGGACGCTCAACCACATTCTCCAACGATAACGATGAAATCAGCTAGGTCGGAACAGGACATCGAACGTGGGATCGCTCGCCTGCAGGAGCGAATCGATGCGCTTAAGGCATTCGACTTCCAAGTTCTCAAGGACGGAACCATGCCTGAGTTGACCGCGCTGTCGGCGGCGATCGCGGACACGCTCGAACGATGCTTCGGCAAGGACACGTCGGCGTATCAACGCTACAAGTCAGCGACCGCGCTGAGACCTGTGCAGCAAAAAAGCTACGGCAACGAGTTAAATTTGCGTCAAGAAGCTCGGGAGAATTTCGAGCGTTCCGCCGCACTTCTGCAGGACGCGCAGCGCGCGCTTCGCGAGGACCTCGAGGAGGCCAATCATGCAGCGTCGCAACCGGTCATGACGTCGGCGCCTCTTTCCCGGCGTGTGTTCGTTGTCTACGGTCACGACGACGGCGCGCGCGAAGCGGTTGCCCGCTTCCTCGAAAAGATCGGCTTCGAGGCGATCATCTTGCACGAGCAGGCGAGCCGGAACCGCACGGTGATCGAGAAGATCGAGGCGTATCACGATGTCGGCTTTGCGGTCGTACTGCTGACGCCAGACGACGAAGGCTGTGTGAAGGGCGGACAACCGGAACCACGTGCGAGGCAGAACGTGCTGCTTGAACTCGGCTACTTCATGGGCCGTCTTGGTCGGGGCAATGTGTGTGCGCTGAAGCGTGGCGAGGTCGAAATTCCCAGCGACTTTGCCGGCGTGGTCTGGGTGGCAATGGACGCCGGCAATGGTTGGAAACTGACACTTGGGCAAGAACTTCAGGCGGCTGGCCACGAGGTTGAGTGGAACAAGGTGATGCGGCCATGAGCCTGCTCGTCACGTCCAACGACATCCAGGCGCCGACGCTCATCGCCGCGGCCGGCGAGCGGGCCAGCGTACGTTTTCTCGAATTTTTCGCGTCCAACATTCGCAACCCGAACACACGCCGCGCGTATGCGCACGCTGTGGGGGAGTTTCTCGCCTGGTGCGCGCAGGCGGGCGTTGGATCCATCACAGCCGTACAACCGCTGCACGTGGCCACCTGGATCGAGTCGCAAACGCAGACCTTGTCGGCGCCAACGGTCAAGCAGCACCTGGCCGCGATCCGGCATCTCTTTGACTGGCTCGTCACCGGCCAGGTCGTGCCGCACAATCCGGCCGCGTCAGTGCGCGGGCCGAGCCACACGACCCGCCAAGGCAAGACGCCGGTGCTGGTTGCGGCAGAAATGCGGCAGCTGCTCGACAGCATCGATGTCAGCACGCCCATTGGCCTCCGGGATCGGGCGCTGATCGCGTTGATGGTGTTTTCGTTCGCGCGAGTGGGTGCCGCGCTCGCGATGCGGGTCGAGGACGTGTATACGCAGGACAAGCGGTTGTGGGTGCGGCTACGGGAGAAAGGCGGCAAGCGTCACGAGATGCCCTGTCACCACACGCTCGAAGCGTATCTGTACGCATATCTCGATGGCACTGGCATCGCTGATGACGCGAAGAGCCTGCTGTTCTGCACGATCCGGCGCGGCACCGGTCAGCTCAGTGGCGCGCCGCTGCCGCAAGCGAATGCCTATGCGATGGTGCGGCGCCGGGCGGTGGCCGCTGGCATCGGCGCGAAAATTGGCAACCACACGTTTCGCGCGACTGGGATCACCGCGTATCTCAAAAACGGCGGCACGCTCGAGAACGCTGCGGCGATGGCCAATCACGCGTCGACCCGCACCACCCAGTTGTATGAACGGCGCCGCGATGACATCAGCCTGGATGAGGTCGAGCGGATCCACGTGTAGATTACGACTCCCTGTCACGTCAGAAGGAGCTGGCAATGGGCTATCCGTTTACGCGGCATCAACTTTAAGAGCTTGTCTGGGCCGGTCCGATCAGTGCGCTGGCGAAATCGCTGAAGATCTCTGATGTGGGCCTTGCGAAAGCGTGCCGGCGAGGGGACAGCGTGCTTTCCCCGCGGAAAAGATCGAAGCAGTGCGGCCGCTGTCACTCAATCGTGGGCGGTTCTCCGCTACGGACAAGCTGATCGCGTCGTTGCGGTGCGTTTCACCATGAACGGTGGTTGCGGCCGGAGCGGCCTACCTCTTTGGCTACTACCGGTCCCTGCTTTCCATGACGATGAACTTTCCATACGAACGGTTATGGTTTTTTTGCGTAACTGTTCCGCTGCGCCTCAAACCCCAATACGGACGGGTGTCAAATTTTTCCTAGAAAGTGCCCCAGCCGCAACTCGAATTCGCGGCCAAGGCCGGCTGCCCGCTCGCGTATGCGTTGCCCACGTGCGCGCAGCGAAGGCCAGGAACTGACCGCTGTTAGAAAGACGTTCTGTGTCTCCAATAGATCTGCCGCCGCGGGCAACGAACGTCGATTGATCAGGCGTTTGGCTTCACGGAGTGCGGGTTGGTCGAACGAGGCGATGCGTTGTGCAAGGTTGTCGACGAAAACATCAAGTGCGGCGTCGGGCAGTGCGCGATTGATCCAACCATAGTGTTCAGCTGCTCTTGCGTCGAAGTCGTCGGCGCCGAGGATGATTTCGAGGGCTCGCGCACGCCCCGTCAGCAGCGGCAAGCGTTCGATCGCGCCACCGCCGGGAAGCACGCCGGCTGCAACTTCGGGTTGACCGAACACCGCCTTCTCTAGGCTTGCAAAGCGCATGTCCATCGCCAGGGCCAGCTCACTACCACCACCGCGAGTGCGACCGCGAATCAGTGCAATGCTGACCACCGGCGTCTGGCTGATACGCGTAGTCATGTCGATCCAAGTGGGCAGGCCGCTGGGACCAGGTTCGGTTGGCGTTTCTGCCGCGCGCGCCAAGTCATAGCGCGAGAAGAAGTAGTCAGGATCGGAACTTTCGAACACGACGACGCGCAAGTTCTCATCGGTCTCGATCTCGCCAACCAGTTGTTGAAATTCAAGGATGGTATCGGGATCAATCAGATTCATCGGCGGATGAGAAAACACCACACGCCAGTACGCGTTGTTGATCCGGGTGGTGAGGAATTGTTTGGACATAGTCGAACCCCTGCTGTTATCCGAAGAATTTATTGAGATGCCGCACGGTTTCTTCCGGTTGCTCATCTGGGATCCAGTGCCCGGTATTGGGTAGCTTTAACACTGTCGCGTCAGGGGCAGCCGTGCCAAGGAAAGCGGCGAGGAAGTCGTAGCTGATGCCGCCTAGCCCGAGCACCGGGATAGTTAGCGGCGCATAGCCGCCAGCATCAGCGATGTCAGTTGCAAAGGAGGAGAACCAGCTGTTGGCTGCGCGTAGCGCATCCGCGCTGTCGTAAGCTGCCGTATACACCGCGCGGTCGTGCGCGGTGATTGCTGTCTTGTCGGCTGCCAAGTAGTCGAACAGCCAATCCTGCACGATGCCGTAGCGGCCCGTGAACACTCGTTCTGACAATCCTGGAATCTGGTTGAAAGCAAACCACCACGGATGTACCGCGCGCGCTGGATTCTCCAGATCGTAGGTACCCGGCGCTGGAAGCAGAGGAATCTGCTCGAATACCGCGAACGGATGGGGCGAGTCCATCATCACCAGCTTACGCGTAGCCTCTGGATGGTTAGCGGCAAAACTGTAGGCCACCATCGCGCCGACATCGTTGCCAGCGATATTCACTGTGCCTAGGTCAAGCTGGGACACGAGGGCGTGGATGTCGGACGCCATCGTCTTCTTGTCGTAGCCATCGTCGGGTTTGTCCGAGCTGCCCATGCCGCGAAAATCGACTGCAAGCACGCGATAGCGTTCCGCGAGCCGCGGCAATACACGGCTGAACTGCCACCAGGTCTGCGGCCAGCTCGGCAGTAGAATCAACGGTTCGCCGGTACCACCTTCCACATAGTGCAGGCGGATACCGTTGACTTCGGCGTAAGCGTTCTTGAAACCAGGCAGCGTTGCGACGAGGTCGGCGTCTCTGACCGGACCATGTGATGAAGAAGGCATGTGATCTCCTTAGAACATTGTGTTGGTGTTGTTAGAAGAGGCCGGGACTGGCTGCAGTACGTCCCAGTGCTCGACGACTTTTCCGTATGCATCGAAGCGGAAGATGTCGACTCCGGCGGTTTCCCGACCGCCCCAGTCCAAATAGCGCACATGCACAAAGGCGAGATCGCCATCGACGGCAACGCGCTTGACCTCGCAGGGTATGCGCCCGGCCTGCTTGATATAACCCATGATCGCCTCGAGCCCATTCGGGAAAAGCGGGTTGTGTTGGATGTATAACCCGGAAACGAGACCTGGCAGCAGGTCGCCTTGACCCCGGTTGAAGACCTGGTCGTAGATGGTGTCGAGCGCGCGTTGGATGAGATCTCTAGTCATGACTTGGCCCCTGATGTGTCCATCTCATCATTGGAGCAATCTTTCGGAAGATGGACCATGCGCGAAGTGCGCTATAACATAGCAATTCGTCTCATTTTGCTAAGATGCTGTCATGCACGCATTGAACGATTGGTTGAAAGCAGTTCGCGCCGACGGCTTGGTTCTGGTGCGCACGCGCGTGGCGGGCCCATGGGGTTTCGCTGTAGAACCTCGCGACGCAGTGGTGTTCCATTTCGTGGCGGAAGGACGCGCCTTCGTGCGGCAACCCGGCACGGAAAGCTTGGAATTGCGGGCTGGCGAACTTGTCTTGTTTCCGCGTGGCAGCGGGCACGAAGTGGCGTATTCGCCGCGAGGAAAAGCGATTCCTTTGGAGGCGTTCCTGGCTAAGCGTGATGGCGTCGTCGATCGCAATCCAAAGGCTGTTACGCTGATCTGTGGTCAGTTCGACATGGACCAGCAACTGGCACTTCCAGCCTTGCGGGCGTTACCACAAGCCGTGTCGCTACGCGCTGGTACGGAACCCGGATGTTCACCGCTGAGCGACACACTGCGCATGCTCCGTAATGAAGTGGAGACGCCTAACTTCGGCAATCAGATCGTAGTGCGCAACCTGCTTTCATCTTTGTTCGTCTTCTTCATGCGCGATTGGGCCGACACTACTTCTCCGGCAGCCAACGACTGGTTTTCCGCCGTGCGGTCGCCGCACATGGCACGGGCTCTCGCGAGCATGCATGAGGCACCCGAACGTGCGTGGACGCTAGAAGAACTCGCACAGGAAGTTGGTTTGTCGCGAGCCGCTTTCGCCCGCAACTTCAGCGCCTCGGTGGGTGAGCCGCCACATAGTTATCTGACGCGCTGGCGGATGGGCGTTGCCGCGCGGTTGCTCGAGGAAACCGATCTGCGACTCATTGAGATCGCATCGCGTGTCGGTTATCGGTCGGAATTTTCGTTTAGCCGCGCCTTCAAGTCGGCTCGTGGCACCTCGCCAACTCAGTACCGCCGCGCAGCGTCGAATCGCGCGGGATCATTGCGGATATAAGACTACTCGCTGCGATACTTGATAAGCGTCTGTTGGACCGGCGTGCGCTGAAGTAAAGGATGCGGCCCCCTTCAAGCAGCGCCTCGGCTGATTCCTGTTTAGCAGTACGGAAAATATACAGCGTGGCGATCACTCGCACGTACCGTCAGAGACTCGCGGTAGCGCGCGCTACCTGTTTGAGCATCGAAATGGTGCTGTGGTTCGCTCGGAATCGATGACTGATCCCGAAGATAACGATCTCTTGCAAGGTCGTTCCCGCATACGTATATGATCCGATCGACGCCTCTGCCCCTTGCGTGCCACCGTCCGCGGTTCTCTGCGTCCCGCTGGCGTGTTGGTAAGCCGAAACGGCGTAGAGGTACGTCCTTGGCCGCATCAGGGAAATGTTCCACTTCGCGGCTGATTGCATTGCTCGGCGACATTCCACCGAGTCCACCCGCGAACAAAACTTGCACCCCTTAAAGCGCGTCCATCAAGTTGTCGATGAGTAGCAAGAGGTCCGTCTGGTCAGGTTTTGTTCCCCACCGGCTATGCCCAGAAGCAGATGCTATGACGAACCAGGAATGAGGTGGTAGCCATTCCATCCAAATCGTGGTTCCGACCAAGATTCTCAAACGACCATTGCTGGAATAAAATTCGGCTCGAACGGTTTTGCCGGTCACGGTTTTGCTGGCAACGATAGGAGTGTCCGAAAGGGTTTTGTCGCAGTAAGAAGCGCGGAGCGAACGAGATCGATATGCAGAGTACTGC
>NZ_JALPRJ010000006.1 GCF_030464885.1 Caballeronia sp. SEWSISQ10-4 2 | reverse complement strand
GGTGCACGAGGGCAACACGGCCGACAGCCGCACCTTCATGCCCGCGGTGCACAAGTTGCGCGAGGACTTCGGCATTGAGCGCATGGTCATGGTTGGTGATCGGGGTATGGTCTCGCAGAAGGCCATCGACGAGATGCGCGAAGCCGACGGCATCGGCTGGATCACGGCGCTCAAGAGCGTATCAATCCGTGCGCTGCTCGAGCAAGGACATCTTCAGATGGACCTGTTCGATGAACGCAATCTGCTCGAGCTGAGCTCGCCGGACTACCCCGGTGAGCGCCTGGTGGCCTGCCGCAATGAAGCGCTGGCCCGGTTGCGCGCGCACAAGCGCGAGGAGTTGTTGGCGGCCACCGAGCGCCACCTCAAGAAGATCAAGGCCCGCGTGGACGCGGGTAAGCTCAGTGGGCAGGACGCGATCGGTGTGCGGGTGGGCAAGATCATCAACCAGTACAAGGTGGCCAAGCACTTCGATCTGAGCATCGCCGACGCGGCCCTGAGTTGGGCGCGCAAGCAAGACGGTGTCGCCCGCGAGGCGGCGCTCGACGGCCTGTACATCGTTCGCACCTCCGTGCCCGCCACGCAGATGGATGCGCCCGAGTGCGTGCGCAACTACAAGTCGCTGGCCAATGTCGAGCGGGCCTTCCGCTCGCTCAAGACCATCGACCTAAAGGTGCGCCCGATCCACCACCGCAAGGCCGATCGGGTGCGCGCGCACATCTTCTTGTGCATGCTCGCCTACTACGTCGAGTGGCACCTGTGCGAGGCCTGGCGCGAGTTGATGTTCGCCGATACCGAGCAGCAGGCCAAGGCCACGCGCGACCCCGTGGCGCCAGCCCAGCGATCCGTGTCGGCACAGGCCAAGGCCGCTACCCATTGCCTCAGCGACGGCACGCCAGCACACAGCTTCGCCACCTTGATGGCCGAGCTCGCCAACCTCGTGCGCAATACCTGCCGCACGCCAAACGCCGGGCCCGACGCGCCCACTTTCGAGCTCACCACTAGCCCCGAGCCCACACACGAGCGTGCTCTCGCGCTCGTCCAGGCGATCCACCCGTAGACAGAAAACCGAACCCCGATTTCAAGCCAAGCGCTTGAATCACAATGCAAACTTGTCTATCTCGCCGTGGAATCTCAGTTTAGCGAGTCGTAGGTGCTGTTTGCATTCGTATTCGAATTGCCGAAGAAGTCGTGCACCATGGCCCCTCTCCCGGTTTCCCCGGATAAACAATCGAGTCATCGGGAAGAGTGTGGGAATAGTCGCGGTTGATATTGAAGGTGTTGGCCTGTGCAACGCTTGCGGCAAACGTAAGCATGATCCAGATCACGATGCGTAGACTCATGACAGCTCCTGATAACGAAACGGAAATGGTGATGAAGCTGGTTTCTAAAATCGATTCAGACGATCAGTAAAACTGAATAAATATCAGAATTGACAGCGCAGATATGACCGGCATTTTCATTTGACGGGGGTTTTATAAAAACATGACCAATGCCCTGGATTGAACCGTATTTTTATATAGTTAGGCTCACTTATTGGATTGATGAATAGAAAAACCCGGCCATGACTTTCGCCGGGCCGGGTCTTAAAGTAGAGCAATAGATTTGAAACCAGCGCACCCATCAGTGTGAATGGGTGCGCGTTCTCAGCGGTGTATCCGCCAATGAGCCGTTTTCGGTGCCGTTATGCAGGAAACGGCGCCGCACCGCCGCCATTCGCCGATAGCCGCGTCGCCAACGTGCGCGCGTACCGGTCAGCCGCATTGCCCACGACAATGTGGAACGTGTCTGCCGACACCCACGCTACGTCGAGCGTAGATAAGCGCTGACGATCCACCGACGACGGATCGCGAACGACCACCCGCAGCCGCGTTGCAGCGACTGCATCGAGCGACGCCACGTTGGTCGCGCCACCGAACACTGCGAGCCAGCGCACCGGATCGGGATCCAGCGGACCTTCTTCGCCTGGCGCGACAGCGGCCAAAGGAGCAGCAGGCTTGGACGAAGCCGGCGTTGCGCCACGCGTAGACGAACGCTCGAGTTCGGTGCGGATTTCATCGGAGATGAGATCGGCTTCCGGCCCGATGATGACCTGCACACTCGTCGCGCCACGCTTCAACACACCACGAGCACCAATCGACTTCAACTCGGGTTCCGAAACCTTCTCTGAATCCACCACCGAAAGACGCAGACGGGTGGTGCAGGCGTCGACGACCGTCAGGTTCGACGCACCGCCCAAAGCGGCAATGTAGCGCACTGCGCGCGGCACGGTAGCGCCAGCGGTCGGGGAAACAAAGCCCGTGGAATCGTACGACTCGACTTCTGCTTCGGTCGTAGCAGGCTCACGGCCCGGCGTTGCCATGTTGAACTTGCGGATGAAGAAGCGAAACAGGCCGTAATACACCAGACCGTAGACCAGGCCGACCGGAATCGCCAGCCAGCCGCGCTGCGAAAGCCCGTAGTTCAGCACGTAGTCGATCGCCCCAGCCGAGAATGTGAAGCCGAGGTGAATACCCAACGCTGAGCAAATGGCAAGCGACAGGCCCGTCAGCACCGCGTGGATCGCGTACAGCGCCGGTGCAAGAAACATGAAGGTGTATTCGATTGGCTCGGTCACGCCCGTCAAGAACGCGGTCAGCGCCATCGAGAAAAGCAAGCCTCCCACCAATGCACGACGTTCCTTCGGTGCTTCGTGGAACATGGCCAGGCACGCTGCCGGCAAGCCGAACATCATGATCGGGAAGAAACCCGTCATGAAGCCACCCGCGGTTTTGTCGCCAGCGAAGAAGCGATGCAAGTCGCCCGTCACCGCCGCGCCGCCGCCCGTGGGTGTGTACGAGCCGAACACGAACCATGCGAGCGAGTTGATGATGTGGTGCAGACCCGTCACCAGCAGGATCCGGTTCAGCACGCCGAACACGAACACGCCGATAGCGCCCGCGCCCGTCAGCCAGCCGCCGGCTGCATCGATAGCCGCCTGGATCGGCGTCCAGATATAGCCAAACACAATCCCCATCACCAGACAGGCCACCCCCGTGACAATCGGCACGAAGCGTTTCCCTCCGAAGAACGCGAGGTACTCAGGCAGCTTGATGTCTTTGTACTTGTTGTAGAGAAACCCGGCCATGCAACCTGCCGCAATACCCGACAGCACGCCCATGTTGAGCTTGTCGTTGATGTCCTTCATCACCGCGATTTCGATCAGGTAACCGATCGCACCCGCCAGACCGGCCGTACCGTTATTGTCCTTCGCAAAACCGACCGCCACGCCGATGGCGAACAACAGTGGCAGGTTTGAAAAGATCGTGTCGCCTGCGTCGGCGATCATCTTGATGTTGAAGACATCCGGCTGGCCGAGGCGCAATAGCAGCCCGGCCACCGGTAGCACGGCAATCGGCAGCATCAGCGCGCGGCCGAGACGCTGCATTCTTGCAAACAGGTTAGCGTCCATCAGGTTCTCCAGAGATAAGTGTCTTGTCGTTGATCGTGGTGGTGAAACGTGTCGTCGATCGAAGCTTTTTTACTAATAAACGTGATAAACGCGAAGGCTGGCTGCCGGACGGACGTGTTAGTCCAGCGGCCAGATTTCGCGACTTGCTGCTCTTACTGCCTGTGCTGATTCGAGCGCCAAGGCGTCCTCAGCGCGCTGACGGCACAGTGGGTAATCGAGTTTGCGCACGAGCGCCTTGATGCCGGGAACCGAAGCCGGGTCCACCGACAATTCCGTCACGCCAAGGCCCACGAGCAAGGGCACGGCGACAGGATCGCCGCCCAGCGCACCGCACACGCCGACCCATTTGCCGTGTTTGGCCGCGCCATCCGTCGCGGCCTTGATGAGGCGCAGCACGGCGGGATGCAAGCCATCGGCTTGAGCGGCGAGATCGGCCTGACAACGGTCCATCGCGAGCGTGTATTGCGTGAGATCGTTCGTGCCGATGGACAGGAAATCCGCGTGTCGAGCGAGTTGATCGGCCAGCAGCGCCGCCGACGGCACTTCGATCATCACGCCAACTTGAATGGGATCGGTCCGGCCGATTTCCGCCGCGAGTTCATCGATACGCTTTCTCAGGCGCACGAGTTCGCCGGAGTCGGTGACCATCGGCAGAAGAATGCGCACCGTGCCGAACGGCTTCACCGCGAGCAGGCCACGCAACTGGTCGTCGAGGAGATCGGGGCGTACTTGTGCAAGACGGATGCCGCGCAAGCCCAATGCCGGATTCGTTTCGGGCGGCAGCGTGAGGTAATCGACTTCCTTGTCCGCGCCCACATCGAGCGTGCGGATGATCGCCGTACGGCCATTCAGCGCACCGACGATGGATTGATAGCTATCCCTATGTTCATCCGCTGTGGGTGCCGACTGGCGATGGATGAACAACAGTTCCGTGCGCAGGAGGCCGACTGCATCGGCGCCGTTTTCGACAGCGGTCTTTGCGTCCTCGAGTGTCGCGATATTCGCCGCGACTTCGATCGTGCGGCCATCGCTCGTAGCTGCCGCTTCCTGCGACGTACGCCGGTTCACCTCACGCACGCCCGCAAGACGCTGACGCTCGAGGCGCGCGCGTTCGACATCAAGTGCGGTCGGTGCGTATTCGAGGCGTCCAGCGGAGGCATCGACGACAACCTGCGTGCCGTCGGGAATCGCGAGCAGCGCGTCGCCCACTGCAACCAGCGCCGGAATGCCCATCTGGCGCGCGATGATCGCCGCGTGCGACGTCGCGCCGCCGCGTGCCATCAACAACGCGGTCACGCGCGTGCGATCGAGCGACGACAAATCGGAGGGCGTGAATTCGTCGGCGGCAAGGACGGCTTCGTCGGGCAATTCGCGCGCCGCCGTGTTCGTATAGCCGAGTGCGCGCAGCACGCGCTTTTCGATATCGCGGAGATCGGCAGCACGTTCAGCCAGCAACGAATCTTCGATATTCGACAGCAACACGATCTGCGCGCGAATCGCTTCACGCCATGCAAACCCAGCGCTCTTGCCGAGGCTGATGAGATCGCGGGCGGCGTCGAGCAGCGTCGGATCTTCGAGCAACACGCGATGCACCGCGAAAATCCCCGCCTCGCCAACTGCGCCGCGTTGCGAAGCGGTACGCACGGTTTCGTCGAGTTCCGCGTCGATGGCCGCAATGGCCTTGTCCAGCGAGTGGCTTTCCGATGCCGATGTCCCCGTTGCCTGCTCGGGCGGCGTGATGTCGTTATCGTCCCAGCGCACCAGCTTGCCGACCGCTACACCGGGCGAGGCGCACACGCCCGCAATCGTGTTCGGATCGAGCGGCTTGCCGGGGTCCCGCGCGACTGCGAGCGGCGCGGGTGATTGAGTGCGCGCCGGTTTCTCTTCCACTTCACCATGCGCTTCGCGCAGCAATTCCGCTGCGACCGCGTCAACCGCCGCCGCCGCTTGTGCGCCCACGCCGAGTAATTCGACAGTCGCGCCTTCGCCGGCTCCGAGTCCGAGCAAACCGACCACGCTTTCAATCGGCGACTTGCGGCCGTTGAAGCGCACTTCGACCTTGGCGTCGAAACCACGCGCCGCTTCGCGGGCGCGTGCGGCGGGCCGCGCATGCAACCCGCCGGCGTGCGCGAGCGTCACGTTGCGGCGCGCTTCGTCGGTGAAATTCGAATCGCTGCGGGCCGCGTCGGCCTTCGCGCCGCCCTTGCCGCGCAGCACGAGCAACCGGCTGTCGCCCGCCTTCAGCATGCCGCGGCCGGCGCGGTCGATAACCTCGAACGCGTCGCTGTTGGCGACCGCAATCACCGAAACGAGGCTCGGCGCATGCTGCGCAACATAGTCGGCATCGAATTCGATCAGCACCTGACCGGCGCGCACGCTCGCGCCTTGCTCGACCTTCGGCGTAAAACCTTTGCCGGCAAGCTCAACCGTATCGATACCGATATGCACCAGGATTTCCGCGCCCTGCGGCGTGCGCAGAGTCACCGCGTGATGGGTGCGCGCGAGATGCGTGATGACGCCGTCGCAGGGTGCGAGCAGCGCACCTTCAAGCGGATCGATACCGATACCATCGCCGAACATGCCGTCCGCAAACACTGGATCGGGGACATCGGCGAGCGGCACCATCGGGCCGGTGAACGGCGCGAGCAGCACGACATCGTTCGGATTTTCGGGGGAATGATTCAACAGGGACTCCTCGGCACGGCGCATCGGATAACTCTCGATTAACGGGTTTCGGTGACTTTGGCCAGATGGCGCGGCGCGTCGGGATTGCGCCCGCGCGCGGCAGCCAGGCCATCGGCCATTACGTAGAACGACAGGATCGCGGCGATCGGATCGAGCGCGAAATGGGCCGTCTCGACGAGCGGCAACGTGGCTTCGGGAACGTTAGCGGGCGCGGCGAGCAGCACACGGGCGCCGCGAGCGCGCATGTCGCGGGCGAGCTGGATCAGACCAGCCTGCTCCGGACCACGCGGTGCGAACACGAGCAGCGGATAGTCCTCGCCGATGAGTTCCATCGGTCCATGCCGCACTTCCGCGCTGGAGAACGCTTCGGCTTGTATGCCCGACGTTTCCTTCAGCTTCAGCGCCGCTTCCTGGGCGATCGCAAGACCCAGTCCACGGCCGATCACGATCATCCGGTTGACGTTTTTCAGTTCATCGATGGCGTGCGACCAGTCGAGCTTGCCCGCCGCGCGCAATGCATCCGGCAGGGTTTTCAGCGCACTCAGCAACTCGGCGTCCTTCTGCACATGCGCAATCACGATCGCCGACAGCGACAACATCGCGATATAGCTTTTGGTCGCGGCAACGGATAGCTCCGGCCCGGCCAGCAGTGGCAGATTCCACTCGCAAGCTTCGGCAAGCGGCGAACCGGGCGCGTTGACGGCGGCCACGGTCAGCGCGCCCGCGGCACGCAACGCCTGCATCGTACCGATCAGATCGGGACTCTTGCCGGACTGCGAAAACGCCACGGCCAGTTGGCCTTTCACGCGCAATGGCGCTTGCTGCAGGGTCGCCACCGACATTGGCAGCGAAGCAACCGGTACGCCGATCCGGCTCATCGTCAGGCCTGCGAAGTAACTGGCGGCGTGATCCGATGAACCGCGTGCAACGGTCAGCGCGACATGGCGCGGCTCTTCAGCGAGCCGCGCGGCAAGTGCTTCAATGTGGGAAGTATCGGCGAGCTGGGCGACCACCACATCGGCGGAAGCCAGTGCCTCATCAAGCATATTCGACAATTGATTCACCCTCTACATAAGTAGCCGTCAACGCCAGTTCGCGATCGAAAACGACGAGGTCCGCCCACGCACCGCGCGCGATCCGGCCTCGGTCTTCGAGGCCGAGATAATCGGCGGCGTAGCGTGACAGGCGATTGGAAACGTCCGCCATCGGCAAGCCGATGGAGACAAGATTGCGCAGCGCCTGATCCATGGTCAGCGTGCTGCCGGCGAGCGTGCCGTCGGCGAGGCGCACACCGCCCATGCATTTCGTGACGTGCTGGCTGCCCAGGCGATATTCGCCATCGGGCATGCCGGACGCCGAAGTACTGTCGGTGACGACGTACAGGCGCGGAATGGCGCGTAACGCGGCGCGAATTGCGCCGGGATGCACGTGCAGAAGATCGGGAATCAGTTCGGCATACTCGGCATGCGCGAGCGCTGCACCGACCATGCCGGGATCGCGGTGATGCAGCGGCGACATGGCGTTGAACAGATGCGTGAAACCGCGTGCGCCGTGTTTGAGCGCGTTGACGGCGTCGTCATAAGTACCGAGCGAATGGCCCAATTGCACGCGCACGCCGCGCGCCGCCATTTCCTGGATCACTTCAATATGCCCGGAGATTTCCGGCGCAATCGTGACCACGCGGATGGGCGCGAGCGACAAGTATTTCAGCACTTCGTCGCGCACGGCGACGGCCGCCGCATCCGGTTGCGCGCCGAGCTTGCCGGGATTGATATAAGGACCTTCCAGATGCACGCCGAGCACGCGCGCGCCGCCGGGCGCGCGGCGGATGGATTGTTCGCCAAGACCTGCGACGACCGCCATCAGTTCGTCGCGCGGCGCGGTCATGGTGGTGGCGAGCATGCTGGTGGTGCCGTGCTTCGCGTGCTCGCGCGCAACGGTGCTCGCGGCGTCGCCGCCTTCCATGATGTCCGCACCGCCGCCGCCATGCACATGGCAGTCGACGAAACCCGGCAGGATATAGGGCGCGTCATTGGTCTTCGGGTCCACGCGCGCGCCTTCGAGCGCCGTCACCCGTCCGTTCTCGAACTCGATCGAGCCGTATATCCAGCCGTCGGTCGTCAGGATGTTTCCTTTCAGCATGAATCTCTCTCGTGAAACGTGCAGCGTGACGCGCATCTGGCGCGTGATGAGGCTCCATCAACCATCGCACCCGCTGCGAGCAGGCCGGAATTCGCCGATGAAACGATCCGTAGCGATTCCCCGCGATGGCGTTTTTCGCCTCTGGAATTGTTTTGCGACGCCTGTTTCGACGTCTCGCCGGTCCGATAACCGGTGGACTCTGGCGCGATGCCTGATCCAGGAACAGCGGATGAGCAGAACACCTTCCGGACACCTTGATTGACACTTTGCGACCATTTTTTACGATCGTTTGGCTAACCGAATGTCCATAAGAATGGTCGCAAAGCAGGCGTCTTTGGCGAGCCCATTATATAACCAAAATAATACCAGTCAATTTACGAAATCAATTGTCGATCATTGAATAAATACGTTAATTATCAATAAGTTAAACGTATCTCAAATTTATTTCACGCACACTTTCGTATCAGTAATTACCCTTGAATGCAGCCCACTTCAGCGCGACTGGTCTACACACTATAGACGCCCTTCAAGCACCGCAAGATGTGCGGCGCCAGCTCTTGCGCACGATCATGCTTTTTATCGGCACAATGCGTGAGATCGATTCGCCAGGGGAAACGGCGAGCGACATAAAAACGAGAGAGCGAGGCAACTATGGTCAGTTCCAGCAGCGACAGCCTGACGGACGCGGTGCGCCGCTTCCAGTGGTTTTATGCGTGCCACGTCCGGGCGCCGCACGAGTTGGTCGAACACAGCGCGCTGTCGCTGATGGAAATGCGCGTGCTGTTCGCCGTCATACATGCCGGAACCTGCACGGCGGCGGATATTTCGCGCACGCTCGGGCTCGATACCGGTTATCTGAGCCGGATGCTGACGCAGTTCGAGCGCAGCGGACTGATCGAGCGGCGTCCATTTGCCGCCGATGCCCGCAGCAACCAGGTTTCATTGACCGCTGCCGGAGAGGCCGGACTGACGGCGGCAAGTACACACGTACGCGATGACGTATCAGCCACTTTGGACGCCATGACGCAGGGTGAACGCACGCAACTGATTGCATCGATGGGATGTGTCCAGCGCCTGCTCTCCCCTCCCTCCAACGCTCCGCAGGTTCAATTGCGTGGTCCGCGACCCGGAGATTTCGGCTGGATCGTCGAGCGCGAGGCACAGCTCGCCCCCGGCGGAATACAAGGACAACGCGAGCAGGAAACGCACACGGCAATGGTGGTGGCTGATTACCTGACCGCGCCTGACCCGCTTCGCAACGCGTGCTGGGTCGCGGAACAGGACGACATCAGCGTGGGAGCAAGCCTGCTGATAGGCGTGTCAGGCAGGAGCGCACGGCTTGCGGCGTTATTCGTGGAGCCTGGCGCAAGGAGAGCGGGTATCGCACGCCAATTGATCAAGTCGTGCATGGCTTTTGCCAGTGAGTCGGGGTATGACCGCATCGTTGGCGTATTCGCTCAGAACTCGGACACCGTCGTACCCCTTCTTCGGCAGTTTGGTTTCGAAGAACTGCGCGACAACGCGGGCTGGGAAAAACGCTTGAAAGAGCACGGCGTCGCTGCGTACGATTAAGCGCGGAACGCAGCCGCAAAGCGTTAAAAAAGCCGTTCCAACTCACGTTGGAACGGCCTGCTTGTCACCGCTTGTTGTGTCTGCTCAGTCGAGCAATAACTTCAGATCATGTACCCACGTATCCACGCCCTGCCCGTCGCGTGCGAACAGCCTGAGCCGCCCTTGCGGGTCGAAGACGTAACTCGCGGCCGTGTGGTCCATCGTGTATTCGCCAGCCGTCTTGCCCGGAGCCTGCGCGTAATACACGCGAAAATCCTTCGTGATCTTGACGAGCTCCGAAGTGTCCGCGGGACGCAAACCAATAAACGTCGGACTAAACGCCGATACATATTCGCCCAGCAACGGCGCCGTATCGCGAGCGGGATCGACGGTGACCATCAGCACCTGGACGCGCTTGCCGTCATCGCCGAGTTTTTGCAGCGCCTGCGAGAGTTCAGCAAGCGTGGTCGGACAGACATCCGGGCAATGCGTATAGCCGAAGAACAGCACGACGGCCTTGCCTTTGAAATCGCCTAGCGTACGCGGTTTGCCGCTGGTGTCGGGCAGCGAAAAATCGCTGCCGAACTGCGTATTGCCGGTGATATCGAGGTTCGTGAACGCCGGTTTGCTCTCGCATCCTGCGAGCAGTGCGGCGGCCAATACGAATCCCATCCAGACAACGATCCCTCGCACTGAAAACTTCATACTCCGATCACCGTCCGCACGTAATGATCCACGAGCAGCGCGCCGAACAGCAGCGACAAATACACGATGGAGAACCGAAAGGTCTTGCGCGCCAAGGCATCGGAATATTCACGATAAATCTTCCACGCATAACCGAGAAACATGCCGCCGAGCACCACCGCCGACGCAAGATAAAGGACACCGCTCATACCGGAGATGAACGGCATCATGGTCACGGCGAACAGGATCACCGTGTACAAAAGGATATGCAGACGCGTGTATTTCTCGCCGTGCGTGTTCGGCAGCATCGGCAAGCCGGCGTTCTCGTAATCCTTCCTCCTGTACAACGCCAGCGCCCAGAAATGCGGCGGCGTCCACACGAAGACGATCAGCACGAGGATCCATGCATCGCCGGGAACGTGGCCTGTAACCGCGGCCCAGCCCAACGCCGGAGGCATTGCACCCGACGCACCACCGATCACGATGTTCTGAGGCGTGGCCGGCTTCAGCAAGCACGTATAGATCACCGCGTAGCCAACGAACGTCGCGATCGTCAGCCACATGGTCAGCGCATTCGTGAACGTATAGAGCGTCCACATGCCCGCGCCGCCGAGCACCGCTGAGAACAGCAGGATCTGCACGGGCGTGATCTCGCCGCGCGCGGACGGACGCCATGCGGTGCGGCGCATCATGGCATCGATCTTTTGCTCCATCAGGCAGTTAATGGCGAATGCAGCGCCGGCCAGCAGCCAGATACCCACCGTTCCGCCGATCAACACGGTCCACGGCACCATGCCCGGCGTTGAAAGGAACATACCGATCACGGCGCAGAAAACCGCGAGTTGCGTCACGCGCGGTTTGGTCAACGCGATGTACTGCGAGAGGCGGCTACCGGAGGGGGAAATCAGTGTCGTGCTGTCCATAGAAACTCACGGAGCTTGGCGCTGGAGTGATGCAGGAACGGCGTCGCGCGGGGCGGTGGTGGCAGGCGACCCCGCGGCGTGACCGGGACGGCTGGAAGAGATTCGAAAGTTTACCATAACGAGTAACAGCAAAAGGATGGCCGCCCCGCCGTTGTGCGCTACGGCAATGGGCAGCGGCCACTGCAGCAGGATGTTCGACAGTCCCGTCAGAAACTGGACAACGATCACGAGCATGATGCCGTTAGCGGGTTTTCTCAATGACTCAAATCGACGCAGTTTCGCCGCGAGCCACAGCATGTACAGCACCACGACTACCGCAAACGTCCTGTGGGTCCAGTGAATCGCAACGAGCGCGTCCTGCGAGATGACATCGCCGTCGCCGGTCATGCCTAGCGCGCGCCACAGGTGGAAGCCGTGTTCGAAGTTCATCGGCGGGATCCAGGCACCGTTGCAAAGCGGAAAGTCCGCGCAGGCGAGCACCGCGTAATTGGTGCTGACCCAGCCGCCCAGCGCGATCTGGAACGCCAGCAGCAATAATCCGATGAGCGCCGCGGGCAGCCAGCGGGCGGCGGCGGGATCGATGGCGGGAATCGGCGTCTGGCGCGCGGCCAGCCAGCCGAGCGAACCGAGCAGCGCCAAACCGAGCAGCAAATGCGTGGTGACAATCACTGGCTGCAGTTTCATTGTGACCGTCCAGGCACCGAACGCACCTTGAACCACGATCAGCATCAGGATCGCCGTCGGCCACCACGGCGAGACGTGCAGCGGGCGCCGCTTGAAACGCGCCGTCCACGCGATCAGCACCTGCGCGATGATCAGCACGCCGATCGCCATCGCGAAGTAGCGGTGAATCATTTCAATCCACGCCTTGCCGACACTCACCGGCCCCGTCGGCATCGCCTGATGGGCGGCAGTAATAGCCGCATGCGCGATGAACGGCGACGAGGTGCCGTAACAACCCGGCCAGTCGGGACAGCCGAGGCCGGAATCCGTGAGCCGCGTAAAACCGCCGAACATCACCAGATCCAGCGTCAGGAACGTAGTCAGCCAGACGAGCTTGCGAAATTTGTTGTCGTCGGCTTTCACCCACACGTACGAAAGCGGCAACAACGCAACGCAGATGCCGATCAATCCCAGTTGTAAAACGTAAGTCATGCGCGCGCTGTCCTCAACTCATCCTCAACCGATACGTGACCACTTGAGCAGCTTCGCCAGATCCGCCTTGATCTTCTCCGGCACAGGATTCTTCGGGAAACGCATCATGAGGTTGCCGTTGGGATCGACGAGGAAGATGTGATCGGTGAGTTGCGAATCGGCGCCCGCCGGCAGCCACGCAGCCACGGCTGCGAGATCGGCGACCAGCATGCGCGTGTCCGGCTGCGGATAAGCCTCGCGGATCACGGTCGAGACGGGTTTGTCGTCGGTGCGCAGCCAGACGTTGACCACGCGTTCGCGCTCCCCCGATTGCAGCGCGCGCACTTGCCGCATGAAGAACAGGCGCGTCACGCATTGCTCGTTGCAGTCGCTGCCATTGACCGTGACCATCAGCCATTTGCCGCGCATGGCGGTGAGCGGCATCGGCTTGCCTTGTTCGTCGGTGACGACCATTTGCTCAGGGATCGGGCGTTGCGGCTCGATCAGCGCGCCATAGCTCGTGGTGCCGCCGGCCGGCTTGATCACGTAGTACATCAGATACGACGCAATCACTGGCGCCGCGCAAACGGCCGCGAGCAAGAGCAGCATCCAGCGTCCCTTGTTCCATGAACCGGGGGTGCGTTCTTGCTGCTGGGTACGCGCCTTGTGGATGGCGGACGGCGAAGGTCGGGGAGTTTGCATGGACAAAATGTTGCCTCTATTCGTGTGCGGCATCGCGTACTTCTTCCACGCGATGCAATCATTCATTCAAGCGTGTCGCGCCTGCTTCATGGCTGCTTCATGGCCGCCCGTCCGACTCGGTTTTCGGTCGAGTGTGCGTTCTGCCTGTCACTTCCGAATACGCCCGCCTGCTCGCGAACGCACGGTCATCGCTTTGTGAGCCAACCCGTTGGATCAAACCTTCCCATCGAGTGTTTCCGGAGCAGCCTGCCCGGTGTTGTCTTTCTTCGCCGCGCGCCGCGCCGCGTACAGTCCAAAACCCAGCGCGGCAAGCGCCATGCCCCACCACTGCAGCATATAACCGTAGTTGGTATCCACACCCATAGTAGGCGCCGGCCAGTCACGCACCAGCTTGTCGCCACTATTGTTCAACTGCTGGATCACGAACGGTTGCAGCGGCAAACCCGTTTCGGCTGCGTACGCGGCGACATCGAGATTCTGCCGAATCTTTTGCCGCGCTGCGGAGCCGCCGTGCCCGAGTTCGAAAGCCTGCGACGCATTCGCCCGCGCAATGCCTTCAACCTCAACCTCACCGCTTGGCGTTTCATACGGCTCTATACCCGTCCGATCCACCAGATTACGCGGCAACCAGCCGCGATTCACCAGTACGACGCCACCGCCATCGATCTTGAGCGGCATCACGACGTAGAAGCCCGGCTGGTCGTTATACGGCCGGTTATCGAGATAAACGACCTGATCGGGCATGAACGTGCCACGCGCCAGCACACGATGAAACTCGATGCCCTTCAACGCAAGCGGTGTCGCGCCCACGCGTTGCACGGGCGCGTTTTCGAACGCAACAATCTGCGCATTCAATTGCTCTTTCTGATGCGCGCGGTCCCGTTGCCAGAAACCGAGGCGCACGGTGACCGCCATGACGATCAGGATGATCAGCGCCGGCCAGAAGCGGATTTTCATACCACGTTCCCACCGATGAAAACCTGAACACCCACGCGGCACATTACCTGCGGTGCGATAATCGAAGGATCGAACTTCTTAGGCCAACTGGCTGTTTTCATGCACATATTCGTTGCCATTGCATTCATTCTCATCATCGCGAGCCTGGGTTCGGCGCTGTACTTCATGATGACCGACAAGGGCAAGACCAAGCGCATGGTGTGGTCGCTTGCCATGCGGGTCGGGCTGTCGATCTCACTGTTTCTCTTCATCCTGTTCGCGCACTGGATGGGCTGGATCCAGTCCACCGGAATTCCGCTCGGACGCTGAGAGCGGACGCCGAGATGCGGACGCCGAGAAGCGCGTGAGCTTGGGCTTCCAGGCAGCGCGAAGGTTCGCGGAATACTAGCGGGCCGTTGCGCTCGGCGCTGCGACAAAACGGCGCATCGGGAAACACTTTTCAACAATTCCGCAGCAGCATTCGCACTAAGCCGCATCCAAAAGCAAAACGCCGCCCGAGTCAGGTCGAGGCGGCGCTTTGCAAAGCATCTTTTTCAATCGACTTCAAACTATCCTGCCAAACCGCACGTGGCTGGATCAACCCGCCGCGCCCTTCCAGCCTGAACGCTTACAGCCAGTACACGACCACGTACAACCCGAGCCACACTACGTCCACGAAGTGCCAGTACCACGCGGCGCCTTCAAACGCGAAGTGATGCTCCGCCGTGAAGTGCCCACGGATCACGCGCACGAGAACGACAGTGAGCATCGTGCCGCCGAGGAACACGTGGAAACCGTGGAAACCCGTCAGCAGGAAGAACGTGGAACCGTACACGCCTGAAGCCAGCGTCAGGTTCAGCTCGTTGTAAGCGTGGAAATACTCGTAGCCCTGGCAGAACAGGAAGCAGAGACCAAGCAGAATGGTCGCGCCCAGCCAGATAATTGTTTTGTTCCGATGATTCTCGCGCAGCGCATGGTGAGCGACAGTCAGCGTCGCGCCTGAACTCAGCAGCAGCGCGGTGTTGATCGTCGGCAGCGGCCACGGCGTCATGGAACGGAAGTGCGGCACAAGCGCGGCGGGACCATTGTTCGGCCACACGGCACTGAAGTCCGGCCAGATCAACTTGTAATCGAGGCTGCCCAGTTCGTGCAGCGCAATCTGGCGTGCGTAGAACAACGCGCCGAAGAACGCCGCGAAGAACATCACTTCGGAGAAGATGAACCAGCTCATGCTCCATCGGTACGACAAATCCACGTTCTTGCCGTACATCCCGCCTTCGGATTCGCCGATGGAGTCTCCGAACCAGTGCCACAGCGTGTACAGCAGCCAAAGCAGGCCGATGACGAACGTGATCGGCGCCCACGGTTCACCATTGACCCACGACGCCAGCGAAGCCATCGAGATCAGCAGGCCGGTGGCGGCCATGATCGGATGTCTCGACGGGTGCGGGACGAAATAGTATGGGCTTTCGTTTTGACCGCTCATTATTGATTCTCCACTTCGATCCAGTTGCTTGAATTTTTTGCTGCCACCGGCGCCGCAGTTCGATCCATCTGCAGCGACACCACTGGCTTTATCCCACCACCGCCCTCACCACCACCAGCAACACGACGATAAACAGCACCGCCCCGATAATCCCGGCCGCAACCACATGCAGCGGATTGAGCGAGGTATCGCTTTCCAGATCACGCCGACGGCGCACGCCGAAGAACGACCAGAAAACCACCTTCAGCAACCGGAGAAAACTGCTCTTCGGCGCCGGCTTTTGTGTTTCAACCATCTTGCGTCTCCGCCGCCTGGAGCGGCTTATGAACTGGAGCCGCGCGCGTTTGCTACAGGCGCAGCCCTACTAAATACCGCTGCTCCGCGAAACCGACGCGGGCGTGCTCAACTCGAAGAATGTGTACGACAACGTGATCGTTTTCACATCCTTCGGCAGCTTCGGATCCACCACGAACACTACGGGCATGCGCCGCGTCTCGTTCGGCTTCAACGTTTGCTGCGTAAAACAAAAACACTCAATCTTCTTGAAGTACTCGGTGGCCTGCATCGGCGCGTAGCTCGGAATGGCTTGCGCCTGCACCGTGCGGCCCTGCTGGTTGGTCACCTCGTACATCACCGTCATCACTTCGCCCGGATGCACGTCCAGCGTGTTCTGTTCCGGCTTGAACTGCAAGGGACCGCGCGCGTTGGCATCGAATTCGATGGAAATCGTGCGGCTCGTATCGACCTGCGTGTTCTTCGCCTCGCGCGCGCCTACATCGCGCTGCACCAGATTGTTGATGCCGGTGATCGAGCAGATCGCGCGGTACATTGGCACGAGCGCAAACCCGAAACCAAACATGGCCGCCGCCACGACAATCAGCTTGACCATCATCGAGCGGTTGAACGCGCGGTCTTCCTTGATCTCTTGAGGCGTCGACACCTTCCTTAACCTCTTGAGCGCACGTACTGATCGACGACTACCGCCAGAAAAAACACCGCGGCTACTGCCAGCAGGATCAGGCCGAGCCGCTTGTTGCCCGCGCGAACTTCCGCAGGCGTGCGTTGCTTCTGTAAATTCCGGGTCATGCGTTCAGGCTTTATTCCGCTAGTCATGCGCTTCGCTGTCATTGTCCTGCGTGGCGCGCGTCCCGTTTTGCAACATCCAACGACGGCACGCGCTGCCTGGCTTCACTCCACGCGCTTATTCCACGTGCGGCGGCTGTTCGAACGTATGAAACGGAGCCGGGCTCGGCACGGTCCATTCCAGACCTTCGGCGCCGTCCCACGGCTTATCGTCAGCCTTAACCAGTTCGCCACCGCCGCGATACGCCGGCAACGCCACAGCGAACAGGAAGTACACCTGCGCCAGACCGAAACCAAACGCACCGATCGTCGCAATCTGATTGAAGTCCGTGAACTGCGCCGGGTAATCCGCATAACGACGCGGCATGCCGGCGAGGCCCAGGAAGTGCATCGGGAAGAACGTGATGTTGAAGAAGATCATCGACGCCCAGAAGTGGATCTTGCCGCGCGTCTCGTTATACATCCAGCCCGTCCACTTCGGCGACCAGTAATACCAACCGGAGAAGAGCGCGAACAGCGACCCCGCCACCAACACGTAGTGGAAGTGGGCCACCACGTAGTAAGTCCCGTGCATCTGGATATCGAGCGGCGCCATGGAGAGGATCAGGCCCGTGAACCCGCCCATGGTGAACACGAACAGGAAGCCGATGGCGAACAGCATGGGCGTCTCGAAGCTCAACGAACCGCGCCACATGGTCGCGACCCAGTTGAACACCTTCACGCCCGTGGGCACCGCGATCAGCATGGTCGCGTACATGAAGAAAAGCTGGCCCGTCACCGGCATGCCGGTGGCGAACATGTGGTGCGCCCAGACCATGAACGAGAGAATCGCGATGGACGAAGTTGCATACACCATCGAGCTATAGCCGAACAGCGGCTTGCGCGAGAACGCCGGAATCACCTGCGACACAATCCCGAACGCCGGCAGGATCATGATGTACACCTCGGGATGCCCGAAGAACCAGAAGATATGCTGGTACATCACCGGGTCGCCGCCGCCCGCTGCGTTGAAGAACGACGTGCCGAAGTGGCGATCGAACAGCACCATGGTGATCGCGCCTGCCAGCACCGGCATCACGGCAATCAAGAGGTAGGCGGTGATCAGCCAGGTCCAGGAGAACATCGGCATCTTCATCAGCGTCATGCCGGGCGCGCGCATGTTCAGAATCGTCACGACAATGTTGATCCCGCCCATGATCGACGACGCACCCATCAGGTGGATCGCGAAAATGGCGAAGTCCATGCCCGGGCCCATCTGCGTGGAGAGCGGTGCGTACAGCGTCCAGCCCGCAGCGGTCGCGCCGCCGGGAACGAAGAACGACGTGATCAGCAAGATGGCGGCAACCGGCAGCAGCCAGAAGCTGAAGTTGTTCATCCGTGCGAAGGCCATGTCCGACGCGCCGATCTGCAGCGGAATCATCCAGTTCGCGAAACCGACGAACGCCGGCATGATCGCGCCGAACACCATGATCAGGCCGTGCATGGTGGTCAACTGGTTGAAGAACTCGGGACGCATGATCTGCAGGCCCGGCTCGAAGAGCTCGGCGCGGATCATTAGCGCCATCACGCCCCCGGAGAGGAACATGATGAACGAGAACAACAGGTACAAGGTACCGATGTCCTTGTGGTTCGTCGCGAACAACCAGCGACGCCAGCCGTACGGCAGTTCGTGCGCGTGCTCGTCGTGAGCGTGACCATGTTCGTGGCCCGCGGTTACATCGTGTCCGATGCTAGACATGACAATCTCCTAAAGCGAATACTGCGGCACTTGGCGTTACGCTACGCCAGCTTCCTTTCAGAAGGAAACTGGACGAACCGGTACGTCAGGCAGCCGGACTAATCTCTACACGCCGTGCTTCTCTCGCGTCAGCACCGCCCGTGATCGTTTCCGGCTTCTTCAAAACAATGCGGTCTTCCGCTACGCCCGCGGCTTTCAGCGCGTCGCGAACGGCCTGCGCACGCGCCTTCGCGAGTTCAGCGTTCTTGGCGGCGGAGCCGGTTGCGTCGGTGAAACCGGACAACGTCAGCTTCGCGTCCGGATGTGCCTTCGCGTAGTCGGCAGCAGCCTGGATCGCGCTGGCGGCGTCGGCGGGCAAAACATCCTTGCCCGTCTCGAAGTACACGCTAGCCGGCAGCGAAGCCGACTGAGCCGCAGTGTCCGATGCCGGTGCCGCGGACGCTGCCGGAGCCGCGCTTGCCGCTTCCGCGCCGCTCGCCGCGACGTCCGAACCTGCCGCCGCGCCCGCTGCCGCCAGATGATCGCCACCTTCTGGCATCTTGCCGTTACGTGCATCGGCGACTTGCTTCGGCTGCAGGATGTCGCCCGTGTGGTTGCCCCAGGTATTGCGTTCGTACGTGATCACCGAAGCGATCTCGACGTCGTTCAGCGCCGTGCCCCAATTCGGCATCGCGCCCTTGCCCTTCAACACAATGCTCACATGTTCAGCAATCGGACCATTGGCGACCTTGCTGCCGTCGAGCGCCGGAAACTGGCCCGCGCCCTTGCCGGTCGGCTGGTGGCAGACCGCGCAATTCGACGTATAGACCTGCGCGCCACGCGCCTTCAGCTCGTCCATCGTGTAGGTCTTGTTGGGATCGTCAGCGCTGGCGGCCATTTTCTTCTTCTGGCCATCGACCCACGCTGCATAGTCATCAGCCGACAACACTTCGACCACGACCGGCATGTACGCGTGTTCCTTGCCGCACAACTCGGTACAGAAGCCGCGGAACGTGCCGATCTTCTCGGCCTTGAACCATGTGTCGCGCACGAAACCGGGGATCGCGTCCTGCTTCACGCCGAATGCCGGGACGTACCACGAGTGGACGACGTCGTTAGCGGTGGTGATGATGCGGATTTTCTTGTCGACCGGAACCACGAGCGGGTTGTCGACTTCTTGCAGATACAGCTCGCCAATTGGCTGCTGACCATTTACCTGGCTGCGCGGCGTGGACAGCGTGGACAGGAAGTTGATGCCTTCGCCCGGTCCCTTCACGTAGTCATAACCCCACTTCCACTGATAACCGGTCACCTTCACGGTCAGATCGGCGTTGGTGGTGTCTTTCATGGCAACCACGGCCCTGGTGGCCGGCAGCGCCATCAGCACGACTATCACAAACGGGACGATGGTCCAGATGATTTCGACGGTGGTGCTTTCGTGGAAGTTCGAAGCCTTATGGCCTTTCGACTTGCGATGCATCAGGACGGAATAGAACATCACGCCGAACACGCCGAGGAAAATCACCGTACAGATGATCAGCATGAACGTATGGAGGCCGTAGAGCTCTTCGGCGATCTTCGTCACCGGCGTCTGGAAGTTGAGTTCATTCACTCCAGGACCGCCGGGAACGTCACTGACCGCCAGGGCTGCGCCGGCGAACAGGAGTCCGCTTAACGCCAGCACGCCCGACAGGGCTCGCTTGATTGTTTTCATAGCTTCCTTACCCAAAATTTCCATTCAGACCCTCGACCCCCGTAGGCACTCGTCCGATTCATGCATCGCCTCCTCAGGAAACGATTCGCTCGGCGGCGCGTGTCGATGCGTGTGCCGCTTTCTGCTTTTCCTGCGCATTGATCTGCCAAAACTGTGCAACGCCGCCTTGCCTGCACGCACCAGCGCGTTTCAGTTGCAGCGCATCAGCCACGTGCGCAACTCGACGGCAAACTGCTTGCGACGATGCTGCGCCAGATGTATCCCGACAGGCACCGACTGTCCCCGTGATACGAGCTTCACCGGATCTCTCGGCGTGGCCCCCGGTTCCACTCGCACCCAGCGCGGATTGAACTCCATCTGCGTCAGCGTTTCGGCATCCATCCGTTCGATCAGAAGCCGGTCGTGAAACAGCAGAATCCGCTCGTAGTCGACAGCATGCCGCGCGTAAATGACGAACGCGATACCGACCGCCAGCAACTCGATACCAGTAAAAGGCAGCACCAGCCAAGCGCCTGCCCACACTAGCAAACTCGCGATCAGCAACGAAAACAGCGCCAGGGACACATAAAAGGCCACGAATTGCCGCGGCGAGGCAGAACAGTTCCGCTTGATCAACCAGTCTTTGACAACCGGTTCGGTGTCCATCGGCAGATCCGTTGTTTGCATCGCCGTCTCCCGCGTCAGATTTCTCTCACCCGTGCCGCGTACCGCTCATGTGCTGCTTGCTTATTGCTCGCTCACTGCTCACGTATTGTTCGCAACTCACTCGGAATGCACCCAAAATCATGCCAGCCAGGCGACAAACTGACGCATTATAGGCGCGTTGCCCAGCATCCACAAGCAAGGTGGTGCACGCCGCAAAGCCAAGCCGCACAAGCCTCTGCGCCCTTTTGCCGCATCCTTTTGGATGCTTGTCAACGCGTGCATTCGAGGGGTGACAAAGGCGTTCGTGACTTGTTTACTTGCTTCGTTTTGAGCCTCGTCCTATGTCTTCAAGCCTCACAATACCGTGCCCTTCCGCCGTCATTCGCGGCACCGCCTTCCATGCGTGCCCATAGATCACTTCAAAGGTCAGCGGGATCGTGCCGTCTTCACGACGACGCGCTTCGAGCGCCGCGTGAAGCGCGTCACGCACCGCCCGAGCATGGGTTTGCGGGGCCGCGTCGCGCGGATAAGCGCCCCATCGGCGCACGTCTTTCAGCAGCGATTCCGGCGACTTGTACGTGATCGTCAGCACCTCCTGATCCATCACCGGGATCTCGAAACCGCTCTCGACCAGCATGTCGCCGAGATCGTGCATATCGACGAATTCGATGGTGTGCCGCTGCGGCGCCAAGCCCAGGGACTTTTCCGCCTGCGCGTACGCGCCAGTGAGCTCTTTCAGCGTGTCGGGACCCAACGTGCTGAACATCAGCAGGCCGTTCACCTTGAGCACGCGCGCCCATTCCGGAAACACGAGGTCGGGCCGCGCATGCCAGTGCAGCGCGAGGTTCGACCAGAGCATTTCGAAGGCGCTGGCAGCGAACGGCAGTTCCGCGAAGTCGGCCTGCGCCAGTTGCGGACCGCGCGCGCCGAATGCCTTGCCCAGCGAGGCGGGAAGAAACCGCCGCCAGCCGGCGTTGGCGTCAGATTCGACCATTTCGGCCTGGTTCGCCCGGGCCAGCATCGCCGCCGACAAATCCATGCCGAGCACCGAGGCCTCGGCGAAACGCTCGCGCAGGCCCGGCAGGTCGGCACCCATGCCGCAACCCGCATCGAGCACGCGCGTAGGCGTTACCTTGATGTAGTCGAGCCGCTCGCGCATGCGCTGCGCGATCTCGCGCGGCAGGAACGCGACGTCATCGAACGTTGCGGCGCGACGGTCGAAAATTCGCTTCAGACGGCGCGAATCGTAGGCCGGACGGCCAGCGTTGGCGGGAGTTGGGGACATGACAACCTGCTTTATAAGAGTGCGAAGTATACTCGGTCGATTCCTGAAACGTTCGGCTAAACCAGACAGCGCAACGGTTTCCGCCTGTTTGCCAGTGCGGCTATAGGCGCACTCACGGCGGCTTTTTGCGCAACCACGCATTATTTGGATCGAACGTATGAATCTACGGTTTTGGGTCGCATCACGCGGTCCAGGCTCGCTACGCACGGCTTTTGCCGCCGCCACGCGGTGGCTCGGCCAGATCCGTGACATCGCGTTGCCCAATCAGTGCGCATTGTGTGGCAATTTGTCGCAGAAGGTGTTGTGTGCGGGCTGCGATGAACAGTATTGGAACCAGACACGCACGCGGTGCCCGGTCTGTGCTCTGTCCATGCCGATTTTTGCCGCAATCAAGGGCAGCGGGTGGAGCGCAGCCATCTTGCAGACGTTGTATTGCGGAGCCGCCGCATTTCGATGCGACGATCGCGCTGGCCGATTACCACGCGCCACTCGATACACTCGCGCTCGATCTCAAGTTTCACGCCCGGCTGGCAACCGCAGAGGAATTCGCACGCCAGTTGCAGGCCGCATTCGAGGCAACCGATGCAGCGGCCCCGGATATCGTCGCGCCGGTGCCGTTGTCGCGCCGGCGTCTGAGGGTTCGCGGCTACAACCAGGCGTGGTCGATCGGCAAACCACTCGCCCGCCGGCTCGGCGCGTTTGCCGACGCAGCGCTGATCGAGCGCACTCGGGACACCGCGCCGCAAGCGAAGCTCGATCTCGATACGCGGCGCCGCAACGTCGGCGATGCGTTCAAGGTGCAGCGCAATATACGCGGCCAGCACGTGGCTATCGTCGACGACGTCATGACCTCCGGCGCCACGCTCGACGCGCGGGCCTTTACGCTGAAAGCCGCCGGCGCGCGGCGCGTTACCAACTTCGTCGCGCTGCGCACGCCGCAAGACTAATTTTCAAGAGTTATCGCTAATGTTCAATGTCGTACTGGTCGAACCTGAAATTCCGCCGAACACCGGCAACGTGATCCGGCTATGCGCCAATACAGGCGCCCGCTTGCATCTGATCGAGCCGCTCGGTTTCCCTCTCGACGACGCCAAAATGCGCCGCGCCGGCCTCGATTACCACGAGTACGCACAAATGGATGTGCATGCGGACTGGGAGACGTTCCTGGAAACCGAAACGCCCGACGTGAGCCGCATGTTTGCCTTCACCACGCGTGGCTCGACGCCGTTTTTCGGGCACACGTTCAAGGCCGGTGACTGGTTCGTGTTCGGCGCAGAAACCCGGGGCCTGTCGGACACGGTGCTCACGCAGTTCACGAACGACCGCCGCGTGCGTCTACCGATGCGACCGGGCAATCGAAGTTTGAATTTGTCGAATACGGTGGCGGTCGTGACGTTCGAAGCGTGGCGTCAGACAGGGTTCGAGGGTGGCGAATAGACTTCGCCAAGCCTGTCACTCCGCTTTGGAATCGCGGCTCAGCAGCGCCTGAACCGCGTCACGCGGGGCGACATTCTCGAATAACACGCGACACACGGCGTGTGTGATCGGCATATCGATGCCATGGGCCTCGGCCAGCGCCAGCACGGCCCGCGCGCATCGCACACCTTCGGCCACATGGCCAAGCGCCGCGAGGATATCGGTGAGCGAACGGCCCGTTGCCAACTGCATCCCGACCGTGCGATTACGCGACAAATCCCCAGTCGCCGTCAGAATCAGATCGCCGACTCCGGTCAGGCCATTGAAGGTTTCCGCGCGCCCGCCGAGCGCCACGCCGAGCCGCGACATCTCGGCCAGTCCGCGCGTAATCAACGCGGCCCGGGCGTTCAGGCCCAGACCGAGTCCATCGGCAATTCCGGTTGCAATCGCCAGCACGTTCTTCACCGCGCCGCCCACTTCTACGCCGATGACGTCGTCACCGGTATAGATTCGCATGGCCCCGTGATGAAAAGCCGCGACCGTGCGCTCGGCAAGCGTCGCCGACGCGCTCGCGATCGTCAGCGCCACGGGCAGACCTTGCCCGACCTCACGCGCGAAGCTCGGTCCGGATAACGTGCCGTTGCTCGCGTGTTGCGGCAATTCGGCCGCAACCACCTCGTTCGGCAGACATTGCGTGTCCGCTTCGAAACCCTTGCACAACCAGACGATATGCGCCGGAACAACGCCCAATTCGCGCATGTTCCGGCATAACGCGCGCAGGCCTGCGACCGGCGCGGCAACCACGCACAGTGCGTCTTCAGCCGCGCCATGGGTCAGGGCGGAAGCGAGATCGGGATCGTACTGAAGCGATGCGGGCAGCGTTATGCCGCGCAGATAGCGCTCGTTTTCACGCGAATGGGACAGTGACTCGACGAGCGCGCGATCGCGCGCCCAGAGCACCGTAGAGTGGCGAGTGGCCAGATGGCCAGCCAGTGCGGTGCCCCACGCACCGGCGCCGAGAACGGCTACTTGCATGCCCGGCTCCGGAATGTGCGGGATTTAGTTCAGCGTCGCGCCGTTGGCCACGCCTTCCTGAGCCGCCGACAACTGCGAAATACGTTGTTCGTACAGCGCCTGGAAATTGATCTCGGCGAGGTGGATCGGCGGGAAACCGGCGCGGGTAATGGCGTCGGCAATATTCGAGCGCAAGTACGGGAACAGGATGGTCGGGCACGCAATGCCCACCAGCGGATCGATTTGATCGGCGGGAATGTTGCGAATGTCGAAAATACCGGCTTGCTTGGCTTCGATCAGGAACGCGACCTTGTCGGACACCTTCGCGGTCACGGTGCCCGTTACCAGCACTTCGAACACGCTTTCCGCAAGGCGCTCGGCCTTCACGTCCACTTCCACTTCCACCGACGGCATTTCCTGCTCGAGGAAGATGCCCGGCGAGTTGGGCTGTTCGAGCGACATGTCCTTCAAGTAGATGCGCTGGATGTTGAAGAACGGCTGGTTGTTGTCGTCAGACATGGTTGATTCCCTTGATTATTTAATGTGCAGCTCGTGGTTTTTCCGGTTTTTCCGGCTGAAAGCCGCGAGCTGCTTAATTGCGTAGCGAACGCATTCAGGCCGACGCCGACGCTCCGGGTCCGACGTGTCAGGCGGCCTCGAGCAGCGGCACCAGGCCGCCTTTGCGATCGAGCGCCGACAGATCGTCGTAACCGCCAACATGCGTCTCACCGATAAACACTTGCGGCACCGTACGGCGCCCCGTACGCGTCATCATTTCTTCACGTCGCGCCGGATCACGGTCGATCAGCACCTTCTCAACATTTTCGACGCCGCGCGACTTTAGTAGACGTTCGGCCATCTGGCAATACGGGCACACCTGCGTGCTGTACATGATCACTTTATTCACTTTACCGCTCCTTGTTTCACGACCGGCATGCCGGCTTTCTGCCAGGCATCCAGTCCGCCCTGCAATACGTGGACTTCGGCATAACCTGCATCGCTCACGATCCGGCTCGCCTTCTGGGACTGCTGGCCGGTCTGACACACGAGCAAGACCGGATTGCTCTTATTCTTCGCGATTTGGCCAATTTTTGCTTGGAGCTCCGTGAGCTCGAAGTTTCGCGCCGCCGGCAGGTGCCCCTGCGAATACTCGGCAGCCGGCCGCACGTCGATCACCGCGGCGTTACGCCGGTTGATCAGCTGAATGGCTTCCGGCGCCGAAACGCTGCCGCGGCCGCGCCGGACAAGCGTCGGCCAAAGCAGCAACCCACCAGAAATGAGGGCGACCGCGATAAGAACAAGGTTGGTGTAATCGGTGAAAAACTTCACGTCGGGACCGCCGGATTGGGAGTGTGGAAAAATGAAAGGTCGAAAAAAATCGGGACAATCCAGCCATTATAAAATAACCGTCCTCCGCGATGGACTCGGCCTATCGGCCGAGTTGCGCCAGAACGCGTTGCCGCACAGAATCGATGCCAGTTTCCCGCTTTTTTGCCGCTTCCTAACTAACCGACCTCTCAACGGACATCATGTACAAGCTAGTGCTCATCCGCCACGGCGAATCCACGTGGAACAAGGAAAACCGATTCACAGGCTGGGTCGACGTCGACCTGACCGAACAAGGCAACCGTGAAGCCCAGCAGGCCGGCTTGCTGCTGAAGGAAGCCGGCTTCAGCTTCGATATTGCGTACACATCGGTGCTCAAGCGCGCGATCCGCACGCTCTGGCACGTGCAAGACCAGATGGACGAAATGTACTTGCCGGTCGTCCATTCGTGGCGGCTGAACGAGCGGCATTACGGCGCGCTATCCGGGCTGAACAAAGCCGAGACCGCCAAAAAATACGGCGACGAGCAAGTGCTGATCTGGCGCAGAAGCTACGACACGCCGCCCCCCGCGCTCGATCCGTCCGACGAACGCACGTCATACAACGATCCGCGCTACGCGAAAGTGCCGCGCGAGCAGTTGCCGCTGACCGAATGCCTGAAGGACACGGTCGCCCGCGTGCTGCCCATCTGGAACGAGTCCATCGCGCCAGCCGTCAAGTCAGGCAGGCGTGTGCTGATTGCCGCGCATGGCAATTCCATGCGCGCGCTGATCAAGTATCTGGACGGAATTTCCGATGACGACATCGTCGGCCTGAATGTCCCGAACGGCGTGCCGCTCGTTTATGAACTCGACGAAAACCTGAAGCCGATCAAGCACTATTATCTCGGCGACCCGGAAGCAATTGCCAAGGCGCAGGCGGCGGTCGCAAAACAAGGGAAGGCAGGTTAACGGCGTTCTGTGTCTGGCTTGACCGACAGCCTCGGATGCTTTGAACCAGCAGTCGCGGCCGTCGGTTTTATTACCGTCCTCATACGTTCAACCAAGCGGGCCCGACATTTGCGCCCGGATAGCAGTTTTCAAAGCGCCGCCCAGAAAAACAACTCGTCCATTTATTTCCCGGCAAAGCCCTTTAAGCTGCGATTAAGTCGTGGTCCAAGGCTTGCAGTTATACTGCCCAATCAACCACGACGCAGCCTAATCCGCTTCCGACCGCAACAGACTCTATGCGAAAGAACCTGAAAAACATCGGCCTGATCGCCGCGGGCCTTGCTACCGGCGCATTTGCAACGCTGCAACTCTCCGCATCAGCCCAGCAAGCCGCCACCGCGCCTCTCCCGCTCGATCAATTGCGGTTGTTTGCCGAAGTATTCGGGCAAATCAAGCATGAATACGTCGAACCGGTCGACGATAAAAAACTGCTCACCGCTGCTATCAAAGGCATGGTGTCGAGCCTCGATCCGCATTCGTCATACCTCGACAAAACCGATTATGAGGAGCTTCAGGAGCAAACCAAGGGTCGCTTCGCGGGGCTCGGTATCGAGATTTCGTCGGAAGATGGCTTGATCAAGGTGATTTCGCCTATCGAAGACACGCCTGCGTTTCGCGCCGGCATTCGTCCGGGCGACCTGATCACGCGCATCAACGACAAGCCGGTACGCGGCATGACGCTGGATAACGCCGTCAAGCAAATGCGCGGCGATCCGGGCACCAAGGTCACGCTGACCATCTTCCGCAAGACTGACGACCGCACCTTCCCGATCACGGTCACGCGTGCGCTCATCCGTGTGCAGAGCGTGAAGATGAAGATTCCGGCGCCGGGTTACGGCTACATCCGGATCACGAGCTTCCAGGAACGCACGGTGCCGGATCTCGCCGCGAAGTTGCAGGATCTCGCGCGCCAGCAGCCCGACCTGAAGGGCCTCGTGGTTGACCTGCGTAACAACGGCGGCGGTTTGCTGCAGAGCGCGGTCGGTGTGGCCGGCGCGTTCCTGCCGGATAACGCTGTGGTGGTATCGACGAATGGACAGATCGCGGACGCGAAGCAAACCTTCCGCGATACCTTCGACAACTATCGCCTACCCTCCTTCGACTCCGATCCGCTGAAGAACCTGCCGGATATCTTCAAGAAGGTGCCAATGGTCGTGTTGACCAATGCGTACTCCGCGTCGGCGTCCGAGATTGTCGCGGGCGCGCTGCAGGATCATCATCGCGCGTTGATTGTCGGCAAGACCACGTTCGGCAAGGGTTCGGTTCAGACCGTCCGGCCGATGACCGCCGACACCGCGCTGCGCCTGACCACCGCGTATTACTACACGCCAAGCGGCAAGTCGATCCAGAACAAGGGTATTCGCCCGGACGTTCCGGTCGATCAGTACGCAGAAGGCGATCCGGACGATGCGCTCGTCACCCGCGAAGTGGACTATTCGAACCACTTGGCCAATACACAGGATCCGAACGAGAAGAAGGAACAGGAAGCCCGTGAAGCGGACCGGCTCGAGCAATTGCGGCTTCTTGAAGAGCAAAACGACAAGAAGACGCCGGAGCAGCGTCGCAAGGATCGCGAGCGCAAGCCGGTTGAGTTCGGCACGCCCGATGACTTCATGCTCCAGCAAGGGCTGAACAAGCTCGAAGGCAAGCCTGTGATGGAATCGAAGTCTTATTCCGAAAGGAAGCTGGCGCAGGACAAGCCGACTCCGTCGGCGTCCGCTCCCATCATTGTCAAACCGGCCTTGCCGGCAACGCCCGGGGCAGATGCAACGCCTGCATCGGGCGCGCAGGGAGCGAACGCCGCGCCGGCGCCCGCGTCTGCACCCGTGCCGGCTTCGGCTACACAGTAAGTTTCGTTTCAGTTTCAGTCAGCGCGGGTTCGATGTCCGCGCTGACTGATTCAGCAGTAAGCAAAAAAATCGTGTCACCGTAGTGCTCTTCCGCCCGCGCTGTACCCCTCACGCCTCACATCGCTAGTTCTCCGACTGCACCACCGCATCGTGTGATTCGTTTCACGCGATTAAAATAGTGGTTTCGCGACCGTCCGCCTGTTTCCAACTTCACAGCGTGCCGGTCGAAGCCCACTTGAGCGCTCGATGAACGACGATCAGCTTCTCCGCTATTCCCGACACATCCTCGTTGATGAAATCGGCATCGAAGCGCAACAACGCTTTCTCGATGCGCACGCCATCGTCATAGGCGCTGGTGGGCTAGGATCGCCTGCCGCCATGTACCTGGCAGCGGCGGGTGTCGGTGAGATCACGCTGGTCGATGCAGATTCCATCGATCTCACCAATCTCCAGCGTCAAATTCTGCACGTCACCGCGTCGGTTGGTAAGCCGAAGGTGGACTCCGCCCGCGACGCGCTCACTGCGCTCAACCCCGGTGTGAAGATCAATACCGTCGCCATCCGCGTCGGCGCAGACTGGCTTAACACGCACGTTCCCCGCGCCACTGTTGTACTCGATTGCACCGATAACTTCGCCACGCGCCACGCGATCAACGCCGCATGCTTCGCCCACGGCGTGCCGCTCGTCTCCGGCGCCGCACTTCGCTTCGACGGCCAGATCAGTACCTTCGACTTCCGCTCCGCCGAATCGCCCTGCTACGCCTGCGTGTTCCCCCCCGACGATGCGTTCGAGGAAGTCGCATGCTCGACCATGGGCGTCTTTTCGCCGACGGTGGGCATCATCGGCGCTATGCAGGCGGCCGAGGCGTTACGGGTGATAGGCAGGTTCGGTACGACGCTCGAAGGCCGCCTGATGATGCTCGACTCGTTACGCATGGAATGGAACACGATGCGCATCACACGGCAGGCGACGTGCCCCGTGTGCGGAACGCATGTGAAGAAATAGTGTGTTCAGTAAGCCAGATCAAGCCTAGGGCGGCGGTCATCGAAAGCCTTGCTCGCCTAACGGCCCCGCACTTCGGCGAACGCCCATTCCAGCCGCTGTCTCAAATTTAAGAGTTCTCCAATTTTCCTGATCGCCGGGCCGCCTTATCTTGGTCGCTGGCCTTTCAACGCAATTGGAGAAACACGTGAGCGAGACTTCGACCCGAAGCACACAACGCGGCAGGACCGAAACGGAATTTGCCCGACCTGGCGGCCCGGCAATCAGTGGACCCGAAGGCATCCTCTACGATTTCAACTACGGTTGCCGTGTCCAGGTGCCGGTTGACGGCTGGCGCGTCCGCATGACCGACGTCGATACGTTCAACGTCCTATTTGACGAAACTGTAGAAGCCAACGCTGTGGTCAGAAGCAGACGCAAGTATTTCGTGCGCTTCCTGCTGGAAGTGTTCGATGGCGAGCGGCTCGTGTTCTCCCACGCATTCAACGCCGCGAACAAGAAGGTTGCATTACGCATGACCCCGCTCGCGCTGGGCGATTCGCTCGCGTGGTTGCCGGTCATCGATGCCTTCCGCGAGCAACATCAGTGCGAGATCGCCATGCCTTTGGCGGCGCATTTGCAGCCGCTTTTCCGCGATGGTTATCCGCATTTGAAAATCGCTACGGATGACGAACTTGATCGCCAAAAAGACACGTACTACGCGACGTATTACCTCGGTCTGCTCAAGCCATTCTCTGAACGCGATCATCAACCCACGGATCCGCGCGTGAGCAACATGCAAGGACATGATGGCGTATCTGCTGGGCGTGCCGTGTGAGGAACGCCGGCCGAACGTGGTCATTGCGGATAAGACGCGCACGATTGCCGAGCGCTATGTATGCATAGCGACGCAATCCACCGCGCAATGCAAGTACTGGAACAATCCGCGCGGCTGGCCGACGCTGATCGAGCATTTGAAAACGCTGGGTTACCGGGTGTTATGCATTGACCGCGACAAGCAGTACGGCAATGCGCAACACATGAACACCATGCCGGAAGGCGCCGAGGACTTCACCGGCAACCGGCCATTGCAGGAACGCGTGAGCCTGTTGCATCACGCGGATTTTTTTATCGGATTGGGAAGCGGGCTATCGTGGCTTACATGGGCAGCAGGCACGCCCGTGGTCATGATCAGCGGTTTCTCGCATCCATCCACCGAGTTCCGCACGCCGTATCGCGTGATCAATTTCCAGGGCTGCAATAGCTGCTTCAACGACCTGACCACCGAGTTCGATTCCGAGAATTTCGCCTGGTGCCCACGCCGCGTCGACAAGGTGCAGCCGTTTCAATGCACGGCCATCATCACGCCTGAGTTCGTGATGCGCGTGGTCGATAAACTGATCGCCGAGCGCGGCCTCGCTCAGATCTTCTGAAGCAACGCCAGCGCGGCGAGCAATTCCGCAGGCTCATACGCGGCGAGCACGTCCTCGACCGGCTTTTGCAACGCCTTCAGGTCCGCGCGCAAAATCTCCTGCTTGACCACCAGCAACTGGCTCGGGTGCATCGAAAACTCGGTGAGCCCCATGCCAAGCAGCAAGCGCGTCACGGTCGGATCGCCGGCCATTTCACCGCATACGGAGACCGGCACGCCGGCGGCTTTCGCCTCACGCAGCGTGAACGCAATCAAGTGCAGCACCGCCGGATGCAGCGGGTCGTAGAGATGCGCGACGGCGTTATCCGCGCGATCGATGGCGAGCGTGTACTGGATCAGGTCGTTGGTCCCGATCGACAGGAAATCCAGCCGCTTCAAGAACAAACGCACGGCAATTGCGGCAGCCGGAATCTCGATCATCGCTCCGATCTGCACGTTGCGATCGTAGTCGATACCGGCGTCGTCAAGCTGACGCTTCGCTTCGTGGATCAAGTCGAGCGTCTGGTCGATTTCCTGCGCGTGCGCGAGCATCGGGATCAGAATCTTCGCGCGGCCAAACGCCGATGCCCGCAAGATCGCCCGCAACTGCGTCATGAACATCTGCGGCTCGGACAGGCTCCAGCGGATCGCGCGCAAGCCCAGCGCCGGATTTTGCGCGGTCTCGTATCCGTCACCGCTGCCCATCGAGTCGATCGGCTTGTCCGCGCCCACATCGATTGTGCGAATGGTCACCGGCCGGCCGTTCATCAACTCGATCGCGCGCCGGTAAGCCTCGAATTGCTCTTCCTCTTCCGGCAGCTCGTCCTTGTGATTCATGAACAGGAACTCGCTGCGGAACAGTCCGACGCCCATCGCGCCTGCGTCGAGTGCCGTCTTGGCGTCATCGGGTAATTCGATGTTCGCGCACAAGTCGATCTTCGTGCCGTCCAACGTTTGCGTAGGCGAGAACTTGAGGCGCTGCAGCTTGCGCTGCTCCAACACCTTCTCACTTTGCCGATACGAATACTCTTCCAGCACGATCGGCGCCGGATCGACGATCACAATGCCGTGATCCCCGTCCACAATGATCAAGTCGTTCTGCCGGATCAACGTACTCGCCTGCTGCACACCGACCGACGCAGGAATACCGAGACTACGGGCCACGATAGCGGTGTGCGACGTACGGCCGCCGAGGTCCGTCACGAAACCCTTGAAGGCCTGGGTCTTGAACTGCAGCATGTCGGCGGGCGCGATGTCATGAGCGACCACGATCATGTCGTTGTGGCCGTTGGTCGCGGCGCCATCCACCACAAGCGTCGCCGTGGACGGTGCGCCCGCGAGCGCCTTCAGCACGCGCTCCACCACTTGTTGAATATCGGCTTTACGCTCGCGCAAATACTCGTCTTCGATATCGTCGAAATGGCGGCTCAGGATTTCAAGCTGCTCGGTCAGCGCCCATTCCACGTTGTAGCGGCGCGTACGCACGAGGTCGATAGTTTCGTGAACGAGCATGGCGTCGTTCAGGATCATGGAGTGGACGTTGATGAACGCCCCCATCTCGCTGGGGGCGTCCGCGGCCAGATCGTCGCGCAGTGCGTCAAGCTCCGCGTGCACCTGCGCCTGCGCTGCGTGAAAGCGTTCAATTTCATTGTCGATGCCATCCGGTTCGACCAGATAGTGATCGACATCGAGTGCCGCCGCCGCGATCAGATACGCGCGGCCGATGGCGATGCCGCGCGAGACGGGAATTCCATGCAGCGTGAACGACACGCGCACCTCTCTCTAGTTATGGGTGGTTCACGGTTTTGTCGCATCCCCGGCTGACGATGCGATCCGCGCACCATTATAAATTCGAACGTCATCCGGCACGCTGTGCAGCGCAGCAACTTTCTGTCACAAAACGCCGCAAGTTATTGCACGATATGTCATGGCGATGGACACAAAAAAGCCGCGTCGATGCGCGGCTTTTTTCAGTGCTGCTAGCAGGACAACGTCATTGTCCTTCGCCAAATTTATCTGCGATGAGCGCGAGGATGGCCTTCATTGCTTCGGCTTCGTCGGAGCCTTCGGTTTCTATCGTCACCGTGCTGCCGATTCCCGCCGCGAGCATCATCACGCCCATGATGCTTTTCGCGTTGATCCGGCGGCCGTTGCGGCTCATCCAGATCTCGCATTGAAAGTTTCCCGCCAGTTGCGTTAGCTTGGCTGAAGCACGTGCGTGCAACCCAAGCTTGTTCACGATGGTTGTTTCCTGTTGCAGCATGATGCTCCGGGCGCTAGGTGAGAGGGCTGACGCAATGCAGCTTGGTCAATGCTTTTTAACGGTCTTTTTAACGTGCTGCTGGCGCGCTCGACTCAGTGACTTGCCACCTTGGCGGGCATGCAACTGGTCGCGGCAGCACCGACTGCGCAACTTGCGGCAGCAGCGGCCGCCGCGGTCGCCATCGCGCACGGATTGGAGGGCGTCGAGGCATCGAGTTCCTGGATGCCCTTCGATCCACCTTGCAGCGATTTTTCAGCCAGCGTATCGAGCGGCGTGGTCCTGTAACAGACCGCGCGCACGAGCATCGGCAAATTGACGCCGGCGAGCACGCGAACCGTGCTGCTTGCCAGGCTTTGCGCGATATTCGCAGGCGTTGCGCCAAACACGTCCGTAAGTACGACAGCGCCGTTCTCTTCCTTCAGGCGGTCGATTTCGGAACGCGCGAACGCACGGACCTCGACGGGATCGCAATCCGGCATCACATCGATCACACCAATGCGTGCGGGCAAACCGCCATAAATGTGGGTAATGCACTCCCGTAACGCCGAAGCGAACGGAGCGTGCGCAATGATTAGAATGCCAGCCATGTCAGAGTGTGCTGCCCCAAAACGACGAGATGCGTCGGAAATTGCGGGAACTTGCTTTATATATGCCAATTGCGCTGCCAAACTGCTTAAACGGCGCCAAACGCGACTGCAACATCGATCCGTGTGCGGAAATATCAACAAGCGCCAATACCTAAGCTTAGTCGGATTTCGCACGCTATGCGCAGCGTTATGCACTGCAGCAAGTTTCCACTTTCAATTTCGGGGCCGGATCGCGCCACGAAACGAATCTCATGAGGGTGAGATTGTAACAGTCCGCGAGAAATCAACGGGCAGACTGCCCTCGTCGACAGTCACCTCTAATTTTCATCGTCCTGCTACGGTCGTACTAAGCTGAAGCAGCGCGTTCCAATGCATCGATGAACATGCCGGCGACATCGAAGCCCGTCTGGTCCATGATTTCACGGAAGCACGTCGGGCTCGTCACGTTCACTTCGGTCAGGTAGTCGCCGATGGCGTCGAGCCCGACCAGCAGCAAGCCGCGATCGAAGAGCGTTTGCCCCAGCGTTTCCGCGATTCGGCGGTCGTTCTCGGTGAGCGGTTGAGCGCGGCCCAATCCGCCTGCGGCCAGGTTGCCGCGCACTTCGTTGCCTTGCGGAATGCGTGCAAGCGAATACGGCACGGGTTGTCCGCCGATCAGCAAGATGCGTTTGTCGCCATCGGCAATTTGCGGGATGAACTTCTGCGCCATGACGCTGCGCGCGCCGTTGTCGCTAAGCATTTCCACGATCGTGCCGAGATTCATGCCGTCAGCCTTCACGCGAAACACACCCATGCCACCCATGCCGTCGAGCGGCTTCAGGATCACGTCGCCGTGTTCTGCATGAAAAGAGCGCAGACGCGCGGCGTCGCGAGTGACGAGCGTGGGCACGACGAATTGCGGCCATTCGCCAATGGCCAGTTTCTCCGAGTGATCGCGGATCGCGCTCGGCTTGTTGAAGACGCGCGCGCCGGTGCGCTCGGCCAGCTCCAGCAGCCACGTCGACGTCACGTATTCCATGTCGAACGGCGGGTCTTTGCGCATCAGGACGGCATCGAAATGCTTGAGATCGAGCACCTCCGGCGCTTCAGCCACGTGCCACGGCGAGCGCGCTGAATCGGCTTCGTCGCCGACTATCTTCACGCGCTGCACGGTCCCTTCCACCTTGCCGCCAACCCACGCCAGATGCTGCGGCTCGCACGCGTAGAGCGTGTGTCCGCGACGCGCGGCTTCGGCCATCATCGCGTAGGTCGTGTCTTTGTAGATCTTGAAATGATCGAGCGGATCGGCGATAAAAAGGATGTCCATAAGCGTCCAGAGCGGCCATTCGGCCTTGATTTGATCGGTATGAGTGCGAGTGCACGGTTGCTGCCGGTCTTGCAGTACGCGATTTTTAACACGTCGCGCGCCTTCGCGCCTGAAGTGCAAACGGCCGCAACTTCGTGCGGCCGCCATCTTGCAGTGAAGCTTAGACCTGAATCGCTTCCGGATCGGTCTTTTCCAGTTCCAACGATGCCGCGAGCAACCCTAACCGCGCCACCACGCCATACATATAAAAGCGGTTCGGCGGTGCGGCGCCGGGCTTTGCGTGGGTATCGGGGAGCGCGGTGTGCTCGAAACCGAGTGGCACGAAATGCATGCCCGGCGCGTTGAGGTTCTGGTCGCGCTCACGAGAATCGTGCACCCGATAAAACCCGCCCACCACATACCGGTCGATCATGTACACCACCGGTTCGGCAACCGCGTTTTCCACGCGCTCGAACGTATGCACGCCTTCCTGCACGATCACGTCGTGGACTTCGAGGCCGTCCTTCGCGTCGTTCATTTTGACGCGTTCGCGTTTGGTCAGCGCGGCGACTTCACATGCATCGTGCACGGTCATGACGCCTTTGCCGTACGTGCCGGCATCGGCCTTGATCACGACGTACGGCTTCTCGCTGATCCCATACTCGCGATACTTTTTCGCGATCTTCTTCAACACGCCGTCGATGGCTTCAGCCAGCGCTTCCTCGCCCGTGCGCGCCTCGTAGTCCACGCCTTCCACATGCGCGAAATACGGGTTGATCATCCACGGATCGATCTCGACAAGCTTGGAAAACTTCTTCGCGACGTCGTCGTAACAGGAGAAGTGATTGGACTTGCGGCGCACAGCCCAGCCCGCGTGCAGCGGCGGCAACAGATATTGCTCGTGGAGATTTTCCAGCACGGGCGGGATGCCGCCGGACAAGTCGTTGTTCAGCAGGATCGAGCAGGGATCGAAGTTTTTCAGCCCCAGCCGGCGCGGCGTGCGCTCGAGCGGTTCGAGGACGATCTTCTGCCCATCGGCAAGTGCGATTGTGACCGGTCCGTGAATGTTCTCATCGAGCGTGCCGAAGCGGATATTCAGCCCGGCCTGACGCATGATCGTGGCGAGCCGCGCGACGTTCTCGAGATAAAACGCGTTGCGCGTATGGCGCTCGGGAATCACCAGTAGGTTCTTCGCGTCGGGGCAGATCTTTTCAATCGACGCCATCGCGGCTTGCACGGCAAGCGGCAACACTTCCACCGGCAGGTTATTGAAACCACCGGGGAACAGGTTGGTATCGACAGGAGCGAGCTTGAAACCGGCGTTGCGCAGGTCCACCGAGCAGTAGAACGGCGGTGTGTGTTCTTGCCACTCCAGCCGGAACCAGCGTTCGATGGACGGCGTCGCGTCGAGTATCTTCCGCTCGAGATCGAGCAAGGGGCCGTTTAAAGCCGTAACGAGGTGCGGAACCATTGATGACTCGCGGACTTAAGAGGAAAGATTGTAGAGCAAACGCCTCACGTATTTGGGTATGAACTCCCTTTTCCCAAGCCTATTAGCACGATGCGTGTCGCCGTTTGCACCAATCCCGTCTGCCAGAAACAGTAACCTTGCACAAAAATCAGACAAAAAAATGCCCGCCGGTAAGTGGGCGGGCAAAATCGCTGCGCTTATCTCGGAGCCGTGCTGCTATAGCTTGCGCTCGAATCCGGGGATAAAACCGCGGCCTCTCGCGCCCGGTTTCATCCCCTTCGAAAACATTGCTTATTCGACGTGTTCGCCATGCAGCGTCACGTCGAGACCTTCACGTTCCTCTTCTTCTGTGACACGCAGACCCATGACCATGTCGATCACCTTCAGCAGGACGAAGCTGACCACGCCGCTGTAAACCAGCGTGGTGAGCACGCCCTTGGCTTGCAGCAGGACGCTGCCGTCCGCGCCGCCAATGTCCTTGACCGCGAAGATGCCGGTCAGGAGCGCGCCGAGAATACCGCCAATGCCGTGGACGCCGAACGCGTCGAGCGAATCGTCGTAGCCGAGCTTCGTCTTGAGCCACGTTGCCGACCAGAAGCAGACAACGCCAGCCAGGATGCCGATCACAAGCGCACCCGTCACGCCGACATAACCCGATGCCGGCGTAATCGCCACCAGACCTGCAACCGCGCCCGAGATGATGCCGAGCACCGAAGGCTTGCCCTTCGCCAGCCACTCCGCGAACATCCAGCCGAATGCAGCACATGCGGTCGCGATTTGCGTCGTGAGCATCGCGAAACCGGCACGGCCGTCAGCCGCCACTGCCGAACCCGCGTTGAAGCCGAACCAGCCGACCCACAGCATCGATGCACCGATCAGCGAGAGCACCAGGTTGTGCGGCGCCATGACTTCGCGGCCGTAACCGACCCGCTTGCCGAGCACCAGGCAGCACACCAGGCCTGCGATACCGGCGTTGATGTGAACCACCGTGCCGCCTGCGAAGTCCAGGATGCCGGCCGCCGACAGCCAGCCCGTCGGTTCCCAGACCATGTGCGCGATCGGCGAGTAGACGACCAGCGACCAGAGGCCCATGAACACGAGCATGGCCGAGAACTTCATCCGGTCGGCGAACGCGCCGGCGATCAGCGCCGGGGTGATGATCGCGAACGTCATCTGATAGACGAAGTAGACGGACTCAGGAATCGTCGGAGCCAGGTGGCTGACGGTCAGGGTGGTCGCCTTGTCGCCTTTGATGTAGTTCATGCCGTGCAGGAACACCCGCGAGAAGCCGCCGATGAACGAGTTACCCGGCGTGAACGCAAGGCTGTAACCCACCACGGTCCAGATGATCGTGACCAGGCAGCAGATTGCGAACGATTGCATCACGGTTGCGAGCACGTTCTTCTTGCGGACCATGCCCGCGTAGAAGAGCGCGAGGCCCGGGATCGTCATGAACAGAACGAGTGCGGTGGAGGTCAGCATCCAGGCGGTATCGCCGGCGCTGATCTTCGATGAATCCACGGAGAACGGTTCCGTCGGCGCGGCAGGCGCTGCGTCGGATGCACCGGAAGCCGGAGCGGCGGCGGAGGCTGCCGTTGCCGCGCTGGCGGTGTCGGGTGCGCTTGCAGGTGCTGCTGCGGTCGTGTCTGAAGCCGCGGCAGATGCAGCCGCTGGCGCGGATGCATCCTGCGCCATCACGGTGCCGACGCTGACTCCTAGCAGCGACCCCGCCATCAACAAGGACATCAATAATTTACGCATTCTTCTGTTTCCTCTTATCGCCGAATCTTTTTTTAGAGAGCATCCGCGCCGGTCTCACCGGTGCGAATGCGAATGACTTGTTCAATCGGGGTGACGAAGATCTTGCCGTCGCCGATCTTGCCCGTGCGGGCCGCGCGCTCTACCGCCTCGATCGCCTGGTCGACGATGTCGTCGGAGACCGCCGCTTCGATCTTCACTTTCGGAAGGAAGTCGACCACGTACTCGGCGCCGCGATACAGCTCCGTGTGGCCCTTCTGGCGGCCGAAGCCTTTTACCTCGGTCACGGTGATGCCCGAGACGCCAATAGCCGACAACGCTTCGCGTGCTTCGTCGAGCTTGAACGGCTTGATGATTGCGGTAATGAGCTTCATGTATCCCTCGCTGTGGTGTCGAACAGAGTTGGCGCTTTAGCGCCTTAATCTGGTCCCATGCCTGATCCCTCGCTGCCTCATGCCCGTCGCGAGCGGCGTCTGATGCGCCACGCCGCATTGCCGACCGCCCGGAAAAGCGCGCACGGACAAGGCCCGGGGCACATATGCAACTCGTATGCCATGCGCGTGTCTACGCATGCAGAACAAGGCTGCGGCGCACGCCGTGCGCGGGCGTAGACCGGACGGCCAGCATCGCCTGCGTGCGCTGGCGCGCACCGTGGATCGTTGCTAGAGTGCTCGCAAGGTCCAGGCAAACAGGTGTGTTTGGAAGCGCAGCATCGTGCTGCGTGGATGTGTCCCGGTTTTGATGGGGCGCCATATCGAACGCACCAAAATGGATCATCCGGTTTGCCGGAGCACTGAGCTAACAATGAATGCACCTTCATGGTGCGCAAGAGGAAAACCGTATGAAACAACCCAACGACGTATTCAATGACTTCCAGGCCAAGATGAGCGAACTGCTTAAGAATTCGCCGGCAAAGGACATTGAACGGAATATGAAAGCCATGCTGTCCCAGGGCTTTTCGAAGCTGGATCTGGTGACGCGCGAAGAATTCGATACCCAGACGCAAGTGCTCGTGCGCACGCGCGCTCGGCTCGAGGAACTCGAACAGCGAGTTGCGCAACTGGAAGTGAAGTTAGGCGGCGGACCGTCGTCGAGCAACCAGGACTGACTATCTGGTTTTGCTAAAGCGTGTCATCGGCTAAGCGAGCCGTGATGTTGGGTCATTAAGCCGTTGCCTCGTATGAACGAGGCGCCGGCAGCGGGGAAAAATCATGTCGCTTGCCGTGGTGCGCAGCCGCGCGCCCGCCCCTTGGGCGCGCGGCCGAGGTGACCGTCGAGGTTCATCTCGCCAATGGATTACCGTCGTTTTCAATCGTCGCCCTGCCCGATCTCGAAGTCCGTGAAAGCCGCGAGCGAGTGCGCGCCGCACTCCAGAACTGTGGCTTCGATTTCCCGGTCCGCCGCATCACCGTCAATCTCGCTCCCGCCGATCTACCGAAGGAATCCGGCCGCTTCGACCTGCCTATTGCGCTCGGCATTCTCGCGGCGAGCGGTCAGATTCCGGCTGAAGCGCTACTGCATCGCGAGTTCGCCGGCGAGTTGTCGCTGACAGGCGCGCTGCGGCCGATGCGCGGCGCGTTCGCCATGGCCTGTGGGGCTGCGCGGCAATATGCGCAAGCTGCACGGGCTGGAGCCGCGCTCGACGGCGCGTCCATCCGCGACAGCGACGCACGCATGCCCGAAATCTATCTGCCCTTGGGTAGTGCGGCCGAAGCGGCGCTGGTGCCGGGTATCGATATATTCGGAGCCGCCGATTTGCCCGCTTTGTGTGCACACCTGGGCGGTTCGATCGATGCCCGTCTGATGCCCATCCGCCGCGCCGCGCCCGATTCACCAGGGCGCAGGCGTGCGCCCTTGCCCGATCTCGTCGATGTCATCGCCCATCCCGGCGCGCGGCGAGCGCTGGAAGTTGCGGCGGCGGGCGGTCATCACCTGCTGATGGTTGGCCCGCCCGGCGCCGGCAAATCAATGCTCGCCGCCCGCCTGCCCAGCCTTCTCCCGCCAATGACCGACGACGAAGCGCTGTCGTCGGCAGCCATTCTTTCAGCCAGCATGCTCGGATTTTCGCCCGCGCAATGGCGCCAACGGCCGTTTCGCGCACCACATCATTCGTCGAGTTCCGTTGCGCTGGTGGGCGGGCGCAATCCGCCGCAACCCGGCGAGATCACGCTGGCGCATCTCGGCGTGCTGTTCCTCGATGAATTACCCGAATTCGACCGGAAAGTGCTCGAAACGCTGCGCGAACCGCTGGAAGCCGGTCGTATCACCATTTCGCGCGCTGCGCATCAGGCGGATTTTCCGGCAGCGTGTCAATTGGTCGCAGCGATGAATCCCGGCCCGTGCGGCTGGCGGGGCGATCCGAACGGCCGCTGCCGATGCACGCCCGAAATAGCCACGCGCTATCTGCGCAAATTGTCGGGACCGCTGCTTGATCGCATCGACATTCAGATCGAATTGCCCGCGTTGTCGCCCGCTGAGTTGTCGGGGAGAAGTGCATCGATTGGCGAAACGAGCGCGATCGTTGCCCGGCGAGTTGCCGATGCGCGCGACCGGCAACTCGAGCGGCAAGGAAAGACTAACCGCGAGCTGGACGGACGCGAAGTGGACACCGTCTGCCGGCTCGATGCCACCGGCGAAGCCTTGCTTCGCGAAGCAGGAGAACGCTTCGGCTGGTCGGCACGGGCGTATTACCGCGTGCTAAAGGTAGCGCGCACGATCGCCGATCTCGCCGCAGCCGATGCGCCGACCACCGCCCACCTCGCCGAAGCGATTCAATACCGGCGTGCATTCACGACGGCATAAACCACCACGGAAGCCGCGACGCCTGGCAAAAAGAAAAATCGCGTGTCAAGACTTGACTTATACACATTGCATCGTTCTTTGTTTCTTTAACATCTGATCAAACACCAATTTTGGCAATGATCCACAGACCATTGATTTTATTGATTATTTTAGACTGCCACGAATCGAGTCAAAGTAACGAAAGCCGCGTCGGACGGGCGCTTGGCGAGGGTGCGGTGAAGTTTTCCACAAAGTTATCCACAGCCTCTGTGGATAGCTTAAAAAACCGAGACAAATCCTAGTTTTAGCTCGAAATGCTTGCGCAATTTCTCAGGCCCGAGACGTTCGCTTCGTGTCTGCCAATTAGAGAAATATCTGCGAACGAATGGGCGCTGTTTCGTGCAAATACTTAAAAAAGTTTGAACGAGGAGAAAAACTGATCGATTTGATCGGGCGGCGGTGCCTTGGTCGAGACGATCGCGACTTGGTACGCGTGCGTGCCCTTGGCGATGAAACGCGCCCGGATCTGACGCGTTTCGCTTTTTGGGCCATCACCGCTCGTGCCGCTCATGGCAATTTCGGCGCCAACCAAGTGGCCGCCGGCCGCCACGTCAATCTGGACCGGATGTGCAGCGGGCACGGTATTGAGATTGCGTGCCAAGCCTTGTTGAAGAAAATCGAGCGCGGCGCGCTGGGTCGCCGGATCGGCATCGGGCAAGTCGACGGTGCCGACGGCGAACACAGCGTCGCCCGCCTCGGCCATCTGCATCTTCATGTGCATCGGCTTCCCGGCAATGTCGATATCGCGTGCGTCAGAACGCGGCTTGGCCGGGAAGGTGACTTCGTAGGCGTCGTCGTTGTTCTGGATCGTGCGCCAGTCGTAAGCCGGCGTGCAGGCCAACAGCGCGGCGGCGGCGAACAGCACGGCCGTTGCCGTGGCGGTCGATTTGAACAGGGTGCGCGGGGAGTTTTGCGGGACGACGCGCGTCAAGGTGCGTGAAAAAGCTCGGATCATGAGAAATGTTGCGGGGAAAACCGTGATTATCCGCTGCTGGCCCCTGATACGTTGGCGTCGAGTTTTGTACTGGATAACGCCCTGCCTTGCAAACGCCCCACACCAAGCCGCACGCAGAACGCTTTTCCGGGATTGGCGCTAAAATGCGGGGCATCCAGTCAGGCTGGCGTCGTCGCGATTCAACCGAGCACGCTCGAGGTTTTCATGTCAGAGAATTCACAGGTCTCACCGGGACGCAGCAAGAGCCCGCTGCGCTACATCGTGACGGCGATCGCCGCCGGCGTGATCGCGTGCAGCGGCTATTTTGCGTTCGGCGGACAGCAACGCGTTCCGGACGCCACGTTCACGCTGTTGTCGGGCCAAAAAATATCGACATCGACGGATCTCAAGGGCAAGGTCTATTTGATCAACTTCTGGGCGACCGACTGCGAAACCTGCATGAAAGAGATGCCGGCAATGGTCAACACGTACAACCGCTTCAAGGGCCGCGGACTGGAATTCGTCGCAGTGGCGATGAAATACGACGCGCCGATGTACGTAACCAACTACGCGCAGACGCGCAACCTGCCGTTCAAGGTCGCCATGGACGACGGCAGCGCCGCGAAGCAGTTCGGCAACGTCCAGCTGACGCCGACCACGTTTGTCGTGGATAAGAACGGCAAGATCCTGAAGCGTTATGTCGGTGAGCCGACGTTCGAAGAACTCGATGCACTTCTGGACAAAGCACTGAACGCAGCCTGAAGGCAGTTCGGCTTGATGTCGTGAGAAGTGAAAACGCCCGCTGACAAGTCAGCGGGCGTTTTGTTTTTGGGAAACATGACACGCGGTGACGATCAAGAATCCCCTACCGCTCCCCTTCGCCCTTCACCGCCAGCCCATACCGCTTGATCTTCTCGTAGAGCGTGGCCTTGCCGAGCTGCAGCCGGTCAGCCGCCGCAGCTACCACGCCACCGCACTGCTCCAGCGCCTCCCCGATCACCGCACGCTCAAAATGCTCCGTGCGCTCTTTCAGCGACTGCGTGGCGGCTTCGAGCGGCACGCCGGTTTCATCGATAATGCCCAGCACCATCCGGTCCGCCGCGTTGCGCAGTTCGCGTACATTGCCCGGCCAGTCGCGCTGCATCAGTTCAGCGCGCTGGCGATCGCTCAGCAGCGGTGCCGGGCGCTCGTAGCGCACGGCGGCATCGAGTAAAAAGTGTTCAAACAGCGGCACCACGTCTTCACGGCGCTCAGCGAGCGGCGGCAGCGTGATCGTCACCACGTTCAGCCGGTACATCAGGTCGCGCCGGAACGTACCCGCCGCGACGTGCTCGGCCATATCGCCCTTCACGGCCGCGATCACGCGGCAATTCGCGCGAATAGGCTGGTTCGAACCAAGCCGCTCCAGCACGCCGTCCTGCAACACGCGCAGCAGTTTGACTTGCAGCGCGAGCGGCATGCTTTCGATTTCATCGAGGAACAACGTGCCGCCCGACGCATGTTCGAGCTTGCCAATACGCCGTTTCTGCGCACCGGTGAACGCGCCTGCCTCGTAGCCGAACATCTCCGACTCGAACATCTGCTCGGGCAACGCGCCGCAATTCACCGCGATAAACGGTTTGTCCCGGCGCGGCGACAGGTCGTGCAGGCTGCGCGCGATCAATTCCTTACCGGCGCCGGTGTCGCCATTGATCAGCACGGAGGCGTCAGTTGGCGCGACGTTCGCAATCAGCTTGCGCACCTGTTCGATAGCCGGGCTGCGTCCGATGATTCTCGGCGCCACGCTGCTCTGGCCGGCAAGTTCGCGCCGAAGAGCGCGGTTTTCCAGCACGAGCTTGCGACGCTCCAGCGCGCGGCGCACCGCTTCTATCAACCGTTCCGACGCGAATGGTTTTTCGATAAAATCGTAGGCGCCGTCGCGCATCGCCTGGACGGCCATCGAGATGTCGCCGTGGCCTGTCACGAGGATGACCGGTACTTCGGGCGCGCGTTCGTGGCACTGCGCCAGAAGGTCGAGCCCGCTCGCACCCGGAAGGCGGATGTCGCTCACAATCACGCCGGGAAAACTGGCATCGATCAGGCGCGATGCCCCCTCCACACTGCCGAATGCAGTGACATCGAAACCGGCGAGCTGGAGGCTTTGCACGCTTGCGCGGCGTACCAGTTCATCGTCTTCGATGAAGATCACCTGAAGGCCTGTGGTCATTGGTTTTTACTCCTGCTGGGTGTTGCTCTTTTCAGCGCAAAAGGACGTATTTTCTCAGCATGTGGCCCGTGCTGACTCGCCTCTCGTCACGCACGCCTCAGCGTAATCACGAATTCTGCCCCGTGCGAACGGTCCGCGTCCGCCTGCGTGCCGCCCTCCGGTCCATCCACTTCCATCTGCGGAACCAGATTACGCGCCACGAGGGTGCCGCCGTAGTCGCGCGCTATGGCGGACGAGATCGCCAGTCCCAATCCCAAGCCGTGTCCCATCTCCTTCGTCGTGAAAAAAGGCTCGAAAAGACGCGGCAAGACATCGGGCGGAATGCCCGGCCCATTGTCTCGCACCACGATATCGACGGTCGATTTGCGGGTCACCAACTCGATCTCGAGGCGCGGGGCATCGCACGCTGCTACCGCGTCCAGCGCGTTGCCAATCAGGTTGATCAGGATCTGCTCGAGCCGCAGATCCTCGCAGCCCACATACAGCGGTGGACTGACATCAGCGCGTTGTTCGGCGTCGAACGCAAGCACCACGTTCTTCATCCGCGGCTGCAGCATCGCGAGCACGTTGCGCAATGCGCGGCCAACATCGGTGCGAGCGCTTTTCGGACGCGCCTTCGACACGAATAACTTCAACTGATTCGTGATCTTCCCCATCCGCTCCGTCAGCGCGGCAATCGCCTCCAGATTCTCATTCGCCGCCACATGATCGCCGCGCTCGATCAGCACGCGGGTGTTGTCGGAGAAACTGCGCAAGGCCGCGAGCGGCTGGTTCAGCTCATGCGTGATGCCCGCCGCCATCTGACCCAGCGCCGCCAGTTTGCTCGCCTGGATCAGTTCGTCGTGCGCGGCGCGCAGGTCCTGTTCGGCCCGCGTGCGCTCACTGACCTCCTTGGTCAACAACGCATTCGTCTCCGATAAATCCGCCGTCCGCTCCGCTACCCGCTCGTTCAACTCGGCATACGCAGTCTGCAACAGCGCGCGGCTGCGGATCATTTCGCGCACGCGCGCACGCCGCATGCGCCAGTAGAACGCGAGCAAACACAGCGACACAAACACCAGCGCCGTCACAATGGTCGAGCTCCACGCAGCATCGACCGCAGGATCGAGCGATGCCATCGTCATCAGGTGCCAGTCCGGTTCGCCCAGCGCGCGCTGCGTAGCGAGAAAGCTCGGCGCGTCGCGTCCGCCACCCACACGCACAATCTGCGCGCCGCCCTCGAGCGTGCGCACGATGGTGATCGGCAACGCAGTAATGGGATGCTGGGCGTACTGCCGCGCGGAATACACCGACGCCTCGATGTCCTTCGGCAACGGCCGCAGCGTGTGATATTTCCACGCCGGCACCGACGACAGGAAGATCACGCCGTGATCGTCGGTGACCAGCAGCGGCTCGGAAGCATCGGCGCCTTGCAGCCACTCCAGGTTCAGCTTGACCACCGCCACGCCGATGATGTCGCTCGTGCCCTCTTTCAAAACCGGCTGCGAGATGAAATATCCCGGCTCGCGCGAGATCGTACCGAGCCCGAAAAAGCGGCCTGTGCCGCCTTTGACGGCATCGACGAAATATGGCCGGAACAAATATTCGGCGCCGACGAAAGTATCTGGGCTGTCCCAGTTGCTCGCCGCCACGCAGCGGCCGTTCGACTGGATGATGTACGTCGCTGTCGCGCGCGCGTGCGTGTTCAGGTCTTCGAGATAACGGTCCGCGCGCGCAGTGAAGCGCGGGTTCGGATCCGCGAGAACTTCCTGCACGAACGGATGGCGCGCGAGCAGATAAGGAAGATATTCGTAACGGTCGAGCGTACTTTTCAGCTCGGCCGTCGTGCGGTCGACGCGCGCCGCAGCGTTTTGACGCAAGGCATCAAGGCCGCGCTGCCACGCAATGCTCCAGGTGAGCGCGCACACGCCGCCAAGCGCCGCGAGAAGGAGCAGGAAAACCAGCAAACGACGCGTCACGTGAACGGGTTCCAGACGATGCGATCCCGCGATTGTGGCACGCGCTGCTTCGAACGCTGCATTCGTCGATACCTGCGTCGATACCTGCGTAAACGGACGCGGCGAAGCATCCGCCACAGAATGCTTCGCCGCTTTCATTGCCGTGTGTTCCTTTCTGCGATCAACTAGTCGCTACTTGATGGATCACGAACCATCAGGACACGGTTTCGGCTTCGGTATCCACCGCGCCGTGCTTGAGCTGATCGCGCAGTTTGTCGCGATCGAGTTCCTTTTCCCACGCCGACACCACGACCGTTGCCACGCCGTTACCGACGATATTCGTCAGCGCGCGGCACTCGCTCATGAAACGGTCGATGCCAAGAATCAGCACCATGCCCGACAGCGGAATGGTCGGCACGACAGCGAGCGTTGCGGCCAGCGTGATGAAGCCAGCACCGGTCACGCCGCTTGCGCCCTTCGACGTCAGCATGGTCACGGCGAGCAGCGTCAGTTGCTGCGTCCACGTCAGGTCCGTGTTGGTGGCCTGGGCGATGAACAGGACGGCCATCGTCATGTAGATGTTGGTGCCGTCGAGGTTGAACGAATAACCGGTCGGCACCACGAGGCCCACCACCGAGCGCGAGCAGCCGAGCTTTTCAAGCTTCAGCATCAGTTGTGGCAGTGCGGCTTCCGACGAGCTCGTGCCCAGCACGATCAGCATTTCTTCCTTGATGTACGCAACGAACCGCAGGATGTTGAACCCCACGAGGCGCGCGATGATCCCGAGCACGACGACCACGAACACGATGGACGTCAGATAGAACGTGCCGATCAGCTTGAGCATGGGCACGAGCGAGCCGATGCCGTACTTGCCGATGGTGAACGCCATTGCGCCGAACGCGCCGATCGGGGCCAGCTTCGTGATGATGCGCACGATGCCGAACAGGATATGCGACAGCCCTTCGATAAAGTCCGTCACCACTCGGCCTTTCTCACCCGCAGTCGCCAGCACCGCGCCGAACAGCAGCGCGATCAGCAGGATCTGCAGGATTTCGCCCTGCGCGAACGCTGACGTGAGCGTGTCCGGAATGATGTGCATCAGGAAATCGGTCGTCGTCTGACCGTGCGCCTTGGCGGCGTACGAAGCGACCGCTTTGGCGTCGAGCGTAGCGGGATCGATATTGAAGCCCACGCCCGGTTTCAGCAGATGCGTAGCGGCTAAGCCGAGCACGAGTGCGAAGGAGGAGACGACTTCGAAGTACAGCAACGCCTTGCCGCCCACGCGCCCGACTTTCTTCATGTCTTCCATGCCGGCGATACCGGTTACGACCGTACAGAAGATGATCGGGCCGATCACCATCTTGATGAGCTTGATGAACCCATCGCCGAGCGGCTTCATTTCGGTGGCGAGCGCGGGATAAAAATGCCCGAGCGCAATGCCAATGGCAATAGCCACAAGCACCTGCACGTACAGGACTTTATAAAAGGGTTTCTTCACAGTAGTTCCAGGCATGGTCGGCGTATCGCAAATGGGGTGAGACAAAACGCGCCGGCGCTTGGCTGCGGCGATGCGCGTCTGGCGTCGGCAAAATCAGATAAAGCTGGATGGGATGGGTTGCATCGAATTGTCTCCCTATATTTTTTTCGGCCTGTTTGGCCTGCCTTTCTTATTGCAAGGTCGATGCCAGTTTTTGACACGCATGAGGCATTGATTTTTAAGGGTTTTTTGTTGCTTCGCCACAGCATGAATCTGCGTTTCCAGAATTCGAGATGAACGCTGTCCGATCATCCGGACGGCATTCGGGTAATCCCTAAGACGCTTTATCTACGGGCTTTCCCGAGGTTTTTGGCCCTTTTGAATCGCGTTGGGGAGCGTGACGAATTCCAGGCCAACAGACGGGTCCAGAAACGAAAAAACCCACGTTTCCGTGGGTTTTTCTTGATCGCAGGCTGGATGCTGGATGACTTACATCGCGCCGACCAGACCCGCGTCGTGAGCCTGCTGATCCGCGTGGTAGCTCGAACGAACCATTGCCCCCACGGCGGCGTGCGTGAAACCCATCTTGTACGCTTCTTCCTCGTACATCTTGAACGTATCCGGATGGACGTATGAACGCACCGGAAGGTGATGTTCGGAAGGCTGCAGATATTGGCCGATCGTCAGCATATCGACGTTATGTGCCCGCAGGTCGCGCATTACCTGGAGAATTTCTTCTTCCGTTTCTCCCAGACCGACCATCAGTCCGGACTTGGTCGCCACTTCCGGATGCAGCGCCTTGAAGTCCTTCAGGAGCTTCAGCGAGTGCGCGTAGTCCGAACCCGGGCGTGCTTCCTTGTACAAACGCGGCACCGTTTCAAGATTGTGGTTCATCACATCCGGCGGCGCGGCGGTCAGGATGCCAATTGCGCGATCCAGACGGCCACGGAAATCCGGCGTCAGGATTTCGATGCGCGTCATCGGCGAATGCTCACGCACTTGCCGGATGCATTCCACGAAGTGCGCCGCGCCGCCGTCACGCAAGTCGTCGCGGTCAACGCTCGTGATCACCACGTACTTCAGCTTCAATGCGCCGATGGTACGAGCGAGGTTCAGCGGTTCGTCGGCATCCAGCGGATCGGGGCGGCCATGGCCCACATCGCAGAACGGGCAACGGCGCGTGCACTTATCGCCCATGATCATGAAGGTCGCGGTGCCCTTGCCGAAACATTCGCCGATATTCGGGCAACTCGCCTCTTCACATACCGTATGGAGGTTGTGCTCGCGCAGGATCTGCTTGATCTCGGTGAAACGCGAATTTCCCGTTGCGGCCTTTACGCGGATCCATTCCGGCTTCTTCAGCTTTTCGATCGGGATGATCTTGATCGGGATGCGTGCCGTTTTCGCTTGCGCTTTTTGTTTGGCGGTGGCGTCGTAGGGTGCGGCAGCAGGGGTCGATGCAGCAGCACCGCCAGCCAGGTTTCCGGTTACGTCAGTCATTCGGTCGGTCCATTCAGACGGCCACGCCGTTCTGCGGTTGGGCGGCGGTCGCGCGATGGCCGCCGATATGGTGAGTGAGGTTTTCAGCCAGCGTTAGAGCCACGCCGTTCCAGTCTGCTGCCACGCCGAGCGTTGCCATGTCGACGGTTTCGAGTCCTGCGTAGCCGCACGGGTTGATCGCGAGGAACGGTTGCAGGTCCATTTTCACGTTGAGGCTCACACCGTGATAACTGCAGCCGTTGCGAATCTTCAGCCCGAGCGCCGCGATCTTCGCGCCCGCGTGGGTAAGCTGCGGCGGCGTTGGCGCGACATAGATGCCAGGCGCGCGCTCCTTGCGTTCTGTCGCGAGATTATACGATGCGAGCGTTTCGATCACGCCAGCCTCGATTCTCTGCACAAGTTCGCGCACCATCAGCTTGCGGCGGCGCAGGTCGAGCAGCAGGTACGCGACGACTTGTCCGGGCCCGTGATAAGTGATCTGGCCGCCGCGATCGACTTTGATCAGCGGAATATCGCTATCGGGATTAAGCAGATGTGCCGGATCGCCGGCGAGACCTAGCGTGAAAACGGGCGGATGTTCGACGAGCCAGATTTCATCGATGGTGTCGGGTGTACGCGCTTCCGTGAAGGCGCGCATGGCGTCGAAACTGCTGGAGTAGGGCTCCAGTCCGCGCCAGTGGATGTTGACCTGGGGCGCCAGGCCGCTGATTACGGCGCGCGCGCGCTCCGTTTCAGCAGTGGGGGAAGTTATTACCGGCGTGGCGCACATGATTCCGTTAGTTTACCGAAATCCCGCCGCCCTCGCCGAGGAGCGTTTTGGCCGGCACTTAGGCGGGTTCTGCCAATCGCCGACGTTGGGCAACATTCATCCCAAATCAGCCCACTGGCAGAACCCCTTTATAACGCCAGTGCGAATGAACTCAAACCGTCCGCCATCCCGACCGGAACCTCCCGGCAAGCTTCTCGAACCCGCGCGCCAGCCACCCGATCGCTCGCTGATCCGGCCGCGGCGCCAGCGTAAAAACGACCTGTGCCGTGCGTCCCTTTTCCGTACTGAGCCACAGCCGCTCACGCGAGCGCAGCTTCAACGAGTCGCCGGGAACGAGCCAATAGTCTTCGGTGTCGTTGCTACGCGTCGCCCAAACAGGCGCGCCCTGAACGACCAGCTTGACGCTGCGGCCAATTCTCATCGGCACCGTTTCGCCATCGCCAATTTCAAACGTGATGCTTGTGGATATTTCTCGCATTACAGCCTCCGCCAAAAGTCGTCTTGATGGCTACAAGATTAGGCTCAGCATGGCTTTAAGCAAAACGAGCAATTTTCTTGGGTTTGTGAGATAAATTCACATATACAACTCGAGTGAACGCCCGTGGACCTTCGACAACTCCCCGCCCTCAACGCGCTGCGCGCCTTCGAAGCCGCCGCGCGCCATGAAAGCTTTTCGCGCGCCGCCGACGAACTCTTCGTCACCCACGGCGCCGTCAGCCACCAGATCCGCGCGCTGGAAGCCGATCTCGGCATCACGCTGTTCGCTCGCGACGGCAAACGCGTGCGCCTGTCAGACATCGGCCGACAGTACGCCACCGAGGTTCGCGCCACGCTGGTCGCGCTTGCCGACGCCACGCAACGGGTGCGTGCCGGCGACCGGCACCGGCGGCTGGTTGTATCGATGATCTCGTCGTTTTCGGCGCGCTGGGTGACGCCGCGGATAGGCGGGTTTATCGAGGAGCATCCGGAAATCAATCTGGAGCTGCTCTCGACCAACACGCTGACCGATTTCGCGCGCGACGACGTGGACGTCGCCATCCGTTTCAGCAGTTTGGGCAACTATGCCGGACTGCACTCAGAGGAATTGCTCGACGAAGTGTTTTTCCCCGCGTGTTCGCCGAATTTCCATGGTGGTCAATTTCCGCGCACGCCCGCCGACTTGGCCGACGCGCCGCTGCTGCGCTCGCACGACGAGCTCTGGAAACCGTGGTTCGACGCCGCCGGGCTCGTGGACTTTCCTGAGCCGAAGCGCGGGGTTCTATACGAGGATTCGTCGAATTTGCTGCAGGCGGCCATTCAAGGCCAGGGAATTGCGCTCGTGCGCCGATCACTTGCCATGCAAGAGATCGTGGCGGGCCGGCTCGTGCGACTGTTCAACGTCGACGGACCGAGCCCGTGGAACTACTACTTCGTGTGCCCGCCCTCGTTGCTTGGGACGCAACGCGTGCAAGACTTTCGCACCTGGCTCTTCGATGAAATCTCGCGCTTCAAGCAACTCTACGAGTGCACGCCGGCTGCATGCGATGCCCCCATGCCGCCGCTTGCAGCGCCCGAACTCAGGCTTAAAGCACCACTTTGACCATTGGGTGGCCGGTCAGCGCGCGATAAATATCGTCGAGATGCGCGCGGCTTTGAGCACGCACGGTGATTGTCAGACCGGTGTATTTACCGCCCGACGACGGGCGCGTTTCAATCCGCTCGAGGTCGAACTGGTCGTCAAATTCGCGGATCACGGTGACGACGGCATCGCGGAATTCCGGATGCGTCGCGCCCATTACCTTGATTGGGAAATCGCAGGGGAAATCGAACAGGGCGTCGATATCGGGTGAGCTCATGGTGTCCTCCATCACGAGACGCCCGGTCCGCCCGGGCGTCATACAGCAGGCATAGATGGAGCCGGATCACGTGATTCCAACCGCCGCCCTGCCTTGCCGCTTGCCGTTTACTTGCGCTTTTGCCACATCATCAGCAGCGAGTCATATGTCCGGCCGACAAATCCGGCTTGCGGCACGTCCTGCAGCGCGACCAGCGGGAACTGTGCGACTTCCTTGCCCTCGGCCACCATCTTCACGGTGCCGATCTGCTGACCCTTCTTGATCGGCGCAACGATGGTGTCGTTATGCGTGACCGTAGGCTTTACCTTGTCGCCCATGCCCTTCGGCACCGTGATGTACTGATCCGTCTCGACGCCCGCCTTCACCAGATTTTCCGTGCCCTTGTACACCCGCGGCGACTCGATCACCTGACCCGCCTTGTAAAGACGCAGCGCGTCATAAGCCGTGTAGCCGTAATTCAGCATCTTCAGGCTGTCCTGCACCCGGTTGTGCTCTTTCGGCTCGCCCATCATGACGGCGACCAGGCGGCGGCTGGCGTCGGGCACGCCGTCCAGCGGACGCTTCGTGGTCGCGATCAAGCAATAACCGGCTGCCTTGGTGTGGCCGGTCTTCAGGCCGTCGACGGTGGAATCGATCCACAGCAAGCGGTTGCGGTTCGGCTGCTTGATCTTGTTATAGGTGAAATCCTTCACCGAGAAGATCGCGTAGTACTCGGGAAAATCGCGAATCAGGCGCGCGGACAACACGGCCAGATCGCCCGCCGTGGTGTAGTGCTGCGGGTCGGGCATGCCGTTCACATCGGCGAAATGGGTATTCTTCATACCGATCTGCTTCGACGCAGCGTTCATCAGCGCGACGAAATTCGACTCGCTGCCGCCCACCAGTTCGGCCAGCGCGATAGCCGCGTCGTTACCCGACTGGATGATCATGCCGTACACGAGATCGTGCACGGTGACAGGCTTGTTCGCCTCGATGAACATGCGCGACTCGTCCGTGCCCACGCGGCGCACGGCCTCGCTCGGCATGACCGTCTGGTCCATGTTGATCTTCTTCGACTTGAGCGCGTCGAAGACGAGATAAGCGGTCATCAGCTTGGTCAGCGACGCCGGCTCCGAACGTTCGTCCGGGTTGCCGGAAGCGAGCACCTGATTGCTGGTTGCATCGACAAGAACCCACGAGCGCGCCGTGACATCGGGTGGCGGCACTTGCGCAAACGCGCTCGCCGCGACAAGCGCGGCAGGCAAAACGATAGCGGCAGTGACAGCGCGGTGAATGGAAGAAGGTACGACGAAGGACAAGCCGGAAGGGGAAAAGCGCATAGGTTCGGATCGGCAGAAAAAACATCGGCGAGCCAGGCGTTCCCGAGGAGAAACACGCGACTCGCGGGTTGTACAGGCGGAGGGTCAGTCCAGTAGAGCGCTTTGTTTTCGCCCGGTCGAATCCTTAATCCGCCGGCGCAGCATAAAACGCTCGCTGGACTGACCTCCGCGCGCTTCGATACTCGAGCGGCACATGGGCAATGCGCACCCGGTCATGCAGATGCCGGACACATGCCGCATGCGCTACGGCGAGCGCTAAACCGACAGGCGGCCGCGCAAAAGTCTGCGCCATTATACGCGCGCGTCCAACGGCTTTTGCCGTGAAAGTGGCGTGGTGTGCCGGGGATTCGTGAATGCGGGGATAAAACCGGCCGCGGCGCAAAGCCTTTGAAAGCCTCGCGCCGCACGTTGATTCAACAGAAGGTTTGTATGGGTGAAAAGCGGAGTCGAGCCAAACTCAACGCCATGCGTCAACGATGATCTTCTTCAGCACATGCAGCTTCCGATGAAAGAAATGCTCCCCGCCGGGGATCACCACGACGGGCAATTCCTGCGGCCGCGCCCACTCGTAGACCGAGCTTATGGGCACGGTATCGTCGACTTCGCCATGGATCACAAGCGTGTTGTCCGGCACCTCGGCCACCTGCCAGTTACTCGCCGCCGTGCCCACGAACACCATGCGTTCGATAACCTCGCCCGACTCGCGCAACTGCTTCGCCACATGCGACATCACGAAGGTGCCGAACGAGAAACCGGCGAGCACCAGCGGCACATCGGCCTGCCCCGGTTGCGCGCGCATATGGGCGACCACGGCAAGCAGATCGTCGCGCTCACCGGTGCCGTTATCGTGCTCGCCCTGCGTTTCACCCACGCCCCTGAAATTCGAGCGATACGTGATGTAACCAAGCTGCACGAGCGTGCGCGCAAGGGTTTGCGCGACCTTGTTGTCCATCGTGCCGCCGTAGAGCGGATGGGGGTGTGCCACCAGCGCAATGCCTCTGGTCGCGGCGCCTTCGCCGGGACGATCCAGCGCGACTTCGATCTTGCCCACCGGGCCGTCGATCAGGAACCTGTCGGTCTGTGCGTTCATCGGGTAAGCCCTCAGACCACCGGCTGATCGATAAGCAAACGCTCGACGATCTTGCCGTTCACCAGATGCGAATCGACGATTTCATCGATATCCGCTTCATCCACATACGTGTACCAGGTGCCTTCGGGGTACACGACGATCACCGGTCCCTGTTCGCAGCGCTCGAGGCAGCCGGCCTTGTTGATGCGCACCTTGCCGTCGCCAGCGAGTCCGAGCTGCTTGACGCGCTTCTTCGCGTACTCCTGCATGGCTTGCGCATTGCAATTCGCACAGCTCGGACGCCCGGCGTCGGGGTCGCGCTGGTTGAGACAGAAGAACACGTGATATTTGTAGAACGGGTCCATGAGCTTGGCCGGAAGAGGAGGATGTCGTAGGATTTTTAGTCGATCTCGACCGATTATAACGAGCGGCGCTTTTCACCGTCGTCACGCCGCCGGGCAAGAAATGCGCGCTCCGCAGTCGATGCCAGCCAGCCAAGTGCGGCATACGGCCACACCCAGGCCAGCCAGTGCGCGAGGCCGTTGAAATGCACATAGCGCCCTTGGCGCCAGTCGGCGAGGACGATATCGAAGTAGGGATTCACCGGCAGCATGTTCACCAGCACCAGCGCAACGACGAGCGCCATGCCAGCCAGCGTTGCGCGCCACGGCCGCGAGCATCGCAAGGACAACAGACTCGCCAGCGTGCCGCACGCGATGCCTGCAACAGCGCCGCTAGTGGCCCAGTCGAACGTGAGCCCCGAGCGCGATTGCAGGAACGTCGCGCCGGCCTTCGCTCCCAGCGTCGCGATCACCAGGCCGAGTAGCAGCCGCACGCGCGGCGCGCGGGCGCGCATCGGCAAGGTGGCCAGCACTAACGCGGCGAACAGGTTGAGCGACGTGATGAGCATTTCCCAGCCGTCGTCGGGGAGCATTGCGCCGAGTTGCGCCGGCCATGCCGCTACGTTCCATGCGGCGGGCGTCCAGGCGAGCAACGCCTCTTGCATGACCGGATCGACACGCTGCCACAGCACGCGCGGCAAATCGCCGACAGCGAACAGGAACGGCGCGGGGTACATCGTGGCGAATGGCCAGAGCGCCGATAACCCGATCATGTACGCAGCGTCGCGCTCGAACCACATGAAACGAATGCGCCGCAGCAAGCCGCGATCGAGCAGCATGCTGGTGGCGGGCGCGGTGAGCGCGGCGCCGAGTAGCGCGCCAAGCGCGTTGGCGGCCAGATCCAGATTCGACGCCACGCGCGTGGGCAAATAGGTTTGCACGGCTTCCATCGTGCCCGACAACATCGCCCCGCCGATAAACGTCATACACGCCGCGAGCGCGCCGCGCCAGCGCGGATACAGCGCCAGCACGACCAGCGCGCCGAACGGCATATAACCGAGCACGTTGGTGATGACGTCGAACGCGGTGAGATATTGCGGCAGGGGATCGGAGAGGTACGCGAACGGACCGATTCCGAGCGTTCGCCAGCCGGAGAACGGATATAGCGAACCGTAGACCACCAGCATCGTATAAACCGCCAGCGCCTGCCGCGAAAGCGCGGACGGCCGGCGCTGCCAGTGCTTGAGGATCATGCCTGCCGCCCTCGTCCTTGTCCTGCCGAACGCCGTGCGGCTTCGGCCTGCATGGAAGTCATCGGGCGATCCTGGACACGTTTGCGGCTTTCACTGCGAAGCGACCAGCGGCTGCACGCCGAGCCATGCGGCCATTTGCGCGATCAGGTCGTCGGAAGCGGCGGCGAGCGCACGCGCGCCACCGGCTGCATCAGGCGTGTACGACGGCGCCCGGGCAACGAACGTGCGCTGGCCGATCACCTGCCCATGCTGCGACAACGTCACCCGCGCCGATACCTCGCCGTGGCTTTGCTCGGGGGCATCGAAAACTTGCTCGAAGTTCGTCAGATCGACCTGCAGCATGGGCGCACGCACCGGGTCGGCACCTGTGAGCACCGGCCCGCGCGAAGCCAGCGCGCCGCGCAGGCGCTGCGTGAGCAACTCCGCGGGCGACATTGTCCAATGGCTGTCCGCATAGATGCCGGTACGCTGTGCGTCGGCGTATTTCAGTCGATACACGAACGCGTCGGTATCCAGGTTTTTCGCTGCATTCACCGCCAGAACCTTCACTGGCGGCATGTTGATGGTGTTGCCAAGCGGCGTGGGCTCGCCAAGGTCGTAACGGATATTCGATACCGCCGCGGGCGGTCCCGAGGCGCACCCCGCCAACACCGCCGCCAGGGCCAGGCAGATAAAACCGGAGCGCGCCCGCGGCAGCGGGCGCGCAGCGCGCTTGGATAAGCGCATCGCCTGCAAGATCGTGTGTGGCATCACAGTTCCCTATTTCAAGATCAAAAACGCCTGGACATCGAACTCTAGTCCGCCAAATTTCAGTGGGTAGCGGACCCTGCGCCGACGTGCCTGCGCGATGTTTTACGACTTCATTTCGATGGATTCGATGGCGCCGCCGGCCACTGGAAACCCGGTTCGCCCGGCCCCGGCGCCGGTTGCGGCGCGCCGAACAACACGCTGCGCGGATTCCGGTTGAAAGTGTCAGCGGCGCGATCCACCGAACGCGCCGCACTGCCCACGTCGTCGGCCAGGGAATTCACGCGCGGCAAGGTCTCGTAACCCACTCGCGCGGCCATTTCCTGCAACGACTCGTTGACCTCGTTCATCACCCGGCCAGCGCGCTCTGCCGCTTCGCCCGCCTTGTTCATGTTGGTGACGAACGGCCCGTCCGCCCGGCTCAGGCTGCTCGCGAGCACATTCGTCGACGCCAGCGTCCGGTCCAGCTGGTCCAGCGTGCGCGGCAGTTGCTGCGCCACCGGGCCGATTTGCTTGCTCAACACCGCGATGCCGTCGGCTGCGCCCTGCAGGCTTTTGGCGGTCTGCAGCACCTGATCGCGCATGTCGTCGGACAAGAATCTGTCTGTGTCGTCGGCAATTCGTTCAAGCTTTTTGATCAGGATGTCGCCGCGTTGCTGCAACTGGTCGAACAGGCCCGGGCGCAACGGCAGCGACGCCACCTTTTGCATCGATGAAGGCAATGGCGCGGGATTCTTGCCGGTATCGTCGAGTTGCACGAACGCGATCCCCGTCACGCCCTGAAAACCGAGCGTGGCAAACGTGGATTGCGTGATCGGCGCGGTCTTGTCGACCATGATGCGAATGCGTATCTGCCCCGGATTCTCACGATCGAACCTGATGGACTGCACTTTGCCCACGCCGAGTCCGCGATACCGCACGTCGGCATCGGTGTACAAACCCGTCACATTGGTCCGCGCGACCAGGTCATACGGCACGCGCACGGCACGGTCGACGTTGAAAAAGAACACCGCGACGCCGATGGCAGCCAATAGCCCGATAGTGAACAGACCGGCCCAGAACGCATGGGATTTGTTTTCCATCAGCAGGTTCCTTTTTTTACTGCGTACTGCCAGAGCTTTCGTGAGCGCCGTTCATGAGAATGCTCATGAGAACGGTTAAAGCGCGGGACGACACGGCGCATCTTCCAGCGCCGCCGCCGGCAACCTTGCGCGGCGTTCGGGCGGCAGCGCCTGCAACGCGCGCCTGCCGCGCCGCCCGAGAAAATATTCGCGGATAAACGGGTGATCCACGGCCACCGCCTCTTCCACCGGCGCGGCCACCAGCACGCGCCGGTCGGCCAACACCGCGACTCGCGTGGACAGCGCGACCATGGTGTCGAGATCGTGTGTGACGAGAACGACGGTCAGACCGAGCGCGCGATGCAGCGTGGCGATCAGATCGACGAATTCGTCCGATGCCTTCGGGTCCAGCCCCGCCGTGGGTTCATCGAGAAACAGCAGCTCGGGCTCGAGCGCAATCGCCCGCGCGATACCTACGCGCTTGACCATCCCGCCCGATAACGCCGACGGCATCTTGCTCATGTTCTTGCACGACAGCCCGACCATCTCGAGCTTGAGCATCACGAACTCCCGGATCAGGTCTTCGGGAATCTTGCCGAGTTCACGAAACGGCTGCGCAATGTTGTCGTACACCGACAGCGACGAGAACAGCGCGCCCTGCTGGAACATCATGCCCGAGCGCGTGCGCAGGATCCGCGCGGTTTCCGCGTCCATGTTCGCCCACTCGTCGCCGAGCACGCGGATCGTGCCTGACGTGGGCGATTCCAGCCCGAGTATCTGCCGCACGAGCGTGGTCTTGCCGGAACCCGAACCGCCGAGCAGCGCAAGGATCTCGCCGCGCCGCACTTCCAGGTTCAGATGCTCGTGAATCACCGTGCGGCCGTAGCGTTTGGTCACGTCGACCACTTCGATCACCGGTTCGGCGGTGACGAGTGTCGGCTTGTCGCGAACGGCGGATGCAAGGGTAGCCGACATCAGAGCCCCACCGACTGGAAGAGGATGGCGAACACGGCGTCGGCAAGGATCACGATGGTGATGGACGACACCACCGACGTTGTTGTCCCCTCGCCCAGGCTCTGCGAATTCGCCTTGATACGGAAGCCGAAATGACACGCGGCCAGCGCGATCAGCATGCCGAACACCACACCCTTGCCGAGCCCGATCCACAGGTTGGCGATCGGCACGACCGAGGGCAGCGAGCGCGCAAAAAAGGACAGGTCGATGCCCAACACCAGCTTCGCGGCCAGCGCGCCGCCGAGCAGCGAGACCATGTTGGTCCACATGACCAGCAAAGGCATGGCGATGCCCAGCGCGAGCACGCGCGGCAGCACGATCCGCAAACCGTGCGGGATGCCCATGACCTGCATGGCGTCGAGTTCTTCCGTCACGCGCATCACGCCGATCTGCGCGGTGATGGCGGAGCCGGAACGGCCGGCGACCAGGATGGCCGACAGCACCGGCCCGAGCTCCCGTATCACCGACAACCCCAGGATATTCACGATGTACTGATTCGCGCCGAACATGCGCAGTTGCTGCGCGGACAGATAACTCAGCACGATACCGATGAGGAACGCCACGAGCGCCGTGATGCCGAGCGCCTGCGTGCCCGCGCTATAGACATTCGCGGAAATTTCCGTCCACGGAATGCGCTTCGGCCGACGCACCAGTCCGATCAGGTCGAGCATGAAAACACCGAACATGGAGATGCCGCCATGAAGATGCTCGAAGAACGAGAACAGCATCAGGCCGAGGCGCGTGATGGGATCGATACGATCCGTTCGCTCTGGCTCTTCACGATTCGCGTCGAGCAACGCGACCCGTTCAAAGATTTCCTTCTGCGTGTCCGAGAGCGTGACGCGCTCCGGCAGCTTCCTGCCCCAGACGCGCCACAGCGCCTGTCCGCCGACGTGATCGAGCCGCTCGATCGGCAGGAGATCCCACTGCTTGATCGCTTCTTCTCCGACGCCGCGCAGCCGCTCCACCACGCCGCGCTTCGTGCTCGCGTGATCGCGCGCCAGTGCGAGCGCCGTCCATTGGCCGGAAAGCCGGACGACCTTGCCCTGCTGGCCGGACTCGACCTTCAGGCCGGGCGGAGTGTCGAAGTTCAAGGCTCGAAAACGCTCGGAGTAGGGTGGCAGGGAGCACTCATTGTAGCGAAGGTACGTGATGGAATCTCGAACTGGCGGGGGCATCGGCGGACCGGCCAGGGTTTCGACGCCCAAGCCTCGCGCCACGACCGGCGTTCGCGTTTTCCGCCGTACAGCCCCCGGGCGCCAGATCGCTACAATGCGGATATGAACTCATCCAACTCTTTCCCGCTCGACGCCGCCTGGCGGATCGACCGCGACCGGCTGATGTCGCTGGTGGCGCGGCCGGTGCGCGACTGGCCGATCGAGATCGTCGATGAAACGGGCTCCACGAATGCCGACCTGATGGCGCAGCTCAAGGAGCAGCCCCGCAACAAGACGTCGGCGTCTGTGCCCGACTCGTTCTCCCCACGTTCGACGCTGAAGGCCGCCGATGGCACGCCGTTCGTGCGTGTTGCGTACTTACAGACGGCGGGCCGGGGCCGCCGGGGCCGCGCGTGGGTCGCGCAGCCGGGCAATGCGCTGCTGTTTTCTACGGCCTGCGTGTTGCCGCGGCCACTCGAAGGGCTCGCGGGCCTGAGCCTCGCGGTGGGCACGGCCGTGCTCGAGGCGCTAAACAGCTTGCCGCTGACGGCATCGGCGAGACTGGCGCTGAAATGGCCAAACGACATCCTGCTCGACGACGGCAAGCTCGCCGGAATACTCATCGAAACCGCGTGGAACACGCCGCGGGCGAGCGCCGTAGTGATTGGCATCGGCATCAATTTGCATGGCGCAGCGGAACTGGCGGCGGAGCTCGACGAAGCCCAGCGCCGCAACGCCCTGCCAACGCCGGGGAATACGCCGGCGTCGTTGTCGCGGGCATGGCCCGAAGCGAATCTCACCGATACCCTCGCCGCCGTCCTGAACGCGCTCGATGCCACCTTGGCGCGTTTTGCCGCCGATGGCTTCCGCCCGTTTCGCCAGCAGTGGCTCGCCGCGCACGCTTACGCGGGACGCGAAGTCGTGCTGCTCGAACAAGGTGTGGAGGTGGCGCGCGGCCTGGCGGTGGGTATCGACGATAACGGCCAGTTGCAGATCGATACAGCGACGGGTCTGAGAACCGCCAGCACCGGCGACGTCTCACTGCGTCTGGCGGAGCAGCGGCCGTGAGTGGTCAACCGTTTTTGCTTATCGATGCGGGTAATAGCCGGATCAAGTGGTCGCTGGTGAGCGCCGCCAATGCAACGCTGAACGGCGGCGCGTTTGAACACGTCGACGTTCAAGCCGTGCTCGCGGATTTGCCCGATTGGGCCGATCTGCCGAACCCCGCAGGCGCATGGATTTCGAACGTTGCGGGACCGCGCGCGGGCGAGCGCATTGCCGCCCTGCTCGATGAACGCTGGCCCGGCCTTCCCCGCTCGGTCGTGCGCGCTCAGGCGCAACAATCCGGCGTGACGAACCGCTACACGGAACCTGCGGCGCTTGGCAGCGACCGGTGGTGCGGCTTGATCGGCGCACACGCTGCGTATCCGGGCGAAAACCTGCTGATCGCCACCATCGGCACGGCGACGACGCTTGAAGCGCTGCTCGCCGACGGCACGTTCACAGGCGGTCTGATCGCGCCCGGATGGCTGCTGATGATGCAATCGCTCGGCACCCACACGGCACAACTGCCCACGCTTCTCCCCGATACCGCCCGCCGCGCGATTACCTCGTCCACCGGCATTTTCGCCACCGACACACGCACGGCGTTGTCGTCGGGATGCCTGCTTGCGCAGGCTGGATTGATCGAACGGGCGTGGCACGATCTGCGCAGCCAGTGGAATAACGACGTGCGCCTGATTCTCAGCGGCGGGGGCGCCAGCGAAGTGGCGGGCGCGTTAAAGGTGCCGCATACTCGCCACGATTCGCTCGTGCTCGCAGGGCTTGCGTTGATCGCTCGCGAAGCCGCCGTTTCCCGTTCACCCGATTGATGGAGCGCTTTCCATGCTGCGCTGGCTGCTCGCCTTGTTGTTTCTGGCAAACCTGTTGATGTTCGTCGTCGTGCAAGGGGTATTTGGACCGTTGCCGGCCGCCGGTGGACGCGAACCGCAACATCTCGACCGGCAAGTGCATCCCGAGTTCGTGCGGGTTCGCCCGATCGGCCCAGAAGAAGCCGCCGATCAGGCCGTGGTCGGCGGTCCGGCACCCACGGCTCCGGTGCAGGCGGCGCCGCTGTCGCAATAAGCGGTTTTCCGACGACGCTTTTACCCCTGCGTGCGCACCTTCTTGAGCAACGCGGTCGTCGAGCGATCATGCTCGAATGGAATGGCCAGCGCCTTTCCTCCCCAACTCCGAACCAACGCCGATTCCGCGAGCTTGTCCATGTCGTAATCGCCGCCCTTCACAAGCACGTCGGGACGCAGTTCGCCGATTAATTCGAGCGGAGTGAATTCCTCGAATTTCACTACCCAATCCACACTTTCCAGCGCGGCTAGCAGCGCCATCCGGTCGTCTTCGCGATTGATCGGCCGATCGTCGCCCTTGCCGAGCAAACGCACGGATGCATCGCTGTTCACACCGACAATCAGCGTTGCACCCAGCGCCTTTGCGTCGGCGAGATACGTCACATGCCCGCGATGCAAAATATCGAAGACGCCGTTCGTGAAGACCACCGGCGACGCGAATTGCGGGCGCAAAGCGGCGAGCGCGTCGCGCGTCATGATCTTGCGTTCGAAAGAAGCGGACATGGCTGTAAGCGATGAGGGATTTGGAAGGACCGTAGTGTGCCACGCATGCCGGCGCGCTTCGATATTCACACGCATTTGTGCTTCAAAAGCGCTTTAACGGCGCTTCAAAAACGAAACAGCCCGCCGGTCAAAAACCAGCGGGCTGTTTTGAAAAAACGAGTCGGAACCCCGATCAAGCCGGCAATTGCGACGCTCCCTGCGCAGCCTGCAAGCGCAAGACCACTTCCTTGCGATACCGGTTCAATTCCTGCGCCGTAGCAAACGAGCGCTCGAACAAAATGGACAGGTTATGCAGAATACGTTCGACGACTTTCTTCTCCCAGCTGTCGTCGAAGCGGATTTGCTCGTCGAGCCAGTGTTCGAGCCAATCCGGATCCGGCAGCCGCGACTGGATCGTGTCGCGCGGAAACAGCGCCTGATTCACATGCAAGTTGGTCGGATGCAGTGGCTTTTCCGTGCGTCGCGCCGATGCCATCAGGACACCGATCTTCGCGAACGCCGCACGCGCGATATCGCCGGTTTGCGTCATCGCTTTCTTCATGTAGCGCAGATACGCGCCGCCATGCCGCGCTTCGTCGCGCGAGATGGTTTCGTAGATGTGCTTGATCACCGGCTCTGTATGCCACTCGGCCGCACGCCTGTACCAATGGTTCAGGCGGATCTCGCCGCAAAAGTGCAGCATCAGCGTTTCAAGTGGCGGAGCCGGATCGAATTCGAAGCGGACCGCATCGAGTTCTTCTTCGGTCGGCACCATTTCAGGCTTGAAGCGGCGCAGGTATTCCATTAGCACGAGCGAATGTTTCTGCTCTTCGAAGAACCACACGCTGATGAATGCCGAAAAATCGCTGTCGTTGTGGTTGTCACGCAGGAACATTTCCGTGGCGGGCAACGCGGACCATTCGGTGATCGCGTTCATCTTGATGGTCTTGGCTTGTTCGTCGGTAAGCAGCGCCGAGTCGAATTTGTCCCAGGGAATATCCTTCTCCATGTCCCAACGAACCGATTCCAGCGATTTATACAGTTCCGGATAAAGCATCGTGTTCATAGTCCACCCCTGGTTTGCAACGTAGTGCGACAGTTCTGTCTGTTGTAACTTTCGCCGGCTACGCGCGGAAACCCGCGCCGCCAGCAGCGAATCTTTCAATTTTACGCGGGAATCAGGCGCCCAGATGCAAAAACGGTAAAGAAGCGCCTGTCGCGTCCCTCTGCGACTTTTTGCCCGTTGCAATCGCAGCAGCCATGCGGCGTTGCAATGTTTACCGTGGGTGAGGAGCGAACCCTGTGCCTGAGGTAAGTACGAAGCGCGAGCTTTGATGAAGCTCGTTTAAAGCCTTTTTTGATACTTTGCTGAAGCTGCTTAAAACCCTGTTTCCTGCCCGGTCCTCAGCGGTTTGTGACTGCTGCGCACCCCGCGTGAAGCATGCCTTTCGTGCGTGACAGACTCAAGGCGCGAAGCGTTTTGCGCCGCGCCACACGTCATGTCCCGTCCGGCGTCGCCGCGTTAGCCTTGATGCAAAGCCCACGCGGCAGCCAACAGCCCGCCGATCATAGCATGGCGCTATGACGCCACTCCGCCACAGCGTCTTCAATCGGTGCAAGTCCTGCTACGTTCAACACGCCGTCAGGAAGCTTGCGCCGTAACGCGGGACTGCTGCCGCCGACCCAGATTGCGACCTTCGACGGGAGCGCCTGGCGCAACTCCGTGAGTCCGTTGACCACTGCCTGCACGGGCATGGAAGCGGAAAAGGACAGCGCGACGATCTCGACGTCGTGGGCCGTAACGGCATCGACTATGTCTTGTTGAGGCGTCTGCGTTCCGAGCGCAATGCATTCGCAATCCTCCAGCGTGAACATGGCCTCCGCCATCAGGATGCCGAGCCCATGTTCCTCGCCGGGCAGCGTGGTGAGCAGCACCCGCGGGTGAGCGCCGCGCCCGCGTAAAGCCTCGGACAGTGGACGCATCAGCGAGCACAGCGCGACCTGCATCGCTTCGCTAAACAGGTGCTCGTGATAGACCTGCAGCGTGCCTGCCGCCCATGCATTGCCAACCCGTGCGGACAGCGGTGCAGCGACGTCCAAAACGAAACGCGCGAGCCCTTCGCGCGTGGCGCGTTTGAGCAGCTCGAAGCGGAAGTCATCGTAACGGCCCACTCGCAGCAACTCCACCAGCCGGTCAAGCTCCACGTCCGGCGCGTCCTGTCCCACCCCCGAATCTTCAGCCAGTTGTTGCAGTCGCGTGATTGACTGCGGCAGGACCTTGCTCGGCCTGTGGCCAGCGTCGAGCAAGCGCTTGACCAGCCGAAGCTTGGTCACCTGTTCCTGCGGATAAAGCCGTTCGCCGCCCGTCGACCGCAACGGTTGCGGGAAGCCGTAACGCCGCTCCCAGACCCGCAACGTGTCCTTGGTCAGTCCGATCTCGTGCGCAATCGCGCCAATACCAATGCCCGTTGTGTCCGGACTCACCAGCGCCGAGCCTCCGGTTTCACTCACGCCGGCCGTCGCGCTACTTGAAGACGGGTTAGTACCCGACTCATTTGTCATGGACAAACCCTCATACGCATCGATCGAGCAGTGAAGAAAATATGCTTAAACTCTAATATGCACAAACGCTAACAACGATTCTTACATTACTTATCATAGACGAATTTTTGTGTTTTTGATGGACAAAATGTAGTCAAGGAATGGCCGTTTAATTCCGACTGGCTGCATCCATCGCGACAGGGATTGCGTAAATCACCTTGAACACGGCATGAGCAACCGCGCGCCGTTCGGAACACAAAAGACAAAGACACACGGAGCAACGTCATGAAAGTTGCGGTAATCGGAGCGGGGATTTCGGGACTGGCGTGCGCGTACCGGCTGGCGCGGGCCAAGGCGGGTATCGACGTAACGCTGTTCGAGGCCAACGGCTACTTCGGCGGTCACACAAACACGGTGGACGTGACACTCGATGGCATCACGCACGGCGTGGATACGGGCTTCCTGGTCTTCAATCACCGCACTTATCCGAACCTGGTGAAGCTTTTTGAAGAACTCGACGTCCCCACTACCGCAACCGATATGTCGTTCTCCGTATCGCTGACGGACCGTCGGCTGGAGTGGGCAGGCAGCGATCTGAACACGGTCTTCACGCAGCGTCGCAATCTGCTGCGCCCGGCGTTCCTGCGCATGCTCGCCGATATCCTGCGCTTCAACCGCGCGACCACCGCACTCGTCCGGGCAGGCCAGGACATCCAACTCGCCGAGCCTGTGAGCACTTTCCTCGAACGCGAAAAGTTTTCGACGGCGTTTCGCGACTGGTACCTGCTGCCGATGATCGGTGCGATCTGGTCGTGTTCGACATCGCAGATGATGGCGTTTCCCATCGGCACGTTGATCCGCTTTTGTCATAACCACGGGCTACTGCAAGTCAACGACCGGCCGCAATGGCACACGGTCAACGGCGGCGCGCGCGAATACGTGCGGCGGATGTTGCCCGCAATCTGCGATGCCCGTATTTGTGCGCCCGTGAAATCAGTGAGACGCAGCGCGTTGGGCGTTGAGGTCAAAAGCACGCGGGGAATTGAACACTTCGATCACGTCGTGCTCGCCTGCCACAGCGATCAGGCGCTGGCGCTCCTCGCCGATCCCTCGCGCGACGAATCGGCCACGCTCGGCGCGATTGGCTACGCGTCGAATCGCGCGGTGCTGCACACAGACGCGCTGCTGTTGCCGGCACAACGCGCGTGGTCGGCATGGAACTATGAAAGCCGCGCCGGGGAACTTGGCGGCGAACCGCAGCTATGCGTGCATTACCTCATCAACAAGCTACAACCGCTGCCGTTCAAGACGCCGGTAATCGTCTCGCTCAATCCGGTGCGCGAGCCGCGTCGCGACACAGTGATGCGTGAGTTCGCCTACAGCCATCCCGTCTTCGATCAAACCGCCGTGCAGGCTCAACGCGCCTTGCCGTCGATGCAAGGCGTGCGCAACACATGGTTCGCGGGCGCGTGGACCGGTTACGGATTCCACGAGGATGGCCTGACGTCGGGACTGGACGCGGCCGCGAAGCTGACGGCCATCGCTGCACTGAGCCGTAACGCACCGGCGCATGCAGCATGAGCACGCCCTTCGATACCCCCGACCTGCTGCTCGTCGGTTCTGTGCGCCACAAGCGGCTGCGCCCAGCACGCAACGCTTTCGCCTACGGCGTGTACACGTTGCGGCTGCCGCTTCGTGCCCGCACTGCACGACTCGCTCGGGGCGCACATAAAAACTCGCTTTTATTCGCGACCAATCGCTTCGGTTTGCTGAGCTTTTACGACAGCGATCACGGCGCCCAAGGACAAACGGCGCTGCAATGGATCGAATCGACGCTGCATGAAAACGGCATCCACGACGCCACCGGCGAGATCTTCCTGCACACGTTCCCGCGCGTGCTCGGATACGTCTTCAACCCTGTCAGCTTCTGGTTTTGCGAGCGCGCGGACGGATCGTTGCGCGCCGTGGTCTGCGAAGTGAACAACACGTTCGGCGAGCGCCACTGCTATCTGCTCGATCCCGCCGGCGGCATTCGGAACGGCGAGTCGCTCACCGCGCGCAAGGTCTTCTACGTATCGCCGTTCTGCAAGGTGCAGGGGCACTACACGTTCCGCTTCATGTTTGCATCGCCGACATGCGGCAAGCCGCTGCGCTCGCTGGCGCGCATCGATTACGACGACGGCGAGGGTCCGCTGCTGCTGACCAGCATCGCGGGGAACGCGTGTCCACTCAACGCCCGCAACGTGCTGCGCGTGTTCTTCGGTTATCCGCTGATGACGTTTGGTGTCGTCGCGAGAATCCATTGGCAGGCGCTGAAGCTGTTCTTCAAGCGCGTGCCGTTCCTGAGCAAACCCGCTCCGCCGTGCGCGAATGTCTCGCACGAGCGGGCCGAACTGCCGACCAGGTGACTTGCAAATGTCGACACAGCCCTCCACTTCTTCATCGCTTCGTAATCCGCTGGCATCGTGGTTCATTCTGCCTTTGCTTCGGACCCATCGCGCGCTGCGCAAACCCGCGGCTGCGCGCGTGGTGCTCAGGTTGCTGAACCAGCTCAAATACGGCGTCCTCGATGTCCACCTCCCCGACGGCACCACGCGCCGCTACGGACAAGCGCCCGACGCCGGCGGCAACCCGCCATACGCGCGTGTCGTGCTAACCAACTGGAATGTGTGCGCGGCGGCGCTGAAGAGCGGCGATATCGGCTTTGCTGAAACGTATCTGGCCGGCGACTGGCACACCGATGACCTCGCCGCACTGCTCGACATCATGGTCCGCAACCGCACGACAATTGAAGCGGTGATCTACGGCTCATGGTTCGGCAAGCTGACGAATCGCCTCCGACATCTGCGCAATGCGAACACGAAGGAAGGCAGCCAGCGCAACGTCCACGCACATTACGATCTTGGCAATGCGTTCTACAAGCTGTGGCTCGACAGCACGATGAGCTATTCGAGCGCGCTCTTCGACGGCTCTCCCGACCAGACACTCGCTGACGCGCAGCGCGCGAAATACCGGCGGCTGCTGAACGAATTGAAGCTCGATGGCGTCAATCTGAACGTGCTGGAAATCGGCTGCGGCTGGGGTGGTTTCGCCGAGCTTGCTGCAAGCGAGGCGAAAGCGAGTATTACCGGCCTTACACTGTCCACCGAACAACTCGCTTACGCGCAGCAGCGTCTGGCGGACGCGGGCCTCGCTGAACGAGCCAACTTGCGCCTTCAGGACTACCGCGATGCCCACGGCCAGTTCGACGCCATTGCATCGATAGAAATGTTCGAAGCCGTGGGCGAGGAATACTGGCCCAACTACTTCGAATGCCTCAAGCGCAACCTCAAGCGCGGCGGCCGGGCGTGCGTGCAGACGATCACCATCGACAACACGCTGTTCGATCGTTACAGAACAAGCACCGACTTCATCCAGCAATATATTTTTCCAGGCGGTATGCTGCCGTCTCCTGCCGTCTTCGTGCAATCCGCGGAACGTCACGGGCTGAAAGTGGTCAACCAGTTTTCTTTTGGCCGCGACTATGCACGCACACTCAAGTTATGGCGCAATGCATTCGTTAACCAATTAGACGAGATTCGTACGCAAGGATTCGACGAACAATTCATCTGCTTGTGGGACTTTTACTTATGTTATTGCGAGGCCGCGTTCGCCCACTCGAACACCGACGTCATTCAGTTCACGCTGGAACACGTCTGATCCGCCGAGCCGCCGCGCTCCTTCTGGTGCTGCTCGTACTGCCCCTTCAGGCATTTGCCTTCGACACCACGGCGCTCGTGCGCCAGACCATTCCGCAAGCGCGCATGCAAGGCGAAGGCGAACTGCGCATGTATGGTTTGCATATCTACGACGCCAAGCTTTTTGTCGGGCCGGCGGGTTTGTCGAGCAAGGAACTGGCGGCGCGGCCGCTCGCGGTGGATGTCGAATATGCGCGCGCTTTCAAGGGCTCCTCGATAGCCAAAAGAGGCCGCGAGGAGATGGACGGCCTGAAGGTCGCCAGCCGGGAGCAGACAGCGCAATGGCAACAGCAGATGGAAGATATCTTCCCGGACGTGCAACCGGGAGATCATGTGACTGGCGTGTTCGTGCCTGAACGCGGCACGACGTTTTATGCCGGCGACAAAGTCATCGGCTCGATTCCCGGCGACGATTTCGCTCGCGCGTTCTTTGCGATCTGGCTCGATCCGCGTACGTCGGCGCCGGGCTTGCGCAACCAGTTGCTCGCCAACGGCGCGGCGCAGTAGATTGACCTTTCTACCGCGCCGTAGCCCCCTTTAAGCAAGCATCAAAGCGGCTTTTTTCGGGCCGCCGCTTTCCTGGCGGGCGCTTTCTTCGCTGCGGCTTTCTTTGCAGCGGGCGGCGCCTCGGCTTCGGGCGGTTCGACGTCGTCATCGTCATCGTCGCCGTTCTCGTCTTCATCCGTGCTCATGCTGGGAGCCGCAGCGCCGGCGTGCTGCTGCGCCATCGCCAGGGTTGCGAGACTGTTGAATTGCGACTGAAGCATGTTCCACCAGCCGGAGGGATCGAATGACGCGTCGTTCACGCCGGCCTCATTGGGCGCGGCTGTGCTCGGCTCCGCTTCCGCCTTCGGCTTTTCCTGCGGCGGCGCAGGCCACGCCGTAGCAGCCGACGACGAAGCCGACGAAGCCTGCGCATTCTCCACCGACGACTGCGCGTACGCGCCGAACGCACGCAGCGTCGCGAGCGTCGCGCGCTGCACTTCCAGAGCCTGAATGGCCGATTGGAGCATGTTCAGATTGAGCTTCAGCCATTGCTCGACCGCGCGCATGTCTTTGATGCGTTTATCGAGCTCCTCGACGTTCGTGAGCGGCGCGAGCATGTCGGACATCATCGAAAGCGATGGGGATCCACCCGTGGCGGCCGCAAACGGGTTCAGCTTCATCATGTCCCACATCTTTTCCATCATGTCGCCCTGTGAGAAACCGGTCATGCCGGAGAAACTTCCAAAGGGCGGCGTACCACCGGGCGTATCGGTCATGAGACTTTCTCCTTGGTGCTGCGAGAACATATGAGGGAAACCACAAAAGATTCGATGCACATCTAGAACGGCGATCCGCCCGGGAAATCCGGCGCGCGCCGCTCGCGCAGCGACTTGATCCCTTCTTGCACATCGGGCCCGGAAAAGCCCATGAATTCGAGTGCCAGCGAAGTATCGAAGGCGGGACCGGCCGTTCGCAGCCAGTTGTTCAGCGCGTATTTGGTCCAGCGGATTGCTGTCTGCGAACCTTGCGCCAGACGATTCGCAACTTCAACTGCTTTCGGCAGCAATTCGATCTCATCCACCGCCAGCGACACCAAACCGATCCGCTCCGCTTCCTCGCCGCTGACCGGTTCGCACAACAGCAGGTAATACTTCGCTTTCGCCATGCCGCACAGCAACGGCCACACAATCGCGGCGTGATCGCCGGCAGCCACGCCGAGCCGCGTATGACCATCGATAATGCGCGCCGTTTTCGCCGCGATGGAAATATCGGCGAGAAGGCCCGCCACGAGCCCTGCGCCGACCGCCGGGCCGTGCATCGCCGAGACGATCGGTTTGCTGCAGTTAATCACGTTATAAACGAGATCGCGCGCTTCGCGCCAGACCCGCGCACGGACCTCGAAATCCGAGGCCATCTGTTCGACCAGATCCAGGTCGCCACCCGCCGAAAAACCCTTCCCTTCGCCGCGAATCAGCGCCACGCGCGTATCCGGATCGCGATCGATATCACGCCAGATATCCGCGAGTTCGCGATGCATGTTTGCATCGGCGGTGGCGAGCCCGCTCCTGTTCGCGCCCGCGCCATTCATCACGATTTCGAGCACGCCGTGATCGTGCCGCCGCAATTCCAGCGATGTGTAATGCGCGTAGAGAGATAAGTCGCTCATGGTCGTGCCTCAGCTAAAGGAGGATCAACGCGGTTGATAAATCCACTTGCCGTTCTCGATCTTCGCGATCACGCGGGCACGTTGATCGAGACCGATATGATCGTTTGGCGTCATGTTGACGAGGCCGTTCGAGTCCGCAAAATTTTTCGTGCTTTCCAGCGCGTCGCGCAACGCGCCGCGAAACTCGGGCGTGCCCGGCGCACCCGCTTTTAACGCAATCGGCACCGCGCGGTTCAGCAACATGCCCGCGTCCCAAGCATACGAGCCAAACGCCGATACCGACCCCGCGCCGTATTTCGATTCGTACAGTTTGATGTACTCGAGCGCGAGATGTTTCGCCGGATGATCGTCTGGCAATTGCGAGGCGACGAGAACCGGGCTTGTCGGCAGGAACGTGCCGTTGCAATCCGCACCGCACACGCGCAGGAAGTCGCGGTTACCCGTGCCGTGATTATGATAAATCGTGCCCTTGTAGCCGCGTTCTATCAACGTCTTTGGCGGCAACGCGGCGGGTGTTCCCGCTGCGCCCACGACCACCGCGTCCGGCTTTGCAGCCAGGATCTTCAGCACCTGTCCGGTCACGCTGGTGTCCGTCCGATTGAAGCGCTCGCTCTCCACCATCGTGATCTTGTGAAGCTGCGCGAACTTCGATACCTCCGCGTAAAAGGTCTCGCCGAGCGCGTCGGCCTGACCGATGAACGCCATCGTTTTCACGCCATGGTTGCTCGCATGTTCTGCGATGGCCGATGCCATCATCGCGTCGGTTTGCGGTGTTTTGAAGACCCAATGGCGCTTGGCATCCACGGGTTCAATGATCTTCGAGGACGACGCCAGCGAGATCATCGGCGTCTGGCCATCGGCGACGATATCGATCATGGCGAGCGAATTCGGCGTAATCGATGAACCGATGATCGCGTCCACGTGATTTTCGGAGATCAGCTTCTTCGTGGTCTGGACGGCTTGCGTGGTGTCGGAAGCGTCGTCGAGAATGATGTAATCCACCGGACGCCCGCCCATTTCCTTTGGCAGCAACGCGACGGTATCGCGCGCCGGAATGCCGAGCGACGCGGCCGGCCCCGTCAGCGACAACACCAGCCCGATCTTCACATGCGGCGTCTGGGCCCAGGCCGCCGTTGAAAGTGTGATCAAAACACCCGCCGCCAACTGCCTGAACGCCGTTCCCCATCCGCCGCCTGACTGCATCGAAGTCTCCTTGTTATGGGGGCGCCGACGCAGTTTTTTGTGAGCGTTCGACGCAATGCGCCTAAGTGTAGGGCGGTGCAGCATTCGGGCGCATCGGGCGAAACCCGTTACTGAAGGAGCCAGTTATTCGTTGAGCGCGACAACCGCCTGATCGATTGCACCGAAGATCGACTTGCCGGCTTCATCGAACATTTCGATCTTCACGCTGTCGCCAAACTTCATGAATTCCGTCGACGGTGCGCCGTGTTCGATGGTTTCCAGGCAGCGCTTCTCGGCGATACAGCAATAACCGCGCTTCGTATCCTTGTTCGAGACAGTGCCTGATCCAACAATCGATCCCGCGCGCACGTTGCGGGTTTTAGCCGCGTGCGCGATCAACTGGCCGAAGTTGAACACCATGTCCGTGCCGCAATCGGGCTGGCCGACTTTCTTGCCGTTCCAATGCACGATCATCGGCCGATGCACGCGGCCTTCGCGCCAGGCGTCACCGAGCTCGTCCGGGGTGACCGCGACCGGCGAAAACGCCGTGGCCGGCTTGCTCTGGAAAAAGCCGAAACCTTTGCCGAGTTCCGCGGGCACCAGGTTGCGCAGCGAGACATCGTTGACCAGCATCAGGAGGCGGACGTGCCTGAGCGCGTCGGCGGGTTTGACGGTCATCGGCACGTCGGTCGTGATCACGGCCACTTCGGCTTCGAAGTCGATCCCATAGGCCTCCGATGCACACACGATATCGTCCGTGGGACCCAGCAGATCGTCGCCGCCGCCCTGGTACATCAGCGGATCGGTCCAGAATTCGGGCGGCATTTCCGCGTTGCGCGCGCGGCGCACGAGTTCGACATGGTTCACGTAGGCGGAACCGTCGGCCCATTGGAAGGCACGGGCAAGCGGCGCCATGCACGCTTTCGGATCGAAGGCGAACGAGTGGCGCGCGCGGCCCTGGTTCAGCGAATCCGAGAGATCCAGCAATTGCGGCGCGTAGAAAGTCCAGTCGTCCAGCGCGCGTTGCAGCGTCGGCACGATCGCGTCGGCAATGGCCGCCGTGCGCAAATCTCGCGATACAACGACCAGTTGGCCGTCGCGCGTACCGTCCTTCAGCGTGGCAAGTTTCATAAAGCGTTTCTACGTTTAGTGACGATGGAGGAAATCTATTTTACGATGGTGAATCGCGTCGGGGCGGTTTTGCGACGATTCGGGCTGAGGCGGAGCAATGGTTCGCCGCGTTTGCCGGTTCGTTTTGAGCGGCGGTTGCCGTTTCCATGCGATCGCGTTCGCCGCGCCCTTGGCTGTTTACCATCGCCATTCAAGCCGCTCACGCGCCCGATCTAACCTTGTATTTGAACCGGCTCGCGCCGTCATCGATTTCTCCATGCCCTCTCCCAGCCGTCCCGCTTCGTCCATGTTGCCCGCATCCGAACAGGCCGAAGCCGACGATGCCCTCGACCTCGCAGATTCCTCCGACTCAACCGACGCCGCCGAGGAAAAATCCCGCTCCGGCATCCAGTCGATAGAAGTCGGCTTCCGCCTGCTCGACGTGCTGACGAACGAGCCACGCGCGATGATGCTGCGCGATCTCGCCCAGCGCGCCGGCATGAGCCCGGCGAAGGCGCATCGCTATCTGGTGAGTTTTCTGCGGCTTGGCGCGGTCTCTCAAGACCCTGTTTCCGGGCGCTATGAACTCGGTGGTTTCGCGTTACAGATGGGTCTGGCGCGCTTGGCTCGCGTCGATGGCGTGAAGCTCGCGCGCATCGCGCTGACGGAGTTGCGCGACCGGCTCGACCAGACGGTGGGCATCGCGGTCTGGGGCAACCAGGGCCCGACCGTCGTGCACTGGATGGAGTCGAGCTATCCGGCGAAGGCATCGTTGAAACTCGGCGATGTCATGCCGCTGTTGTCATCGGCGACGGGTTTGCTGTTTGCCGCGTGGCTGCCGCGCAGCAAGACGCAAGCAATGCTCGATCGCGAACTCGCCACCACGCGGCAGTCGATGGCCGACATTGAACCGCTGCTCGCCGATATCCGCGCACACGGAGCGGCGCGCGTGGAGGGTATGCTGCTGCCGACCATTCATGCGTTCTGTACGCCGGTATTCGATTCGACTGGCGATCTCGCGCTCGGGCTGATTGCGCTCGGCCACGAAGGATCGTTCGATACCCGCTGGGGCGGGGACATAGACACCGCCTTGCGCGAGTGCGCCGGACAACTTTCTTACGAACTCGGCTACAAACCTGGCGAACGGTAATACTTGAGGATTGCATGCCTCAACGCTCACGCGGAACATCGCGGCGTCCACGCGGGTCATATGCGTTTCGCCCGCGATCTCTTCTTCACCTGCGTTCTTTCATGATCGCCGCCGGTTATTTCCCGGGCAGCGTTTTACAGCGTGCCTGACCACGCGCGTTTCCGAGCTAGCCAATGCCGTTCTCCCTGCTTCGCCGCCGTCGCGCCGCTTCTGGCGGATCGTCCGACAATTCATCCTCCGACCCTTCCCTTCGATGGGTCGTGTGGCTGGCCGCGCTGCTCGCCGTTCTGGCACTGCATTGGGTTGCGGGCCGTTGGGTGGAGAGGAGCAAGAACGCGTCGAACCCGATGCCGGCGGAACATGTCCCGGTGCAGATCGAGTTATTGACACCCAAGCCTGTAGCGCAAACGCCGACGCCCCCCGCGCCGCCTCCGCCCGCGCCCAAGCCGAGACCCAAACCGGCGCCGCAACCTCAACCCACGCCCGCCATCACGACAGAGGAACAAACTGAACAAGCGGTGCAGGCTGCGGAAGCGGCACAGGCCGAGCAAGCAGCACAGGCCGCGCAAGCGGCTCAAGCAGCCGCGAAGGCCGCGAGCGCTGCTGCGGCAGCTCAAGCGGCAGCGGCCTCCCAAGCAGCAGCAGCCGCGCCCGCCGATAAGTTCAGCGTCCCACCCTCGGGCGAACTTCGATACGACACGCGAATCAACGGCGTGATGAATCAGATAGGCACGATCCACTGGATCAACGACGGCCAGCACTACGAGATGGTCGTCTCCATCCCCTTGCCGTTCGTCGGGCCTTACGTATATTCCAGCAAGGGCCACACCGACGGTTTTGGCCTTGCGCCGGAGCAATACTCGGAGCAGCGTGGCCGCCGTGCCGCCGATATCACCGTCTTCGATCGCACCACGAAGCAACTCGTCTATACACGCACACCGAACAACCAGCCACTCGCCGATGGCGCGCAGGATCGCTTCAGCGTGGTCATGCAGCTATCGAGCCTTGTGCGAGGCGCCCCCGATACCTACAAACCCGGCGTAGTGCGTCAATTCAGTGTTGCCGATAACGACAGCAACGAGATCTGGCCGATAGAAACCGTCGGCGATGAAAACGTCCAGACCGGCGACGGCAATGTCCAGGCTCGCCATTTCACCCGCCTGCCCCGACGCGCCGGCGATCGCCGGCGTCTCGACATCTGGCTCGCACCCGCGCTGGGCTGGCTGCCGGTGCGTATTCTGCAGACGGAGCCGAACGGCATGCAGATCGAAATGCTCTGGCGCGGCAAACTGCAGCCGCCGTCCGTAACGCCGGATCAATCCGGTGCAGGCACGCCGGATGCGTCTGACAATGCGACACCCGGCACACCGGGATCCGACAAACCCTGATTTCCGCGTAGGTGAAAGCGGACCGGAGCCCCACGTCCGGCGAACCTGTGAGACGTAAAGATTCGACGAAAATAGCCGTTAAACAGGTGACTCCAGAGCATGCACGGACGTGTGAAAGATGGTTCGATCCCGTACTGAAAGCGCATCCGAACGGGGCCAGTATGCAAGTAACGGTCAACGGTATCGACACGCGGTACGTTCTTGGTATGAAGGTGTTCACAACGCCGCCAGATGAAGCCTCATACCGATAGATGCGCGGCGAATGTGCGGTAACACTGAACGGCGAGTATCGTCGATGAAACGGTGCGAAGTTTGCTGATGAAAACGTACCGGAAGGCGCGCCTGGAAGTGGTGGTAGATTCAATCATGGATGCAAGATTCGAAATATTTGACGCGACACATCTGTCCCAGTAGCAGAAACACAGTGTTTCACGGCGTTTCTGGAAACATCTTTGCGGGAGAATGTCTAACAAAGGTCCTCGATGGGCTTTCGGACTCAACGTCGAGGCCACCCCTTGAATTCCAACCCAAACGCTCAATGTAAGACGGTGAAACGCCTTACGGGCAAACAGGAATAAGGAGTGTCGCCATGCAGATGATCTACAACAGCCCTAACTATTGTGTAGTCGAATTCCCGCCGCAGGACAATCATCTCGCGATGAAAGCGGGGGGTTACGAGATCGTGGACAAGACCATGCAGCGCGAAATCTTCATTGACGGCGCACTCGCGGCGCGTTTTCGCGAGCATGTCCAGAAGTTAATGCAAGAAGAGCAATCGCTCGAGGACGTGGACGAGTTCCTCGGACAGTTCGACATCTTGATGAACCAGCCGGTGATCCTCCACTAAACGTTGTACCCCGGCTGAGCAGTAATAACACCAGCGACACCCCCCGAAAAACCCCGCCGCGAAAGTGGCGGGGTTTTTTGTTCTTGAGCATCGCTCGTCCGTTGTTTTGGAAAGCGCCATAAGAAAACGGTCGAACCCTACTACAGATACAATGTTGGGCTATTTCAGCCTGTTTGGAGCCATGTCGATCATGAATCCGTCCACCGCAATTGACGCCCCGAAGCCTGCCGCAGAGCGCCGCCCGTACACGCGCGGCGCCGTGTTGCCTGCCCTTTTGCAACAGCGCATTCTCATTCTCGACGGCGCGATGGGCACCATGATCCAGCGCTACAAGCTCGACGAAGCGGCGTATCGCGGGGAACGTTTTGCCGACTATGGCCGCGATATCAAGGGCAACAACGAGTTGTTGTCGATCACGCAGCCGCATGTGATTCGCGAGATTCACGACAAGTACCTGGCTGCCGGCGCCGATATTGTCGAGACCAATACGTTTGGCGCGACGACCGTGGCGCAGGCCGATTACGGCATGGAATCGCTCGCGGCGGAAATGAACATGCAGTCGGCGAAACTGGCGCGCGAGGCTTGCGACAAGTATTCGACGCCGGACAAGCCGCGCTTTGTCGCGGGCGCGATCGGACCGACGCCGAAGACCGCAAGCATCTCGCCCGACGTCAACGACCCGGCCGCTCGCAACGTGACCTTCGACGAACTGCGCGCCGCGTATTACGAGCAGGCGAAGGCGCTGATGGACGCAGGCTGCGATCTGTTCCTGGTCGAAACCATCTTCGATACCTTGAACGCGAAGGCCGCGCTGTTCGCGCTCGATCAGTTGTTCGAAGACACGGGCGAGCTGCTGCCCATCATGATTTCTGGCACCGTGACCGATGCTTCCGGGCGCATCCTTTCGGGGCAAACGGTCGAAGCGTTCTGGAACTCGCTGCGCCATGCACGGCCGTTGACGTTCGGGTTGAACTGCGCGCTGGGCGCGGCGCTGATGAGGCCGTATATCGCGGAGTTGTCGAAGCTTTGCGACACATATGTCTCGTGTTATCCGAACGCGGGTTTGCCGAATCCGATGAGCGATACAGGCTTCGATGAAACGCCTGATGTCACATCGAGCTTGCTGAAGGAATTCGCACAGGCAGGGCTGGTGAATCTGGCGGGCGGGTGCTGCGGGACGACGCCGGAACATATCGCGGAGATCGCGAAGGCACTCGCCGATGTGAAGCCGCGCAAGTGGCCGTCGCATTATCGTGAAGCTGCCTGAAACGCCCCCCACGACGCGCAAGACGCCCGACAAGACAATCACGCTGCAACGCCCAGGGACACCATGACCGATCACACCATGCGCCTTTCCGGCCTCGAGCCGTTCAACGTCACCGACGGTTCGCTCTTCATCAACGTGGGCGAGCGGACCAACGTGACAGGATCGAAGGCGTTCTCCCGCATGATCCTCAACAACCAGTTCGACGAAGCGCTGGCGGTCGCACGCCAGCAGGTTGAGAACGGCGCGCAGATCATCGACATCAACATGGACGAGGCCATGCTCGATTCGAAGGCAGCCATGGTCCGGTTCCTGAACCTGATCGCTTCCGAGCCGGATATCTCGCGCGTGCCGATCATGATCGACTCGTCGAAGTGGGAAGTGATCGAAGCGGGTCTGAAGTGCGTGCAGGGCAAGGCGGTCGTGAACTCGATCTCGCTGAAAGAAGGCGAAGAGGCATTCCGCCATCACGCTACGCTGATTCGCCGATACGGCGCGGCCGCGGTCGTGATGGCCTTCGACGAAGACGGCCAGGCCGACACCTTCGAGCGCAAGACGCAAATCTGCAAGCGCTCGTACGATTTCCTCGTGAATGAAGTGGGCTTCCCGCCCGAAGACATCATCTTCGACCCGAACATTTTCGCGATCGCGACAGGCATCGAAGAGCACAACAACTACGCCGTCGACTTCATCAACGCGACACGCTGGATCAAGGAAAACCTGCCCTACGCGAAGATCAGCGGCGGTGTGTCGAACGTGTCGTTCTCGTTTCGCGGCAACGACCCGGTGCGCGAAGCCATCCATACCGTGTTCCTCTACCACGCGATTCAGGCGGGCATGGACATGGGTATCGTGAACGCGGGTCAGCTCGGCGTGTATCAGGATCTCGATCCCGAACTGCGCGAACGCGTGGAAGATGTGGTGCTGAATCGTCGCGAAGACGGCACGGATCGCCTGCTCGAAATCGCCGATAAATTCAAAACCGGCGCCGCGAAGAAGGAAGAGAACCTCGAATGGCGCAACCAGCCCGTCGATCAACGTCTCGCCCACGCGCTGGTGCACGGCATCACGAACTTCATCGTGGAAGATACCGAGGAAGTGCGCGCGCGCATTGAAGCCGAAGGCGGCCGGCCGATCAACGTGATCGAAGGGCCGTTGATGGACGGCATGAATATCGTTGGCGACCTGTTCGGCGCGGGCAAAATGTTCCTGCCGCAAGTGGTCAAGTCGGCGCGTGTGATGAAGCAGGCCGTGGCGCATTTGATTCCGTACATTGAGGAAGAAAAGAAGCGCATGGCCGATGCCGGCGAAGACGTCCGGCCGAAGGGCAAGATCGTGATCGCGACCGTGAAGGGCGACGTGCACGATATCGGCAAGAACATCGTCTCAGTCGTGCTCCAGTGCAACAACTTCGAAGTGGTCAACATGGGCGTGATGGTGCCCTGCGCGACCATCCTGGCGAAGGCCAAGGAAGAAGGCGCGGACATCATCGGCTTGTCGGGGCTGATTACGCCGAGCCTTGAAGAAATGGCCTACGTAGCATCGGAAATGCAGCGCGACGACTATTTCCGCGGCAAGCAAACGCCGCTGCTGATCGGCGGCGCAACGACTTCGCGCGTTCATACCGCTGTGAAAATCGCGCCGCATTATGACGGTCCTGTGGTTTATGTGCCGGATGCATCGCGGTCGGTCTCGGTGGCATCGAGCCTGCTCTCCGACGACGGCGCGAAAAAGTATCTCGCCGACCTCAAGACGGACTACGAACGCATCCGCACCCAGCACGCGAACCGCAAGGCGCTGCCGATGGTGACCTACGCCGAAGCGCGCGCCAACAAGACGAAAATCGACTGGGCGAGCTACGAGCCGAAGAAGCCGACGTTTATCGGACGGCGCATTTTCAAGAACTACGATCTCGCGGAACTGGCGAATTACATCGACTGGGCGCCGTTCTTCCAGACCTGGGATCTGGCCGGTCCCTATCCGGCGATCCTCAATGACGAGATCGTAGGGGAATCGGCGCGGCGCGTTTTCTCCGATGGCAAATCCATGCTCTCGCGCATCATCCAGGGCCGCTGGCTGCAGGCAAACGGCGTGGTGATGCTGCTGCCGGCAAACACGGTGAACGACGACGACATCGAGATCTATACCGACGACACCCGCACGCAAGTCGCCATGACGTGGCGCAACTTGCGCCAGCAAAGCGTGCGTCCGATTGTTGATGGCGTGCAGCGCGCCAACCGCTCGCTGGCGGATTTCATCGCGCCAAAGGACTCCGGCGTGGCCGATTACATCGGCATGTTCGCGGTGACGGCGGGCTTGGGTGTTGAGAAGAAAGAGAAGCAGTTCGAAGCCGATAACGACGACTACAGCGCCATCATGCTGAAGGCGCTCGCCGATCGTTTCGCGGAAGCCTTCGCGGAAGCGCTGCACGCGCGGGTGCGTCGTGAATTGTGGGGTTATGCCGCCGGTGAAACACTCGACAACGCCGCGATGATCGAAGAAAAGTATCGCGGTATTCGCCCCGCGCCGGGTTATCCGGCCTGCCCGGATCACCTGGTGAAGCAGGACATGTTCGACGTGCTGCAAGCCAACGAAATCGGCATGACGGTCACCGAGTCGCTGGCCATGTTGCCGGCGGCCAGCGTGTCGGGCTTTTACATCGCGCATCCGGAAAGCACGTACTTTTCGGTCGGCAAGATCGGCGACGATCAGGTGGAAAGCTTCTCGCAACGCATGGCGATTTCGAAGAACGACGCCGAACGCGCGCTGGCACCTTTACTGTAGGCAAATACCGGGAATCACAAAGACGCAATATTGGCGAAGTCAGTTACGGTTATTTTGATTTTCCTTACACTCGGAGGAGTGCAAAGGCCGTCATGGTGGCGGTCACGCATTCCTTCAATCGTCACGGAGAAAGTCGAAAATGATCAAGCTGACGCCTGTCCTCGCCGTTGCAGCGGCCGTGCTGTTCACGTCGGGAAGTCCGGCTGCCTTCGCGCAGGACAACGCCAAGCCAGGTACGGGCGCGAGCTCAAGCACCGCGTCGAGTTACTCGCCGCCCGTCACCGAGCACAAGAAGAAACCCCGCAAGCCGCGTGCGAAAAAAGGTGCGAGCATGCCGGCGTCCGCGGCCGCGCAATAAGGCACCGCGTATTCCTAAGATGAAAAAACCCGCATCGGCGACGAGGCGGGTTTTTTTTAAACGCTGACTCAATGCACTGACTCAAATGGTCAGCGCCAATGGTCAAATCCCGCAACGTCGCCCGAAGCTCAGACGCCCCACAGGATGTCGCCCTCCGCCTGATGCGCGATTCGCATCATGTCCAGAAACGGGTATGCGCGCTGTGCCAGACCGACGGGAATCTCGTGCGGTTCGTGGCCGGGTTCGCCTTCGTGGAAGTGGCCGTCGTGTTCGGCGCGTTCCTGCTTGTCCACTGCGACCGCCGACTCCAGCTTCTGGATGCATTCAGGCAGTTCTTCATGCGTGATGACGCCGCGCTCCCCAAGCCGCTTGCCGATGATGCCAAGCAGGTAATCAGCGAGGTTATCAAGCATCTGCACGTCCGGTGCAGCCCTGGTTTTAAAAGTGATCAGCATGGCAAGGTCCTTTCCCTTATGTTGGCCTTTTGTGGCTAATGAGCGAGATGCGCGAAGCGTGGCAACAGCCCAGGCCACTACATCCACACGCCGGCGCATTGTTTTAAGTCCTGACTCTTTTCCCCGACTCGACCCTGATTCGACATATTAGCACCTGCTAAAATCCCGATTTACCCGAGCAAAATGTTGCACCGGTTACAAAACCCCGGTTTTTGCGTTATGGCCGTAACCGGCTCCGGCTATGCCTCCGGGCGCGCATGCGCAGTCCTGACCGACTGTCCGAAGTCTTTTTCCCGCTCCCGAACGAGCGTAATGGATTGAAACTGTCGAACGTGCGCCGCCTCGGTGTTTGGTGCTCAATCGCACGTTTTTTGTCGCGTTCTTCGCGCGGGGAATGAAACAAGGAACGAAGCAACGCAGTAACGGACCAACAGCTCAATTACCGGATCTCAGAATCAGCATGCTGCCCGCACAAAAACATATACTCGAAACGCTGCTCGCCGACGCGGTCAAGCAGGTCGTACAGGCGTCGCAAGGCGCATCGGAAGCGAACTTCGTCGAACCGTCCATCGTGCTGGAGCGCCCGAAGGTTGCGGCGCATGGCGACGTTGCGTCGAACGTCGCCATGCAGCTCGCCAAGCCGCTGCGCGCGAATCCGCGGCAACTGGCGCAACAGATTGTCGATGCGGTGCTCGGCTTGGCCGGAGCTCAAGGTCTGGTCGATGCCGCCGAAGTCGCCGGTCCTGGCTTCATCAACTTGCGGCTGGCGGCATCGGCGAAACAGGCCGTGGTGCCCGCAGCCATTGCAGAAGGCGCGCGCTACGGCTACAGCGGCCGCGATGAAGGCAAGCGCGTGCTGATCGAATTCGTCTCGGCGAACCCGACCGGGCCGCTGCACGTGGGCCACGGCCGCCAGGCCACGCTCGGCGACGCATTGGCGAATCTGCTCGGCACGCAAGGCAACGCGGTGCATCGCGAGTTCTACTACAACGACGCCGGCGTGCAAATCGGCAATCTCGCTATGTCCACGCAATTGCGCGCCCGCGGTTTCAAGCCGGATGACAAGGAATGGCCGGAGAACGCGTACAACGGCGAGTACATCGCGGATATCGCTCGTGACTATCTGGCCGGCGCGACGGTCGCAGCCAAGGACGGCGCGCCGGTGACGGCGAAGGGCGATGTCGACGATATCGACGCTATTCGCGTCTTCGCCGTCGCGTATCTGCGCCACGAACAGGATCTGGACCTGACCGCGTTCGGCGTCACGTTCGACCAGTTCTACCTGGAGTCGTCGCTGTATCAGGAAGGCCGCGTGCAGGCTACGGTCGATGCGCTGATCGCCGCGGGCAAGACCTACGAGCAGGACGGCGCGCTATGGCTGCGCACGACAGACGACGGCGACGACAAGGACCGTGTGATGCGCAAGTCCGACGGCACGTACACGTACTTCGTGCCGGACGTGGCGTACCACGTAGCGAAGTGGCAGCGCGGCTTCACCAAGGTCATCAACGTGCAGGGCTCGGACCACCACGGCACCATCGCGCGCGTGCGAGCGGGGCTGCAGGGGCTTGGCATCGGCATTCCGAAGGGTTATCCCGACTACGTGCTGCACAAGATGGTCACGGTCATGCGCAACGGCGTGGAAGTAAAAATCTCGAAGCGTGCGGGCAGCTATGTGACGGTGCGCGACCTGATCGAATGGTCGGGCGGCATGACGCCGGGCGAGGAAGTCGCGCCGGACCAGATCGATGAAGACACCATTCGCCGCGGCCGCGATGCCGTGCGGTTCTTCCTGATCTCGCGCAAGGCCGACACGGAATTCGTCTTCGATATCGACCTGGCGCTCAAGCAAAGCGATGAGAACCCGGTGTATTACGTGCAGTACGCGCACGCGCGGATCTGCACGATTCTCGGCGACTGGAAGACGAAATATGCCGGCGATGCCGAAACCCTGCCCAACGTCGATCTCTCGCCGCTCTCGAGCGAACGTGCGATGGCGCTGCTAAACAAGCTCGCCGAGTATCCGGACATGCTCTCCCACGCCGCCGATGAACTCGCGCCGCACGCGGTCGCGTTCTACCTGCGCGACCTCGCGGGCGAATTCCACTCGTTCTACAATGCGGAGCGCGTGCTGGTGGAGGAAGAGGGCGTGCGCAACGCGCGCATCGCGTTGCTTGCCGCCACCCGGCAAGTGCTCGAAAACGGCCTCGCGCTGATCGGTGTGTCCGCTCCCGTCAAGATGTGATACCTGCTTCGGGCGCATCCGTTGCTACGTGCCCGGCGTGCAAAGCTTGCGCGACGGACACGTAATGCGACATATGCAACGCCATGCCACGCTTCGGGCCGCCGTTATAATCGACGGCTAATCAGAAGACTTTTTGCAGGTTATTCATACGATGGCAAAACCACGCAGCACGTCGAAGCAGTCGAAGCAAACCGGGGGCACTTTTCTCGGTATCGTGCTGGGCTTGATTGTCGGCCTTGCAATTGCAGTAATCGTGGCGTTGTACATCACGCGCGCGCCCACGCCGTTCGTCGCGAAGGTGGCGCCCGCTCCAGCCGATGCCGTCTCCGCGCCCGCCACGGGCCAGCCGTACGATCCCAACCGTCCGCTGCAGGGCAAGACGCCCGGCCAGGCTGTGCCGCAAGCCGCGCAGCCCGCGCCGCCGAACACAGCGCCCGGGCAGACGAACGATCAGACGCAGTCGTCGGGCGTGCAGGACGAGCCACAGATCCTGGAAGTGCCGCCGTCCGCGAACGGCACAGCGGTTGCGCCGAAACCCGCCGTGGTGCCTCCGGTCGCGAATGCGCCAGGCGGCTCGTCGAGCGCGACGTCGGCGAAGAAGCCGGCCGAGGCACAAGCTTCATCGACTGCCAAGGTCACGCCGCCCGCACCCGGCGACGCAAACACAGGCTATTTCCTGCAGGTTGGCGCGTACAAGACCCAGGCCGATGCGGAGCAGCAGCGCGCTCGGCTCGGCTTCCAGGGCTTTGAGTCGAAGGTCACGCAACGCGATGCCGGCAACGTCACGTATTACCGCGTGCGGATCGGGCCGTTCACGAAGTTCGAGGACATGAACAACGTGCGTCAGCGACTCTCCGATGCAGGCGTGGATACCGCGGTCATCCGCTTTTCCAAGCAGTGAACGCGTAGTAAAACCCGCGAGCCGCGCGGCCTTCTTCGTACGAGGCAGGCGCGGGCCGACAAGCGCGGTTGGGCGTTCAATAGGCCTAAAAATAGGCCGAACAGGCCACTGGCGGCGGATAGCGGCCCGGCCGGCTTAAGCTTCTTTTAAGTGTCGTGTGTTCCCCTTTTGCCTCTCCACGCCCTTTCTCGATCACTTTCTCGGTCATTATGAAAAAACTCTTCAGCGCCCTCGCTCTCTCCCTCGGTCTCGCGGCCGGCACCCTGAGCGCCATGAACGCGGCGCATGCATCGCCGGCAGCGCCTGTCGCGGGCACCGACTACACGGTGCTGCAAGCCGCGCAACCGGTGGACGCCAAGGGCAAGATCGAAGTGATCGAATTCATGTGGTACGGCTGCCCGCACTGCAACGAATTCGACCCGTATCTGGAAGCGTGGGTCAAGAAGCAAGGTCCTGACGTGGTGTTCAGGCGCGTGCCGGTTGCCTTCCGCGACGACTTCATCCCGCACTCGAAGATGTATCACGCACTCGATGCACTCGGCCTCGCGGACAAACTCACGCCCGCCGTGTTCAACGAGATCCACGTGAAGAAGAACTATCTGCTGACGCCGGAAGCGCAGGCTACCTTCCTCGCCACGCAAGGTGTCGACAAGAAGAAGTACTTGGACGCGTACAACTCGTTCTCGACGCAAAGTGACCTGCAACGCGACACCAAGATGATGCAGGACTACAAGATCGACGGCGTGCCAACCTTGGCCGTCCAGGGCAAGTATGAAACGGGTCCGGCTACCACGAACAGCCTGCCGGGCACGATCCAGGTCCTCGACTTCCTGGTAGGCCAGGTTCGCGCGAAGAAGATGTAAAGGCGTGAGCGCCGCTATGAAGGACACGCCGCGCGACGGTTCCACGCCGGCCCGGCTGAGAGTTTTCATCACCGGCGCGTCCAGCGGCATTGGCCTCGCACTCGCCGAGGAATATCTCCGGCGCGGTGCGGTGCTTGGCCTCGTCGCCCGTCGTGGCGACGTGCTCGCGGCATTCGCCGCGCGCTTCCCCCGTGATTCCGTCGCGATCTATCCCGCCGATGTCCGCGACGCCGCCGCGCTAGGCGCCGCTGCGGCCCAGTTCTGCGCTCAGCATGGCGGTGCCGACGTGGTGATCGCGAATGCCGGTATCAGCCGCGGCGCGCTGACCGGTCACGGCGACCTCGATGCCTTCCGCGACGTGATGGACATCAACTACTTCGGCATGATCGCCACCTTCGAGCCGTTCGTCGCCCGGATGGTCGAGGAACGGCGCGGAACGCTGGTCGGTGTGGCGAGCGTAGCGGGGATACGCGGGCTGCCGGGATCGGGCGCGTATAGCGCGTCGAAATCGGCGGCGCTGAAGTATCTCGAAGCACTGCGGGTGGAGATGCGGCCAAAGGGGGTATCGGTGGTGACGATCGCGCCGGGTTATATCCGCACCGCGATGACCGAGCACAATCCGTATCCGATGCCCTTCCTGATGGACGCCGATAAATTCGCCGTCAAAACCGCCGACGCGATCGCCGGGAAAAAAAGGTTTGCGACGTTTCCATGGCAGATGCGCGTAGCCGGCGCAGTGCTGCACGTGGTGCCGCGCTGGCTGTACGACCGCTTGCTGGAGAAAGCGCCGAGGAAACCGCGTGCGGGAGAGTGACACGTGCGTGAGGAAGCGTCGACGCTTCCATGAACGACAAAGCCCGGCGCAATGACTCGCCGGGCTTTTTGTTTCCGAGGCTATCGAACCGGACTAAGCGCGATCAGAACGCCACGTACGGCGAATTTCCGTTGGTTGCGATGCCGAAAAACACATGCCGTCCGAAGAAGAACGGCAAGCCGAAGTCGAACAGCGTCGGGAACGAGCCAATGCTGCCCGCCAGTCCGTTAAGCGCGTAGTTCGTGCCGCTGGACGCCAGCGTCTGCGCATTGTTCACCGTGAAATTCACCGTGGTCGTCGTGCCATCCAGCCCACGAACGGTAGCCGAAAGCGCCTGCGGACTGGCCGGACAGTAGAAATCCGTGAACGTGGACGTGCACGCGGGCAACGAGCTGTCGGTGAAGAACAGGCCGTTCGAACCCGAATCGACGATCGTCGTCACTGCCGTGCCCTTGTAGGTGCCGCTCAGGTTGCCAAAGCCCGTCGAGCGAAACGACGTCGCACCGCTCAGCGTATTGTTGCTCTGTGTGCCGATACCAAACACCAGCGTGCCCGTCGCCGTCGCTGCCGTAGTCGCCACTGGCGGCAATTGCACGATCACGCCATTGTTGTTCACGGCAAACTTGGTGACCGGATTCACGACTTGCTGGGCGACCGGCACGCCAATAGCCGTGCAGTTCGTTCCACTCGGGCACGAATAGTAGTTGCTGGTCAACGCGTCCGTACACGAGGCGCCGCAATCGGTCACCGACACGCCCACGCCAAGAATCCCGTTCGCGCCAAGTTGCCGCGAGGTGCTCTCGTTGCTGCCGTTGATACAGCCGTTGAGCGGCACTGTGGTGTTAGCCATATCGCCCACTATCTGGATCGGAATGGCACTCGCGGTTTCGCCACCGATCTTCACGTCGGCGGTACGCACCGTGCCCCACGTGAAGCCATCGGCGAATTGCGTGCATTCCGCCAGTTGGCCGCCGCTCGTGGACGTATTCACCGACAAGCTGCCGAGAATCTGCGCCGCCGCGTCGCTCGCGAGGCGCAAGCCGTACGAGCCGGTATCGAGCTGGATGTTGTCGATGGTCTGGCAAGTGGTTGTGCCGGGCGCGCACACGGTGACGGACACATTCGGAATATTGACGAAATTCTGCGCACCCGGGCCGACGGTAATAGATACCGTGTTCGACGCCGTGGCCGCAATCGGCTGCGCGTTGGGCGTGCTGGTGGAACCGCTGCCGCTGCTACCACTACTGCTACTGCTGCTGACAGCACTGCTGCCGGAATCGCCGCCTCCGCCGCCGCAGGCAGCGAGGAACACGGATAAGCTCAGCACGGCGAGCCAGCGGAACAGGCCCGGACGCCGGCTCGGATTGGACGAGGAAATCGTCGGACGCATAGTGGAGGTCTCCGTCCGTTATTGGATGTCGCCGGGGCTGACGCCGGCGGGTAAGGATTGCGGCAGGTAAGCCTGGCCCGCGAACGCGCCCATATGACCGCCGGAACGGACCACCAGCGCGCTGCCTGCTACGCTGACGGGACCGCGGCCGCCGCCGTTGGCACGCTGGTTCTGGATACCCTGCACGTATTGCGGGAAATAGCTGCCGAGCAAGGTCTGCAGGTCGGGAATGCGCGGGCCTTGCCACGCAATGCCAAACACCACGCCGTCCGAACCGACGTACTCGTTCACCACCGTCCCGACGGCGAGCGTCGTGGTGCGCACGGTGTAAGAACTACTGGCCGAAGCGGACGCAACCGCAGACGCCGCGGCATGCGTCACGGCGTTGCTGACGGTCGCGCCGTCGGGCGGTGTCATTGGCGCGCCGCCGAGCACCGCATACGCCGGCATGACCGCAAACAACCCCAAAGTCAGACCTGCTGCCAGGCTGGCAAGCGCGCTTGCGCGTCGCGAACTCAATGAGCTCGATGAAATGATCGAAGTGTTCACTTCGTCTCTCCGTTCCGATTATTTCAAGATGCGCTATTTTGCCTGCAACACCAGCTGTCACAAAGCATTACCAGTATGCCAGCCGAATGAGTCGAACTCAGGAAAACGACAGTTGGGATCAACGCGGATATTCGAGCGCAAACAAATAGATGCGAGGGGCCGACGCCACTAGAAACGGTTCGACGCGGGATTGCGGATAGATATCCGCAATCCCGCGTCGAACCGTTGTTGAGGTCAGAAACCCAGACTGGCGAGCAGATCGTCGACTTGAGTCTGGTCCTGGACCACGTCGGTACGGCCTTCCGGATTGATCTGCGGACCATTGAGCAAGGTGTCCGACGAGCTCGATGCCGCCGCCAGCGCCGCCGCCTGAGCCGCGAATTGCTCACGCCGCTCCGGTGCGATGTTCTCCAGCAACACGGTAAGCAATTGCTGTTCGATCACGTACACGACGTCGGTGATCTTCTTGATCACCTGGCCGGTCAGATCCTGGAAATCCTGCGCGAGCATGATTTCGAGCAATTGCGTATTGGTCGCGACCGTCTGCACGGGGACTTGCTGCAAGAAGCCGCGGGTGTCCGCCAGCAAGGTCTTGACGTCCGCGTGCTCAAGCGGCGCGCCGTACCACTGCTCCCAGCGAGCATCGAGCGCCTGCGCGTCGCGCTGCATGGTTTCCTGGATCGGCTTGGCGAGTTCGATGGCGTTCAGTGCGCGCTCGGCAGCCTGTTCCGTCATGGTCGCGACGTATTTCAGGCGGTCGCGCGCATCCGGCACCATTTCGGCGGCGGCTTCCACTTGTTTGTCGAGGCCGAGTTCGCGCATGGAGTCGCGTAGCGTGCGCGTCAACTGGCCAATGCGAGCCAGGATGCGGTCGCTCGATGCATCGCCTTCATGTTCGACGTCGATGAGCGTCTCGTGGTTGGTCATTTCGTTCACGGTCAGCTCCCGGCTTTAACCATCTTTTCGAAAATCTTCTGCAGCTTCTCGTCGAGGGTCGCAGCCGTGAACGGCTTGACGACATAACCGCTCGCGCCAGCCTGGGCCGCGGCGATGATGTTTTCCTTCTTCGATTCCGCCGTCACCATCAGCACCGGCAAATGGGCAATCGCGCTGTCGCCGCGGATTTGCTTGAGCATTTCCAGGCCGTCGAGGTTCGGCATGTTCCAGTCGGAAATGACGAAATCGAAACCGCCGCCACGCAGGCGCGCAAGACCGGCCGCACCGTCTTCGGCTTCATCGACATTCGAGAAACCCAGCTCTTTCAGCAGGTTTCGCACGATACGCCGCATCGTCGGAAAATCATCGACGACCAAAATCTTCATGTTCTTGTCCACCATAACTGCTCCTTGTGTTCCTTGTGTTTTCTTCAAGCGGCGCGTTGCGCCGCGTATCTATCCGAATTCTTTTGGCGAGGATTAAACGCGCTGCGTGCGCTCACCCATGGAGTTGAGGCGCGCCATCACGCGCCGGGTCATTTCCGACAGCGGTGCGACTTCGCTCACGCCGCCCGTCGCGATGGCCTCGCGCGGCATGCCGAACACCACGCAACTCGCTTCGTCCTGCGCGAAGGTGTAAGCGCCGGCTTGCTGCATTTCCAGCATACCCTGCGCGCCGTCGCGGCCCATGCCGGTCAAAATTACGCCAAGCACGTTCTTGCCGGCGTTTTGCGCGGCTGACCGGAACAGCACATCCACCGACGGCCGGTGCCGGTTGACCGGCGGGGCATCGGAGAGATGCGCCACGTAGTTCGCGCCGCTGCGCGCGAGCACCAGATGGGCGTCGCCGGGCGCGATGTACGCATGCCCCGGCAGCACGCGCTCGCCGTGCTCCGCCTCCTTCACCGCGATCCGGCACAAGCCGTTGAGACGTTGTGCGAACGACTTCGTGAAGCCCGGCGGCATATGCTGCGCAATCATCACGCCGGGTGCATCGGGCGGCAGCGGCAACAAGAGCTCGCGGATCGCTTCGGTGCCGCCCGTCGAGGCCCCGACGATAATCAGCTTTTCCGTACTCACCAACGGATTGTTCAGGTTCGGCGTGGGCTTCGACGCTGCAGCTGCAGTCCCTGGCGCAGCATGCACGACGTGAGGCGTCTGCCGCACCCTTGCCCGCGCTGCCGCGCGGATTTTATCGGCGAGTTTTTCGGAATATTCGAGCATGCCGTCGCGAATCCCCACGCGCGGTTTCGTCACGAAATCCACCGCGCCGAGTTCCAGCGCGCGCAGCGTGATTTCCGAGCCGCGTTCGGTCAGCGACGACACCATCACCACCGGCATCGGCCGGAGCCGCATCAGCTTTTCGAGGAAATCGAGGCCGTCCATGCGCGGCATTTCGACATCGAGCGTCAGGACGTCGGGGTTGTGCTGCTTGATGAGTTCGCGCGCCACCAGCGGATCGGGCGCGGTCGCGCACACGTACATGTCGGACTGCGAGTTGATGATCTCGGTCATCAGGCTGCGCACCAGCGCCGAGTCGTCGACGCACAGCACACTGATCTTCGGTTCCGTGCTCCGGGCCATCGTCATGCTTCCTCCGCCGTCTTCGTGCGGACGGTTCGCTGCAGGCCGGCTGCGGCACCGAATAATTCGATGCGGGGTTTATCGGTAATCTTGGCTTTCGGCTGGCTAAACAGCTCGACGCGCGCGCGCGCCTTTGCCAGCCGTTCACTGCGCGCTTCGGGCGTTTGCCGCGCGAGCGCTTGTTCACGTTCAACCACGCTCGGATCCTGCTGCGTGATGAGTTTCTTGACCATCGCCTGGCCGGTGCGCGGCATGAACGCGACCTTGCGCGGATACATGCCCTGCAAGTCCTCGGCAACAATACGAATCTTTTCCAGCGCCAGGTATCGGCGGACAAATTCCGAGTTGCGATCGCCGATATTGATCGTCGTCATGCCCGCCAGCACCGCGCCGCCGCCGAAGACTTTCGCTTCAAAGCGTTCGCGCCGGCCGCCGCGCTTGATCATCTCGTTGATCAGCACTTCCATGGCATAAGCGCCGTATCGCATGGAATCCGAACTGGATTGCGATGCGTCGGAACCATCGTCGGGAAGCATGAAATGGTTCATCCCGCCAATGCCTGCCGTGCGGTCGTGAATGCACGCCGCCACGCACGAACCCAGCACGGTGACGAGCACCATGTCCTCGCCGGTCATATAGAACTCGTTCGGGAGCAGCTTCACGCCCGGACGCTGGAAATGATTGTCGAAGTAAAGATTCGACGCGATCGGCAAGCCGCTCATGCCAGCTCCCCGGCGAGCGTCTTGCCCGCTTTCTTCGCGGCGGCAGCGGCCGCTGCCGCGTCACGCGACAACCCGTACACCGTCTGGCCGCGCAGCTTGAACGCCTGCGTCACGTAAGTGAAGTTCTCCGAATGCCCGGCGAACAGCAAACCGCCCGACTTCATCAGCGGCTCAAAGCGCGCGAGCACTTGCGCCTGCGTGGGTTTGTCGAAGTAGATCATCACGTTGCGGCAGAAGATCACGTCGAACTGGCCGGGCAGCGCGTATTTCGCCTCGGTCAGGTTCAGTTGATCGAACTTCACCAGCGCGCGCACTTCAGGGCGGATCTTCACCATGCCGGCGTGCGCGCCCGTGCCCTTCAGGAAGAAACGCTTCAGGCGTTCCGGCCCAAGTGTCTTGACTGAATCGAGCGAATAAACGCCCGCATCGGCCTTCTGCAAAACCTGACTGTCGATATCCGTCGCGATCACCGAACACTGGCGCGCGGTTGCATCGCCGAGTGTTTCAATCAGCGTCATGGCGATGGAATACGGCTCCTCCCCGGTTGACGCCGCCGAGCACCACACCGAGAACGGCTGCGGTCGGCTCTTCGCGAACGTTGCAAGGATCGGAAAATGATGCGATTCGCGGAAGAACGCGGTCAGGTTCGTGGTCAGCGCGTTGGTGAACGCTTCCCACTCGTCGCTATCGGGCTGCGCTTCCAGACGATCGAGGTAAAGGCGAAACGTATCGATATTGCAGGCGCGCAGGCGTCGCGCGAGACGGCTGTACGCCATGTCGCGTTTATGCTCGGACAGCGAAATCCCCGCGCGACGATGAATCAGGTCGCGAATGCGGCCGAAATCGGAACTGGTGAATTCGAAGTCGCGTTCCACTTCCGAACCGTTTCGGATCCGGTCGCGGGGTGTATCGACGGGCGGGCGCGTTACCATCATCTAGCCTTTGTTCTGCTGGAACGTGCATCGGCTGCATTCCGTACGGGCGCTGCACCGCGTTTGTTCGACAACCACACCACCCGGCTTGACGCCTGGTTCGCGCACCTCAGTGAAATGCTCTCCGAGGAGCGCGATGTGATGGGCCTGCATGGTCGTCCGACACTGCCTTAAAAAGTTTCCCAGTCGCCGGTCGCTGCAACGGCGAGCTTCGTGGCGGGCGCTTTCGCGGCAGGTGTTGCTGCTGCGGGAGCTGCTGCGCTGGCTGAAGCGGCCGAAGCCGGCGAGGCGATAAGCTTATTAACGGCGCGATTGGCCGCGACGTTAGGCCGCGCTGCAACTTTAATCGCCGGGGTTTCGCGCGGGCGGACAGCAACCGTCGGCTCGATCCGCGTACGCGGCTCGCTGGACGGTGCGTCGCTGCTTACTTGCCAGTGACCGACCACGTCCTTCAGCTTGCGTGTCTGCTCCTCGAGTGACGCCGCTGCTGCCGCGGCTTGTTCAACCAGCGCCGCGTTCTGCTGCGTCACTTCGTCCATCTGGCCGACAGCGCGGCTTACCTGTTCGATGCCCTGCGACTGCTCGTCGGACGCAGCGCTGATCTCGCCCATGATGTCCGTCACGCGACGCACGGCCTGCACGATTTCGTCCATCGTCTTGCCGGCGCGCCCGACGAGCACGGAGCCGCTTTCCACCTTCGCGGTGGAATCGCCGATCAGCGACTTGATCTCTTTCGCTGCCGCCGCGCTGCGCTGCGCGAGACTGCGCACTTCGCCTGCCACGACCGCGAAACCACGCCCTTCCTCGCCTGCGCGCGCCGCTTCCACGGCCGCGTTCAGCGCAAGAATATTGGTCTGGAAAGCGATGCCTTCAATCACGCCGATGATGTCGACCACCTTGCTCGAACTCGATGAAATCGCGCTCATGGTGTCCACGACCTGCTCCACCACTGCACCGCCGCGCGACGCGATATCCGACGCGTTGACGGCCAGTTGCGAGGCCTGGCGCGCGTTCTCGGCGTTCTGCTTCACCGTGCTGGTGAGCTGCTCCATGCTCGATGCCGTTTCCTGCAGCGACGCCGCCTGTTCTTCCGTGCGTTGCGAGAGATCCGTGTTGCCGCTCGCGATTTCCCGCGCGCCGACATCGATGGATTCCGCGCCGCGATGCACCGATCCGACCATCGTGGTCAAGTTCACCCGCATCCGTTCGATGCCCGCAAACAAGCGGCCGATCTCGTTGGTTTTGTCGGTGTGCGCGGACTTGGTCAGGTCGCCTTTCGCGATGCGCTCGAAGTGATCGACGGCGTCGTTGATCGGCTGCACGATCATGCCGCCCAGCGCGACACGCGTACCGATCAGCGTAAGCAGCGCCAGCACCATCACGCCGACGATCACGTTGATCAGCAGCGCGATGCTCGCCGCGGCGTCCGTGCGCAACTGTTCGGCGTGCTTCTGCGTAAGGCCGACCGTGACGGCTGTGACTGCGTCGAAGGCGATGAACATCGGGCTGATCTTCGTGTCGGCAATGGCGTGATACGCGGCCATGTCGCCGGCGCGCATCGCCGCGAATTCGGGCTCGACACCGTCATGCAGCAGCCCGTCGTGTTTCGCGACGAGGTCGTCCAACGTGGCTTGCGGCAGCATCGGCTTCGGCGTGGCCACGAAAAGCTTCCAGCTCTCGTTCGATTTGTCGAGCAGGAACTGCCCACGATCGAGCGCCTTCTTCGCCTCATCGGCTTTGTTCGCTTCAGTCAGCGAGCGAACGCGGTCGAGCGCCACGCGCGAACGCAGCAGGTTCGACGACGCCTCGTTGAGCGCGCGCATCGACACCATGTCGCTGTCCGCCAGCAAGGAAAGCGAATTACCCGCCGAGCGCAAGCCGTTCAGCGACAACGCGCTCACGACTGCTGCAAAGCCCACGAACAGCAGGCCCACGAGCGTCAGCGTGGTACGAATCGACCAGTTCTTAAGCATGTCTTTCTTCCCGACCAGCGTGGAGATAAACCAACTACATAAAGACTTACGCGGCGACGGAGTCGATCAACTCCATCTCCTTGCTCGTCATCAATTTTTCGATATCCATCAGGATCAGCATCCGACCATCGACGGTACCGAGGCCCGTCAGATATTCGGTCGTGAGCGTGGCGCCGAATTCCGGTGCCGGCATGACCTGGTCGGCTTGCAGCGTCAGCACGTCGGAGACGCCGTCCACGACCATGCCAACCACGCGATGCGCCACGTTCAGGATGATCACGACCGTCTGGTTGTCGTACTCCACGCGGCCGAGATTGAACTTGATGCGCATATCGACAATCGGCACGATGATGCCGCGCAAGTTGATCACGCCCTTGATGAACGTCGGTGCATTCGCGATGCGCGTGACGTTGTCGTAGCCGCGAATTTCCTGCACCTTCAAGATGTCGATGCCGTACTCTTCCGCGCCCAGCGTGAAGACGAGGAATTCCTGCCCCGCTGCTTCGGCCTGGCTGACACGTTGGACGTCACGGCGTTGTGCCGCGGAAGTGATGGATTGGATGTCTGCTGCCACGTTAACCCCCAGAATTTGGTTGGTAAGTTTTGTTAGTGCACTAGTGCGTCAGCGCGCCGTGCGCCGAGCGGTTTTCACGGTTCAGTGCCGCTACGTCGACGATCAGTGCGACGCTGCCGTCGCCCAGGATGGTCGCGGCGGAAATGCCGTGCACCTTGCGGTAATTTGTTTCCAGGTTCTTCACCACCACTTGCTGCTGGCCGACCAGTTCGTCGATCAGCATCGCAAACCGGCGCCCTTCCGACTGGATGATCGTGATGATTCCCTGCGTGGGTTCGGTGCGTGCATCGGTCACTTCAAAGACCTGGTGCAGCGCGACCAGCGGCAGATATTCGCCACGTACGCGCACCACGCGCTCGCCGCCGGCGACCGTGTAGATATCTTCGGAAACGGGTTGCAGCGACTCCATCACGAAGTTCAGCGGCAGGATGAAAATCTCGCTACCCACCTTCACCGACATGCCGTCGAGAATTGCCAGCGTCAGTGGCAACACAATCCGCGTGGTCGTGCCCTTGCCTTCGCGCGACTGGATTTCGACATGGCCGCCCATCGCCTGGATGTTGCGTTTCACCACGTCCATGCCCACGCCGCGGCCGGAGATGTCCGTGACTTGCTCGGCAGTCGAGAAGCCCGGCATGAAGATCAGTTGCCAGACTTCATCGTCGGACATTTGTTCGTTGACCTGCATGCCTTGCTTCATCGCCTTCGCAAGAATCTTGTCGCGGCGCAAGCCCGCGCCGTCGTCGCTGACTTCAATCACGATGTTGCCGCCGTGATGCGCCGCCGACAGAACCAGTTGTCCCACCGCCGCTTTACCCGCCGTACGCCGCGCTTCCACGGTTTCGATGCCGTGATCGAGCGAGTTGCGCACCAGATGCGTCAGCGGATCGATGATGCGTTCGATCAAACTCTTGTCCAGCTCCGTCGCCTGTCCAAACGTGACGAGTTCGACTTCCTTGCCGAGCTTCGCGGCCAGATCGCGCACGAGGCGGGGGAAGCGGCTGAACACGTAATCCATCGGCATCATGCGGATGGACATCACGGCTTCCTGCAGATCGCGCGCATTGCGTTCGAGTTGCGCCATGCCGTTGAACAAACGGTCGTGCAATGCCGGGTCGAAGGTGCTCGTGGTTTCGGCGAGCATCGCCTGCGTAATCACCAGTTCACCGACGAGGTTGATCAGCTGATCCACCTTCTCCACACCCACGCGGATAGAACTGCCTTCCGCGGCTGCGGGTGCGGCAGCGGTGCGTGTTTTCTTATCGCCTTCGGAGGCTTTCGGCGCTTCGGGCACTTCTGTCACCGCGGTGCTTGTGCCTGTATTCGTGCGGGACTCGGCGGCAACAGGGGCTGCCACCGGTTCCGTCTTCGCAGATGCGGGTGCAACGGCCGCCACCTCGGTCGACTCTTCCAGCTCTGCAGCAGCTTGCGACGCACCGGCTGGCGCCGCGTCCGCTGCATTGCCGCGGCTCACCGCGATCTGCGCTTCATCGATCACGAAACAGCACACGGCGACGATATCGTCGGAGGACACATCGGAGTCGAGCCACAACGTCAAATCCGCGCCCGACTTCCTTTCCCCGACAACCGTTCCCAGGTTTCCAAGTTCCTCAGTCAGCAGAGCCTGGTCCTTCTCCCCTACCCCCCGCAGCGTAATTTTCAGGTGCGGACCATCTTGTTCAGCGGCTTGATCGGCCACGTTGCTTGTATTCGGCGTGACCGGGAATTCTGTCCACTCGCCGTCTTCCTCCACCGCCTCGCTCGCTTGCTCGATCACATGCGGCGGCGGTTCATTCGGCCCCAGCGCCAGTGCGACTTGCGCGAGATCCTCAGCGAGTGCGGCGGCATCGTCGGACTGCTCGGGCGCAGGCTCGGCCATGTCCGCTGTCCCGGCGATGGCGCTGACGTCGTCGGCAGGATCGTGGTCCCGCAGATATTCAAGCTTCGCGCAGATCGCTTTCGCGGCCACCGCATCCGGCTCCGCACTCGCGCGATACGCACCAAGCTGATCCGACAGCACGTCCTTGGTCTCAAGGAACGTATCGATCATGTCGCGACGCAAGACCAGCTCGTTGTTACGCGCCCGGTCGAGCAGCGATTCGAGGATGTGCGTGGTCTCGGTCAGCGCCGAAAAGCCGAACGTGGCCGCGCCGCCCTTGATCGAATGCGCCGCGCGAAAGATCGCGCCGAGATCCTCGGGATCCGGATTCGCCAGATCCAGCGCGAGCAGCAACTGCTCCATATCCGCGAGCAGCTCGTCGGCTTCGTCGAAGAATGTTTGATAGAACTGCGTAATGTCGAGTGTCATGCCTGGGTCACCACCGGATGCCTTGTCTGTCGTCGCTGTGCGCGTCGTAAAAGCTAATGTGTTCGTCGTGCCTGGTGCTTCGTGCAAAAAAATTCAGTGCGGGTGTTCCGCCTCCGACAACGTGGCCACCAGTTCGGTCAGCATGTCGGGATCGAACGGTTTTTCGATCCAGCCTGTCGCGCCCGCCACGCGCGCGGCTGCCTTGAACGGGTCGCTCGATTCGGTCGTCAGCACGAGGATCGGCGTATTCGCATACGGACGATGTCCGCGTAATTTGCCGATCAACTCGAGGCCGCTCATGGCCGGCATGTTCTGGTCTGTCACGATGAGATCGAACTGCTGGGCGAGCGCCGCTTCGTAACCTTCCGCGCCATCCACGGCGACTACTACGCGATACCCCGCCGCGGCGAGCGTCGCCGAGAGGATTTGCCGCATGGCCGCGGAGTCGTCTATCGCCAGAATGTTCTTGATCATGATGTGTGCCACCCTCTGTCCGATGTTCCTGTCGTGCTCTCGTGAGCGTGTCTCATGGCAGTGCCGGCTTGGCCGGCACTGCCGGCGCCAGCGAGCCTAAGTTCGGTTTGACGTTGCCCGGACCGCCGGGACCGCCTGCGTTGCTGGTGATCGTGGTCGCCGGCATGTCCTCACGCGTCATGGACTCTTCCGACTTGTGGTTCAACACGAGAATGCTGATGCGCCGGTTCTCGGGATCGAAGGCGTCGTTCTTGTTCAGGTTCTGCGTCGATGCAAGACCCAGCACCCGCAACACCTTCGCTTCGTCCATGCCGCCCGAGATCAGCTCGCGCCGCGAGGCGTTCGCGCGGTCCGCCGACAACTCCCAGTTGCTGTAACCCTTTTCGCCGCCCGCGTATTGCGTGGCGTCGGTGTGTCCCTGCACCACGATCCGGTTTGGCACATCGTTCAGCGCCTTGCCGATCTCGCGCAGGATGTCGCGCATGTACGGTTCCACGTTGTTGCTGGAGAGCGCGAACATCGGCCGCTTCTGGGTATCGACTATCTCGATGCGCAAACCCTGTTGCGTCGAATCGATCCGGATCTGCTGCCTGAACTGGCGCAACACCGGATTCGCTTCGATCGCGGCCATCAGCTTGACCTGCAGGTCGTGCAGACGCGCCTGGTCGCGCCGTTCGAGCTCCCCCTGCGCCGCTCTCAACGTCTGTTCATCGAGCCGGTCCATGCGGCGCGTGCCGTCGCTCAAGCGGACCGTGCCGGGTGCGGGACTCGAAATATCGCGCCCGCCGCCGTTGATGATGCTGGAGTCCATGCCGCTACGCTGTCCGCCCGTGATCGCGTTCTTGAGCGGCATGTTGAAATACTCGGCAATACCCTGGCGCTGCACCGGCGACACGGCGCTCAGCAGCCACATCAACAGGAAGAACGCCATCATCGCGGTCATGAAGTCGGCATACGCCAGCTTCCACGCACCGCCGTGGTGCGATTTTTTGCCCGACACGACGCGCTTGATGAAAATCGGACGATCTTTTTGGGTCGGCATGGCGGGCTCCGGGCGCTCGGTCGCTGAAGGCGGTTACTTCGCCTTCACGCGGCGCACGTGTTCTTCCAGTTCGGAGAACGACGGACGCTCGGTGGAGAAGAGCACTTTGCGGCCGAACTCCACCGCGATAGCCGGTGCGTAGCCGTTCAGGCTCGCCAGGATCGTCACCTTGATGCACTGGAACATCTTCGTCGACTCGGCCACACGCTGTTCCGCGACGCTTGCGAGCGGGCCGATCAACCCGTACGACAGCAAGATGCCGAGAAACGTACCGACCAGCGCCTGCGCGATCATCTCGCCGAGAATCGCCGGCGGCTGATCGGCGGACGCCATCGTGTGAACCACGCCCATCACGGCCGCGACAATACCGAACGCGGGCATCGCGTCGCCTACCTTGTGCAGCGCCTGCGCCGGGCCTTCGCCTTCGGCGTGATGGGTCTCGATCTCCTCGTCCATGAGGCTCTCGATCTCGAACGCGTTCATGTTGCCACCGACCATCAGGCGCAAATAATCCGTAAGGAATTCGACGATATGGCGATCCGCCAGGATCTTCGGATACTGGCCAAAGATCGGGCTTTTGGCCGGATCGTCAATATCGGACTCCAGCGTCAGCGTGCCTTCCTTGCGCGCTTTGGCGAGCAGGACATAGAGCAGCGCCATCAACTCCATGTACACATCCTTGTTGTACTTCGAGCCCTTGAAGAGCGTGGGCAGCACGCGCAGCGTGGCCTTGATCGTCTTCATGCCGTTGCCGAGGATGAACGCGCCCACTCCAGCGCCCGCGATCATCAGGATTTCCACGGGCTGGAGCAATGCGCCGAGGTGCCCGCCTTCCAGCGCGTAACCGCCGAAAACGGACAACAGCGTCACCAGTGTTCCGATGAAAATCAGCACAGTCGAACCCTCATGGTTGCATCGGCGAAACCGCCGTTAAGTGGTTTACGGCAAGCGGCTGGAAAACTTTGAAGGGAAATAGCAGATGGGCAGAGCACGGCGACGCACCGGCAGCGTCTTTATTGGCGGCGCGTTCAAGCGTGTAAGGTGGTCGGCTTGGTAAGCCGGTTTGGTCGGCTGCCTGGCCTCCAAACCGCTCTGCCATCCAGAAACCGGGCAAAGATGCCGGTTCCGCCTTACGGTTCGGCAATAAGTTGTAAGTACGGATCAGCCGGCTGAGCGATCAGACGAATCGTTTTGCCAGCTGGATGGCTGACCGCCTGATTAACGGCAGGCCGTCAAAAATCTTTAACCGAAGCGCATTTATTTTCCCGCTCCGGGGTTCACGCCGACGCAGCAGGGGCATGACCGGCGTGGCGCGGCAGTGGCATGTGCTTTGCTGCTTCTTCCGTCCTCGGCAATGCATCCTGCACCGCGCAATTTGATGACGGAGGCGCAATCGCTTGCCGCATAAGGGCTTCCTCAATCCATTGAGCTTCGTAACGGCCGGTGTTTCGGCCTGTAACAAGGTTAAGCGTTTGAAAAATGACTCGGCGATACCGGGAGTCATCTCGATAATGCGTCGTAAGGGATAACCCGATTCACCGCGGGTCCGATTTTCAGGGGGCGGCAGCAGCATAAGGCGCTGGCCCGTCCGCAAGGCTTCACCGGTTTCTATCGGAGACTGTGCTTCGAAGCCCTCACGAACAGGAGAGTCACGTTATGCGTATCGCACAAATTGCACCGTTGCACGAAGCAGTTCCCCCGAAGTTCTACGGCGGCACGGAGCGCGTCGTTTCGTACCTGACCGACGCGCTGGTCGATCTCGGCCACGATGTGACCCTGTTCGCGAGCGGCGATTCGCAAACCAAAGCGACGCTGGAAGCCGCCTGGCCGCGCGCATTGCGCCTCGATCCGTCCATCCGCGACTGGAACGCGCCGCACGCCCTGCTGCTTGAAACCGTGCGACGCCGTGCACACGAGTTCGATGTGCTGCACTTTCACCTCGACTACATGCCCTTCTCGACCTTCTCGCAGATGGACACGCCGTTTGTGACCACGCTGCATGGCCGGCTGGACCTCCCCGAGCTACAGCCTGTATTCGATGCGTTCCCTGCGGCACCGGTCATCTCGATCTCCGATTCGCAACGTGTACCGCTGCCGCAAGCCGCATGGCTCAACACGATTTATCACGGATTGCCGGAAAACCTGCTGACGCCGCAAACGCACAAGAAGCCGGAATACCTCGCCTTTCTCGGTCGTATCTGCCCCGAAAAGCGCGCCGATCTCGCCATCAAGATCGCTGCTCAAAGCGGTCTGCCGCTGAAGATTGCCGCCAAGGTGGACAAGGTCGACCAGGAATACTTCAAGAGCACGATCGAGCCGTTGCTGGCGGAGTCGAAGGCCAGTGTTGAATTCGTCGGCGAGATCAACGAGCAGCAAAAGCCAGAGTTCCTGTCGGGCGCGAAAGCGTTGCTGTTCCCGATCGACTGGTCGGAACCGTTCGGCCTGGTGATGATCGAAGCCATGGCGTGCGGTACGCCGGTGATCGCGTTCAATCGTGGCTCGGTACCGGAAGTGATCGACCACGGCGTGACGGGCTTTATTTGCGAGGACGTGCAGGGCGCGGTCGGTGCACTCCAGCGCCTCGGCGAACTCTCGCGTACCGAGATTCGCGCGCAATTCGAACGCCGCTTTAGCGCGCAGACCATGGCGCAGAATTACGTCGATAGCTATACCGCATTGCTGCAAGCGGCGAAGCGTCCGGTGTTGCGCCGAGTCGCGGTCGGCTAAGTTTCGACTAACTCTTCAGTCGCCTGGAGACCTGGGCGCCACAGGAAAATGTGGCGTCGACTCGATTGGAAACGATGTCGCGTTGTTATCCAACGTTTATTGCAAGGCACAAAAAAATCCGCCTGAAAGGGCGGATTTTTTTGTGCCTTGCTTTTGCTCTTTGCGATTCATGCGGATATTCTGCTTCTATTCATCGGCAATATTCGATGCAGTCATCCGGCGCTTCAGGAATGCGCCTGACTAATCAGGAAGCGCTCGCGATTTTTTCCCACGATCCATTTGGGTGGCTTGCCGCGGCCGCTCCACGTGTTGCCTGACTTGGGATCCTGATAGATCGGCGGCAGCGGCTCCTTCTTGGGCGGGCGGCCTCGCCGGACGACCGACAGTCCCAGATCCTGGGCCGTCAGCCCATATTCCACGATCTTGCGCCGGATATCCGCCAGTACTGCTTCCAGTTCCGCGCGACGTGCTTCCTCCGCTTGTTCCTGGAGCTTCGCGATTTGCGCCTTGAGCTCAGTGTATTGCGACATTTTTCAATCCTTTCCAATAGCCCGCGATTATTGAGAAGCGTAACGGCATCGATTAAAAGATGCAACGTTTGAACATCCAATTGCAAAAAATCCTAATGCGAATGAGAAGAGTCTTGAAACTATAGGGCATTCCTAATAAGAGATGACTTAGTTCTTGGTGGTTTAACAATTGTTGACAACTAGTCACCGTACTCGGATTACACTGCGTACCCGCCGCAGTGGTCCGAACAAATACTCATGATCACAAGCGTCGGAATTGTTTCAGTTTTCTAAATATTTTTAGGACTTCGAATCATGCGATTAGGACAGCGCCTCGGCGCAGAAATGTTTGGTACGTTCTGGCTCGTGCTGGGCGGCTGCGGCAGCGCAGTGCTAGCCGCGGGTTTTCCTCAACTCGGGATCGGTTTTGCGGGCGTATCGCTTGCGTTCGGCCTGACCGTACTCACCATGGCCTACGCCATCGGCCATATTTCGGGTTGCCACCTGAATCCGGCGGTGAGCATCGGCTTGGCGGTCGCCGGACGGTTCCCGGCCCGTGATCTGGTTCCGTACATTGTCGCCCAGGTGGTCGGCGGCGTGATCGGCGCGTATGTGTTGTACGTGATCGCCAGCGGCGCACCGAACTTCGAGCTCGTTGCCAGCGGCTTTGCCAGCAACGGTTACGGCGATCGTTCGCCTGGTCATTACACGATGATCGCGGCGCTGGTGTGTGAAGTCGTCATGACGTTCTTCTTCCTGTTCGTCATCCTGGGCGCCACCGACAGCCGCGCACCCGCCGGGTTCGCACCGATCGCCATTGGCCTGTGCCTGACGCTGATTCACCTGATCTCGATTCCGGTCACGAATACGTCGGTGAACCCGGCGCGTTCCACGGGTCCGGCCTTGTTTGTGGGCGGCGCGGCAGTGGAACAGTTGTGGCTCTTCTGGGTCGCCCCGATCATTGGCGCAATCATCGCGGGCGTGGTCTATCCGTTGCTGACCGGCGCGAAAAAGCGGGCGTTCTCTGCTGCCTGACATTAAAAAGCGGTGAAAACCGATAAAAAACGGGCGCTTGGCGCCCGTTTTTTATTGTTTGACTCGTATATGCAGGGTCAATGCCGCGGACCAATATGAATAATCCGCGACAAATGTAATGGGCGATTACGGGCCACAGAAGTTTTAAAAGCTCATTTACTTATCCCGAGCTTAGGGACAACCCGGGAAGCGATAGCTGGCTGGGCTTTGCGGGTATTTACTTCACGGACAAATCCTGCCTTCGACTTTCGCATTACTTTCATCTGCTAACAACTCGTCGATACTCGTAAAACAGCCATTGCGTAGATTGGACTCATGCGACACGCGTCGCCCTAAAGGAGAACACCATGAAGCGCATCGTCACTCATTTGCTGGTTGCCGCCGGTCTCGCGGCGGGAGCAGTTGGCGTCGCACAGGCTCACACGGATCTGTCTATCGGACTGTCGCTCGGCGTGCCTGAGTACGTGCAACCCGCACCGGTGTATGTCCAGCCCGCGCCCTATTACCGGGCGCCGCCGCCGGCTTGGGGTCATCGCGACGACCGCTGGGACGGACGGGACCGAGGACACTGGAACCGCGCCGAGTGGAATCATGGCGACGATCATCGTAATGGCTGGGATCGTCGCGGATAAACGGCTAAGGAACCGCTAAGGCAAATTGCTGCGGCCCGCTAGTCCTTCGCGTTATTCGTCGGCGCGGGCCGGTGCCGCGAGTTCATCCGTGATGCCAAATAGCGCGCGCAATTGATGAGCAACGCCGGCCTCGAAATTGTTGCCGGTTCGCGGGACATTCGGCAGGCGTTTTATCAGCGCCGGATTTGCGTTGTTCATCATGAATGGCCGGCCTGCAGTTTCGAGCAGATCAATGTCGTTCATGTTGTCGCCGAAAGCCACGCAATGCGCGGTGTCGATATCGAGCCGGTCCAGCACGAATTGCAACGCTCGCCCCTTCGATACATCCGACGTCATGACTTCCAGACAATCGGGCAACGAATAAGTGACGTAGATGGAATCGCCGAATTCACGTTCGAGATTCGCGGCGGTCACCTCGAGATCGTCCGGCTCGCCGATATACAGCACCTTCGCAATGTTCTCGCCGTCGTGCTCACGCAGATCCATCACGTCATAGTCGAAACCCGAATCCTGGTGAAAAGCCAGCAATTCGGGCGCGTGACGGTCGATGAGCCAGGCGTCGTCGGCAAAGAGGTTCACGATCACACGCTCGCTTCCCGCCAGGTCCGGCTGGACGAGACGACGCACGGCAGCCGGCGCAATGTCGCGTGCATAGATGCGCTCGTTGCCCGGCGCATGGATGCGGGCGCCGTTCGATGTGATCAGATAAGCATCGATGCCGAGCACTTTGCGAATCCCGACCACATCGCGATAATGCCGCCCCGTCGCGATGATGAAACGCACGCCGCGCGCTTCGAGTTCGCGGACCGTTTCGACGGTGAACGGGTCGACCTGATGGTCGGTGTTAAGCAAGGTGCCGTCGAGATCGGTGGCGATGATCGAATACATGGGAAGCGGTTTCCTTTAAGCCGTTAGGAACCTGGCATTTTAGCCCTCGCGGGCCGATTTTCCGCTCGCGGCGCGGCGAGCCAGTTGCAACGCGCCTGTAGCGGAGTCCGCTAGCGGCAGACGCAACCTGGTGCGGAGTTCTTGCGGCACGAATGGCTCGAGCGGTACGGCCAGTCCGCCACACAACGCGACCGGAAGCGCGTGGTCAGGGTCAAGCGCCGACACCATTTTTGCGATCTCGCGCCCCGCCTGCTCGAGTAGACGCGCCGCAAACGGATGGTTTTTGTGCTCGAAAATCGTTGGCGCGAGGGTTGCATAACCCGTTTGATTCGCCGCGCACACCCATACAACGAGACTGTCGCGATCAGTCGCATCCGTGTGCGCGAGCAGCGCGGCGGACCAGTCGTCGGCGGGTGCGCGGCCGTCGAGCACTTGCTGCAGGTGCACGATGGCCCGTAAGCCCAGCCACGCTCCGCTCGCCTCGTCGCCACTCGGAAAACCATAACCGCCCGCAATCCTGAACTGGCCGTCTGCATCCAGCGACGCGGCGATGCTGCCCGTTCCCAACGCCACGATCACGCCCGGCTCGCCGCCGTGCGCGCCAAGCAACGTGGTGAAGGCGTCGCTTTCGACAGCAAGCGCGCATCCATCGGGCGCGGTTGCGTGAAACTGCGCCAGCCACCCCGCGTGATTCACGCCAGCCAGGCCGCAGCCGAGCGCACATGCACTCCACTCGAACGGCAGGCCCGCTGTTACGAACGCGCGCGAACACGCCACTTCGATTGCGTCCCACGCACGCTCGACGCCGAGCGCAAGGCCCGATGGTCCACCTGTGGCGCGCGCCAGTTCGATGCCGTTTGTTGCATCGGCCAGGACAACGCGTGTACCGCTGCCGCCGCCATCGACGCCGATCAGGTACCTGTGTGTGTAGGTTGAAGTAGTCATGTCCGCAAGCTTAACGGCACGACCGGCGCGCCGCCACTCGGCCGATTGGGCCAGATCTCGTGAAACGCCTGGCCGATCGGTCGACTGTTCTCCCCGAACTCTTCAGCCTATGCTGATTGAACACCAACCAAGCACGCTCCGAATCCGACATGACCAACACGAAGAAAGGCCGCCCAGAGGACTACACCGAGCCGCACCGCTGCGGCTGGGCCACCACGGAAGCACTCGTCCGCTACCACGACGAGGAATGGGGTGTTGCTTCCCATGACGATCGCCATCTGTTCGAAATGCTTGTGCTGGAAGGCGCGCAAGCCGGGCTGTCCTGGTTGACGATCTTGAACAAGCGCGAGGGTTACCGGGCTCTGTTCCACAACTTCGACATCGGCCGGGTGGCCGCTTTCAGCGAAGACGACGCAGCACGGCTGCGGCTCGATACTCGCATCATCCGCAATCGCGCGAAGATCTCTGCGGCCGTCGCCAACGCGCGCGCGGTGCAGCGCATCCAGGCGGAACATGGCTCGCTCGCGAACTTCGTCTGGTCGTTCGTGGGCAATACGCCTATCGACACCCCGCGCGCGACTTATGCGCAAGCGCCCGCCTCCAACGAGATTTCCGACGCCATGAGCCGCGCTCTCAAGAAATACGGCTGCAAGTTCGTCGGAACAACCATTTGCTATGCCTTCATGCAGGCGACAGGCATGGTCAACGACCACGAGGCCGCCTGTCTCTGCCGATTCCGCGACAGCGTCGCCGTCCCCAAGCGCGAATCCGTCAAACGCCGAACAAATTAGGCAATTTGCTCCACGGCTTTCCGATCTTGACATTGCGTTTTCGCAACATTTCTCGCGATTTAAACCACCATCAGGGAAAATCCTGACGATAGTCGTTTATCCGGGGTGAATCGCGCTCTGAAGCCTTTACTACAAAGCTTTTACGCGGGTTGTGCCCCTGTGCAAGAAGTCGGACAGCATGTCAAAATTGCGGCCAACCGCACATACCGCCACCTTTTTACCGGAAAGAACCCGCTATAACTATGATGTAGGCGGGTTTTCCGGCGAAGGGCCTGACGCTAAACACGGTTATCGCCGGGTGCGATTTGCCAAACGTGTTCGGGTCGTCAGAACGGTCGAGGCAGAAGCAGACAGACGGGTGAAATGACGCGATTTATGTGGTCAACCGCGCTATGACGACCGAGTCCGCGTCCGATACTGATAATGCTGTTTGATGAACACCCACGAAGCACCGCTGTTGTCGGCGCAGGGGAGAACCAAAATGAAAAATCTCAACTTTTTAACGCACCAGGAAATCTTCGACCGCGCCGTTCTTCACCTGTTTGGCCAAGGCCGGGCAGCGTTGTTGCCGCACGGTGGCGGTGCGTACCGCGGCTATTGCGGCGGTTGTCCAGTCGGCAGCTTCATCAAACCGCGCGACTACATGACCGCCATGGAAGGCGTGCCCATCCGGTATGTCGGTAAGGGGCCGGAAACCGTGCCGTCCTACATGGACGTCGGCGTCGTGGCGTTGAAGCGCGCCCTGTTGCGCTCAAACATCAACGTCTACGATCCGACAACCGTCGAGCTGCTCAGTTGCCTGCAAAACGTGCACGACGTTTTCGGCAAATGGGAATGGCGCGAACGCTTTGCGTCCATCGCGCGGCAGTTCAACTTGTCGGCGGATCGCCTTAAATCGGCAGCCTGAAGGCGGTTCCGCAGAATTCCTCGGGGCGCCGCTGATGCAGTCGAGTCACCCGCGACCCACGAACGAACCGCGTTCACATCCACGCTCACGTTGAGCGAACCACGGGCGAGCACCAGGCGAGCAACGCAATAGTTACAGCATCGAGCAATGCAATGTTAACAGCGAGAGACATCTACGAACGCGTGAGCAAGCATCTGCTCACACAACGGGCGGTATCCGAGGATGAAAACGGCTCGTGCCGGCTACGCAGCGGCAACGGCCGCAAATGCGCTATTGGATCCCTGATCGCTGACGAGCTGTATCGGCCGGAGATCGAGGGCATCGGCATTTCGTACTACCGGCACGCGAAGGACGGCTCGTTGTTGCGTGCGCTGTATGCGTCAGAGGTTAATGCCTACGATCCTGATATCGTCGAATTGCTGATCGAACTGGAGGAGGTTCACGACGATTTCAGCGTGGAGGAATGGCCGCAGCTTCTCGCACGCGTCGGGGAACGGCACGCGTTTGTATAGCGATACGCGCCGGCCAGCTCGCACGAAAGCTCGCAACGCGCAGTCCAGCCATAGACGAAACGCGCCCGGACCGACGACCTGACCGCAGAAGGCCCGCTGCGCAGTAGGGTCATAGCCGACCACACCGCCCGATAGATGCCCCGCACCCGTCGAGCCCCGAGCCCCGAGCCGAAGTAAAAGCCGAAACACAGAAGCCAGACAAGCAAAACGGCGATGCAACCCTTGCGGGTGGCATCGCCGTTTTGCATTGGTGCAGCCCATCAAGCAGGCTGCGACCTACCAAGACTTAGTGAAGCTTCTTGGGCAACATCTGGCTGCGCAGACGCTTGCGCAGGCGGCTAACTGCTGCCGCCTTCTTGCGCTTGCGTGCTGTCGTCGGCTTTTCGTACGACTGGCGTTCGCGAAGCTCGGCGATCAGGCCGTTCTTTTCGATGGTCCGGCGAAAGCGACGGATCGCGACGTCGAACGGCTCGTTTTCTTTCAAAACAATAGTGGTCATGGAAGTCCTAAATCGCTAATACGTTTTTCTGACTGCGCGGCGAAGCGTTAGCCCAAGGCAACGCCGCGCGCCGGCACTCCGATCGTCCACTCAACAGCGCGGACACGAGCAAAGCGGCCACGGAGGCCGGAAAAGAGAGAGGTGGGATTTCACCGCCGATCACGGCATGCGCAGTCTGTAAAAACCGGAACAACGCACTTCGGGCCGCCCGGCGTCGCGTAAAATTAGCGGCGCCATCGGGCAAAAATCTCGATTCGGGCGAGATGTTATCAGATCGCCGCACTGTCGCCAACCCCGCAACACCTGTTTACGGGGCTGCAACCCCATGATGATACGTGCTTTTTGCCGATTTCAGGCCAGATTGCTGGCTTCGTCCAGGATTGCGACATCCTCGGGTGCCAGGGTAATGCGGGTCGCATGAGCCAGGCTTTCGAGCTGTTTGACCGATGTGGCACTCGCGATCGGCGCCGTTATGCCTGGGCGTGCGATCAGCCACGCGAGCGCGATGGCGGCCGGTTGCGTGTCGTGACGTTCTGCCACTTTCACGAGCGCATCGACAATCTTCAAGCCCCGGTCGTTCAGATAACCCGCGACTTTTGCACCGCGCGCACGGCCCTCGATATCGGCTTTGGCGCGGTATTTTCCGCTCAGGAATCCGCTCGCCAGGCTGTAATACGGCACGACCGATACCTTGTGCGCTTTAACAACCGGCTCCAGATCGCTCTCATAATCGGTGCGATCATAAAGATTGTATTCGGGCTGAAGTATCTGATAAGCCGGAATGCCCTCCTTCGCCGATACCTTCAGCGCTTCTTCCAACCGCTCGCCGGAGTAGTTCGACGCGCCGATCACGCGCACCTTTCCCGCCGCGATCAGCTTCTGATACGCGCCGAGCGTGTCCAGGAGCGGCGTTTTGTCGTCGTCGCGATGAGAAAAATAAACGTCGATGTAATCCGTCTTCAAGCGCTTGAGCGAGTCGTTGACGGCAGCTTCGATATTCGCCGCCGATAACCCCAGCCGCGTGCTGAGCAAGCCGACTTTCGTCGCCAGCACGATCTTGTCGCGCTTGCCGCTCTCCTTGAACCACTTGCCGATAATCGTCTCCGACTCACCGCCCTGGTGGCCGTCGACCCAGCGGGAATAGACGTCGGCGGTATCGATGAAATTAAGGCCGTGGTCGACAAAGGCGTCGAGCAGGGAGAACGACGTGCGTTCGTCGGCGGTCCAGCCGAACACATTACCGCCAAAAACGAGCGGCGCGACCTTGAGGTCCGAATTACCAATAGTACGGTGCTGCATGGTTGCTCCTGACTGTTAAAGGCGAACACGTAATAGCTGCCCGAAAAAGAATACCCGCGAATCTGCTTACTCGCAGGCTGCTTGCCGAGCGCTATTCCCCCTGCCGGCATTCCCCCTACAAATCCTTTCCTAATTCCTCAAGTTTTTTTTTCATGAGCCGCTAACCCAAGTAGGCGGCCGGCTACCACGCTCGGAACCGCCAGGCAACAGGACCGTGCAGCAAGTAGCCATAACAGCCCTTTTAGTTCTTTCAGGAGAAATCCAAATGCTCGGAATCAATAGCAATATCAACTCGCTGGTCGCCCAGCAAAACCTGAACACGTCGGGAAGCGCGCTGTCGCAAGCCATCACGCGCCTGTCATCTGGTAAGCGCATTAACAGCGCAGCAGACGATGCCGCTGGCCTCGCGATCTCGAATCGTATGCAAACGCAGATCAACGGTTTGAACCAAGGCGTTTCGAACTCGAACGACGGCGTTTCGATGATCCAGACGGCATCGAGCGGTCTGGCGCAGATCACGACGAGCTTGCAAACCATTCGTACGCTGGCTGTTCAGGCATCGAGCGGCTCGTTGTCGGCAAGCGACCAGGCAGCACTGCAACAAGAAGTTGCGCAGCAAGTGGCTGAAGTGAACCGCGTAGCGTCGCAAACGACCTACAACGGCAAGAACGTGCTGGATGGCTCGGCAGGTAACGTGAGCTTCCAGATCGGCGCGAACGTGGGTCAAACGATCGGCCTGAACCTCACGCAAAGCCTGTCCGCAGCCTCGCTCGGCGGCGGTATCCCGCAAAAGGGTGCAACGGTCGCCTCGATCGCGGGCGTTAGCCTGACCTCCGCCGGCGCAGCTGCTGCGGCAGGGACGACCCCCGCCATCACGACGGTCAATGTGCTCGCAGACGGCAACGGCGGCTTCACCTTTACCGACCAGAACAATCAGGCGCTGTCGACCGCCGCTTCGACGGCACTGTTCGGCGCGAGCACGACGGGTTCGACCACGCTGCCGTCGCCGCTGACGCTGGTTGGCGCAGGCGCTTTTGCCGTAACGGTTCAGGCAACGGCTCAAACTACGGCAGCGGCCGCGCTCGCTACGCTCAGCGGGACCAACGGCGCAACCGGCGCCGGCACGTACGCGGCCAACAACGCGAGCCTGGGTTCGATTACCGGCGTGAACCTCGCGAGTAACGGTGCGACCGCCGCGGCCGGCACCACGGCAGCCATTACGTCGATCAATGTTCTGGGCGATGGAGCCGGCGGCTTTAAGTTCACCGACCAGAACGGCAATGCGCTGAGCGCGGCAGCTTCTACAGCCTTGTTCACGATCACGCCGGGTGCCGCAGGTGCAGGTTCGACCATCGCCTTCAATACGACGGGCGCACTCCAGGCAGCGGCTCCGACCGGTTTCGGCACGGTGAACTCCGTCGCGGGTAACTTTGGTATCGCTACGGCCAACACGTTGAACACGCCGCCGGCAATCTCGGCAGTGAACGTCAGCACGACCTCAGGCGCGAACGCCGCGATGGAAGCAATCGACAACGCCCTTGCAACGGTGAACAACATCCAGGCAACCCTGGGTGCGGCTCAAAACCGTTTCACGTCGATCTCCTCGGCACAGCAAGCGCAGTCGACCGACTTGTCGGGCGCTCAGTCACAAATCACCGACGCGAACTTCGCGCAGGAAACGGCTAACCTGAGCAAGGCTCAAGTTCTGCAACAAGCGGGTATCTCGGTGCTGGCGCAAGCCAACTCCAACCCGCAGCAAGTTCTGAAGCTGCTCCAGTAATAGTCTTGCGCAGTAACGGCAGGCGCATGGCACCATGCGTCTGCCGAATGTGTTTCCCGGGGAGGCTTGCCTCCCCTAGGCGTTTTACAAACGTTTATCATTCAGGCTCGAAAGCAAAACCGACGTACGGAGCATCCCCATGTCGACGATTTCCAGCGCCACCACCACGGCCTCGGCTACAGCGGCCCAAACCACGGCGGCAGCAGCGGCAGCCGAAGCGGCCGCAGCGCAGTCCATCATCAGCGGTTCTACGGGCAATTCGTCGCTGGATGTCTCATCGTTGGTCACAAGCCTTGTCAACGCAAAAGTCGCTGGCCAGACGGCCACGCTGAGCGCGCAGCAAACGAACGACAACACCAAATTATCGGCAATCGGCGCATTGCAGGCGGCGCTGTCGGCGTTGCAGGCCGGCATCGCGTCGCTATCCAACGGCACCGCCCTCGACAAATTCACCGCGACCGCGGACGGCACCGGACTGACCGCGACCGCCGGCAGCGCCGCGGCGGCCGGCTCTTATTCCATCGCGGTCACGCAAATTGCCAGCGCTCAGACGCTTTCGTCGGCGGCGTTCGGCTCGACGACAGCACTCGGCACCGGCACGATGAGCATCTCCGTCGGCGGCAAGTCGATGAGCCTCGACATCACGTCGGCGAACAACACGGTGAGCGGTATCGCCAGCGCGATCAACGCGTCGGCAAGCAACCCCGGCGTCACGGCCACGGTCGTGACGGGCACGGATGGCGCGCACCTGGTGCTGCGCTCGTCGGCCACGGGCGCATCAAACACGATCAATGTGTCGGTGAGCAACGTCGCGAGCGATGCTGGCCTGTCCAGCCTCGGCGTGACGTCCACGGCCGGCGCCACCAGCTCGGACAAATCGACCATCGTGTCGTCGTCGACCACGAATCCGTGGACGCAATCCTCGTCGGCCCAAGACGCCATGTTCACCGTCGACGGCACGGCTGGGACAAGCTCCAGCAACGCGGTGACCACTGCGATCCAGGGCATGACGCTCAACCTGACCGCTGCGGCCATCAGCACGACAGGCGGCACGCAGACGGTGACCGTGGCGCAGGACACCTCGTCGGCCACCACCGCGATCAACAGCTTCGTTACCCTCTATAACACCCTGGTCACCACATACGGCCAGGTGGGCAACGACAATTCGCAGGCAGCGAGTAAGCAAGGCGGCGTGCTGTCCGCCAACCCGATGCTCAACACCATCCAGAACACGCTGGCGGGCATTATCGGCGCCGGTGTGAAGAACGGCAGTTCGACGATCTCCCTGGGAGCGATCGGGATCTCGCTACAGGGGCAAGCCTCTGCGACGCAGCCAGCCGGCTCGCTGGTGTTGGATAGCACCAAGCTCGCCGCTGCGCTCCAAAGCAACCCATCGGGGGTTGTGGCTCTATTCAATTCGACGACCGGCGTGGCCGCGCAGATGACGACCAGCCTGAACTCGTTCCTGAGTGCGGGTGGCTTGGTTTCGAACGCCCAAAGTGCGGTGAACGCCGACCTCAAGAGCATCACGACGCAGCAAGCCGCGCTTGCGACCTACACCACGCAGCTCACGAGCCAGTACCAGGCGCAGTTCACGGCGCTCAATACGCTGATGGCGACGATGAACAACAACTCGCAGTACCTGACGCAATTGTTCGGCGGCTCCAATAGCGCGGGCGCACTGGCATCGGCCAACAACAGCTGATGGGGCGAGGATAAATCGACATGGAACAGAACAGCCTGATCGACCGCCTGCTCGAGTTGACGCTCGCGATCCAGCACGCGGCGGCCTTGGCTGACTGGCAGGAAGCCGCTCGCCTGACTGAAGAGCGCACGCCGCTTTTCATGCAGCTGACGCCGGAACAGGACGACACTGCAATGGAAGTGATCAACAGGATCCAGGCAATCGATGCCGGCATTGCCGCCGACGCAAAGACCACGCAGACGGAATTGCAGAGCGAATACAGTTCGGCGATGAACAAGATCCAGGCGGCCAACAAGTATCATCAGGCCGCCAAGTTCTGACTGACGCAGGAGGCGGTGCGCCGCCTGACCCTGAAGAGTCGGCAACAACAATGCGTGAGCGCGTGGTCCATCCGCGCAATGGCCGCGGCAGCACCCCGGGAACCAGTGCGGGGCCGGTTCAAATCCGGAGTGTTTTCTTATAGGCTTTCGGCCGCCCTAACGTCCTAGCGTCAGCACCAGATACAGCGCGTAAAGCCCGCCGTTCACCAGCAACGCCCACAGCACGATCCCGCTCTTTTTCGCATTGAAGCGCAGCCACGCGGCCGCCGCGAGCGTGATGAAAACGCCTGTCATCACCTCCACGCGCGGCTCCCACGGTGTCAGCATGATGCCGATACCGGGCAGCAGCGTGCCTTGGAAAACCATCGCGCCAGTGATGTTGCCGAATGCCAGCGTATCCTTGCCGCGCCGCGCCCAGATGATGCTGTTGACCTTCTCGGGCAGTTCGGTCGCAATCGGAATAATGATCAGCGAGAGCAGCAGCGCCGATATCCCCAGCACCTGCGAGACCCCTTCCACACCGGCGATAAATCCCTTCGCACCGCCAACCAGCAGTGCCACGCCGAAAAGCATCTGCAACACGATCGTCGCGAGCGAGGTAGGCAATCCCAAGCGCGAGATCAGCAGCCTCTCAGGCGCTTCAGTGCCATGGCCCTTTTCGACAAGACCGGCGGACGCACGGAACGTCGACACCACATACGTGACATACACGCCGACCAGCCCCACGGCGAACAGCGCGCGCACTTGCCATGCGTGATGTGGCACGAACATGGCGCCCGCCGCGATCAGGAAAGCACAGAGGAAGTAGTTGAGATCGCGCGTAAAGCCGCTGTGTTCCGGCGCGACAATACCTTTGAAGCCGCGCGTCTTGAGCACGGCGACGGCCATCAGGCACGTAGACAATGTTGCGAGCATCAGCGGTGCGCCGAGAATCGCGCCCACGCCGATTTCCTCGTTCACCGCGCGGCTAGCCGTGCCGCCCATCAGTGCAATGATCGGCACGGTGGTTTCCGGCAGCGCCGTGCCGATAGCGGCGAACAGCGAACCCGTGACTCCTTCGGAGATACCTAGCTTTTCGCCAAGATGTTCGAGCGCGTTGGTGAACAGCTCCGATGCCGCCAGGATCACCACGAGCATCAGCGCGAGTTGCAGGAAGAGCATCGTCATGCGGCACCCCGCAATAAAGCCGGCACGAAGGTGACGTCATGAAAATAGCAGGACAGCGGCAGCGAAACCGACGAACGCAGAGTGGGGCTTGGGGCAAGCCTGGGGTGTTTTTGTTTTGGAGACACGATGATTTCACGGTCGGACGTCAGCGAACCAGGATGCAATCCCGCGCCGTCCGACCGTGAACGACAAGATGCACCCATGGTCTCGCCAAACCCGACCGGTCGAACGCGCCACGGCTGACAAGCCGAGTATGTTGACGCGTCCTCCTCCCATTGCGGAAGGAAGGCTACTCCCCAAAGACGGCCCCGAGTTTAGCGTGCGTCCGCCGATTAGGCAACCACCCGCCGGCGCGCGCAAAAAAACCCGCCGCGGGCCATATGGATATCCCGAATCGGTCGTTGTAGCGGAAATAACGGTTCAGTAAGCTACGGCCATGAGTACGGCCATGAGTACGGCCATGAGTACGGCCATGAGTACGGCCATGAGCTACGGCCACACACGTCCTTTCGTTGCGCTGACGCATCCGACGAAGTGCACCGTACAATAAGCCGCGACCGCTGCAACAAGCTGCACCACTCGCCGCAACAAGAAACGTCTGACTGACTAACACTGACGACCACGTTCGTAACGGGAGATCCCATGCGCTTCAGAATGCTCGCAGCCGCCGTACTGGCCATCACGCCGGTGCTCGCGATGGCGAAACCGCTCACTGTGTGTACCGAATCGAGTCCGGATGGCTTCGACGTCGTGCAGTTCAATTCGCTCGTGACGACCAACGCATCGGCGGATGTGATCTTCAACACGCTGGTCTCCTACGATGAAGTCGCGAAGAAAGTCACGCCCGCGCTGGCGGAGAAGTGGGACGTCAGCCCCGACGGCCTGACCTACACGTTTCATCTGCGGCCGAACGTGGCGTTCCAGACCACCGACTACTTCACGCCATCGAGAAAACTGAGCGCCGACGACGTGGTGTTTTCATTCGACCGCATGCTCTCCGACAGCAACCCGTGGCACAAGATCGCGGGCGCAAGCGGCTTTCCGCACGCGCAGTCCATGGGCCTGATCAAGCTGATCAAGTCCGTATCGAAGGTCGACGACAACACCGTCAAGTTCGAGCTCAACACGCCGAACGCGACTTTCGTTCCCATCCTGACGATGGGTTTTGCATCGATTTATTCGGCCGAATACGCCGACCAGTTGCTCAAAGCCGGCAAGGAAACCGACCTGAACGCGAAGCCAGTCGGTACCGGCCCGTTCGTGTTGAAGAGCTACACGAAGGACGCTGTGATCCGTTACGACGTCAACCCGACGTACTGGGGACCCAAACCTAAAGTGGAACGGCTGATCTACGCCATCACGCCCGACGCTTCAGTGCGCGCGCAGAAAATCAAGGCGGGTGAATGCCAGATCGCGTTGTCGCCGAAACCACAGGACGTGCTCGACGCGAAGAAAGACGGGTCGCTGAAAGTGGTTGAAACACCGGCGTTCATGACGGCGTTCGTCGCGTTGAATACGCAGAAAAAGCCGCTCGATAACCCCAAGGTGCGCCAGGCGTTGAACGTTGCCTTCGATCGTACGACGTACCTGAAGACCGTCTTCGAAAACACCGCCACGCCCGCTGTGAATCCCTTTCCGCCGAACACGTGGAGCTATGACAAGCAGATCACGGCGTATCCGTATTCTGTCGATCGCGCGAAGAAACTGCTCGCCGATGCAGGCTTCCCGAATGGCTTCGACACCACCATCTGGGTGCGTCCGAACGGCAGCGTGCTGAACCCGAATCCGAAGGTAGGCGCCGAGTTGCTGCAAGCGGATCTGGCGAAGATCGGCGTGAAAGCGCAGGTGAAGGTGATTGAATGGGGAGAGCTGATCAAGGAAGCGAAGCAGGGTCAGCACGACATGTTGTTCATGGGCTGGGCGGGCGACAACGGCGATCCGGATAACTATCTGTCTCCGCTCTTCAGTTGCGCCGCGGTACGTTCAGGCATCAACTTCGCGCGCTTCTGCGACCCGACGCTGGACCGGATGATCGATGAAGGCAAGGCAACCGCGGATTTAAGCAAGCGGACCAAGGCGTATACCGAGGCCCAGCAGATTATTCACGAGCAGGCGCTGTGGATCCCGCTTGCTTATCCGACGGCCGCAGCGCTCACGCGGAGTAACGTCAGCGGATATCGCGTGAGTCCGTTCGGACGGCAAAACTTCGCGGGCGTCGCGGTGCAGTAGTCGTTGTTTTGGTTCACCAAGGAAGCCGGGCGCGCAAACGCCCGGCTTTTTTACTTCGGAGCGAAGCGGATCACGCCGTCTTCATCGTTGATATGACGCACGAGTTCGCCCTGCAGCCAGAGCATGTGCAAATGGGCCAGCGCTTCACCGAGCGCGAACGTCATCTGATGCACATCGAGCGGACGCTTGAACATGAGCGGGACGATATCGGCGGCGCTTTGCGGTTTGACCGCGCATGCTTCACGCACTTCCTGCAGCCGCGCCGCGTGATGATCCCGAAGCTGCCCGATGCGCGTATGCATACCGCGAAACGGCTTGCCGTGCGAAGGGAGCACGAGCGTATCGGCGGGAAGGGATTCATAGCGGCCCAGCGAACCGAGGAACAGCGCGAGCGGATTGCCCTCCGGTTCGACAGCAAACACCGAGACATTGGTCGATATACGCGGCAGCACCATATCGCCGGAAATCAGCACCTTTGTCTCTGCGCAGAAGAAAGCGCAATGTTCGGGAGAATGGCCGAACCCCGTCACTACTTCCCACTCACGGCCACCGATCTTCACCGTATCGCCATCGCGCATACGCCGATAAAACGGCGGGATGGACGGCACGAGCTTCGGGTAATACGTATCGCGTTTGCGTAACGCCTCAAGCGATGCCGGGTCCGTCAGGCCATGCCGCGCAAAGTGCCGCGCCGCGCGTTCGCCGCCCGCGTCGGAGCCGTCGCCGGCGGACATCACGCGGCCCATCGTGTACTCGCCAAGCGACATCCAGAGGCGGACCGGGTCCCACCGCTTCTTCTCGCCGCCATTGCAGATCCAGTCGGCAAGGCCGAGGTGATCCGGATGGCAATGCGTGACGATCACGCGCAGCACCGGCAAGCCATCGAGCAAGGTGTCGAATGTATGCTCCCAGTTCGCGCGGATCGTTTCGTCTGAAATACCGCAATCCACGATCGTCCAGCCCGCCACGCCGTCGATCTCGTCACGCATGACCCACAGGTTGATGTGATCGAGCGCGAACGGCAGCGGCATGCGCACCCAAAACACGCCGGGCGCGACTTCCATCGTGTGGCCGGTCTCGGGAAGACGGTCGGCGAAAACGTAATCCAGTTGCTGTTCGAGCGGGTTCATGCGGGTACGGTCTCCGGGTTGTCAGTTGTTGCATTGCCGCCAAGTTGACGCTAACGTTAACCTGCATTTTAACGTCGGCTTTAAAAAAGCGCTGAGAACCTCGTAATTTCAATGACAGACACGCGCTACACCATCACCGAACTGGCACGCGAATTCGAGATCACGCCGCGCGCGATCCGCTTCTACGAGAACCAGGGGCTGCTCGCACCAGCGCGCGAAGGCACGAACGGCATGCGTCGCGTGTATTCGGCGCGCGACCGCACACGGCTTAAGCTGACGCTGCGCGGCAAGCGGCTCGGATTCACGTTGCTGGAGGTGAGCAGGCTGCTTGATCTCTACGACTCGCCCACAGGTACGGTCGCCCAGTTGCATGCGTTCCTGGACACCATCGCGGCGCATCGCGCGGTGCTGGAGCGGCAACTGGAGGACCTGAACGCGACGCTTGCCGAGCTCGCAGCCTATGAAGCGCAAGGCCGTGCGCTGCTTTCAGCGAACACTGAAAAGCGCGCGCGCAAGACGACCGCGGCTACGGAGAAAAGCGCGAAGGTGACTTGAGTTCGCAAAGCTCGCGGCGTGCAGAACGGGCGCTGCCCACGAACCGAAAACGTCCGGCGATACAATATCGGCCGGGTCTGAAGCCCTAACCTCACACGACACCACACGAAGTGCAGGGTCGATATGAATCACTTTCCCAAGTTGCTGTCGTCGCAGATTGGCTTCGATGTCGCGGAAACGCTGCTCGAAGGCTTCGACCGTCACTATCGCGTGTTTCGCGATGCAGCCATCGCGGCGAAGGGGCTTTTCGAAGCTGGCGACTGGCACGCGTTGCAGCGGCTTGCGCGGGAACGCATCACGTCGTACGACGATCGCGTGGAGGAGTGCGTGACGCGTCTGGAGGACGAGTACGATGCCGAGAACATAGACGATGAAATCTGGCAGCAGATCAAGCTGCATTACATCGGCTTGCTGACGGCGCATCGGCAACCCGAGTGCGCGGAGACGTTTTTCAACTCCGTGTGCTGCAAGATCCTGCATCGCTCGTACTTCAACAACGACTTCATTTTCGTGCGGCCGGCTATTTCGACGGAGTACATCGAGAACGACGAACCCGCGGCCAAGCCGACGTATCGCGCGTATTACCCGGGTAAGGATGGCCTCGCCGCGACGCTCGAACGGATCGTGACGAACTTCCAGCTCGAACCTCCGTTCGAAGATCTGCCACGCGATGTTCAATGCGTAATGCGAGCCATCACTGAAGCCTTCGGCGAGTTCAAGGCCGCGCCGAATTTCCAGATTCACGTGCTGTCGTCGCTGTTCTTTCGCAACAAGGCGGCGTATATAGTGGGCCGGATTATCAACGCCGATCTGGTAATACCTTTCGTCGTGCCCGTGCGTCATGCGTCACCCTGCCTGCTTGCACTCGATACGGTCCTACTGCAGCGCGAACAAGTGCTGATCATCTTCAGCTTCTCGCATTCATACTTCCTCGTGGATATGGAAGTGCCGTCGGCGTATGTACAGTTCCTGCGCACCATCATGCCGGGCAAACCGAAGGCGGAGATTTATACATCGGTGGGATTACAGAAGCAGGGCAAGAACCTGTTTTATCGCGACTTGCTGCATCACCTCTCACATTCCAGCGATAAGTTCGCCATCGCGCCCGGCATCAAGGGAATGGTAATGCTGGTGTTCACGCTGCCGTCGTTTCCGTACGTGTTCAAGCTCATCAAGGACAACTTCCCGCCGCCGAAGGAAACCACGCGCAAGAAGATCCAGGACAAGTATCAGCTAGTCAAACGCCATGATCGTCTTGGGCGCATGGCCGACACGCTCGAGTATTCGAGCGTCGCGTTGCCGCTGTCCCGTCTCGACGATGCGCTACTAAAAGAGCTGACAAAAGAGGTCCCTTCGATGATCGAATACGAAGGCGATAACCTCGTGATCAGGCATCTGTACATCGAGCGCCGCATGACGCCGCTGAACCTGTATCTGCAGAACGGCACGCTGCCGGAGATCGAGCACGGCATCAAGGAATATGGCGATGCGATCAAGGAACTGATCCAGGCGAATATCTTTCCCGGCGACATGCTGTACAAAAATTTCGGCGTCACGCGCCACGGCCGCGTGGTGTTCTACGACTACGACGAGATCGAATACCTGACCGATTGCAACGTGCGCAAAGTGCCGCAAGCGCGCACCGAGGAGGAGGAGATGTCGGGCGAGCCATGGTACGCCATCGGCCCACACGACATCTTCCCCGAAACCTACAACACCTTCCTGCTCGGCGACCCGCGCGTGCGCGACGTGTTCATGAAACATCACGCCGATTTCTTCGATCCCGCTCTCTGGCAAAAGTACAAGGAACAGATCCTCAACGGCGAGCTCGCCGACTTCTTCCCGTACGAACGCAGCATCCGTTTTTGCGTTCGTTATCCCGAGCGTTTTCTGGACGGCGCACTCGCAGCGCGCGCCGCATAAAACCTATCCGCACTGAATGCCATGCCCAACATCGACAACCCTGAAAGCCCCGACAACAATCCGCTCTCGCACCTGTTCGACAACAACCTCGCGTGGGTCGAGCGCAAGCTCGCGGAGGACGCCGAATATTTCTCCCGCCTCGCGCATCAGCAAGCGCCTGAGTATCTGTGGATCGGCTGCTCCGACTCGCGCGTGCCGGCGAACCAGATCATCGGTTTGCCGCCGGGCGAGGTGTTTGTGCACAGGAACATTGCGAACGTGGTCGTTCACTCGGACCTCAACTGCCTGTCCGTGATCCAGTTCGCCGTCGACTTGCTGAAGGTGAAGCACATCATGGTGGTCGGGCACTACGGCTGTTCCGGCGTGGGCGCGGCGCTCGTGGGCCGGCGCGTAGGCCTCGCCGATAACTGGCTGCGTCACGTGGAAGACGTGCGCGACAAGCACTCCGCGCTACTCGATGAATGGCCGATGGGCGTGGCGCGCAATCGTCGGCTGGTGGAACTGAACACCATCGAACAGACGGTGAACGTGTGCCATACGACCATCCTGAAAGATGCCTGGGCGCGTGGCCAGGAGATCACCGTGCATGGCTGGACCTACGGCGTGCACGACGGCCGGGTACGCAACATGGGCATGATGATCAGCGATGCCGACCAAGTCGAACCTGCTTACCAACGATGCATCGCGGCGCTGGCGCGCGGTGGTGCCCATTCCTCGGAGAACGACGTGCTCGCCGGCGATGCAGCGCGTCTGGGCGATGTTCCCGCTATCGTGGAAGGTGTGATCAAGGAGTTGAAACATGACTGATTTTGCAGATGATCCCGTGGTGATCGTATCGGCTGCGCGTACACCGATGGCCGCTTTTCAAGGCGATTTCGCCAGCGTGACGGCGCCGCAACTCGGCGCGGTCGCGATCCGCGCCGCCGTCGAACGTGCAGAGCTTAAACCCGGGCAGATCGAAGAAGCGGTGATGGGTTGCGTGCTGCCTGCCGGACTTGGTCAGGCGCCTGCACGACAAGCCGCGCTCGGCGCGGGCCTGCCGTTGTCCACCGGCAGCACCACGGTCAACAAGATGTGCGGCTCCGGTATGCGCGCCGCGATGTTCGCTCACGACATGCTGCTGGCCGGTTCGGCTGACGTGATTGTCGCGGGCGGAATGGAAAGCATGACCAATGCGCCGTATCTGTTGCCGAAAGCGCGTGGCGGCATGCGCATGGGCCACGGCCAGGTGCTCGATCACATGTTCCTCGATGGCCTCGAAGACGCGTATGAAAAAGGCCGCCTGATGGGCGCGTTCGCGGAGCAATGCGCGGGGTCGTACAAGTTCTCGCGGGAAGCGCAGGACGCGTTTGCCGTGGAGTCGCTGACGCGCGCGAAACGGGCCAATGAAGACGGCTCGTTCGACTGGGAAATCGCGCCGGTGACGGTGGCGGGACGCAAGGGCGATACCGTTATCGATCACGACGAGCAGCCGTTCAAGGCGAACATCGACAAGATTTCGACGCTCAAGCCCGCGTTTGCGAAAGACGGCACGGTAACGGCGGCGAACGCATCTTCCATATCCGATGGCGCTGCCGCACTCGTGATGATGCGGGCATCCACTGCAAAGCGGCTCGGCGTGACACCGTTGGCGCGCGTGGTCGGACACAGCACGTTCGCGCAGGAACCGGCGTTGTTCACGACAGCGCCCGTCGGCGCGATCCGCAAGCTGTTCGAGAAAAACGGCTGGCGCGCGAGCGAAGTCGATCTGTTCGAGATCAACGAAGCGTTCGCTGTCGTTGCAATGGCCGCCATGCGGGAACACGACTTGCCCCACGACAAGGTCAACGTCAACGGCGGCGCCTGCGCGCTCGGCCACCCGATTGGCGCATCGGGCGCGCGGATTCTCGTTACGCTGATCGGCGCACTTCGCCAGCGTGGCTTGAAGCGCGGCGTGGCGAGCTTGTGCATCGGCGGCGGGGAAGCGACGGCGATGGGTATCGAACTGATTTAGACGTCGAGGTCGGGAGAACGATATGAAAACCGTATTGATCGTGGGCGCCTCGCGCGGACTCGGCCACGAATTCGCGCGAGGGTATTGTCGCGATGGCTGGCGCGTGCTCGCCACCGCGCGCGACGCAGCGTCGCTGGAAGCGCTTGGCGCCATGGGCGCAAAAACCTTCTCGCTCGACACGACACAACCCGAGCAGATCGCCGCGCTCGGCTGGCAACTCGACGGCGAGAAGCTGGATATCGCGATTATCGTGTCGGGCGTTTATGGTCCGCGGACGGAACATGTGGAAACAATCCTGCCGGAGGATTTCGATCAGGTCATGCACACCAACGTCCGCGGCCCGATGCAACTGATGCCAATCCTCTTGCCGCTCACCGACGCCGCCCATGGCGTGCTCGCGGTGCTATCGAGCAAGATGGGCGGTATCGCGGAGATGAACGGGACTGCGGGTTGGCTGTATCGCGCGAGCAAGGCCGCGGTAAATGCGGCGTTGAAGGCGACGTCGCTCGAAGCGCGCGGCTCGACTTGCATCGCGTTGCATCCGGGATGGGTGCGCACCGGAATGGGCGGGTCGTCGGCGGCAATCGATCCGGCGCACAGCATTACCGGCATGCGCGCGGTGATTGCTGCGGCGGTAGCGAACCCCAAGAAATTCAACGGCTCGTTCGTGCAATACGACGGCACGCCGCTCGCGTGGTGAGCGGATGCGTTTTTCCAAGTGGACGTTTCAACAATCAAGCGAGGACATGAAGTGGCGTATCAAGTACATGGCGTGGCGTCGTCGGGGAATTGCTACAAGGTGCGGCTTGCACTCGAACAACTGAGCCGGCCGTACGTCTGGCATGAAGTCGACATGATGAACGGCGCCACGCGCACCGATGCGTTTCGTCAGTTGAATCCGAACGGCAAGGTGCCGGTACTGCAGATCGATGAGCACACGTGCCTGTTCGAATCGGATGCGATCTTGTATTACCTCGCCGAAGGCACGCCATTGCTGCCCACGGACCGTCTTTCCCGGGCGCGCGTCCTGCAATGGATGTTCTTCGAGCAATACAGCCACGAGCCCAACATCGCGGTTGCGCGCTTCATTCTTCAGTTCGTTAAACATCCCGACGATCCCCGGCTGCCCGAGAAAACCGCCGGTTCGTATCGCGCGCTCGACGTGATGGAAACGCATCTCGCGACGCGCACGTATTTCGTCGATGAGCAATACACCATCGCGGACATTGCGTTGTACGCGTACACCCATGTCGCCGATGAAGCCAACCTCGACCTCGGGCGATATCCCGCCATTCGCGCGTGGCTTGCGCGCGTGAAAGCGCAGCCGCGCCACATCGAAATGCCGGGCGTGGACGCATGAAGCAAGTCGCGCCATGCCCGTGCGGCGGGGCGTCGCCGGGATCGGGCGACGCTCACGTTAAGCGCCTGCCTGACTACGCGGATTGTTGCGGGCGTTTCATAGAAGGAACTGCGGCAGCAAGCAACGCCATGGAACTGATGCGCTCGCGCTACACCGCCTACGTGCTCGGTAACACGGCGTACTTGCGCGCGACCTGGGCCGAGCGCACCTGCCCTCGCGATCTGGAAAACTCCGCCGATCTCGCCACCCGCTGGCTCGGCTTGCAGATAAAACGTCACACGCCAGTAGACGCCGATCACGCCGAGGTCGAATTCGTCGCACGATACAAGCGCGGCGGCCGCGCGGTCCGGCTGCATGAGACAAGCCGGTTCGAACGCGATGCCGCCGGCCGATGGCGTTATATCGACGGTGATCTTCGCGATTGAAACGTTGCAGCGACGCATCTCGCTGTATCGACGGCAATAATTTCCTTAACGTCTCCTTTCGCCAGAAATTAGTGTGCCTCACGGGTACTTTCTAATTGCGCCAGTTCTTTTTGTCCGGGTACTCTAGCTTTTCGCCAGTCGCTGGCGAATGATATTAAGCCTTTGTTTCATAAGCTAAATATCTGCCAGCGCCGGTGTTGCGTATTGAAGCCCATTGTCGTGCCTAATCGGGGCATGACTTCACGATCCGCCAAGCGATACTGACCCAAAGGTACGAACGCGCGGATCGATGGATCGTGACGATAAGCTGGCTCGCGCTTTTTTCAAATCAGCCGGGTCGAGAAGCGGGTGGAGTTTCGGGGATGGGATTTCGGCAAGTGTTGTCAGGTTGTGTAATGGTGTGTGCGCTCGCGGCGGTGTGCGCCTCGGCGCTTGCAGAGCCGTTCCCGGGTGCTCAACAGTACGCGAAGCTCGATGCGCCTGCCTTCGGCACGGTGCAGCCGGTGGTCGATCCCTCGCTTCCCGTCGTCGAGGCGAGCCTCAACGAGTCCGTCATCGAAATCCCCTCTGGCGACGTCTCGCTCGAAACCACGATCTTCAAACCTGACGGCGCGGGTCCGTTCCCGATGATCGTCTTCAATCACGGCAAGCTCCCCGGCAACGCGCATGACCAGCCGCGCGCGCGTCCGCTCGCGTTTGCCCGCGAGTTCGTGCGTCACGGTTATGTGGTCGTCGTGCCGAATCGCCGCGGCTTTGCGGAATCGGGCGGCGAGTACGCCGGTAACGGTTGCAACGTCGAAGCCAACGGTTTTGCGCAGGCGCACGACGTGGCGGCCACGGTGGCTTACATGGAGAAACAACCGTTCGTCGACACCGGGCATGTGGTCGTGGCGGGCGCTTCGCACGGTGGCCTTGTCACGATGGCGTACGGCGCTCGCGACGTGCAGGAGGCCAAGGGCGTACGTGGCCTGATCAATTTCTCCGGCGGCCTGCGTCAGGACGAATGTCCCGGCTGGCAGAAAAACCTGACGAGCGCATTCGGCGAATACGGCGAGCATGTGAAATTGCCGTCGCTGTGGATGTACGGCAGCAACGACTCCGTCTGGCAGGGCAACCTTCCCGACGAAATGTTCACGTCGTACAGCGCGCACGGCGCGAAGGCCGACATGATCAACTTCGGCGCGTATAAGAACGATGCGCATCGGCTGGTTGGGGATCGCGATGGCGTGGCGATCTGGTGGCCGCGTGTGAAGACGTTCCTGGCCGATATCGGCATGCCGACGGATCGGCAATATCAGGTTTCAGTGCCGGTAGCGCCCACGCCGACGGGTTATGCCAGCGTGGATGCGGTGACTGCGGTGCCTTTCCTCGACGAAAGGGGCCGCGAGGGTTACCAAAACTTCCTGCACCAGTATTCGAGCCGTGCGTTTGCGGTGTCGGATTCGGGTGCGTGGTCGTGGGCGGAAGGGGGCGACGACCCGATCTCGGTGGCGTTATCGGGCTGTCAGAAGCAGAGCAGCGATCCTTGCAGGCTGTATGCCGTCAATAACGCGGTGGTCTGGAATGATCGCAACGTTAGCCAGACGCAGACTGCATCGCGATAGATCCTGCTGGTCTTCGATAAAAAACGCCGGCCCGCCAATGCCGGCGTTTTGCATTTCGCCGCCAAGAAGCCTCCGTTAGCGTGCAATTAGCAAGCGTTATGCGCGAAGTTAGCCACGGTAACGGTTGATCGGCTTTATGCATTCCGGTCCTCGCGCCTCGATCCAGGTGCTCAAAATCGAATCTCGCAGCGAATTTAGAGATAATTGGTGCTCAGCGAAACACCGAGTCGCGCACATCGCGAAACCCCATGACCGATGCAATGAATCTGCAGCGCCTGAAAGTCTCCGTCGATGCCCACGTGGCGCGCGTCACGCTCGATCGCCCCGACGTACGCAACGCCTTCGATGAAGCCACCATCGTCGAATTGACCGCGGCATTCCGCGCGCTCGCCGACGATGCCTCCATCCGCGTCATCGTGCTTGCCGCGAACGGCCCCGCGTTCTGCGCCGGCGCCGACCTCAACTGGATGAAGCGCATGGCAGCCTATTCGGACGCGGAAAATCGCGCCGATGCACTCGGCCTCGCCACCATGCTCAACACCATCTACGCATGCAAAAAGCCGGTGATCGCGCGGGTGCAGGGTGACGCGTACGCGGGCGGCATGGGCCTTGTCGCCGTCGCTGACATCGCCATCAGCACGGAATCCGCGCACTTTTGTTTATCGGAGGCGAAGCTCGGGTTGATGCCCGCGACCATCGCGCCGTATGTGATTCGTGCGATAGGCGCACGCGCATCGCATCGATACTTCGTCACCGCCGAACGTTTCGATGCCGCCGAAGCGCTGCGTATCGGCCTCGTGCATCAGGTGGTTGCAGCGGATGCGCTGGATGCAGCCGTCGATGCTGTCGCGGCCGCGATCGTCGCGAATAGCCCGAACGCCGTGCGCGAGTGCAAGCAACTCGTGGTCGATCTGGCGGAGAAACCGATCGATGAAACGCTGATCTCGGACACCGCCGACCGTATCGCACGGATTCGTGCCTCGGACGAAGGACGCGAAGGTGTCCGCAGTTTTCTGGAAAAGAGCAAGCCGTCGTGGCTTGCCTGAATGTGATCGGGAGCGTCGCCTGAGTGCATCACGGGCCGCTCCCCTGGAGTCGTTTTGAACCTGAACAACCAGCCAAAGCCTGCTACCGACGAATGGGTTGCACGCTCGCTACGCGCCGTATGGCACCCGTGTACGCAAATGAAACATCACGAGCGCACGCCGCTCGTGCCCATCGCGCGCGGCAAGGGCGCGTGGCTCTATGACCACGATGGAGCGCGTTATCTCGATGCCATCAGCTCGTGGTGGGTCAACCTCTTCGGCCACGCCAATCCTCACATCAATGCCGCGCTGAAAGACCAGCTCGACACGCTCGAACACGCGATGCTCGCCGGGTGCACGCACGAGCCCGCGATCCTGCTCGCCGAACGCTTGAGCGCGCTCACGCAGCACACGCTGGGCCACGCGTTCTTCGCCTCCGATGGCGCATCGGCAGTTGAAATTGCGTTGAAGATGAGCTTCCACTTCTGGCGCAACAGCGGCCGCGCGGAGAAGCGCGAGTTCGTGTGCCTTGCCAACAGCTATCACGGCGAGACGATAGGCGCGCTCGGCGTAACCGATGTCGCGTTGTTCAAGGACGCCTACGATCCGCTGATTCGACACGCGCACGTGGTGACATCGCCGGATGCTCGCAGCGCTCGCGAAGGCGAGACGGCGCGCGATGTCGCACAGCGCGCGCTGGCCGATATGAAGACTCTCTTCGACGCCAAGGCGTCGCAGCTTGCCGCCGTTATCGTGGAGCCGCTCGTGCAGTGCGCCGCCGGCATGGCCATGCACGATCCCTCGTATTTAAAGGGCCTGCGAGCGCTGTGCGACGACTACGGCGTGCATTTGATTGCCGATGAAATTGCCGTCGGCTGTGGCCGCAGCGGCACGTTCTTCGCGTGCGAACAGGCTGCGATCTGGCCGGATTTCCTGTGTTTGTCGAAGGGGATCAGCGGCGGGTATTTGCCGTTGTCCATCGTGCTGACACGCGATGAAATCTACGCCGCTTTCTACGATGACGACATGACGCGAGGGTTCCTGCACTCGCATTCGTACACGGGCAATCCGCTTGCGTGCCGCGCGGCTTTGGCGACGCTCGAACTCTTCGATAGCGCAAACGTGCTTGAAGAAAATCGACGTAAATCGTCCGTGTTGCGCGCTGCGTTGAGTCCGCTTCAAGATCATCGCCAAGTGAAAAACCTGCGCGAACGCGGCACGATTTTCGCCTTCGATGCAGTGATTGAAAACCCATCTCAAGCGCGCACGTTCTCACGGCGTTTCTTCGAAAAGGCCTTGAAACATGAGCTATTGTTGCGGCCGATAGGCACGACCGTCTATCTGATGCCACCGTACATTCTCAGCGACGACGAACTCGCCTTGCTCGCCGAACGCACACGCACTGTCTTCGAAGCAACGCTGGCGGAGGCCGCATGAGCAAGACATCGCCCGCTCTTTTCGACACATTGAAACAAGGTCTCGCCGATATCGATCGCAACGGTTTGCGTCGTCGCCGACGTATCGCCGACAGCGCGTGCGCCGCTCACATGACGGTGGATGGACGCGAGATTATCGGCTTTGCAAGTAACGATTATCTCGGGCTGGCTGCGCATGAAACCCTGCGCGAAGCACTCGCGGAAGGCGCACAAAAATACGGCGCGGGCAGCGGCGGATCGCATCTGCTCGGTGGCCATTCGCGCGCCCATGCGAAGCTCGAAGACGACCTCGCGGCGTTCTCCGGCGGTTTCGTCGACCAGGCGCGAGCGCTGTATTTCAGCACCGGCTACATGGCGAATCTCGCGACGCTGACCACATTGGGCGCTGCGGGACCCTCCGGCGGGCGCGACACGCTGATGTTCTGCGACGCGTTGAACCATGCGTCGCTGATCGATGGCGCGCGCTTGTCGCGCGCTGAAATTCGCATCTATCCCCACGCCGATGTCGAAGCGCTCGACGCCATGCTCGATGCATCGGTGAATGAGGGTGGGACGAAGATCATCGTCACCGATTCCGTCTTTAGCATGGACGGCGATATCGCCCCGCTTGCGCGGCTGCTTGAAGTCGCGGAGCGATACGGCGCATGGCTCGTTGTCGACGATGCGCATGGGTTCGGCGTGCTTGGTCCGCAAGGACGCGGCGCGTTGGCTGAAGCTGAGTTGCGCTCGGCGCATCTGGTTTATGTCGGCACGCTTGGGAAAGCCGCAGGCGTGTCCGGCGCGTTCGTGATCGCGCATGAGACGGTGATCGAATGGTTCGTGCAGCGCGCGCGGCCGTACATCTTTACGACGGCATCGCCGCCGGCGGTGGCGCACGCGGTATCGGCTAGTTTGAAGATCATTGGCGGTCAAGAAGGCGACTTGAGACGCGCGCACCTGGCTACGCTCATCGACAGTACGCGCGCCATTTTGCAGCGCACACGATGGTTGCCCGTCGACTCGCATACGGCGGTTCAACCGTTGATTATCGGCGGCAATGAAGAGACGCTGACGCTCGCCGCAGCGCTCGATGAATACCACATGTGGGTGCCCGCGATCCGGCCGCCGACGGTGCCCGTGGGCACATCGCGCCTGCGCATTTCGCTGTCCGCCGCGCATAGCCACGATGACCTCGCCAAGCTCGACGATGCCTTGCAAACCTTGAGCAACCGCCCATGACCGCGCCACTTTCACTCTTCGTCACCGGCACCGATACCGAGATCGGCAAGACGCTCGTATCGGCTGCGTTGCTGCATGGGTTTGCCGCGCTCGGCCTGCGCGCCGCCGCGATGAAACCCATCGCAGCGGGGGCGTTCGAGCGCAACGGCGAGTGGCATAACGAAGACGCCGATCAACTCGATGCCGCCGCGAATGTTGCGCTGCCGCCATCAATACGCACGCCGTTCATGCTTAAAGAAGCCGCCGCGCCGCATATCGCGGCGGCGCGCGAAAACGTGTCGCTGGACATTGCGCGCATTGTGGAAGCGCATCGATTCGCCGTGCAACAAGCGGACGTGGTCGTGGTGGAAGGCGTGGGGGGATTCCGCGTGCCGCTCACCGACGTCCACGATACTGCCGACCTCGCGTTCGCCTTGAATCTGCCGGTCGTGCTGGTGGTCGGCATGCGACTCGGCTGCATCAGCCATGCGTTGTTGAGCGCCGAGGCCATAGCAACGCGAGGGCTGCATCTGGTGGGCTGGGTGGCTAATCAAATCGATCCGGCCATGCTGTTTCCCGCTGAGAACATTGAAGCAATCCGGCTGCGGCTCGACAGTCAATACAACGCGCCACTGCTTGGCACGATTCCTCGCCTCTCACCGCCGGATGCGCTTACGGCGACGACTTATATCGATACATCCCTGCTGCTGAACACGCTTCGTTCAGCCGGCGCGGGCCAGTAATTCATCGTTATCTGCAAAACGAAAAGGATCCTCACATGACGCAACTGCAATCCTCCGACAAGACCGCTCAAGCTTCCGCACCGCAAACGCTGGCTCGCTGGCGCGTGGCGGATATCGTCGCGCTCTACGACCTGCCCTTCAACGACTTGCTGTTTCGCGCGCAGGCTGTGCATCGCGAACACTTCGATGCCAACACGGTTCAGCTCTCCACGCTGCTGTCGATCAAGACCGGCGGGTGTCCCGAAGATTGCGCGTATTGCCCGCAGTCGTCGCATCACGACACGGGGTTGAAGGCCGACAAACTGATGGCTGTCGATGAAGTCCTGAAGGCCGCCGAAATCGCCAAGGCGAACGGCGCGACGCGTTTTTGCATGGGCGCGGCGTGGCGCAATCCGAAGGACCAGCATCTGGAACCAATCGCCGACATGATTCGCGGCGTGAAGGCGATGGGTCTGGAAACCTGCGTGACGCTCGGCATGCTGGAAGCGCATCAGGCCGAACGTCTGCGCGATGCCGGGCTGGATTACTACAACCATAACCTCGATACATCGCCGGAGTTCTACGGGCAGATCATCTCGACGCGGACGTATCAGGATCGGCTGGATACACTCGAACATGTCCGCGATGCCGGGATCAATGTGTGTTGCGGCGGGATCGTGGGCATGGGCGAATCGCGACGTGAACGCGCTGGGCTGATGACGCAATTGGCGAATATGGAGCCGTATCCGGAATCGGTGCCTATCAACAATCTCGTGCAGGTGGAAGGCACGCCTCTGACGGGCACCGCACCGCTCGATCCGTTCGAATTCGTGCGTACGATCGCGGTTGCGCGGATCACGATGCCAAAGGCGATGGTGCGGTTATCGGCTGGGCGCGAGCAGATGGATGAAGCGTTGCAGGCGCTGTGTTTCCTCGCCGGCGCGAATTCGATTTTCTACGGCGACCAGTTGCTGACCACGAGCAATCCGCAGGCTGAAGCCGATAGGAAATTGCTGGAGCGGTTGGGAATGCGCGCGGAAGCGTCGCAGCAGATGCAGGCGCCGGAGGCTTGTGAGGTGAAGTGCGGGCATGCGCAGGTTCAGTGAAACCTAGCAGCGGCAAGCTCGCCGCTTGATTCACTGACCTACACCATGAAGGTAGAGGTCAGCCGCAGTTGATTCCAAGAATCCCCCGCAATCGTTAGATCTCGGGGGATTTTTCTTCGGCTCTACGAGCTACATTATCCATAAGAGGCAGAAATTTACCTTTTAAGTCGATAAAGTGCGTTAACGGGCAATAAACTACCCTTTAGCGTTAACGTCATTTCTCCGACCATCTACTATAATCAGTAATAAATTGCCTCTTAACCTCGTAATCTAGCTTAAGAGGCGTAATCTTGCCTACAAATGTAAACATCGTCGTGAAGACAAGCCATACGTCACCGGAACTCGAAGCACAAGTCGGCGAAAGTCTGAAGAAACTCAGGCTGAGTCGAAATATCGACCAAAAAACTTTGGCCGAGCGAGCGGGCATCAGCGCACGTTCGCTCAGAAGTCTCGAGAACGGCAGCGGCTCCTCGCTCAAATCGCTGGTGTCTGTGCTTAGGGCTCTGGATCGGGACGATTGGCTTACCACCATCGCGCCGGTTGCGACAGTCAATCCCATGACCATGGTGCGCAACGCGGCGCCGCGTCAACGCGCGCGCAAGCGCGCTGCCAAACCCCCGAAGTAATTCGAATCCGACCAGTAGGAGCAACGACGTGAGTACGGCAAAGAATCAACCAGCGAAAAAGAAGGCTGCTCCGTACAAGCACGTTGAGCGCGTCGAAGTGTACTTATGGGACCAGTTGATGGGCGCCGTCGCCCTCGACCCCGCGTACGGTTACTACGTGTTTGCCTACGCGCCTGAGTTCGTGGCCCGGGGCGTCGAGCCCTCGCCGCTGCACATGCCGTTGAGCCTCGACCTGTACCTATTCGCGGACCTTCCGGAAGCAACGTATAAGCGCCTTCCCTCGCTTCTGAGTGACGCGTTACCCGACGACTTCGGCAATGCGCTGATCAACCGCTATATGGCCGATCACGGTATTCCTGCCTCAGGCGTTACGTCGATCGACCGCCTGGCCTACATGAGTAACCGCGCAATGGGCGCGCTCACCTTTAAACCGGCACGCGGCCCGGCCCGGCACAAGCCCACGGCGATCCAGCTCAGCCACCTCGTCAGCGAGGCCCGCAAAGCTGTCACCGGGACAATCGAAGACGACGACCATGCAAGTGCCGCGCTTCGAAGCATCATCGACGTCGGCACCTCTGCTGGTGGTGCGCGCGCAAAAGCCGTGATTGCCTGGAACCCGGTCACCAACGAGATTCGCTCGGGGCAACTAGAGGCACCGGAAGGTTTTCAGCACTGGCTTCTCAAGTTCGACGGCATGGGCGAGGACAGTGAACTGGGTACACCCCAGGGATACGGACGCATCGAGTACGCTTATCACCTGATGGCGCGGGCCGCGAACATGACCATGTCCGAGTGCCGGCTACTTGAAGAAAGCGGCCGGGCGCACTTCATGACACGACGCTTTGACCGGGAAGGAACCAACGTCCGGCACCACATGCAGACCTTGTGCGCGCTCGATCACGTCGACTATAAGAAGAAGGGCACCAACGCGTACTCGCAGCTCTTCATCACCATGCGTCAATTGAATTTGCCCTATGCCGAGATGGAGGAAGCATTCCGCCGCATGGTGTTCAACGTGATGAGCCGCAACTGCGACGACCATACGAAAAACTTCTCGTTCCGACTGCGTCAAGACGCACCGTGGGAACTCACTCCTGCCTATGACGTGACCTTCGCGCATAACCCGAACGGCGAATGGACGAATCAGCACCTCATGTCGGTGAACGGCAAATTCAAGGGCTTTACTGAAGATGACCTGCTTGCCGAGGCTGAACGATTCGGGGTGGGCACTGCGCGAGCCGTCATCAAGGAAGTACGCAACGCGATTGCTGCGTGGCCGACTTTCGCCAAGCAAGCCGGTGTAGACGGAAAACAAGTGAAGGACATCGGGCGCCAACACTTGTTGCTGTGACGGCGTCGCGAAGCCTTCGCTTTACCCCTCAATTCTTATCCACAATCACCTGATCGAACGTGCCGCCATCGGAGAAATGGGTTTGCTGGGCTTTCTGCCAGTTACCCAACATCTGCTCCACGGTGAACGTTTTGATCGGCTTGAATTCGCTCGCGTGTTTCGCCAGCACCTCGGCATTACGCGGCCGCAGATGATGTTGCGCGATAATTTCCTGCGCCGCAGGCGTCCACAAATACTCGAGATACGCCTGCGCTTCCTTGCGTGTGCCGCGCTTATCGACAACCTTGTCGACCACCGCGACCGGCGGCTCCGCGAGCAAACTCACGGACGGATACACCGCGTCGAAATCCTTGCCGCCCGCGCCCGTATCCATCAACGCGACTTCGTTTTCAAACGTCACCAGCACATCGCCAATACCCCGTTGCGTGAACGTCGTCGTAGCACCCCGGCCGCCCGTGTCGAGCACCGGCACGTTCTTGAAGATAGCTTTCTCGAAGGCTTGAGCCTGTTCATCGGTCGCGCCTTGCTGCTTCTTGTAGCCCCACGCCGCCAGATAGGCATAACGCCCGTTGCCCGAGGTCTTCGGATTCGCGATCACGACCTGCACGCCCGGACGCGCGAGATCGCTCCAGTCCTTGATGTTCTTCGGGTTGCCATGGCGCACGAGAAACACCATGGTGGTCGTGTACGGCACCGCGTTATTCGGCAAAAGCGTGCGCCAGTTGGCCGGCACGAGGCCGCCGCGCTCGACCAGCAAGTCGATGTCGTTCGGCTGGTTCATCGTCACCACGTCGGCCTGCAGGCCCTGCATCACCGACAAAGCCTGAGCACTCGACGCCCCATGCGACTGCCGCACCGAAAGCGTCTGGCCGGTCTTCTGCCTATAGTCGGCGATAAAAGCGGTATCGATGTCCTTGTACAACTCACGCGTGACGTCGTACGAGACGTTGAGCAACGCCGTCTCCGCGTGAGCGAACGTAGTCAGGCCCAGCGCCGCGATTGCTGCCCAATGCTTCAAACCCGCCATGCATCCCCCGATTCTTCGAATAGTGAAAACCGCTGCGAAGCGGCGATTCTATCGAAAAGCCGGGGCTGCAATGCCTCGGACAACTCATCCATATGCCGGTTGCTGGAAGTCCTCGAAGCGCTCGAACCCGTCGTGTTGCTCCGCAAAGTGCGACGGTGCCGCGCAATGAATCAGGGTATCGACGAAATATTTCGCGCGCGGCCACGGGCCGAAACCCGCCGCCGTATTGATGTGGCCGGCATCGCCGAGATTCACTAGCGCGCTGCCAAGCTGGCTGGCAAGACGCAGCGACTGGTCGAAGGGCATCCACGGATCGGTCGTGCTCGCGATCAGCACCGACGGCACACCGAGCCGGCGCGGCTCGAACGCGCCAGCGAAACGGAACTTCTCCGGACTGGCCGGCGCGACGAACAGCACGCCGGCAACGGCGTCGCCGGTCAACCCTTGCGCGATCGCGTGCGCAGCCGCGAGGCAACCGAAACTATGCGCAGCGAGAATGACGGGACCGCGCACGCGAGCCACCGTATCGGCGACGGCTTGCGCCCACGTATCCAGTTGCGGCGCGTCCCAGTCGTCTTGCTCGACACGTCGTGATTTCGGCAATTGCCGCTCCAGCCACGTTTGCCAGTGCGCGCCCTCGCTGCCGTGCAAACCCGGCACGGTAACAAGCCGCGGCGGCCAGGCGGATGTGCTGCATGAACTCATGTGAACCTCGCTGCCGGCTCATAGCCAGCATGGTGAGGAACAATTCTGCTGCGTCAGCGCGTCCGCGCGAACCAAGTTTTCGTCATTTGGTTATCGGCCGGTGGCGGGGCGCCCAAGTTTTGACCGGGACGCGCGTTCATCGGCGAAACCGTAAAATGTCCCCGACATCGCGCGCAATTGGTACGCGATTGGTACGCAAACGTAACTTGACTCCCGACCCATCCGCGCGCTTATCCGCCGTGAACACGAACTTTCGATGAAGATCATTTTCTACGAGCACCACGCCGAGACCCTGCTCTGGCTCAACGATCTGGCCCACGCGCTTCCCGAAGCCGATGTGCGCCAATGGCAACCAGGAGACACCGCACCCGCCGACTACGCGGTCGTCTGGCGCGCACCGGCCGAGTTATTCGCGAACCGGCCGGATCTGAAAGCGGTGTTCAATCTCGGCGCGGGCGTCGATGCGATCCTCGACGTCGAACGCAAGCAACCCGGCACACTGCCGCCGAATGCGCTGCTCGTACGCCTGGAAGACAGCGGCATGGCGCACCAGATGGTCGAATACGCGACCCACACGGTGCTGCGCTACCTGCGCCGCCTGGATGAATACGACGCGCTTCAGCGCGAGCATCGCTGGCAAAAACTCCCGCCTTACGCGCTCAAGGACTTCACGGTGGGCGTGATGGGCATGGGCGTTCTCGGTGCGCGGGTCGCGCAGACGCTGGCGGGGTTCGGCATGCCGGTCCGCGGTTTCAGCCGTACGAAACGGGATATTGACGGCGTGCAGACTTTCGCTGGCGCCGGGCAGTTCGAGACCTTCCTCGACGGCACGAGGGTGCTCATCAACCTTCTGCCGCATACGCCGGACACCGAAGGCATCCTGAACCGGCGCACGTTCGAACGGCTCGCACCGGGCGCGTATCTCGTCAATCTCGCGCGCGGCGGGCATCTTGTGGACGACGATCTGCTCCACGCCATGCAGACCGGCCAGATCGCCGCCGCAACACTCGATGTTTTCCACACCGAGCCGCTGCCGGACAATCATCCGTTCTGGCACACGCCGCGCATCACGATCACGCCGCATATTTCCGCCGAAACGCTGCGCGAAGAAAGCATCGAGCAGATCGCGCACAAGATCATGGCGCTCACGCACGGCGAGCCGATATCCGGCATAGTCGACGTAAAACGCGGTTATTAACGCTGACCGAGACAGACACGTACTCAAAGGAGACAGGCATGCTTCCCGCCAAAGTAAAAATCGTCGAAGTAGGCCCGCGCGACGGCTTGCAGAACGAGAAGGAATTCGTCGCGACCGAGGTCAAGATCGAACTGGTGAACCGGCTGGCGAACGCGGGTTTGCAGAACGTGGAATCGGCTTCGTTCGTATCGCCGAAATGGGTGCCGCAAATGGCCGACGGCGCGGCCGTGATGGTCGGCATCGAGCGGCGTCCGGGCACGATCTACTCGGCGCTCACGCCGAATCTGCGCGGCTTCGAAGCGGCGCTGGACGCGAAAGTCGATGAAATCGTCATCTTCGGTGCAGCCAGCGAAGCGTTCTCGCAGAAGAATATCAATTGCAGCATCGCGGAGAGCATTGCGCGCTTCGAACCGGTTGCGAAGGCCGCGAAAGAGGCCGGGCTGCGCCTGCGCGGCAGCATTTCGTGCGCGCTCGGTTGTCCGTACCAAGGCGACGTGCCGATCGAAGCCGTGGTCGACGTCGTGCAGCGCATGAAGGCGCTCGGCTGCGATGAAATCGATATCGCCGACACCATCGGCGTCGGCACTGCTGGCCGTACGCGCGACGTGATGGCGGCGGTATCGAAGGTGTTTCCGCGCGAACGGCTCTCCGGTCATTTCCACGATACCTATGGTCAAGCGGTCGCAAATATCTATGCGTCGCTGCAGGAAGGCATCGAGATTTTCCATGCTTCCGTCGCGGGACTCGGCGGCTGTCCGTACGCGAAAGGCGCGACCGGCAACGTGGCGACCGAGGACGTCATCTTCCTGCTGAACGGCCTCGGTATTAAAACCGGCGTCGATCTCGATCAGCTCGTGGAGATCGGCGACTTCATTTCGCGGACGATCGGCAAGCCCAGCGCGTCGCGTGTGGGACGTGCGTTGCTCGCGAAGAAACGCGACGCCGCGGCGTCATGCGTTTGATGGTCAGCTCACTACTTTCACTATGAATACGATGAACGAAACACTCGACGCCCTGCCCGACTCCGCCCGCCGCGTGGCGCTCCTGCTGCAGGAGCGCGGACACACGAAGCCCATCGTGATGCTGGCGGAAACCGGCAAGACATCGGCTGAAGCGGCGGCCGGCCTCGGCTGCTCGGTCGCGCAAATCGCCAAATCCATTCTGTTTCGCCGCAGGAAAGACGACGCGCCGGTGCTCGTGATTGCGAGCGGTGTAAATCGTGTGGATGAGAAGAAAGTGGCTGAACGTGTGGGTGAACTCGCCCGCGCCGATGCCAAGTTTGTCCGTGAAAAAACCGGCTATGCAATCGGCGGCGTGTGCCCGATTGGTCATGCCACGCCGCCGCTGACGCTGATCGATGAAGACTTGCTCGCACTCGATAGTCTCTGGGCCGCCGCCGGCCATCCGCACGCGGTGTTCAATCTGACGCCGCAGGAACTGGTCGCGCTGACCGGCGCGCCGATCGCCGATGTGGCGTTGCGCGAGACTGCGTGATGACTGAGGCCGTAGCGTCGCCGTGTATCGATGTATGCAGGATGAATCCATCGACGGGGCTTTGCGACGGTTGTTTTCGCACAATCGATGAAATTGCGGGCTGGTCGTCTTTCGATGACACGCGAAAAGCGGCGGTACTGAAGCAAGCGGAAGCGCGAAAAAAAGGGCCGCGCGTGGTGCGTATTGGCGAGCGCTTCTCCGCCACGATGCCGAATGAGCCAAACGCATGATCACGTTCCGGGCGTCCATGCGAGTGTTCGAACGCGGCTGGCTGTCGTCGAATAACGTGCTTTTCATCGATGACACACGCACCGCTTTGGTCGACTCCGGCTACGCGGCACACGCACCGCAAACCCTTGCGCTCGTGCGCAATGCGATTGGTGGCAACCGCACGCTTGATCTGATCGTGAACACGCATCTGCATTCGGACCATTGCGGCGGCAATGCGTTGCTGCAGGCGAACTTCGCGTGCGAGACGCTGATTCCAGAGACCGAAGCGGACGCCGTGCGCGACTGGGACGAAGACCGACTCACGTTCCGCGGAAGCGGGCAAAGCTGCGAGCGTTTCACTTTCACCGACACGATTGCGCCGGGCGCGACGCTCCGGCTTGGTGGCCTCGACTGGTCAGTGCTCGGCGCGCCCGGCCACGACCCGCATTCGCTGATGCTGTACTGCGCCGAAGAACGCGTGCTGATCAGCGCCGATGCGCTGTGGGAAAACGGCTTCGGCGTGATCTTTCCCGAACTGGAAGGTGACAGCGGTTTCGCGGAACAGCGCGCGGTGTTGGATGTGATCGCCACGCTGGACGTGCGAGCGGTGATTCCCGGCCACGGCGCACCGTTCACGGATGTTTCGAAGGCGTTGGATATCGCTTGGTCGCGAATCGATTATCTGAGCGCCGATCCCGCACGCAACGCGAAGAACGCGCTGAAGGTGCTGATCGTGTTCAAGCTGATGGAATTGCGCTCGATGCAGATCGACGAACTGTTGCTGCTGATCGACGAAGCCCGGTTGATGCGCGCGGCCGCCAACATGCTCTCCGATGATCGTCGGGGATTGGTGCGCAAGTATCTTGCCGAACTGGCGGCAAGCGGCGCACTGAAGGTGCGAGGCGAGACGGTGAAGATTGCCTGAACGGATCGCCTGAATGCTCAGGCGCGATACTTGAAACGGCCAAAAGAAAGCCGCTTGTAGACCAAGCGGCGGAATTTTGTTGACGTGATCAGCGCCGTTTGCATCGTAGCGCGCCTGTTTTTGAGATGCATCGGTGCTTTCCCTACAGACTAATAACAACGAGTTGAACGGGCCATGACGCGGGCGTGCAGGACCCTTACGCCTCCTCGCTCGCCTCGAAAAACGCGAGGATTTCCGCGAGCAATTCGTCGGGTACTTCTTCCGGAATATAGTGGCCCGAAGGCAACGAACGGCCACTGACATCGCGTGCCACACGGCGCCATTCGTCCAGCGGCTCGAAGCACTGCTCGATCACACCTTCCTGCCCCCACAACACCCGCAGCGGACACGCAATCCTGTTGCCGCACTCAATATCCGCGCGATCATGCTCGAGATCGATCGTCGCCGACGCCCGATAATCCTCGCACATCGCATGCACCGCGCCGGGCTGGCGCAGCGCATCGCGATATGCCTGCAACGCATGCTGCGCGAACGGCGTGAGCCCCGCGTGGCGACTGCCCATCACCCGCTCGATATACGCATCCGGGTGCGCGCCGATCAGCAATTCGGGCAAGGGCTCGGGCTGGATCAGGAAGAACCAGTGGAAATAGGCAGTGGCAAAGGCGCGATCAGTGGCGTCGTACATGGCGAGCGTCGGCGCTATGTCGAGCAGCATCAGGCGGTCGATGACCTGCGGGAAATCCAGCGCCATCCGGTGCGCCACGCGCGCGCCGCGATCGTGCGCGCAAACCATGAAACGCTCGAAGCCGAAGTGCCGCATGACCGCGACCTGATCGGCGGCCATGGCGCGTTTCGAATAAGGTGTGTGCTGCGCGTCGCTGACTGGTTTCGCCGACGCGCCGTAACCGCGCAAATCGGTCGCGATCACGGTGAAATGCTGAGCCAGAACATCGGCCAGCCGATGCCAGATCTCGTGCGTCTGCGGGTGACCGTGAAGCAGCAAAAGCGGCGGCCCGTTGCCGCCCTTCATGCCGAAGAGTTCGACGCCCGCGGCGTCGACGGTGAACGGCTCGTAGTCTTCGAACGACATGGCGTGAATGTCCGTATGGCTGGAAAAGCATTGTAGGCGTCCCCAACGATACTAAACTGCCTGCCGGTAGGCGCTTTCGTAGAAGCTGAAGACTTCTTCCAATGCGCCCGGCGATCGCGCATCGAAAGATTCGCCTATAATCGAACGGTCGTTCGCATGCCTTGGGCGCATGCGTTTAGCTTCGCAAGTCCGACCGAAATCGCCGCGAAGTCCCACATCAGATGGACGCGCGGGTATCGCCGGCTTCACACTCAATCAGGAGACTCGAGTCATGGCACTTCCCGCCGCTCTGCAACACCTCGCGCTACCGGTCATCGCCTCGCCGATGTTCATCGTCAGCTATCCCGATCTCGTGCTCGCGCAGTGCAAGGCGGGCATCGTCGGCTCGTTTCCTGCGCTGAACGCCCGGCCGGCCGAGCTGCTGGACGAATGGCTCACGCAAATCGGCGAGGGAATCGAGGCGCATAAGGCGGCTAATCCGGGCGCACCGGTCGGTCCGGTCGCGGTGAACCAGATCGTGCATCACTCGAACGCGCGGCTTGAAGCGGATGTGCGCGTGTGCGTCGAGCATCGTGTGCCTATTTTCATCACGAGCCTGCGGGCGCCGGTCAAGGAGATGATCGACGCCGTGCACAGCTACGGCGGCATCGTGCTGCACGACGTGATCAACTTGCGGCACGCGGAAAAGGCGCTGGAAGCAGGGGTCGACGGCCTGATCCTGGTCGCGGCCGGTGCGGGCGGACACGCGGGCATGACGTCGCCGTTCGCGCTCGTGGGCGAAGTGCGGCGCATCTTCGACGGCCCGATCGCGCTGTCCGGTGCGATCGCGAATGGCGGCTCCATTCTCGCCGCGCAAGCCATGGGCGCGGATTTCGCGTATATCGGCACGCGCTTTATCGCCACGCGCGAGGCGCATGCGCTGGAAGAGTACAAGACCGCGATCGTCGGTTCGAAAGCCGCGGACATCATCTATACGAACCTCTTTACCGGCGTGCACGGCAACTATATTCGTCAGAGCATTCTCAACGCCGGACTTGATCCGGACGCGCTGCCTGCATCGGACAAAGGCGCGATGAATTTCGGCGACGCCGCGATCAAGGCCAAAGCGTGGAAGGAAATCTGGGGCGCGGGACAAGGCGTCGGCCTGATGGACGACGTACCGACGGTGGCGGAACTGGTAACGCGGCTCAAGCAGGAATACGACGACGCGAAAGCCCGGCTGGGTATTGGTATCGCGCGATAGCGCGTTGGATACGCTCCCGCACTTGATAACAAAAACGCCGCCTGATTGATTCAGGCGGCGTTTTTGTATTGCCGGGAGCAAGCGCATAGCGCTCGCCGCCCGCGCTTAGAACTTCGTGCGAATGCCCACACCGTACGTATTGCCGCTCGACATGCTCGTGTACTTGTCGTTCAGGTACGCAGCATAGACGTCCGTGCGCTTCGACAGCGGATAGTCGTAGCCGACAGCCCAGCTCTTGTGCGTCTGGTCGAGGCCGCCGTTGCTGCGCGAATACGCATACGACGCCATCACCGAACCCACGCCCAGAGGTACCGTCACGCCGCCTTGCCCCGTGTTCACGTGGAACGTACCCGGATCGATATCGTTCTTCGTGTACATGTACTGCGCGAAGAACTTGACGTATTTCATGTCGTACGACGCGCCGAACTGGGCCACGCTTTGGCTCTTGTAACCCGCCACGAAGGACGTCAAGTCACCCGGCGTTGCGCTGAAATTCACATACTGATAAACGCCGGTTGCCGCAAACGGGCCGTGGAAATACAGGAATTGCGCACTGTATTTCTTCGAGCCGTTCTGGCCGGCCTGGTTGCCAAAGCTGTACATCGCGCTACCCGACAAGCCGCTGAAATCGGGCGTTGTGTACTGGACGGAATTGTTCCAACCCGAATCGCCGACTACGCCCTGGTCCGTCGTGTACGTCGGGAACGTGCTCTGGCCGAGGAACACGTGATACACCATCGGCGAGAAGGTGTACGAATCGATGAACGGGTTGAACAGGATCGTCGATACAAAGAGCTGCGTGGTCAGGCGGCCAGCAGTGACCGTACCGTACGGCGACTGGATACCGACATACGAGTTGCGCGCAAAAAACGTATCGCCCTGGAAGCGGCCGAAGTTACCGTTCTGCGCACGAAAGAAGCTTTCGAGCGTGAAGATCGCCTTATAGCCGCCACCGAGATCTTCGCTGCCTTTCAAGCCCCAGTAAGACGTCGACATACCGCCGCCGCCCACGTTCCAGGCTGTGGCGCTGCCCGGGAATTTCGTGGCGCCCACCCATTCGTCGACTTGTCCGTATAGCTGGACGCTCGATTGCGCGTGGGCGGAACTGGCGGCAAGCAAGCCGAACATGCCGGCAGTAACGGTAGCCTTGGCCGCGGCTTTAAACGCGCGGTTCACGGGTGGCTTCATGGATTCTCCTGTCGTATTAACGTTAAACGGGTATTTGGCGGTGGCATTGCTTCGCCTTCGGACTGTTCTTATCGATGTCCGCTATGCGTGTGCACGGCTTAGGGCGGGACCATCTTTACGGATCATTTTTCTGGACAAAAATAACTTTGCTTATGCCGTCTATAGCGATTTGAATACATTGCACGTATCGGACTTTTATGGCGCGTGCTGCCGCGCGATATGGAAAGCGCTTGAACGGATGCCCAGCTTGCCAGTCGATGGACCGCGATGCTATATGCCACGGTGCAGCCGGGCAATCTGCATTCAGACAACAATAAGAACGCGATAAGAAACGCAGGCAGAACGCATTGTTAATGCCCGCTAATTTTGAGAGGAATGGAAGACGAGATTCTCGCGTTGAAACTGTGGTGGGATTACGTCATTGCGACGCTTTCCGTAGACGCAGGAATTGTTTTTTGTTTTGCACTCGAAAGCGAGTTCGAGTCGCGCGAGCGGTCATTGCGCCAGCTACGCGGTGTTTTGGGAGATTGGCGGGGATTGCGCGTTTCGCGCATTTAATACGGACGCTTGATTCGCGTATGTGAGTCCGTGACTCCTTGCGCCCGCGACTAATTCCGGTAAGGGGAATTGGCGGGCGAGCGAGGATCGTCGACCTGGCGACCCGACGGACGCGGGGTGCTGCGCTCTTCGTTATAACGCGCGATATCGGCACGGATCGATCCGCCGGTGCGCAACTGCGCGCCCTGCTCGGCGCGCGGTCCGCCACGCACTTCCGCGCTGATCGGCGTCAGGCCAGAGCCTGCCGCCACACGTTGATAACGGAACGGCTGGGCGCCACGCTCGACGTCATCGACTCGCATTGCATGCCGGTTCGCCGCCTGCCATTGCCCTTGGCCCGCGCTGCGGTTGAACATCGCACCGTTGTTCCCGCCGGCGAACGCCAGCGAGCCGCACAACGTCGACGCCGCAACCAGACCGGCAGCGGCGGCAAAGATCAAGCGAGCGATCAGTCGAAATCGGGTGAGCAACATGTCGATACTGCGAATTGCCCGACTAGTTTGAGCGTGTAGGCGGAAGGTGAGATCCGTCAGCATCGCCGACCGGTCATTGTCGGAACATCAGGTCCGCGCCTCACAACGACAACGCGCCCTGCCAACCGGTCTACCACTCAATTTATTGTGCTGCACGACTGGAGTCGAGCCAAAAAGTGTTAGGTCTTCCTGACGGTTGTAACACCATGTTACTTCACGTTTTTTGGGCTCTTTTCGGGATGGCGCGCGACGCTTCCTTCTTATCAAATATCCTTGATTCCGGTTACTGGCCGATGGTTTGCAGATAGTCCTGCCGAGCCCACAATCGTGCCAATTCATGCATTAGACGCATTAATAAATCACTTAAATGAATTTGCATCTTGAATTGCTATCCGGTCAAATAGCAGGTTGCGACGCTTTTCGCGCGTTTCCGTGCACCTTTTTTTGCAGGCGCACAATGTGATCGCCGGAAGTCGTCATGCACTTTCACGAATATGCGAAACGCCGATGACCCGCCCCAAGTTTCTCCCCGACAACTTCACTCTCGCACTCGTAGGCACGGTGATCCTTGCCAGCCTGCTGCCGTGCCGCGGCGCGGCAGCGGTCGGCTTCAACTGGTTGACGAACATAGCGGTCGGGCTGTTGTTTTTCCTGCACGGCGCGAAGCTCTCGCGTGAAGCGATCGTGTCAGGCATGACGCACTGGCGCCTGCACATCGTCGTGCTGCTCAGTACCTTTGCGCTGTTTCCATTGCTCGGCCTGGCGCTGAAACCCGTTCTCACGCCTCTCGTCACGCCCGCGCTGTACATGGGCATCCTGTTTCTTTGCACGCTGCCCTCCACCGTGCAATCGTCCATCGCGTTCACTTCCATCGCCAAAGGGAATGTCCCGGCGGCGGTCTGCGCCGCCTCGGCGTCGAGCCTGCTCGGCATCTTCATTACGCCCGCGCTGGTCGGACTTGTAGTGACGGACAGCACCGGCCACGCGGGTTCGGCGTGGCACACGGTCGGCAATATTGTGTTGCAACTGCTCGTGCCGTTTATTGCCGGGCAATTGCTGCGCCCGGTGATCAGCAAATGGATCGAGAAGAATCGTGGGATTCTGCGTTTCGTCGATCAAGGTTCCATCCTGCTGGTGGTGTACGTCGCGTTCAGCGAAGCAGTGAATGAAGGCATCTGGCACACGATTTCCCTGCAAACGCTCGGCGGGCTGGTCGTGGTGAACGTGGTGCTGCTTGCGCTCGCGCTGGGGTTGACAGCGTTTGCCAGCAAGCGGCTGGGCTTCAATCGCGCTGATCAGATCACGATCATTTTTTGCGGATCGAAGAAAAGCCTCGCGTCGGGCATTCCAATGGCGAAGGTGATTTTTGCCTCGCATACGGTGGGCGCGGTTGTGCTGCCGTTGATGCTTTTTCACCAGATCCAGTTGATGACGTGCGCGGTGCTCGCGCAACGCTGGGGCGCTCGCGACACCTCCGGTGAGCAAGCCCCACAGCCAGAAGGCGCCGGCGTACAAGTCGGACAATAAGCGCCGGTCCCGTGCCGAAACTGGCAATGGTGTGAAAACACGTTGCATGAGCGCCTCCGCGAACCAAAGCATGAAGCCGCCCTGTGCGGCTTTTTTGCTATTTGGAACTTGTCCGGACGTTCTGTCGATTCGGCCAGAAGGCCTATGACTTGATGCCGCGAGCCGGCAAACCCGTTGCAATCCGTCAGCACCCCTATACCGTTTGGCGGACTGGTGATCGGGCATGTGACTTGCCACACTTGTGTTCACACGCTGTTGAAAGCAGCAAGCATCTGGACGCCACATGCCGGACTTCATCCACACCCGCGCTTGGGAATCACCATGCAAAGACTGACCGCCGGAATCGCGAGTGTGTCCACGCTGGATCCGTTTTTGCGTGAACTCCGCATCGAACGCGGCTCGGACGCCGATACCGCCCGCGCGCTCCACGCCCTGATAGACGCTGGATTCGATCGTCTGCCGCTTCCCGGTCAGGGCGCGACCCTCGAGCGCTGGCGAGTGCTCGCAGCGCTCGCTTCGTGCGATCTGCCGCTGGTCAAGCTGTTCGAAGGCCACACGGACGCCCTCGCGATCATGGCTGAAATAGGCGAGGGATATGTCCCGGCAAGCGGTCAGGCTTGGGGCGTTTGGGCTGCGGAACCGCCCACGGCGCGCCTCATTGCGAAAGCCGCGCCCGCGGATATCGCCCTCCACGGCACGAAGGCGTGGTGTTCGGGAGCGGCGTCGGTGACCCACGCGCTCGTCACAGCCTGGAATGAGCGGGACGAGCCAGTTCTCGCCGCTGTCGATCTCCATCAGCCCGGTGTGCACATTACGCGTGAAGGCTGGATGGCTGTCGGCATGTCGGCGAGCGCGAGTGTGGACGTCCATTTCCATCACGCCAAAGCCACGCTCATCGGCGCACCACGTGCTTATCTGGAACGCGCCGGCTTCTGGCACGGGGGCGGCGGTATTGCAGCGTGCTGGTTTGGCGCGGCGGCGGCGATCGGCGAATTCGTCAAACGGGATGCCGCGCGTCGTGCCGATCCGCACAAGCTGGCGCATCTCGGCGCCATCGACACCGCGCTCTCCGGCGCAGCCAGCCTGTTGCGCGAAGCCGCTGACCGGATCGACCGCGAGCCGCACGCCGACCCAATGCCGGACGCCTTTCGCGTCCGCCTCGCGGCGGAACGGGCGGCGGTTGATGTCATCGCACGAGCCGGCCGTGCGCTCGGCGCCGGACCGCTTTGCCGCGACCGCCATTTCGCCAGCCTGATGGCCGATCTACCCGTCTTTATCCGGCAGAGTCACGCCGAACGCGATGAAGCCGCGCTTGCTGAACGAATCGTCAACGAGGAATGCGGCACATGGAACCTGTAGCAATTCACGCCCACGCGCCAAACGACCGCGCTATCAAGGCGCTCGGCACGCTGGAAGCTGCCTGGCAACACTCCGGGCGGCTGTCGAGCTTGCCCGAAGTCGATCCGGCGACCCTCGTGCCGCCCGGGGCACGCGCCGTTATTGTCTCGCCGCACCCGGATGACGAGATCCTCGGCACCGGCGGTCTGCTGGCGCAATTGTCCGATCTGGGCCGCAAGGTGCTGATCATCGCTGTGACCGACGGCACCGCGAGCCACCCCGATTCGCCGGAGTGGCCAACAGCGCGTCTCGCCGCGACCCGCCCGCAAGAAACACGCGACGCGCTGCAACGTCTGCGCGTGAGGCACGTCGCGCTGGTCCGGCTGCACCTCCCTGATGGCGGTGGCGAAACGTTCGAGTCGGAACTGACCGAAGCGCTAAAAGCGCATCTGGAACCCGGTGACATTGCGTTCGGAACCTGGCGTTTCGACGGCCATCCCGATCACGAGTCGGTTGGCCGTGCCATGACGGCCGTGGCCGGTGCGCTCGACCTGCCGTTCGTCGAGGTCCCCGTGTGGACCTGGCACTGGGCGACGCCCGAGGATTCACGCGTGCCCTGGAGCCGTGCCCGGCGCATCGTGCTGGACGCGGCCACGCTTGCCCGCAAGCTTCACGCGGTGCAGGCGTTCCGCAGCCAGATCGAAGCCGATAATTCGATGGGCCGCGCGGCGATCCTGCCTGAGCACGTGCTCGAACGTCTTACGCGACCGTACGAGGTCGTACTCATATGACGCCGGGATCGGACGCGCAGGACTATTTCGCTGGTCTCTATCAAAGCAGCAATGACCCGTGGCTGCTTCGCGAGCGCTGGTACGAGCGACGCAAGCGCGCGCTGACGCTGGCCACCCTTCCCGACGAGCATTACCGCCGCGCGTATGAACCCGGTTGCGCGAACGGTGAGTTGACGGCGGAACTCGCGCCTCGATGCGATACGCTTCTCGCGGCGGATTTGAATCCGGCGGCGGTCGAGCTTGCGCGCCAGCGGGTCGTGCATCTTCAGCACGTTCGAGTCGAGCAACGTGTCATGCCTGACGACTGGCCGGACGGCGAGTTCGACCTGATCGTCGTCAGCGAGGTAGCGTATTACCTGAATGAACGGCAACTGGCCGGGTTGATCGCGAGACTGACGGTTTCGCTCGCAAAGGGCGGAACGCTGATCGCCTGCCATTGGCGGCGGCCGATCGCAGGGTGGCCGCATTCCGGCGATCATGTGCACGGTGAGCTTCGCGCAAAACTCGCGCTACCGCTGCTGTCTCAGTATCAGGACGATGACATGGTGCTTGACGCGTGGTCATCGAATGGAGCGTCTGTACATCAGCGAGAAGCGCGTTAATGTATGTCATTGCGTGTTTAGTCGAAGTGGCCCGATCCATTTACTAAACAATGAAGACAATTGAAAGCCTTATGCATAGACCGTTTACGGGTTTTCTCTAGGTTTTTCTCGGAAATCGTTGCCCTGTTTTACTATACAATCGCCGCATTCGTGCGAACCCTATAGCGCTAGTAAACACGCAACGTGCCTGCAACGCAGGCAGCGCCGATAACCAAAAATCCAGGCAATGCGGAGACGAAAAACCCGATGGCCACAACCATTCGTGATGTCGCGCGCGCAGCCAGTGTGTCAATTGGCACGGTATCGCGGGCGCTGAAAAACCAGCCGGGCTTGTCGGAGGCAACGCGGGAACGCGTGGTGGAAGCGGCGCGGGAACTTGGCTACGATGCGGCCCAGCTTCGCACCCGCATCCGGCGCGTCACCTTCCTGTTGCATCGCCAGCACAATAACTTCGCGGTCAGCCCGTTCTTTTCGCACGTGCTGCACGGCTTCGAGGAAGCGTGCCGCGAGCGGAGGCTGGTGCCGTCGGTACTGACGGCCGGCCCGACTCACGATCTCGCCCAGCAAATGCGGCTTCACGCGCCGGACGCCGTGGCGGTAGCCGGGTTTATCGAGCCGGAGCTGCTCGCTCATCTGCGCTCCATGAACCGGCCGGTCGTACTGATCGATTTGCGCGCGCCGGGATTCCGTTCTGTCAACGTCGATAACGCCCGCGGCGCCGCGCTCGCCATGCAGCATCTGTTTGCACTCGGACGCAAGCGGATTGCGTTCATCGGCGGATCGCTGGCGCACTACAGCATCTCGCAGCGGGCAATGGGTTATCGGCTGGCGTATTTCGAAGCGGGATTGCTCTTCAATCCGACGCTGGAAGTCACCACGCAGCCGGCTATCGACGCCGACCTTGCCGCCGCCGACGCCATGGAACGCCTGATCGCCCAAGCGCGCGCGCAATCTGCACCGATGCCGGACGCCGTTTTCGCCTATAACGATGCTGCGGCCCTCGCTGCCATGCGCGTCTGTCTCGCGCACGGTTTGCGGGTGCCGGAAGACATCGCGTTCGTCGGTTTCGACGACATTCCCGCCGCCGCGCAAAGCACGCCTCCGCTCACCACGGTCACGGTCGACAAAGAAGCGCTCGGACGGCGCGGCGTGGAATTGCTGCTGGAAACCGCCCAGAATCAGGACAACGCGAACACCACCGACACGCTTGTGCCCGTGCGCCTGATTTCTCGCGCGAGCTCGGCCATAACACGGACACAGACACCGGTATGAACTCAACCGCTCTGAACGTGGCGAGTCCGGCAGAACCGGACTTTCGCAACCGCGACTTCCTCCTCGATCACGTTGGTCACACCCTCGCGTTCTACGCGCGAACCGCCCGCGACGATTCGGGCGGTTTTTTCCATTTTTTCAAGGACGACAGCACGGTCTACGACCGCACCACGCGCCATCTCGTCAGCAGCACGCGCTTCGTCTTCAATCACGCGATGGCCTTTCGCCACTTCGGCGGCCAGCAGCATCAGGATAACGCCCGGCACGCGTTTGCGTTCCTGCGCAACGCGCATTGGGACGCGGTGAATGAAGGCTACGACTGGGAAATCGAATGGCGCGACGGCACGAAACGCACGCTCGACGGCACGCGGCATTGCTACGGCCACGCGTTCGTTCTGCTCGCATGCGCGCACGCGGCGATGGCGGGTATCGATGAAGCCAAACCCTTGATCGATGAAACCTTCCAGTTGATGGACAAGCATTTCTGGGACGCGGGCGCCGGTCTGTACGCCGATGAAGCCACGCCCGACTGGCAGTTGTCGTCGTATCGGGGGCAGAACGCCAACATGCACGCCACCGAAGCGCTGCTCGCCGCGTACGAGGCGACCGGCCACGTGCTTTACCTGGATCGCGCGGAAAAAATCGCCGGCAACATCACGTTGCGCCAGGCGCGGCTGAGCAACGGCCTGGTCTGGGAGCATTACCACGCCGATTGGTCGATCGACTGGCATTACAACGAATCCGACAGTTCCAACATTTTTCGTCCATGGGGTTTCCAGCCCGGCCATCAGACCGAATGGGCGAAGCTGCTGCTGATCCTGGAGCGGCATCGCGCCTTGCCGTGGCTGGCGCCCCGCGCCATCGAGCTATTCGATGCAGGTTTCAATCGCGCGTGGGACGAGCAGCACGGCGGCCTGTATTACGGCTTCGGCCCCGACGACTCGATCTGCGACCACGACAAATATTTCTGGGTGCAGGCGGAGAGCTTCGCCACCGCCGCGCTGCTCGGCAAGCGGACCGGCCTGGAGCGATTCTGGGATTGCTACGACGAGCTCTGGCGTTACAGCTGGAAGCATTTCGTCGATCACGAACATGGCGCGTGGTTCCGCATCCTGACCTGCGACAACCGCAAGTACGGCGACGAAAAAAGTCCGGCCGGCAAGACCGATTACCACACGATGGGCGCGTGCTACGAAGTGCTCAACGCAATAGGCGCCGCAAACGCGCCCCAAGAAAACCGCGAGACGGCGAAAGAGACAAGCTAAACGGTGAGCACGATGACCTCCAATTCAAACTTCCCGCAATTCGTCTCGGCCGGCGACATTCTCACCGACCTGATCCGCACTGGGCCGTCGGACTGGCTGTCGCGGCCAGGCGGCGCTGGCTGGAACGTCGCACGCGCCGTTGCGCGTCTCGGGCTGCCGACGGCATCCGCCGGTTCGCTCGGCACGGACAATTTCTCCGATGAACTCTGGGACGCGAGCGTCGCGGCGGGCCTCGACATGCGTTTCATGCAGCGCGTCGAGCGGCCACCGCTGCTGGCGATCGTCCACAAGACGCAACCGCCGACTTATTACTTCATGGGTGAAAACGGCGCGGATCTCGCCTTCGATCCCACCCATCTGCCGTCCGGCTGGATGGACGCGGTCAAATGGGCGCACTTCGGCTGCATCAGCCTGGTCCGCCAGCCGCTCGGCGACACGCTCGCCCGCCTCGCCGCGCAACTGCGCGAACACGGCGTGAAGATCAGCTTCGACCCGAACTACCGGAACCTGATGGAGCACGGTTACGAGCCGACCTTGCGCAAGATGGCAGCGCTCGCCGACCTGATCAAAGTCTCCGACGAAGATCTGCAAAAGCTCTTCCCTTCAATACCGAATGAAGCCGACGCCATCGCCGAAATTCGCGCGATGAACCCGCTGGCCACCGTGCTCGTCACGCGAGGTTCGGCCGAAGCCACGCTGCACGCCGGAAACGAAAGCTGGCAGGCGAGGCCGCCGAAAGTCGACGTCGCCGATACGGTCGGCGCCGGCGATGCGTCCATCGGCGGTTTGCTGTACAGCTTGATGGCACGCGCCGGCGGCTGGCCCGAGCACCTGCGTTTCGCGCTGGCGGCAGGCGCGGCGGCGTGCCGGATGTCGGGTGCGCATTCGCCTTCGCTGGAAGAGGTAGAAGATTTACTGGCCTGAGCTTGAAGCCTGAGCTTAAGACTCGAGGCCTGTGCCCGCCGGTTAAATAAGAGACGGTCATACGCGCGATAAATACGCGTGCTAGGATCATTTCAACCTTTGCCGGAGGTGCATCATGGAAGACACGATCTACACGAAAGGCATCTACACCGCGACGATCGGCGCCCACGCCATAGACCGCGGCCAGTTTCGAGGCGTCGTCACGCTGGTGCGGGACGACGGCGAAGACGGCGAGGACTCAGAGCCAAAGTTATACGACGTCGCTGCCACATCGCTATCCGAAGAAGAGGCGCTCGAAGAAGCCCGCGCGCTCGCGCACCGGATCCTCGGCGAACTCGAACTATAAAAAACGGCGACGCGGGAATTCCGCGCCGCCGTTTTCGTTTGAACGGGAGTAGCAGGAGCAACAGAAGTACGAGAAGTACGAGAAGTACGAGAAGTACCAGCAGTAACGGGAGAACCACCATGCCGGAACAACTCTTCCTCTACGGCGTCTACTCCATCCACGTACGGCCCCTCGAACTGCAAGGGGCGCGCTGGGACGCCGAATACGAAATCCGCCACCACGACAAAGCCGTGCAGCCGTGGAAAACGGTCGGCGGCGATAACGGTTTGTCGAGTCCCACCGACGCCGTCGACGCCGCGCATGTGCAAGCGGTTGCGGACATAGAAGCCGGTGCGGGCATTCCCAAGCCTAAGACGTTCCCCTGAGCAAAAGAAGCAAAGAACGTCAGGACTTCGAACTCACCGAACCGGAGCCCGTCTGCTGCTGCGAGGCGGCTGACGGCACTTTCTGCGCCTCCTGTTTATCGATCGATACCGCGCGTTCGTGCGCCTCGCGTGAGGTGGCGCGCGCGACATAATCCGAGAGCACACCGCCCGGCTCGATCAGCTTCGCCATATAGGCAATTTGCAGCGTGCTCGAGACGAGGATATCGGCGGCGGTAAAGCGTTCGCCCAGCAGCCACGGGCCGTCAATAAGTGCCGATTCGATCGCCTTTTCCACCCGGCCCAGATCGCCCCAGCCGAAGCTCACGCTGTTACCCGGTGCGCCCGTCATCCGTTCGGCCATAGCCGGTTCGAGACAGGCGCCCGTGAAGAACATCCATTGGAGGAAACGGCCGCGCAACGGATCGTCCGAGGCAACGCCAAGGCCGGCTTGCGGGTATTTATCGGCGAGATAGAGCAGCACCGCGCCCGATTCCGCGACGCACACGCCGTCGTCATCGAGCGCGGGCAATTTCGACATCGGGTTCACGGCGCAAAACGTCGGAGCGTTTTGTTCGCCCGCTCGAATGTTCACGTAGGCAAACTCATACGGCACGCGCAGTTCCTCGAGCATCCACAGCGCGCGAAACGCGCGCGTCTTCGGCCAGTAGTAGAGCTTCATGGGCGGATTGTCCTTTTTCGTGGCGCTGCGTTATCAGGAGACGTTCAGATTACCCGCTCCGAGGCGGTTCTAGCTGCGGGTTAACCACACGTTAGCCATTCAGCAGGTGATTTCCACTCGTTCATCTCAATAAAGATCGCTTTTGTTTCCGGTACGAGCGTGCGATCGCGAAGAACGCAAAAACCTTCCGGTTGTGTCGAGGAAGAATGGCGATATCCCCTCAATTCAGCGACAAAACGCCGGAGACCGCATGAACGCGCGTGTGCCTTTTACAGACCATCCCCCGTTAGCAAATTACCAACTCACCGACAACCTCAACGCCGCGCATGGCCGCATCTTCCTCACCGGCACGCAGGCATTGGTTCGGCTGGTCCTTATGCAACGCCAGCTGGATCGCGCCGCCGGGCTGAATACAGCGGGTTTCGTGAGCGGTTATCGGGGCTCGCCGCTTGGTATGGTCGATCAGCAATTGTGGAAAGCGAACAAGCTCCTCGCGTCGCACGACGTGCGTTTCCTGCCCGCGATCAACGAGGAGCTCGGCGGTACGGCCGTGCTGGGCACGCAGCGGGTGGAATCGGATCCCGAGCGCACCGTCGATGGCGTCTTTGCGATGTGGTACGGCAAAGGCCCGGGCGTCGACCGTGCCGGCGACGCGCTCAAGCACGGCAACGCGTACGGTTCGTCGCCGCATGGCGGCGTGCTGGTCGTGGCGGGCGACGATCACGGCTGCGTGTCGTCGTCCATGCCGCATCAGTCCGATCAGGCGATGATCGCCTGGCACATGCCCGTGGTGAATCCATCGAATATCGCCGATATGCTCGAGTTCGGGCTTTACGGCTGGGCGTTGTCGCGTTTTTCGGGCGCGTGGGTGGGTTATAAGGCGATCTCGGAGACGGTGGAATCAGGCTCGACAGTGGATCTCGATGCGCTGCAGACCGTGTGGCCGGCGCCGGAAGGTTTCGTTGCGCCCGAAGGCGGTTTGCATAATCGCTGGCCCGATCTGCCGAGCTTGACGATTGAAGCGCGGCTTGCCGCGAAACTCGACGCCGTGCGGTACTTTTCCAAAACACATTCCATCGATAAATGGATTGCGCCGAGTCACCATGCGAACGTCGGCATTGTGACGTGTGGCAAGGCGCATCTGGATCTGATGGAAACGCTGCGCCGGCTGGATCTGAGCGTCGATGACCTCGATGCCGCCGGCGTGCGCATCTATAAAGTGGGCTTGTCGTTTCCGCTCGAAACCACGCGGCTCGATACCTTCGTGGAAGGTCTTTCGGAAGTGCTCGTGATCGAAGAGAAAGGGCCGGTGATCGAGCAGCAGATCAAGGACCATTTGTATAACCGGACTCAAGGCGCGCGCCCGATTGTCGTCGGTAAAAACGCGCAGGATGGCGCGGCCTTACTAAGCGCGCTGGGCGAACTGCGTCCGTCGCGCGTGCTACCGGTGTTCGCGGACTGGCTCGCGCGGCACAAACCATCGCTTGATCGCCGCGATAAAGTCGTCGATCTCGTCGCGCCGCAAATCCTGTCGAACGCCGCCGATGCCGTCAAACGCACGCCTTACTTTTGCTCGGGCTGCCCGCACAATACATCGACGAAAGTACCCGACGGATCGATTGCGCAGGCGGGGATCGGCTGCCATTTCATGGCGTCGTGGATGGAGCGCGATACAACGGGCTTGATCCAGATGGGAGGCGAAGGCGTGGATTGGGCCTCGCACTCCATGTTCACGAAAACGCCACACGTGTTCCAGAATCTCGGCGATGGCACCTACTTTCACTCAGGAATCCTGGCCATTCGCCAAGCGGTTGCGGCGGAGGCCAACATCACGTACAAAATCTTGTACAACGACGCCGTCGCGATGACCGGTGGACAGCCCGTCGACGGCAGCATTTCCGTGCCGCAAATCGCGCGGCAAGTTGAAGCGGAAGGCATCGCCACGCTGGTTGTGGTCAGCGATGAACCCGAGAAATACGACGGCCATCACGATCAATTTCCGAAAGGCACGACGTTTCATCATCGAAGCGAACTCGACGATGTTCAACGCCGGTTGCGCGATATCAAAGGCGTCACCGTACTTATCTACGATCAAACCTGCGCAGCGGAAAAACGTCGTCGCCGCAAGAAAGGCGAGTTTCCTGACCCTGACAAGCGGCTCTTCATAAACGAAGCCGTGTGCGAAGGCTGTGGCGATTGCGGCGTGCAGAGCAATTGTTTATCGGTGGAACCGGTGGAAACCGAGCTCGGGCGCAAGCGCCGCATCGACCAGTCGTCGTGCAACAAGGACTACTCGTGCGTGAACGGTTTTTGCCCGAGCTTCGTCACGCTGGAAGGCGCGAAGCTCAAGAAAGCGGCCGGTAACGTATTCGATCCTGACGCGCTCGCGGCCCGCGTCGATGCGTTGCAGGAACCCAAGCTCGAACTCGATAACGCGCCGTACGACATTTTGATTACCGGCGTCGGCGGCACGGGTGTGGTGACGGTCGGCGCGCTGATCAGCATGGCCGCGCATCTTGAAGGCAAGAGCGCGTCCGTGCTCGACTTCATGGGCTTTGCGCAGAAGGGCGGCGCGGTACTGTCGTTCGTGCGCTTCGCCGCCACCGACGCATTGCTGAACCAGGTGCGTATCGATACCCAGCAGGCCGACGTGCTGCTCGCTTGCGACATGGTCGTCGGTGCAAGCGCCCATGCGCTGCAAACGGTGCGGCATGGACGCACGCGCATTGTCGTGAACACGCACGCAATTCCGAACGCGACTTTTGTGCAGAACCCCGACGCGAATCTGCACGCCGGAGAGCTGCTGGACAAGATGCAACACGCGGCCGGCGCGGAGCGTATGAACGCGTGCGATGCGCAGGCTCTGGCGACACGTTTTCTCGGCGATACCATCGGCGCGAATATCTTGATGCTGGGTTATGCGTGGCAACTTGGGCTTGTGCCCGTGTCGCACGCGGCGTTGATGCGGGCTATCGAGTTGAACAACGTCGCCGTGCCGATGAACAAGCTGGCGTTTGCTATCGGCCGGTTGGCCGCGGCGGATATTGATGCTTTGGAAGCGCTGCGGAAGGCCAAGGTTACGCCTCGAGTCGAGATGGCCGCGATGCCGCTCGATGCGTTGATCGCGGATCGTGAAGCGCGGTTGTTGGCGTATGGCGGTGCGGGTTATGTGACGCGATATCGGTCGCTGGTTTCGGCTGCAGCCGCGCTTAACGACGATGCAGTGACGCGCGCGGTGGCTTCGACGTTTTATCGGTTGCTGGCGGTCAAGGACGAATACGAAGTCGCGCGGCTTCACACCGATCCGGCATTCCGGGCTGCACTGGAAGCGCAATTCGAAGGTTCGGCTGGGCAGGATTTCACAGTGAAATTCAATATGGCGCCGCCGGTTTTATCGAAGGCCAAGAATGGTGGTCAGCCGCGGAAGATGACGTTCGGGCAATGGTTGTGGCCGGTGCTTGGGATAATGGCGAAGGTTCGTGGATTGCGCGGCACGGTCATCGATCCGTTTGGCAAATCGCTTGAGCGGAAGATGGAACGCCAACTCCCCGGCGATTACGAAATCACCATTCGACGCGCGCTTGAAGTGCTGACGCCGGACAACGTGAAGGACGTCGAAACGCTCGCGCTGCTGCACGAACGCATTCGCGGTTATGGACACGTGAAGCTGGCGAATCTATCGATGGTCAAGCGCCGTGAACGGGATTTAGGAGCGAAATTGGGGATCGCGGTGGAGACGGGGCGGTATGTAAAGGCTTCGCTCGATGAGTTGAAGGGTGCCGGAGCGTTGAGGGGAATTCCGGTGGTGGTGGCGAAGTAACGGGCCTACTCCCGGTCCGGAGCTGCCCGGCATCGGTAGATATACAGCCAACGCGTATGCGCTTATCCCGCAAAAAAATGAAAAAGCCCGCAAGCGATTCGCGGGCTTTTTCGTGATGCGACGGAAACCGCCCCCTACTCTTCCTCCTCCGCAATCCAGTCAATATCCCCACAAAGCACGCACCGTTGCCCACCCATGCGCGTCTCCACCGATAACGTCACGCACGGCAACGCTTCATTAATCGATAAATACGGCTTCGTCACATGCACCCTATCCGGGTCGCCCAACGCCGCCCGGAAATACGGCCGCCTTAGCCAGTTCGCCCCTTGCGCATCGATAAGCGGCAACAACCGCGCTTCATGCGCGGCGCGATCGGCTCGAAGCACCACGTTGCGCCCTGCCTGCCGGCCGTTGGCATCGAGGAGAAAACACCGCGCCGCGTTATCCAGCGACAGGAAATTCCAGCACACCTCTTCCAGCACCTCCCCCGCTGCAAGCCGTTCCGCTGCACGCTCAAAAGCACGCACATACGGCTGCAGACGTGTCGCGACGCGCCGTTCCTTCGCCTCCGTCTGCAACCGGAAACGCTCGGTCAATTCGCTCATCAGCGTGTGCGCTTGGGAGGCATCGGCGAGACCCGGATTCGGCCGGCCGAAGAAAAATCCCTGCACGAAGTCCGCACCGCTTGCGAGCGCAAGCTGCGCCTCGTGCTCCGTCTCCACGCCTTCGATCAACACCAGCTTGCCCGCCTCATGCAGCAACGACACCACGCCGGACAAAATCGCCTCCATGTTCCGCCGATGCTTCAAGTGGCTCGTCCCGTGGACCGAATGCGCCGAGTGCGCGGCATGCGACAACATCACACGATCCAGCTTGACGATATCGGGATCAAGCTGCCAGATCCGTTCAATATTGGAGTGCCCCGCGCCGAAATCATCGAGCGCGATCAGGAAGCCGTGTTCGCGAAAATGCTGCACGGCATCCGCGAGCTTTTCGATGTCATCAGCGCGTTGCTCCAGCACCTCCAGCACCACGCGACGCGGCTCGACCTGCAAACGCTTGAGATTCGCCAGTAAGGCGGCCATGTGATACGGCTCGGTCAGCGCCCCCGGATGTACGTTGAGAAACAGCCATTCGTTCTCCGCGCCGAGCACCTTGAAATTCTCGAGATGCAGCGCCTGCGACAGCCGGTCGACCTGCATCGCCTCGCCCACGCGCGCGGCCTGGCCGAATACATCGAGCGGCGACACAACACGATCGAGCGCATCGTGCGCACGCAGCAGACCTTCGTAACCGACCGCCCGCATATGCGACAGGCTGAACACGGGCTGAAACACGCTCGACAGCGTCCAGCCGCCGTGTTCGACCGAATACCGGTCGAACCCCGACGTCACGCTCAGTTCGAATGTCCGCGGCGAGACCGGCTTCACCTTGTCAGGATTCGCTATTGCCATCTTGCCTTCCCCGTCCGGATGCCCGCGTTTGATCCTCGTTCGTGCACCCGTTCATTTTCCATAACCGCAATCGATTGCGCTCGACGTCGCGCAACCGGCGCCCTCAGTCCTGATTTCATAAAGCCCTCATTTATCATCAAGCGGAATCTACCCGTCCCGTCCCCTTCGATAAAGCAAGCTCCGTGCTCACGCGAGTCCACGCGTTTCCTGACGGTCCGCCCACATGTGCACCGCCACGAGACGCCAGGTTCACGGCTCGGCGTGCGAGCGCACCAACACAGTGCGCATCGTGGATCGCTCCCGAATGCCAGATAAAACCCCCGACGCCTGTCCAAGCTAAACTTTGGCCCTTCTTCGTTAAAAAAGGGGCGTCGGTATCGACTAACCGCGACTAACCACGCTCCTGCCGGATCCGCAAATCCATGGAAATCGTTTTCACTGTCTTGATCCTCATGCTGGCGGTCGCGCTGTCCGGCCTCGCCACCAGCCTGCTGCCCACCGCGTTGCCTTTCACGCTGCCGTTACCGCTGATCCAGATCGCGATTGGCGCGTGTCTCGCGTGGCCGGGATTCGGCCTGCATGTCACGTTTGATCCTGAGCTTTTCATGATGCTCTTCATCCCGCCACTTTTGTTCGCCGATGGCTGGCGCATCCCGAAACGCGAATTTTTCATGCAGCGCCGCGCGATTCTGATGCTCGCGCTGGGCCTCGTATTCATGACCGTGGGCGCGCTCGGCTGGTTCCTGCACGCGATGATTCCCGCCATGACGCTGCCGGTCGCGTTCGCACTTGCCGCCGTGTTATCGCCGACGGACGCCGTCGCGCTCAGCGGCATCGCGGGCAAGGGGCGCATTCCGGCGAACCTGATGCACATCCTGGAAGGCGAGGCGCTGATGAACGACGCGTCCGGCCTGGTTGCGCTGAAATTCGCCATCGCGGCGGCGCTCACGGGCGTGTTTTCGTTGCGCGCGGCGGCGATCAGTTTCGTGCTGATCGCCGTGGGCGGGATCGTGATCGGCGCGGCGATCAGCTGGCTGGTGACATCCATTCCAGGACGGATCGTGAAGCTATCCGAAGACGACGATCCTGCCGCCGGCGTCATCCTCACCCTGCTGATTCCATTTGCGGCGTACCTGATCGCCGAACGGTTCGGCTGCTCGGGCATTCTCGCGGCGGTATCGGCCGGGATGATGATGAACTTCCAGAGCCTGCGCGAAGGCATTCCCACGGCGGCGCGAATCCGCATGACCAGCACGTGGACGATGATCGAATTCGTGTTCAACGGGATGGTGTTCATCCTGCTCGGACTGCAGTTTCCACACATCATCGGACGCGCGTTGATCGAGGCGCATCACGACGGTCTGCAGCAGGTCGGCTTGCTGCTCGGTTACGTGGCGGCCGTAGTGGTCGCGCTGTACGCGCTGCGCTTCGCGTGGGTGTGGGTGTTGCGCTGGGTCGCGAGCCGCGGCGCCGCGAAACACGGCGTGGCGAACGCGGTGCCGGGCGTGCGCACCGTCGCGATGACCACCATCGGCGGCGTGCGCGGCGCGATCACGCTGGCGGGCGTGCTGTCGTTGCCCGAAGTGCTGCCGAATGGCTCGGAACTACCCGGACGCGATCTCGCGGTCTTCATTGCATCGGCGACGATTCTGATGTCGTTGCTGATCGGGGTGATCGGCTTGCCGATGCTGCTGAACGGCCTGAAACGCCGTAGCGACCCGCACGCAGCCGAGGAACGAATTGCGCGCCGGCATGCGGCGCAGGCTGCAATCCGCGCCATCGATTCAACGCAGGAAAATCTCAGCGAGCAGATGGACGAAGCGGCGTCGGCACGCTGCACGGATACGGCCGCGCGCGTGATGAGCTTGTATCGGCGGCGTCTTGAAGGACTCGGCGAAGAGGAGGAACCACGTCGAGCTGCGCGTGAGAGCGAGGTGGTCGAGATGAAGCTGAGAATGGCAGCATTGAGAGCGGAGTGCTCGGAGCTGCTCAAGATGCGCACGCGGCAGGCAATCAACGATGAAACCCTGAACAAGCTGATGCGCGAGATCGATTTGTCGGAGACGGCGATCGTGAACCGGAAGAAAGGTGCGAGTGCTTAGGCGAAGTGCCCTGTTCGGTACTACGTAGCGATTCTTTCTGCTGTTTAGCAACGTGTCTGTTTCAGACTTTTATTCAAGACACGCGAATCGATCGAAAGGCTGAACTTTTAAGAGTTTTCGTATTCGCCGCCGATGCCCACCGCCGCATACTTCATCTCGTGCGCAATCCATGAATGTGCATGATGTCGTTGTAACTCTCCGATCTTGTCCGCTCACCGCCTCCGGCTCTGAGCGGTTTTTTTTTGGGGAATCGCGAACAGCGCGCGCTATGTCGATGCCTCATTGGCCGAAAGACAAAAAAGCCCGCCGCAGCTTGCGCTGCGCGGGCTTCCAACATCATGTTGATCGTCGTAAAACTTAACCGTGGTGGAGAGGAGGAGGATCGAACTCCCGACCTTCGCATTGCGAACGCGACGCTCTCCCAGCTGAGCTACCCCCCCAACGTCTCACGATTCTAGCACAGCCTCAAGACCCTCTGACAAGGGTCAAGCGCCGCCAGCCGCACACCTTATTTCGGCGGTGCGCCAGCAAGAATCCAGCCGACGACCTTCTTGATATCCGCTCCATCCATTGAGGGATGCGACGGCATGGGCAAGACGCCCCAGACTCCGCTGCCGCCGTTCCTCACTTTCGTTTCGAGCCGGGCGGGCGCCTGGACGTCGCCCTTGTATTTCCCCGCGATCTGCTCGAACGACGGTCCAACCAGCTTGCGGTCCACCGCGTGACATCCCATGCAGGCATTCTTGCGCGCGATGTTCATGGCATCGGCGGAAGTGTCAGCAGCGAGCGCACCCTGACCGGTCGCGACCGTGATCGCCGTCGCGAGCACGGTCATGGAAAACCACCGCTTCATTTCGCGGCGGGCGCAGGATTACCCGGATGCACATCGGAGTTCTTGACCGGTGCGGGCGTCTGCGCGCCCAGCGGCGTCGAACTCACGGACGAATCCGGCACTGCACCGACCGTCGCATCCTCACTTGCCGATGCTGCCGCCGGTGCGCTCGCGCCCGATGCGGCTGCCGCCGACAGTGCCTGAGCCTCTTCCGGCTTGATGTACTGGAACACCTTGACCACCTGTTCGACGCCCGGCACCTGCGCCGCGACATTCGCGCCGGACGTGCCTTCCTCACGCGTGACCAGACCCATCAAATACACCGTGCCGCGCTCGCACACCACCTTGTAGTAGTTCGCTCGCATATCCTTCTCACCGACCATCGCACCCTTCACGCGGCTCTCGAGGTAGGCATCGTTAGTACGCGACGACAACGAACTCGCGCCTTGAATAGCGAGCTCGTTCACAATGCTGTTCACATTGTTGATGTTACGCACCACATCTTCGGCCTTCTGCTTCCATTGGTCCGACGGCACTTCGCCGGTCAGCAGCACGCGCCGGTTGAACACAGTCACGCTGACATGCGCCTGATCGGGCAGACTTTCGCCGACGCGCGACTTGGCTTTCACCTGGATCTCGCGGTCTTCGGTTTGCGCGCCGAGCGTACGCCGGTCGGTTGCGACGAGCGTGCCGCCGCCCACTGCACCGCCCATTGCGCCGATGACCACAAGCGGGCAACCTTGCAGGGTCAGCGCGACGCCTGACAACAGGCTCACCAGCAGCGTGGCTCTGGCTAGCGTCGACCTGACGCGTGTCTTGTTCATCAACTCGTTCCCCTTAAGAATCATTCGTCCCCCAGCAGCATCGCGTCGATGCCGTCGCACAGGCAGTGAATGGTTAACAGATGGACTTCCTGGATTCGCGCCTGCCGTTCGGACGGCACGCAGATATGAATATCGGTGTCGGCGAGCACTTCGCTGATCACGCCGCCGCCCGCGCCCGTCAACGCGATCACGAACATCTCGCGCTCATGCGCGGCCTGGATCGCCGCGAGCAGGTTGACCGAGTTGCCCGACGTGGAGATGACGACCAAAACGTCCCCGGCTTGCCCCAGCGCGCGGATCTGCTTCGAATAGATCTCTTCGAAAGCCGAGTTATTGCCGATGCCCGTGATCGTCAAGACATTCGCATCCAGCGCAATGGCCGGCAAGCCCGGCCGCTCGCGCTCGAAATGTCCTACTAACGTAGACGCGAGCCGCTGCGAGTTGGCGGCCGACCCGCCGTTGCCGCACGTGAGAATTCGCGAGCCGTTCGCGAGTGCGCCGAACAGCACGTCGATGGCTGCGGCGACGGGAAAAGCAAGCGTGTCGAGTGCTTCGCGATGGACGGCCGCGTTTTCGCGGAAATGTTGCTGGATACGTTCGACGGACATCGACTCTCGGTTATCGGCCGCGCCATGCGCGGTAGTTTATTGACAGGCTGCTTCGACGGTTTGCTTCGATAGGTCGCCAAGCCGATGCTTCACCACTTCAATACTTCCCCGGCGCCCAAGCTCCGCGCAGTTTACCGCACTCGCTGTCCGCGTCACTTAAGATGCGCGCGCTTTCACGACGTATCCGTGCGAAAAGCGTCGCGTAACCATACGATGCGGCCCGCATCGAACGCGATCACGTCGAAGCGGCACACGGGCAGCGCACCACGCCACGTCATCAGATAGTGCTGCGCCGCGAGAACGAGCCGCCGTTGCTTATGCGCGCCGATACTTGCCGCAGCTGCCGCGAACTGCCGCGAACTGCCGACTGCGCCGCGCGCGCACCTCGACGAATACCAGTGCACGCTGGCTGCCGATCTCGCGCATCACAAGATCGATTTCGCCGCCGCGACACACGAAATTGCGCGCGACAAAACGCAGGCGCTGCCGCTGCAGATATTCCAGCGCGCGTTGCTCGAACGCGTTTCCGATCGTTTTCGACACTCCGTTCCCCAAAAAGTTGTCTCTCTTCGCATGGCACAATGACGTCCTCCGCATGCCACCCGCCCTCATGACTCCACTCTCCGAATTGGCCCTTGGCCAGCAGTTTCCGGCTGGCGCGCTCTATATAGTCGCGACGCCCATTGGCAATGTCGCGGACATCACGGTGCGTGCGCTGCATGTGCTCGGACTCGTCGACCGGGTGGCTGCCGAGGACACGCGCAACACGTCCCAGCTGCTGTCGCGCTATGGCATTTCGAAGCCGACCATAGCCGTGCATGAACACAATGAGCGCAGCGCCGCCGAGCACGTGATCGCACATCTGCGTAATGGCGAGCGCATTGCCTGTGTCTCGGATGCGGGCACACCGGGCATATCGGACCCAGGCGCCAAGCTTGTCGATGCAGTGCGCGAAGCCGGCTTTCCCATCATCCCGCTGCCAGGCGCGAGCGCACTCGCCACCGCGCTCAGCGTGGCTGGCGCATGGGTTCACACGTTTTCGTTCATCGGCTTTCTTGCCACCAAACCGAAGCAGCGCGACACGCAGTTGCAGTCGCTGCTCACGCACACGCCAGCGCTTGTTTTCTACGAAGCGCCGCATCGGATTGTGGAAACGGTGCAGGCGCTTGAGCGCGCGTTCGGTGGCGAGCGGCGATTGCTGATTGCTCGTGAGTTGACCAAGTTACATGAGAGCATCCATTGCTGCACCCTGGCCGAAGGGCCAACGTGGCTCGCCGGCGATGCAAACCGGCAACGCGGCGAATTCGTTCTCGTGGTGGAAGGCGCGCCGCAGCAAGAGGCCGCCGACGACGCTCATGACGCCTTGCTCGCAACCTTGCTGGAGGAGTTATCGGTGAGCAGCGCTGCGAGATTGGCGGCGACGTTGACGGGCGCATCGCGCAATGCGCTGTACACAAGGGCGCTGGCAATGGATAAGGCGCGCGGAGAGAACGAGCGCGAATGACGTGCGGCAATAAAAAACGGGCCGTCGAAACGGCCCGTTTTTTTGCTACGCAATAAGCTGACGATGATCAGTCGGCAGGCGTGATCGATGCCAGCGATTGCTCTTGCTCTCGTGCCGCTCGCGCTTCCTGCTGCGTCAAGCCTTCGATCTTCACCTTTCCGACACCCGCGCCACGCATGCCGAGCACGGCGGCGGCGGCATAGGAAAGATCAATCACACGGCCGCGCGCATACGGGCCACGGTCGTTGATCTTGACGACCACCGATTTGTTATTCGCCTGATTAGTCACACGAACCCACGAAGCGAGCGGCAGCGTGCGATGCGCTGCGGTGAGCGCATGCATGTTATAGCGTTCGCCGCTGGCCGTCTTTCGGCCATGGAAACCGCGGCCGTACCAAGAGGCGCGGCCCTGCTGCTCGAAGTCTCCGATATTCGGACCGGCAGTGATGGGCGCCGCGTTCGCCAGCGAGGATGTGTCAGAGGAATTGCTGGCCGACGAGGGTAATGCATTCAGCCGGGAGTCGTAAGCGAGCGGTGCAGCAAGGCGCCCCGCCCCGCGGCCCGTGTTCGCGGCGCTGGCTGACTGCGCGCCGGTTTTCAGCGCGCTCGCCTGATCGCCACCGCTTGGCGGCATCGCGCAACCCGTGAGGATTGCAAAGACCAAAAGACTCCCGAGATGTCGGGTTAGTCGTAAATTCATAGACGTGTAATCAACGGTTCGAGCCGCCTCAACCGTCCGACAAAACGCGGACGTGCGTAGGCAGCTCAAGGCTTTTTCCGCGCAAAGGTACACCCCGCTCGAAAATTCGAATGGCGAGCCAGTGCTCGGGTGCGGCGTACCTCGCCGCAAATGCCCGGTTAGTTTTCACGTCTGGCGCAACCTGTCCCCGGCAGCCTGACCAGACCCCACATGCCGCCATCGAACGTGGATCACACGTTCTTGCGCGCTCAATTGCGCAGGAACGGCGGCGTAGGCCCCATCCAGCATGACGGCAGCTAAGGCCGTTGGCAGGCGCATCGCACCTGGCTGGACAAGACGTGCACATCGGCCAAAACCGATGCTTGATTGCGATTTCGAAGCACTGCTGCTCCGAACTGCGTACTTGATGACAATTGTAAAAACGCGCTACTCGCGTCTCTCAGTGCCCATTGATGGCATGTTCAAACCATGCACACGTGGCCCGATTATACCCAAAGGCATACTTGGACCGACCATTGATGCACAAAATGTTACTCATTTTCTCTGTAAGCGTAAAAATTGCGGATTCCGCCTCCTTTTTAGGCAAATTTCGACCGTTCGGCTAACGCTTGACGAGCGGCCGCAGCGCCAGTTTTCGCCCGTTACAATGGACGTTTTTACGCGTCCGGTCGCCTATCCATGAAGGTCACTCTTATTCCCGTGACACCGTTTCAGCAAAATTGTTCAATCGTCGTGTGCGACGCGACGGGCCGCGCGGTCGTCGTCGATCCGGGCGGTGAAGTCGAGCGGATCATCAGCGCGGTCGAGCAACTCGAGGTATCCGTCGACAAAGTGCTGCTCACGCACGGGCATCTCGATCATTGCGGCGGCGCGAGGGCGGTTGCCGACCACTATGGTGTGGAGATACACGGACCACACACCGAAGACGCGTTCTGGATCGAACAGTTGCCGGAGCAAAGCAAACGCTTCGGGTTCGGTGATGCGCAGGTCTTCACGCCTGACCGGTGGCTGCAAGAAGGCGATTCGGTTCAGTTCGGCGACGAAACCATGGAGGTTTATCACTGCCCCGGACATACGCCGGGCCATGTGATCTTCTTCAACCGGGCGAACCGCCTGGCATTGGTCGGCGACGTACTGTTTGCGGGGTCGATTGGCCGTACGGACTTTCCGCGCGGCAACCATTCCGACCTCGTGCGCTCCGTGCAGGAAAAACTTTGGCCGCTGGGCGATGACGTTACGTTCGTGCCGGGCCACGGTCCTGCGTCCACGTTCGGTCATGAACGCCGCACCAACCCGTTCGTCGGCGACCGGATGAGCGCATGAGCACCGCTATTCCGGAAATCTACGTAAGCACGGACGTCGAAGCTGATGGACCCATTCCCGGGCCGCACTCCATGTTGAGTTTTGCATCGGCGGCCTACACGGAGCACAAGGAACTGATCGGCACGTTCTCCGCCAATCTCGAAACGCTGGAAGGCGCGGCGCCTCACCCGATTCAGGCCGCCTGGTGGAAGACCCAGCCCGAAGCATGGGCCGCATGCCGTAAGGACTTGCAGCAACCGCTCACTGCATTGCGCGCTTACGTTGAATGGGTGGAGGCGTTGCCCGGCAAGCCCGTGTTCGTTGCGTATCCTGCAGGTTTCGACTTCACGTACATGTTCTGGTACATGATGCGTTTCGCCGAGCGTTGCCCGTTCTCATGGTCGGCGCTCGACATCAAGACACTCGCATTCGCGCTGACCGATCTGCCGTACCGGAAAGCCATCAAACCGCGTTTGCCGAAACACTGGTTCGACGAACTTCCGCACACGCACGTCGCACTCGATGACGCCGTCGAACAAGGTGCCCTTTTCTGCAACATGCTGGCCGAATTGCGGACTCAGCGGGCGCTGCTGGCATCGTTAAAAGCGGCCGGTGAAACGCCGGACGACAAAGACGCCGAAGGACAAAACGCGCAGTCTGGGCATTGAGTTAGGCAATATTGCTCACGGCAGGCGTTTGACATTGCGCTTCCTTTCTGCCACCTCTACTATTGGAGTTGGTAGCGACCGAAAGGAGGCGCAGTTGACTCTCGACACGTTTTCACAAAAAATCCTCCGACTTCTGCAACTGGACGCCCGCCGTTCAGTTCAGGAGATATCCGACCAAGTCGGGCTCTCCAGCACCCCGTGCTGGCGGCGCATCAAGGATATGGAGCAATCGGGCGTGATTCAGCGGTACACCGCGTTGCTCGATCGCGAAAAACTCGGCTTGCATGTTTGCGCGCTCGCTCATATTCATCTCACGCGTCACACAGAAGGCGGCGTTGAACAATTCGAACGCGAGATCACCACGTGCCCGGAAGTCACCGAGTGCTACAGCACCACGGGCGAGGCCGATTACATCCTGAAAATTGTCGCGCCGGACATCAAGTCGTATGACGCTTTTCTCCACGACCGTATCTTCAAGATTCCGGCGGTCGCACAAGTCCGGACCAGCGTGGTGCTGCGCGAGATCAAATTCGATACCCAATTGCCCCTTTGAACCGGCCTTCAATTGCCTGAATTTAATTTGACACTTTAGTGAGTGCGAGAAGCGGCAGCATGTTCAGTATTCACAACACCCGGCGGATTTCGCACAGCTCGGGCAAGCCGAATTTCGCGCGCGCCGAGTTTCCGCTTGAGCGCATCAAAATCGACACGCTCCAGGCTGCCCAGCTGTTCGTCGCTTAAACCGGCGGGAAGCGTCAGGTCGATATCGAAGCCGCTGCTTAGATAATGCAGGTTCAGACTGTCGTACGTCAGACCGTGAGCGCCCAATACAGCACTGACGGCATCACTCACAGCCGAACGTGTAGGCATTCTGCCCGGAGGTGGATTGACTTCATCATTTTCCGGATCGACGTGAATCAATGCGTCGACGACACGGGTATTTGTCAACAAGCTCGCTCGCGCCGATTCTGCGATGTAATGGCCCTCTGAAACTGAAATACGGGGATCGACGAGAATATGCGCGTCGACAATAGCGAGATCGCCCATTTTCCGCGTGCGCAATTCATGCACGTCGCGAACGCCCGGCGTGCTGACCAACAACATTCGCAATTTTTCTGTTTCGGCTTGGTCCAGTGCGCGATCCGACAAATCCTGTAACGCATCCCATCCGAAAGTCCATCCCATGCGCGCCACCATAAAACCGACAATTGCAGCCGCGATAGGATCCAGCAAACGCCAGCCGGCCATACTGCCAATAATGCCGATTGCGACCACAAGTGACGACGCGGCATCCGAACGAGCGTGCCACGCATTTGCGATCAGGAGTGCCGATCTCACGCGTTCGGCAGCGCGGAGCATATAGCGAAACAATAATTCCTTTGAAATCAGGACGATCACCGCGACGACCAATGCACTCACGTGAACTGTCGGAATGTCCTGAAGATTCGCAATACGTTCACCCGCCCGCCATAACATCCCGACACCGACGGCAATTAACAACGCGCCGAGAAATAATGAAGCGACTGTTTCATAACGGCTATGACCGTAATTGTGGTCGTCGTCCGGAGCGGCGTTGCTATGCCGATTAGCCAACAGCACGATGAAGTCCGACACCAGGTCGGCCAGTGAATGAACGCCGTCGGCAATCAAGGCCTGGGAATGCGCAAACACGCCGACAACGATCTGAGCCGCCATCAGCACCGAATTAAGCGCAATACTTGCAAAGGTTGTTTTGCGGGCTACGTCCTGCTTTTCCACCGCGCGCGCTGTTGATAGCGACATGTCATCACTCGAAGTCATTGAGTGACGAATTTTAGCAAGCCGCGCTGAACCGCACTCGCCTAAAAACGATAAACCCTATAAAAATCATCTATTTACATTAAACACGACGCGTTCTCAGTCGTGCCTCGAATACTGTCTGAACTCGGCAGAGCCGGCCGCTTTCAGCAATCCCGGGCGAGTCGGGCCAGTACGCAGGCAAAAAAAAGCCGCACCATTAAAATGGTGCGGCTTTTTCAATCAGACTAAAACTCACTTCTGGATCAGGAAGTTGTCACGCTCCTGGCCAGCAATCCACTTTGGTGGTTTGCCGCGGCCCGACCATGTGCTGCCGCTGTCCGGATCACGATACTTCGGCGCAACGCCTGCACGCGGACGCGATGCATTTTTCAAATTCTTACCGCCGCGACCACCCGCCAATTCAGCAAGCGTGATCCCGTAGTCGGCCATTTTCTGCTTGATTTCATTGAGAACTTCAGCATATTCCCGCGACTTCGCTTCTTCAATCTGTCGTTCGAGATTTTCGCGCTGCGCGAGAAGTTCCTTGTAAGACGGCATGATGATTTCCTTGTGGTTTGCAGTGTACGAGTCGTCGCTCGTTCCGGTTATAAGGTAAAGCCTCTCAATGGATCGCAGATTAACACAACTAGGATTTTGCGCACGTTTCTGCACTGCCGATTTAAATCAAATCAGTCGAACGGGCGTCCGTAACAATTGGTGCGATTCGGTGAACGTTGCCAAAACTCCGCATTCATCTTACTTACATCATTAAATTAAGCCGGGAAATCTTTCATGAAATGAAAATAAACCTAAACACGTCCCTTAAAACTTCCATTTCGTGCGAGCTTCTCCAAAATTTGCTTCATCGCGGTAACACCATCTCGTAATTTCGCGACATAAAGACACGTGTCGCGGGTTCGCAAATTCAGACAATCACCTATGCCGTTCAATACAATCGATCAACGCGGCATTCAGTTCAGCGCGAGTTTGTTTCGGTTTATCGAAGGTGAAACGATTGCGAGCTGCCGGAGTCCGCAGATCGCAACCATATTTGTCGATACCCATTAGTTCGAGGTCCGCCGGCCGCGCGGGAGAATCGGCAAATAATGCCAGCAGTTGAAGCTCATTCTGCTCGGATAACGGCTCAAGTGGATCAAGCGCCGCGGCGTCGAGCCAACCCATTGCGCCAAAGCCGCCTATATAGCGCATGCGTTCGAGCGACATGACCCAAAACGTGAAGTCGCCCAGTTCGAGATAACGTGCGGCATCCGGGTGATATCGGAGATAACGGCGCGCCAGTTCATCGGCGGATTCAGGCGGCGCCGGAGAAAACGAGCCGAGCATCGTAAGGCGCTGGCCTTCGAGAATGGCATCGCCGGCCGAATGGGTAATCAGAAAACCAGCGCGCGCATCCACTTGCAGATTACGGGTGTGTTCGGCCAGATGGCTAATGAGCACCATAGGCACGTGACGGGCAGTCGGCGCGAACGGTAATGCGGTCGGGTAAGGGAAGCCGCGCGGCTCGCGCGAGTGAGTGGCAAGCGTGCCGTGCGGCACTTGATGCAATAAATGCAGCGGAGCATGCGAGGGGATATTCAAAGCAAACCTCACGAGAGAACTCAAAAGCGAATCTGGAACCGTACACGTAAGGGAAACCAGCAGCCTTTACGATCTTAAAGCACTCAAACCAGGCATGTCCGCAACCCGATAGAATTGAAAGCTTCGCCGGTCAGTGAAAGGACCGGCAGTCAAAACAAAGAAAGCAAAGAGAGCGATTCCCGTGTCCGAATCCGTTTCCAGCGCCCGTGCCGTCGGGCACGACACTCCAAACGCCGTGCATCGCCGGCTTCCCGTGGCAAAACGCGAGCGAGCGCGCTACGCGACCATGGCCGTGTTTTTCATCGCGGGCATGCTGTACGCCTCGTGGGGCGTTCACGTGCCCACCGTACGCGACAAATTTCACCTGAGCCCGGGCTCGCTGTCCTTTGCGCTGCTGGCGGTCGCCGCCGGCTCGATCGTCGCGATGCTCATTAACGGCCCGTGGATCGCGCGCGTCGGCACGCGCCGCGCGTGCCTCGCGAGCGGTATCGGCATGTCGGTTTGCGGGGCGCTGATCCTGGCCGCGCCGTTCTACTGGCTGCTGCTCGTGGTGCTGGCGTTGTTCGGCTTCAGCATGGCCACGCTCGATGTCGCGATGAACGCCGAAGCCAGCGCCGTAGAAGAAGCGCTCGACCGGCCGATCATGTCGTCGCTGCACGGCATGTTCAGTATCGGCGGGATGGCCGGTGCGGCAGCCGGCGGCGTAATGCTCGCGCACGGCATGCCGCCGCTCGCGCATCTCGTGCTGGCAGCAGTGGTGAGTTTGATCGTGGTTCTGGTGTCGATGCCCGCCGTGCTGCCGCATGTCCCTCACCCGGACGACCACCATGGCGGACGGTCGTCGTCGAATCGCTGGCGCTCCAGGGCATTGTGGGCGCTGGGCGGCATGGCCTTGATCGCGTTGATCGCCGAAGGGGCCATGTACGACTGGGCCACGGTTTATATGCGCGACGTCGTACTGTCCACGCCCGCGTTGTCGAGCGCGGCCTACGCGGCGTTCACCGGCGGCATGGCGGCGGGGCGTTTCGGCGGCGATGCGGTGCGCGCTCGCTTTGGCGCGCCGCAGCTCATCTTCGCGAGTGCGGCGCTGGCGTTTATCGGCATGGTTGCGGCGCTGTTATTGCCAAATGCGGTAGTCACGCTGGCGGGTTTCACGCTGATGGGACTCGGCCTCGCGAACATGATGCCGGTGCTGTTCGCTGCGGCCGCGCGCGTAGAGGGCGTAAGCGCGGCCGAAGGCCTGGCGCACGTCGCCGGGCTCGCATACTTCGGCTTGCTGTTCGGGCCGGTGCTGATAGGCGGTGTGGCGCAGGTGAGCACGCTGCCGATCGGGTTATCGATAGTTGCAGCGTGTGCGGCGCTGATCGCGCTCGTCGGACCGCGCATCATGAAGCAGTTGAAGCTCTGAGCGCAGAGAGGGGGATCGATAAACCCTCGCGAAACGCCCTCGCAAAAAAAACGCGCTGACCGAAATCAGCGCGTTTTTTCAAAGAATCATCGAAGGCGGTCCTGGTCACGAGCACGAGACCGGACCGCCCGCGAAATTACATCTTGACCACGTCCAGCAGCGTCTTCTTGCCGCCCTTGTAGTCGTACAGCGAGATCACGCCGTGCTTCAGGTCGCCCTTCGAATCGAAGGTCGTTTCGCCGATCACGCCCTTGTAATCCGTACCCGGCATGGCAGCAACGATCTTTGCCGGATCGGTGGAGCCAGCGCGCTTCATTGCGTCAACAATGATGTACACCGCGTCATACGTGAACGGAGCGTAGATCTGGATCGGCTGGCCGAAACGCTTCTGGAACTTGGCTGCGAATGCCGGGCCGCCTTCCATCTTCTCGAGCGCCATGCCGGCTTCCGAGCAGACTACGTTGTCGGCTGCATCGCCTGCCAGATCAGCCAGCTTTTCGGTACATACGCCGTCGCCAGCCAGCACCTTGGCGCGCAGGCCAAGTTGCTTGGCTTGCTTGGCGAACGGGCCGCCGGTTGCGTCCATGCCGCCGTACATCACCGCGTCAGGATTCTCACCCTTGATCTTCGTCAAAATGGCGCGGAAGTCGACAGCCTTGTCGTTCGTCGCGTCATGCGACATCACGTTCAGGCCGAGCGCCTTGGCGGTCTTTTCGAATTCATTCGCGAGACCCTGGCCGTAAGCCGTGGAGTCGTCGACGATCGCCACGCTCTTCATCTTCATCGTCTTGGCGGCGAAGTTGGCGAGCGCCGGACCTTGCTGAGCATCCGTTGCCACCACGCGATACGTCGTCTTGAAGCCTTGCTGCGTGTAGGTCGGGTTGGTAGCCGACGGCGAGATCTGGACGATGCCGGCATCGCTATAGATCTTCGAAGCCGGGATACTCGTGCCGGAGTTCAGGTGACCGACCACGCCGACCACTTTGTCATCGACCAGTTTCTGAGCAACTTGCGTTGCCGTACGCGGGTCGCCCGCGTCATCTTGCGGGTCGAGTTGAAGCGTGATCTTCTGGCCGCCGATCGTCAGACCCTTGGCATTGATTTCTTCAACTGCGAGGCGCGCGCCGTTTTCGTTGTCCTTGCCCAAGTGGGCAATGCCGCCGGTCAACGGTGCAACGTGACCGATCTTGACGGTCTCGTCGGCCGTAGCGGTTGTTGCCATCGAGGCGAACAGCAGCGCTGCAGCGCTGATAGGCAACAGTTTGTGAAGCTTGGTGTTCATGTAAGTCTCCAGTTTCGGTCCCAAAAACAACGGTGTCGCCCTGTGCTCCGTCTTCATCACGATCGCTCAGCCCCGTGGACGACCACGCCGGATGCATCGTCATGCACTTGGCTAGTCCTTCAGCCGGCCGTTTTTGGCAGCCGCCATCCGTACTGCGCGCAAGTGTAGGGTTGTCAAATTAATTTGGGGAAGTTTTTTAGGATAGTGGTGCGACTACCAATAAGAGATGTGTTGAGAAGCTATTGAAAGTGTGCTGGTGCAATGCGGAAAGCTCCTGTTCATGCGGTTCTTCAGCGGATTGGCACTTCTGCCGATGGCGCCGTTCGCGGCATTCTAGAGGTGTCGCTTTAGTTTTAGCGGGCCATGCCGTTATTATCCGGTCCGCTTGTTTGGAGTCAATTGGGCGGGTTAAGAAGTCGGGTTAAAGACCAGGGAAGGAGTATTAACTAGCCGCCGCTTCCGGGCCTTATGGAATACGCGTACGCGGGTCGCGAAAACGCCCATGAAGAGACGCGCTGCCGGGGGTGTTTCCTACAGCCACTTTACAGCCTGAGCCCTTGCCAGCAAGGCGGTTCGAATGGTGGCACACTAACCCGCTGCTTTTTCGCCCCCATCATTCAGGCATCAGCCAGGAGCTTCATCATGACCGTGACATCCCGTTGGATCGACATTCCAGCAAACGGCGACACCTTCCAGGGTTATCTCGCGTTGCCCAAGGCAGGCAAAGGTCCGGGCATCGTCATCATCCAGGAAATATTCGGCGTGAATTCGCACATCCGCGCCGTCGCAGACCAGTACGCCGCCGATGGTTACGTCGCGCTCGCGCCGGACATTTTCTGGCGCGTCCAGCCGCGCGTGGAACTCGGCTATGCCGGTGCAGACCGCGAGAAGGCGATGGAAATCTACGGCAAGCTCGACGTGACGCTGGCCGTCGCCGATGTCACCGCGACTGCCGCCGCGCTGCGCGCGTTGCCGGAAGTCACGGGCAAGGTCGCGGGTATCGGTTATTGCCTCGGCGGCCGGCTTGCGTATTTGTCGGCGGCGCAAGGTGCGTTCGATATCGCCGTGGCCTACTACGGCGGCGGCATCCAGAACGAGCTCGACCAAGCCGACAAGATCAAGGTGCCGATGCAATTCCACTACGGCGCACTCGACGCCCACATTCCGTCCGACGCAGTCGATTCAGTGAAGCAGCGCTTCGCGGGCAAGGACGCACAGGTCCACGTATACCCGGGCGCGGATCACGGCTTCAATTGCACGGATCGCGCATCGTACAATCAAGCGGCATCGGCACTGGCGCACGGCCGCACGCTCACGTTCCTCGGCGAGCATTCGTAACCCAGCGCACAACCCCGCGGACTGCGCGGTTGGCCGCCTGAGAAGACGGGACACAACCGCATCAAACAAGGGAGAACCGTGCAGTCCGAGTATCTCGACTACGACGCGATCGGCCTCGCCGAGCTCGTGCGCAGCGGCCAGGTCAGCGCGCGGGAATTGATCGATACGGCAATCACGCGCGCCGAAGCTGTCGATCCCGCGCTCAACGCCATCGTGCTGAAGGACTATCAGGCGGCTCGCAATCGCGCGAGCCGTGGCGGCCGCGATGGCTCCGGCACCCTCGGCGAGGGTCCGTTCGCGGGCGTTCCCTACCTCATCAAGGATCTGGGCGCGCCGGTTGCGGGTTTGCGGATGTCGATGGGCTGCCGTCACTTCCAGCACTACACGCCCACTGAAGATTCGCTGATCATCGCGCGCTCGAAGCAGGCCGGGCTCAACATCTTCGGCAAGACCAACACGCCTGAAATCGGCCAGATGCCGTACACCGAACCCGAGTTGTTCGGACCGACGCGCAACCCATGGGGACTCGACTACACCACGGGTGGTTCCAGCGGCGGCGCAGCCGCGGCCGTTGCGGGCGGCGTCGTGCCGCTGGCACACGCGGCGGACGGCGGCGGCTCGATCCGCATCCCGGCGTCGTGTTGCGGTTTGTTCGGCTACAAGCCATCCAACGATGTCCAGCCGCAACCGCTGCCGTCACCCGGCGATTTATCGGTGGATCACGCGGTGTCGCGAAGTGTCCGCGATAGCGCCTTGCTGCTCGACCTCACATCGACCGGACAATCGGGCTCGTTCTTCCGAGCCGTCAGCGAGCCGTGCGGGCCGTTGCGCATCGGCTATATGCTGGAGCCGCAGCTTGCGGGGGAATTGTCGGCGGACGTGAAAGCTGCTCTCGACGATGCCGCCAAGCTCGCTGAATCGCTGGGTCATCGTGTGGAGCCGGCGTCGTTTGGGCTCGATTTCGACGCTATCGCTCATGCGTTCCTCGTGATGTGGTCGGTGCTGGCCAAGGAGATTGTGTTGCACGCCGATCGCATCAGCGGTCAGAAGCCGAAGCGCGGCGATTTCGAGATCGCATCATGGGCGATGGCGCATGTCGGCCGGAAGATCGGCGAGCGGGATCTACCGGCGGCGCTTGAAATGCAGCGCCAGGTTACGGCGAAGATGGCCGCGTTGATGACGCGATACGACGTGTTGTTGACGCCCACGCTTGCTGCCGCGCCGTTCAAGATTGGCGCCAAGCAGCCGACGCCATTCGAGCGTTTGCAGATGCACGTGCTGACTGCGCTTCCTGTTGAACCGCTGGTGCGGCGAATGTTGTCGGTATCGGCGAAGAAAGCGTTCGACTGGGCCGGTTGCACGGAGCTTTTCAACTTCACCGGCCAGCCGGCGATGTCCGTGCCGCTGTACTGGAATGCCCGCGGCATGCCGATTGGCGTGCAGTTCGCCGGACGCTTGAACGATGACGCGACGCTGTTCCGGCTCGCGGCGCAACTGGAGGCCGCGAGGCCATGGTTTGCCCGGCGGCCGGCGTTGATGGCGGCAAGGTGAACGGGTTCGACGAAGACGCGAGCGATACCCTTTAGTTAATTGGGTTAGCGGGAGCGCTTGGAAAACCGGTAATGCGCAACGCCCCATTCATTGCCTCCGGCGTAGCCGAACAACTCCGCCACCGCCATATAAAACATGCGCCAGCGCTGAAACCAGACGGAGGCATCGGCAGCACCGTAAGTCAGGACCATGAGCGGCATCAACTCGCTGCGCGCCGCGTCCAGATTCTCAAGCCATTGATTCGCCGTCTTTTCATAATGCGCGCCGCTCACCCACCACTGACGGTCGATCTTGAGATCGTCCTGAAAATGCAGCAGTAACGCCTCCGACAGCATCGTCCCGCCCGTGAAAAAGTACTTCGACATCCAGTCGCTACCGTCCTTCACCTCGAAGTGGTAAGCCAGCGTGCGATGCGCAAACACATGCACAAAAAGCTTGGCGTCCTCGCACATCCAACCCGAGATCTTGTTCAGCAACAACCGGTAGTTCTTCATGTGCTCGAACATTTCTATCGATAAAACACGGTCGAAACCATCGCCGAGCAGCGCCGGCTCGAATTGATAATCGACAATATTCCCCGTCACCACGCTCAGGTTCGCGATGCCGCGCTCGGCCGCCTGCGCTTCAATAAACGCCCGCTGCCCCTGCGAATTCGATAACGCCACGATCCGCGAGCGCGGATAAGTTTCCGCCAGCCACAACGAGAGCGAACCCCAGCCGCAACCGAGATCGAGGATGCGCTGGCCATCGGTGAGTTGCGCGCGGGCCGCGTACTCCTCTAGCATTGCGCGCTCGGCCTGATCGAGCGTTTCCGCCCCCGTCCGATACAAGCAGCACGAATACTTCAGATGCTCGCCGAGATGCGCATGAAAAAACGCCGCCGGCACCTCGTAGTGCTGCGTGTTCGCGGCTTGCGTTTCGATCGCGATCGGACTTGCGCGCAGTTCATCGACGAGGCGGTTGAAGCGCTTCGAACGCGCTTCGCCATTGTCGACACCTTCATCGCGCAGGCGCTGTTTCATCAGCCGGCGCATCCCCAGGCGCACGAGCGAGTCCGGAATCCGGCCGCGCTCGCACCAGTCGATCAGCCAGCTGTCCGGCGGGGCTTCTTTTTCTTGTGGTTGTGACATAACCGCTTGCGATGGCAGCTCGCTCATGTGAAAACTCCTCGCTATTATTATTTAAGGATGACGCGGCGGCCATGGAATCAATGCGCTGGTCGTACGCATATAGTCGGCATATCCCGGGCGTTTTTTAGCCGATTCCGCTTCGACCATCGGTACGCCCGAGACTTTCATCAGCAGCCACGCCATCAGGACGGGCGGCAGCAGCATCGCGACAATCCACCCGCCAACGCCGATCGCGAGCGGAATGTACGCGACCCAATGCACGCATTCGAAGAAGTAGTTCGGATGCCGCGAGTAACGCCACAGGCCGGCGCGACACACTTTGCCGCGATTCGATGGATCCACCTTGAACATAAGTAGCTGATGATCGGCGAGCGCTTCGCCCGCAATCGAGATCACCCAGATCACCGCAGCCAACGCGACCCACGCAGCGCCGGGCGGCGTCGTGCGATAGGCCGGCACGAAAAACGCGAGCGACAGCAGCATCGAAATCACGGCTTGCAACTGGAAGAACCAGAACATTTTCTTGTTGGTATCGGCGGCCCACTGCTCGCGGAACTTGTGATATCTCGGATCCTCGCCGTGACCGGCATTACGTTTCCACAGATGCACGCCAAGCCTCATACCCCAGACGAACCCGCTGATTCCCACAATGACCCGCGTGTGCAGATCGCCTTGTCCGAGCACTGCAATCAGCAACGCGACCACGCCGAGCGACATCGCCCAGACAGGATCGATCATGCCGGCGTTCTTCGATTTAACTTGCCACGCCCAGACCGTCGTGAAAACAACGACGAGCGCGATAAAAGCAATAACGGCAACAGTGAGCGGCGGCATTAAGTCCTCGATGTCGATTTTTTGCGTTGAATATCGGTTGGCATCGACTGGTGGAGCGATTGGGACTAATTACGCATGCTGCCATCTGGCGGATGCGCCAGCGAGAGGGAATTGGAAGCGGTAATACAAAGAGCTCGACGTTCGGAACGAACGTGAGCGTAGGAGATGCCCGAGGATGGCCGGGAACGCAGGAACAGCGCGTTTCGCGCGCGCTGTTCCTGTCCAGCAGGCGTGGAAGTCGAGCCCATTAGGCCCGCCGCGCCAATCAGCCCATTGGACTGCTAAACCAGCGCCGGCAATCCTTCCACCAGCAAAAATGCAACCAGTACGCCGAGCAGCGCGCCGAATACGCGTAGGGTGTTTTTCCGGAATTGCGTGGCGCACGGTACGGCGCCCAGGAAGAGAATGCCTGCAAGCGCCATCGGGATGATCAGGATGAAGTCGCCGATCGTGAAGTAGGTGGTCATACACGTCTCCCATCGCCCGTGCTCAGCGTCCACCTGACTGCGTGAGACGTCGCACTGTCGATTTGAGTATAGGACGTGGATTACGCTTTATTTGTGCTGCTTTGCGCAAACGTTGGTGAACAACAGACGAAACGCCTTATGTGACGGGCTTTTCCGCCCGCATGCTTTAAGCGGATACAGAAAAACCCTCATTGGTTAGTCTTTACAAAAGACTTTCGTTGCGTTCGCGCGTGGATTTTAGCTAATCGATCTAAGTATCTGCGTGCCGCTCTCGTCGGCGCAAGTATTCTGCACCGCCCAGACCGATCAGCAGCAGGACGAATACGAAGCCGCTCACGCCGGGCCAGCCGGCGATGGTCCAGAAGTGCCCGCCCCACGAACCGAGCACGCTTGAGCCGATGTAATACGCCAGCAGATAAAGCGCGGCTGCCTGGCCTTTGGAGCCTTTGGCCAACCGGCCAATCCAGCCGCTCGCGACCGAATGGCCGGCGAAGAATCCAAACGTCATGCACGCGATGCCCGTAATCACCACGGGCAACGACATCGACAACGTCAGCGCCACGCCAAAGATCATCAGCACGAGCGCTGCGATCAGCACGCGGCCGCGGCCGAACACATCGGCCATTTTTCCGGACCAGGGCGACGCCACCACGCCCGTCAGGTACACCACGAAAATCGCGCCGATCTCCGCCTGGCTCAGATTGAACGGCGCCGCAATCAACCGATAACCGACATAGTTATAAAGCGTGACGAAGCTGCCCATGAGCACGAAACCCATCAGGAACAGGAACGGCAGGCCACGATTTTTCAGGTGCCCGGAAAGCGCGGTCCGATGATGGCTAAAACTCATCCCGGCGCGCGGCACGAAGCGTCGCGAGGGCGGCAGGAGCGCACGAAACGCCAGCGTGGCGAGCAACCCCAGCACTCCGATTCCGCCGATAGCGACCCGCCACGAGAACACGTCCGCGAGAATCCCGCTGATCACGCGTCCGGCCATTCCGCCAATGGCAGTGCCTCCGACGTAGAGTCCCATCGCGAGGCCGAGGCCGTCGGGATGTACTTCCTCGGCGAGATAGGCCATGGCGACCGCCGGCACGCCGCCAAGCGCGAGCCCCTCTAGCGCACGCACGAACAGCAGCGCATGCCAGCTCGGCAGAAACGCCACGATGATCGTGAGCAACGAGGAAGCCGTCAGCGACAACGTCATCAACCGGTGCCGGCTCCACCCCTCCGAAACAAAGCCGGCGATAAAAATCGCGACGGCGAGCGAGGCCGTCGTCACCGATACGGACAACGCACTTTGCGCGGGGCTCACGCCGAACGCCTTGGTGAATTCCGGAAGGAGCGGCTGCACACAGTAGAGCAGCGAGAAGGTGGCGTAGCCTGCAAACAGCAGGGCAATCGCCGCGTGCCAGTAAGCGCGCGATCCGCGTTCGAGGTACAGCAGGGAATCGGGGGAAAGCGAGGAGGACGACGCTGACCGGGACGGCGCCGGCGATGAAGTCACAAGTGGATCTCCGGTGGCGAAGACCATAACGATACCGTGATCATCAGGGTTTCGCCGGACGGTGCGCCGTGCGCTTTCAATCAACTTTCGAGACCTCTTCGCACGCTCCTGCATTTTTTTAATACGGTGCAAGATTTCGACCCGAGGCGAATTGATGCGCTAAAGTAGAACATCGTTTCAGCCGAAATCATCTGGATACGCTGCGAGTTGCAGGCATTCGAGGAATTTACGCGCGGCACTTCGATCTCGTGCACAGGGGATCAACCTCCTGTGCTTTATCCAGAACCGACCGGCACGCGCACTGTCCTGCCGGCACACTTCGGGGAGTCATCATGCAAATCGGTTCAATCGTTCGCTCCGTCCATATCGCTGTGCCACAGGGCGCACGCGGCATTGTCATGCGCATTCTCGGCGACATGGCCATGGTCGCCTGGTACGCCGACGAGCCCGGTACGTCGGAACTGCTCAATACGGAACCGTTCTTCCTCGAAGATCTGATTGATACCGGCGAACTCGTTCGCCCGACCAACGCGCTAATGCATTGAGAATCGGGCACATTTCACGACTCTGTTTGCTGTAACCGCGCATCGCTGATGCTTCCCCCGGCGATGCGCGTCACAATGCAGGGATGAACTCGAACCATTCCGATGCATCGCGTGCGCCCGCAGACAGCCTCTCTTTCTCCGGCGACAACGCAAATCCCCCGGCTCCGCCTTTCGCCGATCTCACGCCCGAGCGCGTGCTCGATGCACTCGACAGCGTCCTGATGCCGCTTGGCGAACGCACCGACGGCGGCATGCTCGCGCTCAACAGCTACGAAAATCGTGTGTATCAGGTTGGCATGGAAGACGGGCCGCCGATGGTCGCGAAGTTCTACCGACCGTTGCGCTGGTCCGACGACGCCATTCTCGAAGAGCACGCTTTCGTTTCCACGCTTTACGAGCGTGAAATTCCGGCGGTGCCGGCGCGTGTGCTGAATGGCGCGACGCTCCATCACTTCGAGGGTTTTCGCTTCTCCATCTTCGAACGGCGCGGCGGGCGCGCGCCGGATATCGACCGGCCGGAGACGCTGGAATGGCTCGGGCGGTTTATCGGCCGGATCCACGCGATCGGGCAGATCAAGCCGTATGTGGAACGGCCCGCGCTCGATATCCAGACCTTCGGCTACGAACCGCGCGAGTTTTTGCTCACGCACGGGTTTGTGCCGCGGGACGTTCGCGAAGCGTATGAAACCGTGGTGAAAATGGCGCTGGAAGGCGTCGAGCGATGCTATGAGCGCGCCGGCGATGTGAAAAGCATCCGGCTGCACGGCGATTGTCATCCGAGCAACGTGCTCTGGACGGATGCGGGTCCGCATTTCGTCGATTTCGACGATAGCCGCATGGCGCCCGCCATCCAGGATCTGTGGCTGCTGCTGCCGGGTGATCGTCCGGAGGCGTCGCGCGCGCTGGGCGATCTGCTGGCCGGCTACGAGGATTTCTGCGATTTCGAGCCGCGTGAACTGCATCTGGTCGAAGCCCTGCGTACGCTGCGGTTGATTCACTACGCGGCGTGGCTGGCGCGTCGCTGGAACGATCCCGCGTTTCCCGCCGCGTTTCCGTGGTTCAACACGCAGCGGTATTGGGAAGACCGCATTCTCGAATTGCGCGAGCAGGTCGGCGCGATGGAAGAAGGGCCACTCTGGCCGGTTTGAGTCGATTTCCTCGATAGCCCGCCTCCGACGCGGCTATTGAAGAATTCTGACAATCATGTAATGATAACCATTATCATTTGAAATGATTTGCTCAGCCGATGCGCTTTTTTGGCCGTATCGGTGAGAAAACCCTCTGCAGTACACCCCTTTTGCTGCGCCCTTATGGAGAGATGCGTGAACGCGCCTGAAACTTTTGAACCCGCGTCCAACGTGACCACGATGCCGTACGCGCCACGCGGCGGCCGCGTTATCGACGATGCCGAACAAATCGTTCGCAAACAGCGCTCGCGCCGCGCGACGTTCATAAAATGGCTGCGCAAGGTGCATGGTTGGGTGGGTTTGTGGGGCGCTGTGCTCGGGCTGCTATTCGGTACGACGGGTTTTCTGCTGAATCATCGCGCCGGTCCGTTGAAGATATCGAGCGGCGAACCGCAGGTGTCGCAGATGCAAATGGCCTTGCCCGCACACAGTCTCAAGTCGCCGATGGAACTCGGCAAATGGCTCAAGCAAGAACTCAAGCTCGACGGCGTTATCGGTCGAGGGAAACGTGAACCCGCGCATGCGGTGGGCTGGGGCGATCAGAAGACCATGCAGCCGGAGTTGTGGACGGTGGCGGTGGCATCGCCGAGTGGGGCGGTATCGGCGGAATACTGGGTGGGGAATGGGTTTGTATCGGTGAAACGCACCGAGAACAGTTTTCTCGCGACGATGAGCAATCTGCATAAAGGCACGGGATTGAGCGTGGGGTGGGTGCTGCTCATCGATACGCTCGCCGGCAGCATTATTCTGCTGTCGTTGACAGGCGTGTTGTTGTGGACCGAGTTGAATAAACGCAAGACCGTAGGGGCGGTCATTGTGATGGCGTCGATTGTCGCAATGGCCTGGATGGGGTTGATGTGAGGCGGCCGATCCTGACTTGCGTTGCTGTTTGAACGTGGAACCCGCGAAATGCGGGGTTTTTTGATATTTAGCTTTGGCGCGACAACCGCGTTAAGCCAGTTTGTTGCGCTTATCGTTTAAAGCGTGGCGACTCTGCATACATCTATATCCCGCAAATCTCACCGGACCCTTCAAGTTCCCGCGCCGCCTTTGCACCTTCGACCTGCAAGATAGTCGGCAGCGAAACCCCGTTCTTGGCCGCCGTCACTTCAGCAAGAATCGATACCGCAATCTCCGGCGGCGTTCGACTGCCGATATAAATCCCCACCGGCCCATGCAAGCGCGCGAGCTCGGCGTCGGAGAGATCGAACTCCTTCAGCCGTTCCCTGCGCGCCGCGTTATTGCGTCGCGACCCCAGCGCTCCTACGTAAAACGCGGGCGTCTTCAACGCTTCCATCAACGCCAGATCGTCGAGCTTCGGATCGTGCGTCAACGCAATCACCGCGCAGCGCTCATCGAGTTTCATTTCCATCACGGTATCGTCGGGCATCGTGCGCACGATTTTCGTCCCCGGCACGTCCCACTCGTCCGTGTACTCCTCGCGCGGATCGCACACGGTCACGTGATAATCCAGGCCGACCGCGATGCTGCACAAATACCGCGACAACTGCCCCGCCCCGATCACGAGCATCCGATACCGCGGTCCGTGAATAGTCGAGAGCGTGGTTTCATCGAAGGTAACGCCATCCGTCGCCAGCGCCGGCTCGAGCTTGACCGCGCCAGTGTTCATGTCGAGCGTACGCGTCACCAGCCGACCCGCCAGAACGGCCTCGCACAATTGGGCGATACCGCTCGCCATCGACAACGGTTCCAGCACCAGTTGAATCGTCCCGCCGCACGGCAGTCCGAACCGATGCGCTTCTTCGGCCGAAATCCCATACTTCACGCTTTCAGGCTTCGTCTGCTCGATGCCGCGTTGCCGGACCCGCTCGATCAAATCGTCTTCAATGCATCCGCCAGACACCGATCCCATCACCGCGCCGTCATCGCGCACGGCGAGCATCGCACCTTCGGGCCGGGGCGATGAGCCCCACGTCTTGACAACCGTCACCAGCAACACGCGATGCCCCCGTTCGAGCCATCGCGCGCTGTTTCTCAGGACTTCGAGATCCACGCTGTCCATGATCTTTTCCTCTTCTTCACTTCACCTTCACCGTCCGCAGCCGCTTGATCGGGGCCACCCGCGGATTCACCCTCGGACTCACCCTCGGGTTCATCGCCCTTCGTCAACTGCGCACTGAATCGCTTGAAAAACTCGCCGGCAATCTTCCTCGCAGCCCCATCCACCAGCCGCGACCCGATCTGCGCGAGCTTGCCGCCCACTTGCGCGTTGGCCGTGTAGGACAACGTGGTCGAGTCGGCATTGTCGCCCGGTTCCAGGTTCACCTTCGCCTGACCTTTGCCGAAACCGGCTGCTCCGCCCTGCCCTTCGAACACAATGGTGTACGTGTGCGGCGCGTCGATGTCCACCAGATTCATGCGTCCTTTGAATTTCGCTTTCACCGGTCCCACCGATGCCGTCATTGCCACCGCGTAAGCGTTCTCGCCATCGGCTTCTATGCTTTCGCAACCGGGAATGCACGCGCGCAGTATTTCAGTGTCGTTCAGCGCTTCCCACGCGACGTCCTGCGGCACAGGCAACTGATGCGTTTCAGTCAGGTCCATGACGTGTCTCCGGCTGATTTCCGGTCTTCACGACGCGTCACCGCCGCCAGTTCCCGGCCGACAGCGTTCAGGCTGTCGAGGTTATGAGCCGCAAGCATTGCATCGACATGCGGCAGGATCGCCCGTACGCCCCGGGCGCGCGGCGTGAAATCGGCGTATCGAAGCAACGGATTGAGCCAGACCAGCCGATGTGCAAAGCGGCGCAAACGCAGCATCTCGGTTTCGAGGACATCGATTGCTTCGTGATCGAGCCCGTCGGTGACGAATAACACGGTCGCGCGACCGTTGAGCACCCGTCGCGCCCAGCGGCGGTTGAATTCGGCCAGCGCCGCGCCGATCCGCGTGCCGCCCGACCAGTCGACTACCTGATCCGATATCGCGGCGATCGCGACGTCAGGATCGCGTTCGCGTAGTGCTCGCGTGGCATTGGTCAGGCGCGTACCGAACAGAAACACTTGCAGGCGTTCGCGCGATTGCAGCAAGGCATGGCAGAAGTAAAGCACAGCCCGGGAATACGCGCTCATCGACCCGGAAATGTCGAGCAGCAGGACCAGCGGCGGCCGGCGTTCGACGACTTTTTTGTATTTCCACGTGGTCCAGTCGCCGCCCGAGCGCACGGCGCTGCGCGCGCTCGCGCGCAAATCGGCATGCGTGCCGTGCGATGCGGTTTTTAAACGACGCGTCGGCTCGGTGGCAAGCGGCATTCTGTGTGAACGGATTTGATGCCGCAGCGTGCGCCATTCGTCGGACGTAAGGGTATCGAAATCGCGATGACTCAAGCGCTCTTGGGCGCTGAACGTGATGCGCGCGTGGAGATGCTCGACGCTTTCCTGCTCGCTACTGCGCTTCGATTCGGCCGCTCTCGCAGCGAGCGCATCGGCGAGGCGATTATTGCGTTTCGGCGGCGGCACGCCGTTTGTCACTTTCGGCAGCAATAGTGCGCGCAATTTCCCTTCCCAATCGGGATCGCGCCAGAAAAGATCGAAGGCCTGATGGAAGAGTTCGCGCTCGTCGGGAGCGTGAACGAGCAATGCAGCGAGTGCAGCGCGGACATCGTCGCGACGGGTGATGTCGATCCAGCGCAACGCTTCGAGCGCATCCACGCTGTGCGCCGGCGACATCGCCAGACCCGCGCCGCGCAGCAGCCTCACGAAGTGCACGACGTTGTGAGCAAGCGTTGGCGTTGACATGATGGTCAGGCTGGAGCAGCCAGACACTGCGCAATTTCGGCAGCGTCCACACGCGCGAGATCGTCCTGGTATTTCAGCAGCACGCCCAGCGTGTCTTGCACCGATTGCGGATCAAGCTCGCTGACGGAAAGCGCAGCGAGCGCACGACACCAATCGATGGTCTCCGCTACGCCCGGCGCCTTGAACAAATCCAATGTCCTCAGCCGATGCACAAACGCTACCGCCCTTGCCTGCAGTTCCACGCTGGCTTCGGGCGCGCGCGCTGCGACGATTTGCAGTTCCACATCGCGCGCCGGATAACCGATCCATTGATATAAACAGCGCCGCTTGAGTGCATCGTGAACTTCGCGGGTCCGGTTCGATGTCATCACGACCAGCGGCGGCCGTTCAGCGCGCACGGTGCCGTACTCCGGAATCGATACCTGGAAGTCAGACAGCAATTCCAGCAGGAAAGCTTCGAACGGTTCGTCGGCGCGATCGATTTCATCGATTAGCAGAACGCGCCGCGTGGCCGGATTCAACGGGTCCGGCATAAGCGCTTGCAGCAACGGGCGCTTGAGCAGGAATTCGCTTTTGTAGAGCGAATCGTTCGATGGTTGTTCGCCCGCTGCCTCGGCAAGACGTAGCGCCATGATCTGGCGCGGGTAGTCCCATTCGTAGAGCGCGCTGGCTGTATCGAGGCCTTCGTAGCATTGCAGCCGCAGCATTTGCGTGCCGAGGACGCCAGCGGCGGCTTTTGCGAGCTCAGTTTTGCCGACGCCCGGTTCACCCTCCAGGAACAACGGGCGCTGCATTTTCAATGCGAGAAAAAGCCCCGTCGCCAGTTCGCGGCTGGCGAAGTATTGCTGCCCGCTCAGGGCGACGAGCGTTTCGTCGATTGATGCCGGGTCCATGAGGCTCCTGGGTCTCTGTGGTCAGTGTTTGTTCGCTCGCGCCGGCAGAGCCCCAGCCCGTCCATCGGCGCGAGCGAAAAACCCTTGATGCTGCGAGCCGATACTAGAACCCAAGGGCCCGATCAACAGCCCTACCCGCAAGAATCGGAATCAAATGCGCCCGATACGCGGCACTCGCGTGCATATCCTCGTTGAGTGTATCGGCGGAAATTGTGGTGCTGCGCGCCGCCGCCGCCGAGAAATCCTTCGATAACGCCGCCTCAAGCGCAGAAGCCCGAAACACGCTCGACGCAGCACCCGTGATGGCCACTCGCACGCCGCCTGGATGCTTCGCAACGAACACGCCCACCAGCGCAAAGTGCGAAGCAGGATTCCGAAACTTCTCATACCCCGCGCGCTCGGCGATCGGAAACTCCACCGATGTAATCAGTTCATCGGGCTCTAAAGCCGTCTCGTACATGCCGAGGAAAAAGTCATCGGCGGTTATGCGCCTTCTGTCCGTCACGATAGTCGCGTTCAACGCCAACACCGCCGCCGGATAACACGCAGCCGGATCGTCGTTGGCAAGCGATCCGCCGATCGTCCCGCGCTCCCGAACCTGCCGGTCGCCAATATGACCGGCAAGATCCGCGAGCCCCGGTATCGCACGCTGCACCTCGGGGTTCGCGGCAACCTGCGCATGACACACCGCGCCGCCGATAGTCACCTTGTCGCCCGTAACCGTAATGTCCTTCATCGAGCCGATACGCGTCACATCCACCAGCGCCGACGGCTGCGCAAGACGCAAACGCATGGTCGGCAGCAAACTCTGCCCGCCCGATAGATATTTGGCGTCGTCGTGCTGCTTGAGGAACGCCACCGCTGCATCGGATTTGTCCGGCCGTTGATAATCGAATGAGTACATGTCGAAGTCCTCTTAAGCGGGAGTCGAAGCGCCACGGGCAGCCGAGGCATCGGCGGCGGCCTGCATGGCAGCCCACACGCGATGCGGCGTCGCAGGCATCTGCAGATCGGTCACGCCGAGCGGCGAAAGCGCATCGATGATCGCGTTGATCACCGCCGGCGGCGAGCCAATCGCGCCCGCCTCGCCGCAGCCCTTCACCCCGAGCGGGTTATGCACGCATGGCGTGCCCTTGGACGTCTCCACATCGAAGTTCGGCAGGTCGGAGGCGTGCGGCATCGCGTAATCCATGAACGAGCCGGACATCAACTGGCCGCTTTCGTTGTCGTACACAGCGCGCTCGAGCATGGCCTGACCGATGCCCTGTCCAATCCCGCCATGCACCTGACCTTCGACGATCATCGGATTGACGATGTTGCCGAAATCATCCACGGCCGTGAACTTCTGGATGCGCGTTTCGCCCGTGTCCTGATCGACTTCCACTTCGCACAAATACGCGCCCGATGGATACGTGAAGTTGCTCGGATCGTAGAACGCGTTTTCGTTGAGGCCGGGTTCGAGCTTGTCGAGCGGGAAGTTGTGCGGCACGTAAGCCGCCAGCGATACCTCCGCGAACGCCTTCGTCCTGTCGGTCCCCGCCACGCGGAAAATGCCATCCTTGAACTCGATATCTTCCGCCGACGCTTCCAGCAAATGCGCCGCGATTTTCTTGGCCTTGTCCTCGATCTTGTCGAGCGCCTTCATGATCGCCGAGCCGCCGACCGCGATAGACCGCGAGCCATACGTACCCATGCCGAACGGAATCCGCCCGGTGTCGCCGTGAACGATCTCGATGTTATCCATCGATACCCCAAGCCGATCCGCCACGACTTGCGCGAAGGTGGTTTCGTGCCCTTGTCCGTGACTATGCGAGCCGGTGAACACGGTGACGGAACCCGTGGGATGCACGCGAATTTCGCCGGCTTCGAACAAGCCCGCCCGCGCACCCAACGCACCTGCCAGATTCGATGGCGCCAGTCCGCACGCTTCGATGTAGCAGGAATACCCGAGGCCGCGCAGCTTGCCGTTCTTCTTCGATTCCTCGCGCCGCGCGGGGAATCCTTCGACATCGGCGAGTTGCATCGCGCGATCGAGCAAACCTGAGTAATCGCCGGAATCGTAGGTCAGACCGACCGGTGTGGTGTACGGCCAAGAACGGATGAAGTTACGCCGCCGCAATTCCGCCGGATCGATGTTCATCTCGCGCGCCGCCGTTTCCACGATCCGTTCGATCACATAAGTCGCTTCGGGACGCCCCGCGCCGCGATAGGCATCGACGGGAACGGTGTTCGTGAACACCGCTTTCACCTCGGCGTAGATCGCGGGCGTGGTGTACTGCCCAGCGAGCAGCGTGGCGTACAAGATGGTCGGAATGGCCGACGCAAAGGTCGATAAATACGCGCCCATGTTGGCCGTCGTATGCACGCGCAGGCCGAGGAAGTTGCCGTCGGCGTCCATCGCGAGTTCGGCTTTCGTGACGTGATCGCGGCCGTGGGCATCGGTGAGAAAAGCTTCCGAGCGCTCGCATGTCCACTTGATCGGACGCCGTACTTTCTTCGATGCCCACGTCAGCGCCACATCTTCCGCATACAGATAAATCTTCGAACCAAAACCGCCGCCCACGTCCGGCGCAATGATCCTTAGTTTCGACTCAGGCAGCGACAACACGAACGCCGCCATCAACAAACGCTCGACGTGCGGATTCTGGTTCGCGACGTAGACGGTGTAGCTGTCGTCGGACTTCGAATAGCTCGCATTCACGGCGCGCGGTTCGATCGCGTTCGGCACCAGGCGCTGATTCACAATATCCAGCGTCGTCACATGCGCGGCTTTGGCGAAGGCGGCGTCGGTGGCGGCTTTATCGCCGTGGCCCCAGGTGTAGCAGAGGTTGTTCGGCGCTTCATCGTGGACTTGCGGCTGACCTGGATCGGCGGCAGTGGCGGTATCGACGACAGCCGGCAGCACGTCGTAGTCCACTTCGATCAGATCGATCGCGTCCTTCGCTTCCTTCACCGATTCCGCAACGATCAGCGCCACCTGATCGCCCACGTGCCGCACTTTTGTATGCGCGATCACGGGATGCGGCGGCTCGTTCATCGGCTTGCCATCGATGTTATGAATCAGCCAGCCGCACGGCAATCCGCCGACGTTTTCGCCGGCCATATCCGCGCCGGTAAAAATCGCGACGACGCCAGGCGCTTCTTTCGCGGCGGTGATATCGATGCTGCGAATCTTCGCGTGCGCGTACGGCGAGCGCAGGAAGACGGCGTAGGTTTGACGCGGCAGGACGACGTCGTCGGTGTACTGGCCGTTGCCCGTCAGGAAGCGATAGTCTTCCTTGCGTTTGACAGCGGCGCCAATCATGCGGTGGGTATCGGGTGTCTCGGGGGCATTCATCGCGGACTCCTGTTCAGGCGCGAATCTTTATCGTCATCGGAAAGGTGAGTGAAGCGCGGGCGGTGGCTCAGGGCGCAGCCTTCATGGCTTGCGCGCCTTGCACCACGGCTTTCACGATGTTGTGATACCCCGTACATCGGCAGAGATTGCCGTCGAGCTGTTCGCGGACATCGGCTTCGGTCAGATCGGGCTTTTGAGCGGCGAGGGAAGTCGCGCTCATTACCATGCCGGGCGTACAGAATCCGCATTGCAGGCCGTGGCACTCCTTGAAGGCGGCTTGCATGGGATGGAGCTCGCCATCTTTCGCCATCCCTTCGATAGTCGTCACCGACGACCCGTCAGCCTGCACGGCGAGGATGTTGCACGACTTGATGGCGCGGCCGTCCAGATGGACCGTGCACGCGCCGCACTGGGCGGTATCGCAGCCTACGTGCGTGCCCGTAAGACCGAGTTCCTCGCGGAGAAACTGGACTAGCAGGATGTGGGGTTCGACGGTGGCGGTGACGGCTTTGCCGTTGACCGTCAGACTGATGCTGAGTGCCATGCTTCTGTCTCCTTCGGGATGGAACAGCCGAAGCTCACTCACCGCTTTTGTTTCACTGACCTTGCGGACTTCACGACTGTGAGTGTCTGGCTGGGTTCGTGTTTATTTGTTGTGACAATGAGTAAAGCACAAAATGCAGACGGTCGCTATTGGGCTAAAGGTGGGGGCAGGGTGTCGCCATGCGGGAGTTTTATATCGCGGAAGGCGGTCGTAAAAACGCCGCCTCGATGGGCGGCGTATCGCTAAACAGCTTGGTTCAAGCTCGGCGGATCACTCCACCCCTCGCCCCAATTTCGAACGCCAGCGGGAATAACTGAAATAGATCGCCAACCCGATCGCCAGCCATAGCGCGAACGCAATCCACGTCACCGCCTGCAGATTCAGCATCAGGAACAGGCACGCCGCCACAGCCAGCACGGGCACGACCGGCACGCCCGGCACGCCCGGGCAACGGAACGCGCGCGGCAGATCGGGGTGCGTGCGTCGCATGATCAGGACGGCGATCGACACCATCGAAAACGCGGCGAGCGTGCCGATATTGATCAGCTCAGCCAACACGTTCAGCGGCACGAGCGCACCGATCAGCCCGAAGAAAATGCCTACGAGCCACGTCGTAAAGAACGGCGTGCCGAATTTCGGATGAACCTTCGACAGACGCGCCGGCAGCAAGCCATCGCGCGACATCGCGTAGATGATGCGGGTCTGGCCGTAGCTCATCACCAGAATCACGGTCAGCATGCCGAGCACCGCGCCCAGATCGATAAAACCCGCCACCCACGTTTGCCCCGCGACCTGCAGCGCGTACGAAACCGGATGCGAGATATTGGCGAATTGCGCAGCCGGAACAATGCCCGTCACCACCGCCGCCACCGCCACATAGCGCACGGCGCAAACCGCCAGCGACGAAATAATGGCGATGGGCAGATCGCGTTTCGGATTCTTCACTTCTTCGGCCGCCGACGACACCGAAAATCGAAGCCGTTGACGTCCTCGCGGCCCTAAAGGACCGGGGCTCCTTCTGCAAGACGGCCACGTCCGGGCGCAGCATGGGTTGACGCAAGGCCGTCT
>NZ_JALPRJ010000069.1 GCF_030464885.1 Caballeronia sp. SEWSISQ10-4 2 | reverse complement strand
GGATGTGTGAACCCCTCCTTCTCGCGAATCCTGACACGAACACGCTTCGCCCCCACCGCTCTCGGGCAAGCACGATGGCCCCCAGACCATGACGGCCTGACGTGTGCTGGTTGCCTCATTTCATGGTGGGTTGGCTAGGTGGACTGCGAGGTCATCTTTTGAGGTGGGTTGTACGCGGATAGCGCGGGGTGAACCTCCGGCAGGTTCAATCACTGGTCGCGCCAGAACCCCAAACCCCGTCCACCGGCGCGAGCCCCCCCCCTTTCTATATTGACTTCTGAAACGGCGCTCCAGAATGCTCGCGCAATTCATTAAAAACGATCTTCGGCCAAGCCTTCTTCGCCACATCAATTTCAGAAACGTGCGAGGCGAGATACGTCGGCGCATTCGACGCGTCAAGTGCAATGCGAGCCGAATACGCATCGGTAAAGCGGCGCAATTCTGCAGCGTCATCGCAAGTAACCCACCGCGACATGCGATAGCGCGCCGGCATGATCCGCACATCCACCTTGTATTCCGCCGATAACCGGTGCGACACCACTTCAAACTGAAGTTGCCCGACCGCGCCAAGAATAGTCGACCCGCCAAGCACGGGACGGAAGACCTGGATCGCGCCTTCATCGCCTAGTTGACGCAACGCTTCACCAAGCTGCTTGGCACGAATCGGATCGACCACTTCCACCGTCTGGAAAATTTCAGGCGCAAAGAACGGCAAGCCGACGAACTGCAGCAATTCCCCTTCGGTCAGCGTATCGCCAAGACTTAACGTGCCGTGATTCGGAATGCCGATGATATCGCCAGGGTACGCTTCGCTGACGGTCTCGCGACGTTGCGACAAGAACGTCACCACGTTATTCGCACGGAACGTCTTGGCCGTACGTGTCACCTTAAGCGCCATGCCGCGCTCAAAATGTCCCGAGCACACCCGAATGAACGCCACGCGATCACGGTGCGCAAGATCCATGTTCGCCTGCACCTTGAAGACCACGCCAGTGAAGCGGGGCTCTTCCGGCAACACCGGACGTTGTACCGACATACGCATGGACGGCGACGGCGCGAGGTCGACTAGCGCGTCAAGAATTTCCTTCACACCGAAGTTGTTGATCGCCGATCCAAACAATACCGGCGACTGTTCGCCCGCGAGAAACGCAGCGCGATCGAACGCAGGCGTAGCGCCCGTGATCAAGTCGATTTCTTCTTTCGCACGCGCCCAGCTCGGGCCGAACCGGCGCTCGCCGTCGGCGTCGTCCAAAGCACGCACCGTTTCAACCGCACCGCCAGCCGTGTCCTGTCCAGCACGGAAGACACGCACCTGATCGTGCGCGATATCGTAGACGCCCTGGAATTCCTTGCCCATGCCTATCGGCCACGTGAACGGCACAGCCGCCACGCCCAGATGCTGTTCAATTTCATCGAGCAGTTCGAGCGGCTGGCGTACTTCGCGGTCGAGCTTGTTGATGAACGTGAGGATCGGCGTGCGGCGGCTGCGGCAGACTTCGAGCAGCTTGAGCGTCTGCGCTTCCACGCCGTTTGCACCATCGATCACCATCACGGCAGCATCGACGGCCGTCAGCACGCGATACGTATCTTCGGAGAAGTCTTCGTGTCCCGGCGTATCGAGCAGGTTGATGACGCAATCGCCGTATTCGAACTGCATGACCGAACTCGCGACCGAAATGCCACGCTGCTTTTCGATTTCCATCCAGTCCGATGTCGCGTAACGGCTGCTTTTGCGGCCCTTCACGGTACCCGCGATCTGGATTGCGCCCGAGAACAGCAGCAGTTTTTCAGTCAGCGTGGTCTTGCCCGCGTCAGGGTGGGAAATGACCGCGAAGGTGCGGCGCCGTTTAAGTTCGGAGAGTGACATCGGTACTGGAAAGAGCTGTAGGGTTGAGCGTTCGGGCGGAGCGGCGGCCCGAAAAGCTGCGTGGTGTGGATGATACACGAGGGGGTGGTCACTCGCGCCGAGGTTGGTCTGCTCGCGCTAGTGGGCCAGGATGCCGCTGGGAGCCATAGTGCTCAACGTAGATCCGCTCGCACCAGGCTCAGTTGCTTGTACGGACGAAAAAAAGCCCCGACGAATCGGGGCTCCTCTAGCATCGCTTAAGCTTAAGAAAGGCTTAAGGAAACTTGCTGCTTAAGCCCTATTAAGGCTTGGCTGCCGACGACGGGATCGTCGTAGCTGCTGCATGCTTGTGATGCTTCTTATGGTGCTTCTTAGCCTTGTGCGCAGCGCTAGCCGGCGTTGCGGCAGCAGCCGTCGCGGCCGGAGCCATGGCGGGAGCAGGCGTAGGAGCCGGTGCCGAAGCCTGTGCAAAAGCGCCAGCAGAGAACAAAGCGACGAGCGTCGCGGCAACGAGTTGCTTTTTCATGGCGATAAGACCCTTGATGGTTGATTAACGACTACGCGGCGACGACGTCGCGTGTACTCGTTTAACGTCTCATCGCGGAGTGTGTTGACACGGATCGAAAGAAAAACTGACGACATCCGCTAAATCACCGCGAGCAGGATTCCTTCGATTAACCGTGAAAACGTTAGCCTGTGCCCCTGTTTTCGCATCTGCATGAAATTCAGCACGAGTACATAACACTGTTTAACGATTTCATTCGACCGCTAATCGAAGCAGCGTGTTATGGCCTTGTAGACCGACGAGGCCGGGTTCACATCGGCGACCGCTGAGGGCGTCTCTATTCCTTCCCGCCGCCCGAGCCAGATCCAGACCATTCCCGCAAGCAATGCGCAAGCGGTCATCACGCCGCTCATAGCGAAGATCCCGAGTGCGGGAAACAGCAGCGCAACGACCGAGCTGGACGCCGCGCCGCACAGCATCTGTATGGAAGTCAACAAGCCGCCCGCCACGCCCGCCACTTCAGGAATGGGATCGAGCGCGCCGTGCGCGGCGCTGGGCGCGGCCAGTCCAAAGCAAAAAGTACTTGCCACCAGCAAGGGCATGACCGTGAGCAACGACACCCAATGCATTACGCTCAGCGTGATCAATCCGAAGCTCGCAGCCAGCGTCACGCAGATAGCCGTTGCAAGAATACCCCGCGACTCAAAACCACGCGCACCGATAAACCCGTTCACCGTTGCACCCGCAACAATGCCCGCGCCAGTCATTGCAAACATAGCGGCATAGACGATCGGCCTGACGTGCAGGATATGCAGCAACACGAGCGGCGAGCCCGCGACATACGCGAACATCCAGCCGAATCCGAAGCCGTTGATAAGGATGTGCCCAATCACCGCGCGATGCGTCAGCACGCGCCGATATCCATCGCGCAGTCCAGAAACGGCGACACCTGCGCTGCGCTGTGGCGCGGACTCCGTGAGGCCAGCCCAGGTAACGAGCGCGGCCAGCAGTCCGCAAACCGCCATGACGCCGTAGATTCCGCGCCATTCGATCGCCGCCAGCAAACCCACGCCAATCGACGGCGCCACGATCGGCGCAACATTCGCGACCACTGTGATGGCCGCGAGCCGGTGCTGCATCGCGTTGCCTTCGAACAGATCGCGCACGACGGCCAATGCGACCGTCATCCCCGCGCCCGCCCCAATACCCTGTACGAGTCGGGCGCCAAGCAACACGCCAATGCCGGGCGCGAGCGCTGAAACGATCCCGCCCACGGTGAACAACGCAAGGCCGAGCAGCAGCGTGGGCTTGCGGCCGCGAGCGTCAGAGAGAGGGCCATACACGATCGGCCCGACCGCAAAACCCGCCATGAAAAGGCTCAAAGTAAGCCCGGCCTGACTTGCGCTCGCGTGCAATGAGCGTGCAATGTCGGCGAGCGCGGGCAACGCCATGTCGATAGAAATGGGCGGCAATGCAGCCAGCGCGCCAAGAAAAACGGCGAAGAGGATGGATTGCGGCGCGAGTCGCCAGTGCGTCGTCATATCAGGTCCGCTTCGTTTGCAGAGTGAATACCACACGGCCATGCGTGCCCGCCGCCACCGCCCGGTAGGCGGCTTGCGCTTCCTCGAGCGAGAAGGTTTGCGCGATCCGCGGCGCTTTGTAGCTGCCGTCTTCGAAGCCGGGACGCAGTGCTTCGAGCATTTCCGCCGATGCCACCAGATCGCGCTTCAATGTATCGACGCCAATCAGGCGGCTCTCGTTGTGATAGAAATCCGCGAGATTGAAAGTCACTTCGCGGCGGTCCGTGGCGGATATCTCCACCAGCCGTCCGCCCACTTTCAACATATGGACGGCTGTTTCGAACATCGATCCGCCAACGGTATCGAATACGACAGGCGCGCCGCCGTTCGTCGCTGCGCGGATACGTTCGACGGCATCGGAACCTTGCGAGTCCACCATGGCGTCGACGTACGGACTCGTCGCGGCCACTCCGCGCGCCACACCCACCACCTTCGCGCCGATACGTTTCGCGATCTGCGCCGCCGCCCCGCCCACACCGCCGAGCCCGATGATCACGATGGTCTCGCCGGCCTGCACCTGCGCCGCTTCCACCATGCCGCACCACGCCGCGATGAAATTCACGCCGATCGCCGATGCTTCTTCAAACGTCAGATTTACCGGCTTGCGGCGCAGGCTTGAAACGGGCACAACCACCTGTTCCGCGTGCGTGCCGTCGCGCGTGAAACCGACGTCGCCGCCCGAACCCCACACTTCAGCCCCAAGCCAGGCTGCGGGACCTTGGATCACCACGCCCGCGTAATCGCGGCCCGGCGTGCGCGGCAGCGTCGTCTGGCTCATGCGCCCTTCCACGTTCTTTACGTCGCTCGGATTGATCGATGCCGCGAAGACCTGCACGACGGCTTCGTCTGCGGATGGCCTCAGCTTGGGCAGATCGTCGATGGCCAGAACGCCCGGGTCACCGTGTTCCGTAAAGCGCAGTGCTTTCATTATGGTTCCTCCGTTGCAATGTCCGCATTATTGCCGCGCCGGCCCGTGGCGAAAAGGCGCTTGTCCGCATAGAATCGTTGCGTCAAGTGGAAAGATGGATTGAATCGATGCCCGACGAGATCAACGACCTGCGCCTGTTTGCGCAGATGGTGGATGCCGGCAGCCTGTCGGCGGCAGCGCGCCGGACCGATGGCTCGACCGCTGCGATGAGCCGGCGGCTCGCCGCGCTGGAGAAACGCCTGGGCGTACGCCTCGTTACGCGGACATCGCGGCGGTTCGACCTGACCGTGGAGGGCGCGCGGTTCCATGAGCGCGCGGTCGCGATCCTGCAAGCGGTCGACGACGCCGAAGCTGAAATCAGCGCTCAGGCGCGTGTGCCGCAGGGTTTGTTGTGTATCGGTGCACCGTCGGAGATTGGCCGCAAGCAGATCGCGCCGCTGATCGAAGTGTTCTTGGACCGTTACCCGGAGGTCGAGGTGCGGCTCGTGCTCTCCGATATCGGGCTGGATGTAATCGATGACAATCTCGATGTGGCGCTGCGCATCGGCTTGCCGACAGATACCGGCGTCATCGCGAAGAAACTGCTGTCGAGCCGGCGCATTGTGTGCGCGGCGCCGGGTTATCTGGCACGGCATGGCACGCCGCAAACGCTCGCCGATCTCGCCGTGCACGATTGCCTGCGGCTCGTGCGCGGGCAGCGTGTTTTCGATCGATGGCTATTCATGGAAGACGGCCGGCACCGCGAGGTTCAGGTACGCGGCACGCTATCGACCGCGAGCGGCGAGGTGCTCCACGACTGGGCGCTGAAGGGCCGCGGCCTTGCGTTGAAGGCCCTGTGGGACATAGAAGATGATTTGCTGGCGGGCAGGCTGATTGAATGCCTCGCGCCTTATCACTGCGATGAAATCGAGTTATATGCGGTGTTTGCGAATCGCCGGCATTTGTCGCCGAGAGTGCGGGTCTTTCTTGATTTCGTGCAAGAGACGCTCGGCGGCAACTCGGTGGCAAGATAGGCACGCTTTAGACTTGGCTTTAGCGCGCTCGTTTTAACTGTCAGCTCGACGCCAGCGGCATCCACGGATCGTTACCGACCGCCGGATACATGAGCGAAACCTCTTTGCTTACGCGTACGATTTCATGGATGTTATCTCTGAAATTTGGGCTCTTTTCGTAGCTGATAAAGGTGGCGTCCGCGAGAGCGGACAAGGTCAGCAGCGCGAAAGCGATGCGCTCGACGATCATGAAGCGGCGGGGCATTTCCAAAGTTCCTTGAATCTTGACTTTGGAAATTATAAGGGTTTTCACCTATCTTTTGCCAGTCGAAAATAAGGACGGGTGACGTAAACGACACGGTAAAAAACGCCGCTTACGAAATTATTTTGTCCTTCACTATGTGAAAAATCAGTTTAATTGATCGCTGTAAACGACTGAAAGCAGAAGTCGAGATTCACTTAACTTTGAACTTTGGTCACTTAAGTCTTAACCTTGCGCACACAGGGTGCGACCGGAACCGGTCGCTTTCATATCGCGCTTGGTGCCGCGCTACCGAACTGACCCGTGGAAGTCGACGCACTGCTTGTTGCCTGTTCCATCTCGACCTTGAGCAGAGACACCGTGTGATTCAGTTTCATCGCCTGCTCTTCGAGCAACTGCGCAGCAGCAGCCGCCTGCTCGACGAGCGCGGCATTCTGCTGAGTCACCTCGTCGATCTGCCCGACCGCCCGATTCACCTGCTCGATGCCGCGCCCCTGTTCCTCCGACGCCGCGGCGATCTCACCGATGATGTCGGCGACCTGCTTGATGGCCTGCCGCATTTCGGCGGTGGTGCGGCCGACTTCCTCAGCGTCGTTCGAACCCGTGCGCATCTCGTTGACGGAGGCTTCGATCAGGTCTTTGATTTCCTTGGCTGCGGCCGGGGGAGGGCGACCGGGGTCAAGAACCTGTCAAAAAGACATCGACGACCGAAGCGCTGCGTCTTTGCCAAGGGGGATTGCGACGTGCATTGATCTGGACAATCATCAAGGAACACTGCTCCTCTGCTAGACGCACCTACCAGGGCCATCCAACCATCGTTCCGATGCCTGCTTCGCGAGCGGCACGACATAGCATTCGCGCGACGGTCAAATCTTGCAGCGCGAGGCCTGTCAAATCGAATATTGTGATCTCGTCATGTGCCCTCGGTGCGTGTAGTCCATTCGTAACTACGTCACCGAACTCTGTGCGCGCTACTGTTGGTGCCCATTGAACTTCACCGATCTCTACGCTCTGAGTCGCATCGTCTACATAAACGTTCGCTCGCTCGAGAAGCCCAGCCGGCAATTCGCGTTTACCGCGCGTGTCTGCGCCGACACAACTGATGTGGGTCCCGGCGCGAACAACGTCAGCATCGAACAACACCGTCCTTCCAGGCGTAGCTGTGATAACAACATCGCTGTCGGCGACAGCCCTGTTTGCGTTGGTCGCGAGTCGAATATCGCATCGGGACGCAAATAGTGACTCGAACGCTGGATCACGGGTTCCTGATGACGTCACGTATTTCACATTCGAAGTGACGGTAGAACATCTAGAGCGAAGCGCGTTTGAATTTGTCCTTGCACCCCAGTACCGAAAACGCACATGGTGGCGCTGTCAGGTCGCGCCAGCGCCTGAAGGCCAAGAGCACCCGCCGCACCGGTACGCATGGTGGTAACCGCGTTTCCATCGATCACACATTTCGGTCGCCCGGTATGTGGATCGATCAACATGATTGTTGCCTGATGAGGCTCGCTACCTATATTTCGGTTGTTCGGCCAGAACCCTGCCGCCTTGAACCCCAGTAGATCGAGTTCTTCCACGTCTCCAGACTTGACGCCAAAAATGTCCTCCGTACCAAGCCGCTCGCGAACCACCGGGAAAAGGCGCCCTTTCTGTTCATAGTGCAAAAGGAACGCTTCGCGCACCGCTAAAATCACACCCTCAGGTGAGAGCAAGACTTCGACTTGGTCTTTATTCAGCAACAGCAATGTTTCGATTTTTGGCATGAAATCACCTTAGCTCCAGAACGGGCTGCGTGACACGAACAGAATCACTCGCTCAACGGAAAGTCTCTACAACGCTAAGGAGCAACCCGTAACGTCAGATCGATGCAGTCAGCTCAGGTACGATGGCAAAAAGGTCGCCCACAAGTCCATAGTCAGCCACCCCAAATATGGCTGCTTCCGGATCTTTATTGATCGCCACGATCACCTTGCTATCTTTCATGCCAGCTAGATGTTGAATCGCACCCGAGATGCCGATTGCCAGATACAGTTCGGGCGCAACAATCTTTCCGGTTTGTCCAACTTGGTAATCGTTTGGCACAAACCCGGCATCCACGGCCGCACGCGAAGCCCCTAGAGCGGCGCCTAGCTTGTCCGCCAGTGGCTGTAGAATCTTCTCGTAATTCTCGCCACTACCCAGACCACGTCCTCCAGAAACGATGATTCGGGCGGCAGTCAATTCCGGCCTATCCAGTTTTGTGACTTCCCGACTCACAAATACCGAGATCCCGGGGTCGGCAGCGGCCTTGACGTGCTCGATTGTCCCAGCGCCACCCATGGCCGCAACCGGCTCGAAGGCGGTTGCCCGAACCGTCGCGACCTTGTGCGGATCGGTCGATCGCACCGTCGCGATCAGGTTCCCCGCATAGATAGGCCGGTGGAAGGTGTCCGGGCTCTCCACTGCCGTCACATCGCTGATCTGCGCAACATCCAGCCTGGCGGCGATGCGCGGTGCGACGCTCTTTCCGAACGCAGTGGCAGGCGCAAGAACATGCGTGTAGTCCCCCACCAGTTGCATAGCCGTCGCTTCAACGTTCTCGGCCAGAGCATCCGCAAGATGAGGCGCGTCGGCAACCAGGACCCGCCGAATTCCCATGATCTTCGAGGCCGCTTCGGCTACTCGTTGGACGTCAGCTCCCACGATAAGCAGATCGATGTCGCTTCCAATCATCTGAGCCGCCGCGATTGTGCTCAAAGTCGCCAGCTTGACTGACGTGTTGTCATGCTCGCCAATTACCAGGATTGCCATTTCTTCCGCCCTTCCTATATGACCTTCGTTTCGCTCTTCAATTTTTTCAGCAACGCCCGTACATCGGGCACCTTGATACCCGCTGCGCGCTTCGTGGGTTCAGCGACACGCAGCATTCTTAGTCGCGGCGTTACGTCCACGTCGAGCACATCCGGCGTAACCGTCTCAAGTGGTTTCTTCTTCGCCTTCATGATGTTGGGCAGTGTCACGTAACGAGGTTCATTGAGGCGTAAGTCGGCGGTCACCACAGCCGGCAGGGCAAGCAACAGTGTCTCCAGTCCGCCGTCAACTTCACGCGACGCCTGAAGTTGACGGCCGGCAATCGCAACCTTTGAAGCAAAGGTTGCCTGCGGGAGCCCAGCCAGCGCTGCAAGCATCTGGCCGGTCTGGTTACTGTCATCGTCAATCGCCTGCTTGCCTAAGATCGTCACCTGAGGAGCCTCGCGATCGAACACCGCCTTGAGAAGTTTCGCCACTGCGAGCGGTTGTAGTTCGGTCTCTGTTTCCACGAGAATCGCCCGATCGGCACCCATTGCCAACGCGGTTCGTAGTGTCTCTTGACATTGAGACGGACCACATGAGACAACGATCACCTCCGCTGCTGCACCGGCCTCTCTCAGGCGAACTGCTTCCTCAACAGCGATCTCGTCGAATGGGTTCATTGACATTTTCACGTTCGCGAGATCAGGGCCGCTACCGTCGCTTTTCGCTCTCACTTTCACGTTGCTGTCGACGACACGCTTGACTGCCACCAATATCTTCAAAATGTTCTCCTTCACAGAAAACGAGCTGATAAATAAATCGCTATCCTAATCATCAATCGGAAGTTCCGATCGAAGTGATGGTAGAACCGTGTGCCGTGTCTTTTGGCCGCAGCGCAGAGCAACTGCCCGCAGTCAAAATCGCTAGCTCTGCGGATGGCTCACTTGTTTCAACAAATCTGATCGATCGCCCAAGCCGAGACCTTCTGCGGCGCCAGAAATATCCGCAAGATCGCGACCTCGCGTCTCCGGAAGGAACGTCAAGGCAAGTAGCGCACAGAAATAGCCAATGAAGCAGAACAGAGCAATCGCACCCGCTAAACCTATGTGTTCGGCGACAACGCCGACAACTGCGACGCTCAGAGCCCCGAGAGACTTCCCGACGTTGTATGAGAACCCCATGCAGGTGGTCCGGATTGCAGTTGGAAACAACTCGGACAACATGGGTCCGACACCTGCAAATGCACCGTTCACAGCCATGCCAACAGGAAGCCCCAGCATTGCCAACATCCACGGGTCCATCGGAATGAACAGATAGCACGCAGTCAAGGACGCCGCAAAGAGACAATATGTCATCGCCGTTAGTCGACGACCAAAATAGTCGTTAAGATAAGCGAAGCTCACCTGACCGATAAACGAGCCACCGCTCATCATCAGCGCCATCATAGCGACGACTGACACAGGCAAATGACGAACTTGAATCAGCATTGTGGGCAACCAGATTGCAATGGCAAAACTGCTTGCCTGAAGGCCGGTGACCAAAAGTGCGGCGAGTAAGCTCGCGCGCCGGACATCTAGTCGCAAAGCTGAGCGCCATGTCGCGACAATTGCACCGCTCGTCTCCTCCTGCAGCTTCCTGAACAACTCCGGCTCGGGAACATACCGCCGGATCAACAGCACTATGAGTGCAGGAATGACACCGATCCAGAACGCCGAGCGCCACGCGATCCAGGTCGGGAGAAACGCCAGAAGGACTCCTGTAACAACTGAGGCGAGCGCCCAGCCAACAGAGAACCCACTCTGAACCAGACCGAGCGCCTTTCCGCGGTGAGCGGGGTTGATTACCTCAGCCATTAACGCAGCACCAACGGCCCACTCAGCGCCGAATCCCAAACCTTGTAAAGCTCGCACTACCAGCAACTGACCATATGAGCTCGTAAGTCCGGCCACAATACTGAACCCGGTAAACCAGATTATCGACCACGTTAAAACGCGCACTCGTCCGTGGCGGTCGCTCAAAATCCCCGAGACCCAACCTCCGACCGCTGCGGCCAACAATGAAGAAGTCGCAATTAAGCCCGCCTCAGATTTGGAGAAATGCCACGTTGCCATCAGCGTGGGCAACAGGAAAGCCAAAATCTGGTTGTCAAAGCTATCCAGGGTCCAACCGCAAAAGCACCCCCAGAACGTTCGCCGCTCCACGGGGGAGGCGGCCCGGTACCAATCAAACATTCGCATTTTGAATATCTCCTTGGAAGGCACATTAGATACCGCTTCGATAGTTCGCTTTCGTACTCACGTCTTCAACCAACAGCACCCTCGTTCTGCAGAACACTTATCCGTTTCTTATCCTGTCGAGGACAACGCCGGGATGAAGTTTTTCTCTCGCCCCCGTTTTCGAGTGCCCCCAAAAAATGCTGACCAGACATCAATCTGTCTGTTCGAACTTCATCGCCGCAAAGGGTTACCGCACTGATCTCTTAACGATATGTTCCGTTAAACTTTTTGCATTCAATAGGTATACGAAGTAAATATTCTTTACCCGAATTCGTGTGAAACCTGGACCCGGTTACCGCGGTCGTCCGGCGTCCGTCAGCAGCCTCTCCGCATTCAGATGGCAGATACGTGCGCGGTCGCCGTGCGGCAAACGATCGATGACCGGCACCGAGCGCTTGCCCTCTGGATCGCCAATATCGAACGGGTAATCGCTACCGAAGACGACGCGATCCGAACCCATGGTCTGAATGACGAATCGATTGCTGTCTTCGCTCAAGGCACAGGTGTCGTAGTAGAGTCTGTCGAGATATGCGCTCGGTTTCTGCGAAATATGTTGCCGGAAATATGGGTCAGCCTCCCAGCCAGTCGCTTCGTAGGCAGAGTCCAGTCGCCCGCGAAGAAAGACCAGGTTGCCACCACCGTGCGCCAGAACCAGCTTGAGTGCAGGATAACGTTCAAGCACACCATTGAAAATCATGCGTGTGATTGCCAGCGTGGTCTCGAACGGCCAGCCGACGAGAACGTGGACGCCATACATGCCGAAACGATCCGAGAGTGCCGCAGAGGTCGGATGCATGAAGACAATCAGACCGAGTCGTTCGATTGCAGCGAAAAGTCCCGCGAACTCAGGGCCGTCGAGCGGCTTTCCGCCCGCGGTACTCGGCATGATGACGCCGCGGAATCCCTGTTCGTGCACGGCGTACTCGAGCTCAGCGACCGCTCGCTCAGGTTCACCCAAGGCCAAAGATGCCAGCGGCTCCATTCGCCCTTCTGACTCAGTTGCGGTTTCCAGCGCGGCCTTGTTGAGAGCTCGAACCAGTTCAACTCCGGAGGCACCGCCAGGCCACGCCAACATAAACGGTGGTGGTCCAAAAAGTTGGAGCCCTACGTCACGACGTTTGAGGCTTTCGAGCCGATGTTCCATATCAAAGAGATGCGGATCCAACGTACTCTTCCGATCGTCGCCCGCGCGCCGGATGATATAGAGACCTTCACTGTCACGCTCGGACCGAAGTCCTGCAACCGGGGACTTCGCCAGATCGACGATGAAACGTTCATTGAGCGCGTGTGCGTGCAAATCGATAATCATGTACTACTCCTCTAACATGGGTCGTAACGCTCAGGTTTCACCCGTGGTTTCTTGGCCATCCACTTGGCCCGCGGCTTCGACGAGCCTGTGTTTGTCAGGTCGGCGCCGCTGCGTGCCAAAACGGCTCAAAATTCGTATCGCGCTTTTGGGTGAAAGCGTCGAGACCTTCCTGCCATTCGGCACGCGGGACGTCGGTAACCGACCGTTGCACCCGTGCCCAGTCATACTCAGCGTGCGCATGCAGGTGCCTCTTCGCGGCCGAAATAGCGCCCGGAGGCGCCTTTGAGACAATTTCATGGGCCCACGAAACCGCTTTTTCCATGACTGACTCGCGCGGGACAACCGCGTTGACCAAACCTCTGGAAACGCCTTCGTCGCTACTGAGTTTTCGACCGGTCAAAATCAGTTCAAGTGCAACCCTGGAACCCACCATTCGCTGAAGGAGTGCCAGGCCAGTATTGGGGATCACCCCCCGAGAGACTTCCGGTAAAGCGAACCAGGCGGCCTCCGCAGCGACCACGAGGTCACATGACAGGGAAAGTTCGAACCCACCCCCCAACGCCCCTCCCTGAACGGCCGCGACGACAATACGCGGCTCTTCGACCAGGCGCTTAAACAGCAACGCGGGGTCAGTCAGAGGGTCAGTGCGCTCCATCCATCCGTCTTTCAGGTCGTCGATGTTCGCTCCCGCACAAAACGTCGGCCCGTTCGAGGCGATCACAATCGCGCGTGCCGCAGTTGCGGTACTGAGTTCCAAAGCCTTGAAGACTTCGCTTACGATCTGCCGTGACAGAGCATTACGGCGATCCGGGTCGTTAAGTGTGATGACGGCAACATCGCCGCGCATCTCGAACAACACTTTCGAAAAATTCGTGGGCATACCTTTATCTCCAAAATCCGGCACTGGCCGACTCGTCTCTCGCGCCCGGCAAGCCCGCAAGCAAGTAGGTTCGAATCGGCTCTGGAATTGGAGCTGGCTCAGCCCGCTCCGTATCAAGAAGAACGCAGGTCGCCAGTGCGAACACCAAACATTCAGATCCGATGAATAGGCCCTGCGCCAGCCGGAACGAAGTACTCCCAACCTTAAGGGTTGTGGACCCTATGTCGATAGTCCCTGGAAAGTGAAGCTCCTTGAGAAAGTCGATCGATAGATGAGCTACAACTACGTTCCTGCCGATCATCGGCCCTTTCAACGAATCGCGGTCCAAAATCTCCATCCGGGCCACTTCGAGCAGAGTCGAGATCGCCGCATTATTGACGTGACGAAATTGATCAGTGTCGGCGTTCCGAAGCTTCGCTTGCGTCCAGAAATCGCACTCCCACCTCTTAAGCGGGTGCGTTCGACTCAGTGAGTCAGAACGTGCCAACGTCCGCGAGCCTTCGGTTGACGTTACGTTCACTCCTTGTGCATGTGTTTCGTTGCCTCATGTTCCGTCCGCAGGTAGAGTGTCTCGGCCATGGGTTGGCGCATCTCCTCCAATACATGCCCCACTAGCCCAACGGCTCGCGCAGCGACGGCCAAACCGCGACAGATCTTCCACGTGATGCCCATCTCCGAAGCTACAGCAGCCATCGCGCCGGTGACGTTCAAGGGAAGAGGACGGCCCGCCTGGAGTGTGGCCTCCTTGGCAATAGCGTCCATCAACTGAACGTAGGGCCCGTAGTAACCGGTTTCCTTCGCGACTTCGAACAGCGCAACGCTTCGCGGGTCGATCGGTTTGTGAAACGGGTGTCCAATACCAGGGATGATTTCCTTGCGGGAACGGTAGCTAGTGACGATCTCTGCCGCCTTCGCATGTGGATCGGGCAGCGTCGTATTCGCGGGGATTGTTTCCTGCAATAATTTGGCTGCGTTGTCGAGCGAGCCAACGAACACGGATCCGAGACCCAGCAGCCCAGCGGCGACCGCTGCCTGAACCGCCTCCGGCGCACCGCAATACGTAAAACGCGTGGCCAAGGACGAAGGCGTGATCCCGTGCTCAACGAGAATGACCATCATTGCATTGAACATCCGCAGCTCGCGCGCTTCAGGTAGTCGAGCGAACAGTTGCAAGAAGGTCATCTGTCCAAAATCGATCTTGCCCACAATGTCGTTACACAGATCGAACCCGTGAATTACCACCTTGGAAGGGTTGGCCCACGCGATATCGGACTTTACTTGACTGTCTTTCATTGTTTCGACTCCCTCTTTGTGCCGCATTTCAATCAAACGGATAGCTCAGCCGCTGCCATTTCGCGCAACTTCGTCTTCAGAATCTTCACGCCGTTGGGGCCAGGTTTCTCCGGAAACGCATCTACAAAGACAATTCGTTTCGGTACCTTGTAGTTCGCGATGCCGGCTCGGCAGTAAGCGATCAGGTCGGCCTCAGACAGTTCTGCATCCACTGCTCGAACGAAAGCAACCGCAACGTCGCCCACGCCAGGCCTCTTCACAGCAACCACCTGCGCGCCAATCACACCCTCGTGCTGAGTCAGGAACTCCTCGATCTCCGACGGATCAACGAGATATCCACTGAGGCGCAGGCCATCATTGAGGCGCGCCAGGTAGATGAAGCCGTCCGCAGTACGCTGCACGAGGTCTCCCGTCTTGAACCAACCGTCCGGGGTGAACGCGCTCGCAGTTGCAGCCTCGTTGTACAAATATCCTGTCATTACGTTGTAGCCAAGAATTTGCAGTTCACCCTTGTGTCCTTCGGCGACTTCGAGGCCGTTATCGGCGTCCAAAATCCTCAGTCGAATCTCGGGTGACACTGGTGAACCACCGCCTAGCGAGCGGACTCGCGGATCCTCATCGGGGTAACGAGTAGCCGTAATTGCAAGACACTCCGACATGCCATACAAACCGGTGAGCGACAGGTTCAAGTCCTGTTCTGCCTTTTGGCAAATCGCAGGGCCGAGGCCCGCAAATTCGGTGAAACCACCACGCCTCCAGGAAGCTAGCGAGTATTCGTTCGTATCAAGGATCCGGTCGAAGAGTCCATCTGAGCCGAAGCTGTGAGTCACAGCGTGCCGCTCGATCGCCTGCGCGGCGTCCTCGCCTTTAAATACAGGCATCAAGACGCACGCCGCGCCCGCTGCGATTGCAGCAATTGCTTGAACGAAACCCAACACACCGTACAACGGTAATGCGCAAAGCATCACATCGCCGCCGCGAACATCCAGCTCACGCGAGACGTTCAGAGCATGTTTTGCGACGCCCTCCTGGGTGTGCAGAGCGAGTTTCGGATGACCAGTCGTTCCCGAGGTGCTGAAAGTGACCAGCGGGAGTTGGAGTGGTGCCGCCAATACGCGCTCGGTTTTCGCCGCCCCATTACGTATGAAACCAGCGTTGATATCGACGCTGAGAATGTGCTCGAGAGCCGGATTGTCCGACTTGAGGGCGGTCGCCGCATCTTGATAGTCATAGTCGAGAAATTGAGTCGCAACGACTAATCCTTTCGCGCGGCTTTGGTCGACTACGTAGTTCGCTTCTGCAAGTTTGTATCGAGTGCTGACTGGCACCACGATCACACCAATCGCCGCGGCTGCGAAAAGTAGCTGCAACCACGCCGGACTATCCGGGAGCCACATAGCGAGCACATCGCCCGCTGTGAAGCCCAGTGAGAGAAGCTCGCTTGCTGCATCAGACGCCGCAGCATCAAGTTCAGCGCGGCTAAAGGTCAGATCTCCAAAGTAGCAAACCGGGAGCGCGGGATCATGCGCCAATAGATCTCTAAACGCCCTGATCGAGGCAACTGTATCGGAGCTCCCGTCGCGCTGAGACGGTGAAGCCGGAGCTCGCGTCAGAGTCGGCGTATTCGAACAAGGAGAATTTTTCAACATAACGACCTTTCGATTCATGCTTAGGCGGACAGCGCGTTTCGCGCAATTTGCAGGCGCTGCATTTCCGAGGTTCCCTCTCCAATACGGAAGGCCCTTGCGTCACGATAAAAACGCTCGATCGGAAGTTCGCACATGTAACCCATGCCGCCAAATATCTGCAGGGCTCGGTCCGCGACCCTGCAACCCATTTCACTCGCGTACAACTTTGCTCGCGCGGTAGCAATGCGCGCCTCAGGAACATCGGCCTCAACAAGTTCGGCCGCGCGTCGAATCAGGAGTCGTGCTGCTTCGATCTCGACATCGTTGTCTGCGATCATGAATTGGATCGCTTGATGATTCGCGAGCTGAGTGCCGAAAGCAGAGCGCTCCTTCGCGTAGTCGCAAGACATCGCGTGTGCGCGCCCGGCGAGGCTCGTTGACCGGCAGGCGGAAAGGATTCTGTCGTGATTGATCGATTCCATCATGCTCATGAAGCCGTCACCCGGCTCACCGAGGACATCCGCATCCGGGACAAAACAGTTTTCCAACGAGAAACCGTTGAGGTGGTAACCGCGCCAGCCCATCTTTTTATATCGGGTCATGCCGACGATGCCCGGGTTGCTGCGTTCGACAATAAACGTCGTCAGCTTCCGCTTGAGGGATGCCTGGGTATCCGTCACTGCAAGTACGATGATGTAGTTTGACGTTTCGGCATGCGAAATAAAATGCTTGCTACCATTGAGCAACCATCCGCCATCGGTTTTTTCTGCACGCGTACGCAGATTGTTCAGATCCGAACCCGCGTCGGGTTCGGTCAAAGCATAGGTAAGAATTTTTTTCCCTGACAGGAAACCAGGGAGAAGCCGGTCGCGCTGCTCGGCGTTACACCTCCCGAGGGAAAGCGGAAGGTGACCGAACACTTCGCTCAATGGGACGGACGTATATGTCATTTCTTCCAAAATTGCCAACTTGGCGGCGGCACTGAGACCCGGACCTCCAATCGACTCGGGCAAGTTGAAACCATACAATCCCAGTGCCGCTACTTCAGAGCGCAACTGAGCGAGCAACTCTTCATTCACGTCGTCTGCCGCCTCGATTTGCTCCTCCAGCGGAACCAGACGTGAGCGTACAAACCGGCGCGTCGTCGCCCGAAGCAATTCAATCTCTTCACTGTTCATGCTGTCCTCACTACGTAGTTTCGAAAACGATTTCGATCAAAGATACCAACGTAGATCGCAAAGCTCAAGGTTCGCCAAAAATATCTCGAAATCGTTTTCGATCACAATTTGTGGCCACTGCGCGGCGCAGCATCCTCGAGAGACAGGCGGCACAAGGCTTTCCAGTGCGTGGTGTTCGCTGCGTTCAAATCCCACAACGCAAGGCGACGCGGGTAAACACCGATAAAAAGGATCAATGCAGGACCGCCTATCGGTTCTGCCAGAAGATCGAAATCGATTTTGAAACTCGCTCGAATCTTCAGATGCTGCGCATCTCCGGATTCCGTAGAATAGAGAAATCGATTTCGACGCGTCCGTTGTTCCGTATCCAAGGAAAGCTGGAATGAACATTCAAGAATTAGCGTCGCACTTAAAACTCTCTGTCAGTACCGTATCGAAAGCCATCAATGGCAGGCCGGATGTCAACCCAAATACTCGACAACGAGTGCTTGAGGCCGCCGCGCAGTTTGGTTTCACGGCGGACGCTGCGGCGAGAAGACTGCGCACACAAACATCCGATCTCATCGCGTTTGTGTTGTCGGCGCCTCAGGCACATTTCGCCCATCCTTTCTTTTTGAATATGCTGATGGGGATTGACGAAAAGCTCGAGCATTCGCGCTATCAACTGGTCGTCTCTTCAGCGCGAAGCGCTGAACACGAAATGCAAGTGCTCAAGCGCCTTGTTGAAGTACAAAAGGTCGATGGTGTGCTCTTCGGCCGCACGCGTCGATACGATGATCGGATTGCCTATTTGCTGGAACGCAAAGTGCCATTCGTTGCTTTCGGACGCAGTGAAACGCCAGGCGAATTTGCCTATCTGGACATTGATCACACCGTCGTTTCGCGTGAAGGTTGCGCACGATGCGTGACACTTGGACATAGAAGAATCGGCCTTGTGAACGCGCCAGACACGTTAATGTTCAGTTGCCACCAACGACTAGGATACGAAGCCGCCCTTCGCGCGGCCGGCATACCATTTGACGCGAAGCTATACGTCGAAGCGAATATTACGGAGGAAGGTGGGCTCGCTGCGGCAAGACAGATGCTCGAAACAGATGACCCACCGACTGCAATAATCAGCGGGCACGATCTTGTGGCCATCGGCATCTACCGAGCGATCACTGAGCGCGGCTTGGTCCCTGGTCGCGACATTGCGGTGATAGGGGGAGATGATCATCCTTTCGGCACCCTTCTCTCCCCCGCGTTGACGACCTTTTCTGCTGAAACGCTGCACGCTGGAAAAAGAATGTCCGAGATGCTGCTGGCGCAACTGGAAGGCGTGCCGGTGAGAGAGCTTCAGGAGGTTTGGTCGCCCGAACTTATCCTGCGCTCTTCCGATGGTTCGCCGCGCCTGACGACCGTCCCAAAAGATCCCGCCTTAGCAGGGGGGTAGGATTTCGAGAACCACATCGCATCTCAGTAGGTGGGACGCAGAAGCATTGCAACACCCCTAGCCACGAATCAAGACACGCTGTGCAAATCATGAAGCCATTTATCGTCGGTGATGCGTAGTCAGCTATTTGCGATTGAGGCGTGCTCCGAAGACCCTACGCCGGGGCTACAGCAGCAGCTCCGGCGGGACAAACCGGTCGGCCCTCGACCAGATCGGGGGAGCCGCTGTTGCTTCATCTGAACTTCGGTCGTGTTAGCGCAAAGCAAAGCTAAATGAATCTCGACAGCAGAGGTCTATTCCCGCTTATGGCCATCGAAGCCGAACACAACGCCATGGCGCAATTTCCGCCAGAGGGTATAAAAACGGAGCGTGTCGTCCTGCATCCGGCCAGCAGTCAGCACACCGGCGCGCTGCTTCTCTACCGGCTCGAGAATCGCGCGCACCTCGACCGCTGGGAACCGTTGCGCGAGGACGCTTTCTTCACGATGCAAGCCGCTAACGAACGCATGGCGTTAATGGAGCAAGCGATGGCCGCCGGCACCGCTCTGCACCTGCTGATTTTCGCAAGCGAACGCCGCAACGTGCTGATCGGCGACTGCCACTTTACGAACATCGTGCGCGGGCCGTTTCAGGCGTGTCATCTCGGTTATTCTATCGACCAGCGTTATGAAGGGCGCGGACTGATGCGCGAAGCGCTTGGCGCGGCGCTGGGTTTTATCTTCGATGCGTACCGCCTGCATCGCGTCATGGCGAGTTATCGGCCGGACAATATTCGCAGCGGACGTCTGTTAGAGAACCTTGGGTTTGAACGTGAAGGGCTGGCCAAGGCGTATCTCAAGATCGACGGGCAGTGGGCGGATCATGTCCTGACGTCGTTGGTGAATCCGCAGGACTAGGGTTGGATGGGATAGAGCCAACCGCCACAGCCTTATCCGTTTAGCCAGTTTTCAATCTTCACGCCAGGATAATTCGCGAAATCTCGTTCATTGTTGGTAACCAGAATCACGTCTAACGCGACAGCATGCGCCGCTATTAGCTTGTCGAGATGATCCTTCTTCCGTTCGCGTGTGGCTTCCCGGATCGGACCGTAGGCGGTCGCGGCAGCTGCGTCGAACGCCAACACCCGAATGTCTTGTGTCAGTGCCGCAAGATGCCGCCTTTCACGCTTTGGGTTTGCCGAAACTGCCACACCGTATTCCAGTTCGGCAAACGTGATAGCAGACATGACCACGTCGCCGAAATAGCATTTCTCAAAACGTCGGGCAACCTGCTCGGGTTGATTTTTCATCAGGTAAATGCAGATATTCGTGTCGAGCATATAAAGCGGCATTACAAATCCTCGCGGTCCGTCTGCTCGTGTTCGTCACGACCATCCACCGTGAAATCCGGTGCAAATTTGGCAAAGGTTTTCAGCACCCCCGCCAGAGATCGACGTGCCGGACGAATCCTCAATTCGTCGCCCACGCGCTCGATCTCCACCTCTAAATCCATACGGTCATAGGCAAGTTCGGCGGGAATGCGTACGGCCTGCGAGTTTCCATTTCGGAAAACTTTCGTGGTGGGCATAGCGAACTCCTTGTGTGTACGTTAGATGTACTATAGCCGAGGACGCCCTCAATGTAAATACACGTGTGTACAATCTACTTCTGGAGAAAAATGGACGTACAAAGACACTGCCCATCAGGCTCCAGCTTCCTCAGACACCCGCACCAGCACCTTGCCGAAATTCCGCCCGTCGATCATATCGAGGAATGCCTGCGGCGCGTTCTCCAATCCCACGGTCACATCTTCCAGATGCTTCACCTGGCCCGCGCGCAAAAAGCCGCCGACATCGCGCAGGAAAGCATCCCGATACTCGGGCAAAAACTCGTAGTTGATATAACCACGCACCGTCAGGCTGCGCGTAAGAATCGCGCGCATCGTCGCAGCGAGCCCATCGTCAGCGCCGCCATTTTTCCCCGACGTCTGCGCCATCAATCCGCACACGGGAACGCGGCCGTATTGATTGAGCAAAGGCAGCACGGCCGTCCACACCGCGCCGCCGATGTTCTCGAAATACACATCGATCCCGTTGGGACATGCCTTCGCCAACTGATCGGCAAAATCAGGCGCACGATGGTCGATGGCGGCATCGAAGCCCAGTTCGTCCACCACATAGCCGCACTTCTTCGCGCCACCCGCGATACCCACCACACGAGCACCTGCGATCTTGCCGAGCTGACCGACGAGCGAGCCAACCGGACCGCTCGCCGCGCCAACCACCACCGTCTCGCCGCTCTTCGGCTTGCCGATCGCCGCCATACCGGCGTACGCAGTGAACCCCGGCATGCCGAGCACGCCGAGGTAGGCCCGGGCAGCGATGCCGTCCACGGGCAACGCGCTCAGGTCCTTGGCGTCGGCCACCGCGTGACTGACCCAGCCCGCGTGCACGAGCACCTGCGCGCCCGGCTGAAGTTTCGCATCGCGTGATTGGATGACAGTCGCCACGCTCTCGCCGGGCATTGCCTCGCCGATCTGCGCGGGTTTCGCATACGAGCGCGCGTCGTTCATGCGACCGCGCATGTACGGGTCAAGTGATAGATGGTCGATGCGCAACAGCACCTGCCCGTCCTCGGGCGTGGGCATCGGCACTTCTTCGAGGCGAAAATCTGTCAGCGCAGCACGACCTCCAGCAGGACGCGAGGCCAACACGATTTGTCGAGCGATAGCTGAGGTCATGCGGTTTCTCCAGGGCGCAAAGCGGGGAAACTCAGCATATACGCGCTCGCGCAATCGCGCATGGACGAGCGCCCAGATGTCCCTGGATCGCTTAAGCAACCGACGCAATGAAGGAGTCGATTTCCGCTGCATCCGGTGCGGTCGCCGGGCCATGGCGCGTGACGGCAATCGCCGCAGCAGCGTTCGCGCGGCGAGCCGCCGTTCGTGCCTCTGCGCCGCTCGCGAGCGCGGCCAGGAACACGCCGGCGTGGGCATCGCCGGCACCGTTGCTATCGACCGCTTTCACTGCGAACCCCGGCACATGGTCGCGCATTTCAGCCACGCGCAGATGACAGCCGAGTGCGCCATCGCGAACGATCGCCAGCGCGCCCGTTCTTAAGCGCGCGATGATCAAGTCGAACGCGGCGTTGAAGTCGTCGGTATCGGCGAAACGCAACGCTTCCGCACGGTTGCTCGTCCAGATCGATACGACGGCCAGCATGCGCTCGAGCAACGCTGCATCGATGGCATCCACAAGCGGTCCCGGATCGAACGCAATGCGCGTTTCAGAAGGCAGCTCCTCAAGCCAGTCGACTAGCACGGCACCCTTGTCCGCGAGCATCAGGCTATAACCGCTGACGTAGACAATATCGTTCCCATTCACCGAGAGAGCATCCAGCACGTGCCGATCGAGCACGCTTTCCGCGCCCATATGCGAGACGAACGTGCGCTCGGCGGAAGCATCGACGATAGCCACGCATACGCCCGTATCCCGGTCCGCGACTTCCGGCGCCGCAATCTCCACGCCTTCTTGCGCCAGCGCCTGGCGCGCCATGTCGCCGAAACGCCCGCGCCCAAGACCGCCCGGATACACCACGCGCATGCCGCTGCGGCGCGCCGCCGCCATGACGTTGAAACCGCCGCCCACTTCGAAGCTTGCGTGGTGCGCGAGCACATCGCCGCCCGGTGCGGGAAGCGCATCGATTTGCATGACCAGATCGACGATCACCTGACCCGTATGAATCAATCTCGATGCCTGCTGTGATTCTGCTTGCGTCATGCTGTCTTCCAACGCTTAACTGCTCCGCGCGCGCCGCCTAAAACCGCGTACACACCGGCCGCGACCACGAACGTCACGATCCAGCCAAGGCCATTGCGGCCGAGCCACGAGTCAGCGAATACGCCATGAATCGCACCCGTCGAGAGAAAGCAGAACCCGAGCACGATTGCGAGCGCCCACGCGCCGAACGCGCGCCACTCAATGCCGCCCTTGTACCAGTAAGCGCTGCTCGGGGAGACATCGAGCAAGTCCGTCGGCGAATACTCGTGGCGATGAATCAGATCCACGACGAAGATACCGACCCACGCCGTGATAGGCACCGCGAGCAGCGAAATGAAGCCGATGAACGGACCATAGAAACTTCCCGCAATCAGCATGAAATAGATCGAGCCCGCGAAGATCACCACGACATCGACCACCACCGCCTGCACGCGCTTCACTTTCAGGCCCAGCGTGAGTGTCGTCAAACCGGCCGAATACACCGACAAATAATTGGACAGCAGCAAACCGCCGAACGCCGTGATCAGGTAAGGAATAGCCATCCAAGTAGGCAACATTTCGCGAATCGCGGCGATCGGGTCCGTAGCGGACGCGAGATGATCGTTGCCGACCGAGAGCAGCGCGCCGAGCGTGACCAGGAGAATCAGCGGAATGCCCGCGCCGAACGCCGCCGATGCCACCAGCGCCGGACCCTTGACCGTTGGCGCCTGATAGCGCGACATATCGGCGCCTGCGTTGGCCCAACCAATCCCGGTTCCTGCTGCAATCGTGCCGATACCGATTATCACCGCACTCAACGGTGCTGGCGCCGCGTTGATCACGGCGTGCCAGTCGATGGCCGTCGCAAGGAAACCGGCGACCAGCAAGTTGAGCACGCCGAACACGTAGGTGGACCACTTCTGGATCACAAGCAGCGTCGCGTGCCCGAGCCCCGACACGATCAACGTGAGCACCACGAACACAGCGATGAACACAAGCGTCAGCACCGGTGCGTTCCTGCCTTCGGCGGGCGTGCCGAACACGATGGTTGCGAGCGATAACAACACGTACGCGGCCGTCGTTGTATTGACCGTCTCCCAACCGAGCCGCGACAGCAGCGAGACGATGGTCGGCCCGATATTGCCGCGCACGCCGAAGATTGCACGCGACAGGGTGAGGCTCGGTGCATGCCCGCGTCGCCCGGCAATCGAGATCACGCCGACGATGGCGAACGATCCCGCTGCACCGACCACCGCGACAAGCGCCGCCTGCCAGATCGCGAGATGCTGGAAAGCCACCAGCGTTGCGCCTAGCGGCAACCCGAGAATGCTGATGTTAGCGGCGAACCAGACCCAGAAAAGCTGCAGCGGATGCCCATGACATTCGCTTTCCGGTACAGGTTCGATACCGCGCGTCTCGACCTTGCGAGCGCTGTTTGACGTGCGTGGCGAAGCCATCTGAGTCCGATCTCCAGATTAAAGGGAACAGCGGGAAATGCGTTAAAAACGCGTCAGGAAGTGCCGGCGCGCAGTCCAAGCAAACGTTCGACCAGCGGATCGAGATCGAGCGAATTGACGCGTCGAATGGTCTCGATGGAAACAGCCGGCAGCGCGTCGTAACCCGCACACGCGCCGAGAATCGCGCCGAGCATGGCGGCGATCGTGTCGGTATCGCCACCGAGGCTCGCTGCAGCCCCCAGGGCGGCCTCGATGGTGTTGCCACGACTCTGCACATCAAAAGCCAGCGCGAACGCCGCCACGACCGATTCCTGCGATGCCACCGACGTTCCGATCACGTCGTAGATCGTGTCCGCCACTTCGTGCCCCGCGCTGTGACGCATCAGCTCGCGTGCATGGCGAATGCGCGGCGCAATGCGCCCGCCCGCGACCCAGAAACCGCGGCTCTCGGCGGCCTCGGCCACCGAGATGCCTGCTTCGAGCGCTTCAATCAGGCTCGCACCGTTCAGTCCGGCGGACACCGCGGCCGCTACCGCCGCCGCGCTCGAAATGCCGAGCGAGGTGTTATGCGTCACTACGCACGACTGCACGACGGCATCGATAAACACGTCACGCCGTCTCAAGTCGAACGCAATCCCGATCGGCGTCACACGCATGGCCGCGCCGTTGGTCGTACCGAAGCGGCCCGTGCGCAGCGGATCTTCACCGGCGGCAATGCGCTCGATCGCCTGTTTCGTCGATGGTCCGAGCAGGTCGAGCGACCCGCGCGCCTTCATTGATGCTTCCCATTCGATCAACGCTTGCGCGAACGCCATCGGTTCGATCTTGCCGTTGCCATCGGCCAGCAAATGCGCGACGAGAACCGCTTGTTCCGTGTCGTCGGTGATGGAGCCGGCCGGCAGGCCCGGCGCGATCGGTTGATCGGGAAATGCGTTTTCCAGCCTGTCGACACGTCCGAACTGTTCGACGATGCGCTCGCGGCTGAGCGACTGTGTCGGCATGCCGAACGCGTCGCCGAGTGCGAGACCGTAGAAGGCGCCGCGTGCGCGATCCGCCAACGTGGGGTGATTCAAAAGCAAAGACGAAGACATCAGAATTCCAGGTGTAATGCAAAGAAAGCGGGGTCCAGCAAACTCACGACATACTCGATAATCCGTTCATCCCGATCGCGCGTGAGCCGCCGCGAACGCAGGAACGAGGTGCCGGCGCGACGCTTGAGCAAGCGAGCATCGGCAGCGTCCAGACCGACCACTTCGGCCCATTGCTCGCCGTGATGCGGCACCATGCCATGCTCGATCAACGTCCGGTTCAGCGATCCTCCCACCAGCCCTTCCAGCGGCAGCGCCGCGAGGTCGTCATTGAACGGCAAGCGGCTGCGCTCGAGCGAAATGCATTGCGCGTCGGCGCCGATCACGCGCATCCGGTCGATCGCCACGAAGGTCGTACGCTCAAGCTTCAACTCCTGCGCAAGCGTCTCGTCTTCGAGCAGTGCAATCTGCAGCAAGCGGGTCTGCGCGCCACCGCCCGCGTTTTCGATCGCCGTGGTCCAGCCGAGCGTGCCGTCAATCGCCTGACCGTTGAACGTCACGAACGAACCGATACCACCCTTGCGCGTAATCAAGCCGCCGTTGGTCAGCAGATCGAGCCCCTTGCGAACGGTGTTACGGCTAACGGCAAAACGCTCGACCAGCTCATTTTCGCTCTCCAGTTGCTGCCCGAACGGCAGGCGTCCGGTGAGAATTTCCTGCTCGATCGTGGCGGCGACCCTATGCGCTTTCGAGCGCCCGACTTCCGCCGTTTTTACTGCTCGCTTAACCATCTTGTGACTCCTGTGCCAATGAAAACCGGACCGCCCAGTCTCTGGAAAAGCACAAGTATGCACATGTTTTGGTCAAAATCGCTGCGTGTTGCCCGACTGAATCTCACAGAGATAAAAAGCAGCAGCGCGGACCGTTTGCTTGTTCCTTTTCGCACTCATAAAAAGTACATGTAGGAACATGTACAAAATTTAGAACGTCATATTGCCACGGTCAAGCGGGAATTAATGAGGGGAAACCCCTGGGGCGGCTTTTTGGTGAGAGGTGATGCGCGTCTCGAAGGTGTCATCGAGGAAAGCGCCAGACGTGGCCCTTTCCTCTACCTTTCAATCAGGCTTTCGTGGGAACCCGCCGTTTGAACAACATGGCCGGGTTCCCATTGGCTCTTTAAACCAGCGTCGTCACCGGCGCGACTGCTGCCGGATCGCTGATACTGGGGCGGCCATTCTCGACGTGACCCGCAAGCCGGCGCAGGAACCTAGGGTCGTCGTCGCTGCTGACGCTCAGGTCGTACCAGTGGTGACTCGTGGACAGGATCCACGGCTCCTCGATAAACCCTTGCGGCGGCACGAACACCGGTCGCGGATGTGCGCCGTAGGCGTTATCGACCACCGATAACCTCGCGATGCCACGGCCATTGCTCGTGAACTTCAGGAACACGTTGCCATTCGCGACATCGTAGTGAGCCGTGACCTCTGGAAACGCCGGCTGGTCGAACACACCGCCGCTCTTCGACGGTGTCGCCGTGCCGGCAAACTCACGCACGAATCCATTCGGACCGTAGACGGTGAACGCATAGACACCCGCGGTCACGGTCAGGTCGAAGGTGTCGCGCAAGGTCTTGCCGGCTTCGACCGTATAGCGCCATGGGCCGTCGGTACGGTTCGACGAATAGACATAGAAGTGCGCGCCTTGCGAGCCGGTGTTGGCGAAATGAAGCGCGAGTTGCTTCTTGTCCGTATCGAGGCGGCTGTGTACATACAGCTCATAGGGCAGCGCGCGGGCGAAGCGCGTTCCGGGTTCCTGCGGATCGATCACGCCAGGTACCACCGGCACCGTGGGCGCCGGTTGCGTGGCGCACTGGTTATCGGCCATCGTCTTGTAGTTGCTGGTGTCGGGCAGCACCGGCATCTGCGCATCGGGCGTGCGGAAATCGAATGCCGTGGTCAGGTCGCCGCATACCGCGCGGCGCCACGGCGTAATGTTCGGCTCCATCACACCAAACCGTGTTTCGATAAAACGAATCACCGACGTGTGATCGAACACTTGCGAGCATACGAAACCGCCCTTGGTCCAGGGCGAAACGACTGTCATCGGCACACGTGGGCCGAGGCCATACGGCAGGCCATCGGCGGTATAGCTGCCGCCGCGGCCCGGATTGACCACGGTATGGAGTTCGCCGTCGGTCGTCACCGTCGACAAGCCCTGGGCTCGCGACATAGGCGGCTGCGGCGGCACGAGGTGGTCGAAGAAACCGTCGTTCTCGTCGTACATGATGAACAGAACCGTCTTGCTCCAGACCTCCGGGTTAGCGGTCAGCGCATCGAGGATCTGCGACGTATATTCCGCACCGTACGCCGGCGTGTATTTCGGATGCTCGGAGTACGCGGCGGGCGGACACAACCACGAGACTTGCGGCAACTTGTTCGCCAGCACGTCGGCTTTCAGGTCGTCGATGGTGCGCACGGCGTTCGCGCGCATCTGCAGCGAAGAACCTTGCGGCGCGTTGATGATGTTCGCGAAATTTTGCAGCACGTTGGTGCCGTAGTTGCCGTTCAGCGGATCGGCGCCGGTCAGACCTTGCTGATAAATCTGCCACGAGATGCCCGCGGCTTCGAGACGTTCCGGATAGGTCGTCCACGAGAGCAACTGATATTGCGGCGGGCCGTCGCCATCGACGTAATCGCTATTATCGAGCAACGGGCCACCTTGCGTGCCGGTCGGATCGACCATGCCCGTCATGAGATATGCACGGTTCGGATGCGTCGGGCCGGGCAGCGAACAGAAGTAGGCGTCGCAGACGGTGAAGGCATCGGCGAGCGCGTAGTGAAACGGAATGTCGCTGCGCAGGTGATAACCCATCGTCATATCCGTCTTGTACGCGGGCCACTGGTCATAACGGCCGCTATTGATCGCGTAGTGCGTCGGGTACCACGAGTGATCGAGATCGCCGATGCACTGCGCGCTGGTCGTCAGCGTGTTCAGATGGAATGGCAGCACCGGCTTCGCCGGATCTTCCTTCGACGGCTGGAACCAGACCGGCTGGCCGTTGGGCAGCGGAATCGGGAAGCGGTCGTTATATCCGCGCACGCCGCGCATATGACCCATGTAGTGATCGAACGAACGGTTCTCCTGCATGAACACAACAATGTGTTCGACATCGTTAATCGATCCGGTGCGCCCTGACGCCGGAATGGCGAGCGCCTTGCGAATCGATTCGGGGAATACCGTAAGCGCGGCGGCGGCGCCGGCCGAAGTAGCGACGGTCTGCAAAAAACGGCGACGGCTATTCAATGTCATCTTGATTCACCTCGTGGCGTAATGATAAATGAGGATAGATGCGGACAGGTGCGGCAATGCCATCCTGATCGAGGGTGTCGATCAGGACGGAGGTTGATTCATTGGATAGCGTCATTGCGTCGCGTCAGGCGCGGAGTGCATGACCGGTGTGACCTGGCCGGCAGTGAGGTATTCGCGGTGGCTTGTGCAGCACCGGCACTTGCTTGATCGTCCGGTCCGCAGGCGGCGAGTGTCAGCGTTGTTAGAGCCAATATCGCGGTTCGTCTCATGATGTCTCCGCTTGTTCGGTATGCACGGAAGCATTACCGTTGCATCGCGGACGCCAGTGTGCAGACGCTTCAAGAAAATTTTGTGAAACGTTTGCGAAGGATTGATAAGGCATCGAACTCTGTCGACAAGCTTACATATTCGCGTTGTCACAATAGCGAAGAAAAGCTGGACGCTCACCAGAGAAACGACACGGGCTCAACACTAAAAACTAGTTGCATAGCGAATCGTTATTGCCTACAGTGTGCACATGTTCGATCACTGCATCTACTTCAACACAACAGCACTTGCGCGAAGCCTCGAGCGCGAGTGGGCGAATGCGTACAAGGCGTTTGGGCTGACGCCACCGCAGGGATTTATGTTGCGCGCGGTGCTGGCAAAGCCTGGGATTGTGCAAAGCGAGTTGGCATCTGAACTTGCCATTTCACGATCCACTGCAACGCGGACCCTGGACGGTTTGCAGAAGTTGATGTTTATCGAACGCCGGCTTACCGCATCCGACGGACGTGAGACTGCGATTCACCCGACTGGCGAGGCACTACGGATCAAGGACCAGTTGAACGCTGCGAGTGCCGCAGTCACAAAACGTTTGAAGGCTGAGCTGGGTGAGAAACGCTTTGCGACTACGGTCGCAAGCGTGAAAGATGCACGGTCAAGCCTCGACTGATTTTTTTTCTAAATAGTTGTATAGCGAACTAAATGGAGATGCAAAATGCCGATTCTCAACGTGAAGGTAAGCATTGAAAAGTCGCCCGAGGCCGTCGCGGTCATATCGGACATGTTGCTTGAACTGACTTCCAGCATCTTGGGCAAGAAGCGTGAGGTGACTGCGATCACCATCCAGTTTATCGATCCGGATAGCTGGGTGATTGGTGGCCGGCTATTAAGCGAGCAGCACAAATCCAGTTTCTATTTCGATATCAAGATCACCGACGAAACGAATACGAAAGACGAGAAGGCGCGTTATATCGCAGAGGTATATGCGGGGTTCGCGAGGATCCTGGGTGACCTGCATGAAGAGAGCTACATTCATGTAGAAGATGTCAGGGCGGCTTCGTATGGGTACGGTGGACGCACGCAGGAGTACCGGTACCATCATTGAGTCTTTGGTTCACACCGGTGCCCCGCAGGCGTCGCCGCATCACCCCTCCGACCCTTCGGCGAACTGGTGCGAACCCGGCTCATAGAACAACGCAAACAACTCCGATTGCGAACCGATGCCGAGCTTCGAGTAAATATGCTTCTTGTGGGCACGCACCGTCTCGAACGAAATGGTGAGCTTCTCCGCAATCGCTCGCGATGAAAATCCGCTCAGCGATAACATGGCGACTTCAATCTCCCGAGCCGTCAACGCGGTACGCCCGCTCTTTTCAGTCAGCATGCCGAACCGCGCGGGCAGATCGTGCTGGCCACCCTCTGCAGCCTCGGACGCTCCTTGCACCGCGCCAAAATTTTCATACCGCAAACGCTGCTGCATCAACGCAAGAACCCACGGCGAAAACAACGTCAGCAACGCAACTTCGCGTTCGTCGTAACGGCGCGTATTGCCTAGAGAAAATCCCATCGTGTAATTGGCGTCGATGACAACATTGAACTGCACTTCGTCGCCAACAATGTTCTTCCTGAAGTAGCGCTGGTAGTACTCCGTCATCTTGAAGTTATCGGGCGCAACGTCGGCAAGCGTGTAGAAACCCGAGACACGCTGCTCAAAGGCGGCAAGATAAAACGGATCGAGTTGATAAAGCGCCGCAAGATAGTCCTGGAACAGCAAGTCGATCTTGCCGTCCGGCAACGCCTGCTCGGCGCAGACCAGCGGCGGTGCGTTGCGGGCAAAGCGGAGTGCAACCCAGTTGTCGAAGCCGATATGCCGCTCAAGTACGCGCGTGAGGCGCGCCCAGAAATGCGGGCCGTCGAGTGCGTCGATGGCCGAACCGATCTCCCGATGAAACGCGAGATCATGCCATTTAAACTCCATCGCCTCCTCCGGTAAGGGTAACCCTGGTGGGTAATTCCTGGACAAAAATAATGCCTCGATAATAGTCCGGACGAAAACGTGGGCACCTGAATATTGCCCCTGAAAGGTATCTGGAAGGAGACGATTTAAATGCAGGCAGAACTCGCGCAACTCGCGCTGGTAGATGGTGACATCGAGCACAACACACGCAAGGTCATCGAGGCAATCGGCCACGCCGATGTCGCCGGAGGCACGAAGCTGGTTGTGTTCCCCGAAGCAACGCTGTCCGGTTTCCCGACACGAGACAACATCGCGGACGTGGCTCAGTCGATGGACGGCCCCGCGCTAACCACCGTGCGCGAAGCCGCACGACGCGCCGGAGTCTCGGTCGCGGTGGGCTTCGCCGAACGCGAAGGCGCACGGTTCTATAACACGACCGTACTGATCGATGACAAAGGCGAGATCGCGTTGCGCTATCGGAAGACGCACCTGTGGGCGTCGGACGTAGGCGTGTTCACACCCGGCGACCGCTTCGAAACCTGCCGGTGGAACGGCCTCACGGTCGGGCTGCTGATCTGCTACGACATCGAGTTCCCCGAGACCGCGCGCGCGGTCGCCGCACTCGACGCCGACCTGGTAATCGTCACCAACGGCAACATGGATCCGTTCGGCCCGGTGCATCGGCGGGCCATCATGGCGCGCGCCATGGAGAATCAGATGTTCGCGTTGATGGTGAACCGCTGCGGATCGGGCGATGACAACCTCACGTTCCCTGGCGAATCCGCGCTCGTTGATCCCTTCGGTGAAATTGTCGCTGCGGCCGGCTCGGAAGAGACGCTGCTGAGTGCGCATATCGACTTGCAGCGGCTCGAAGCGAGCCGTGAGCACTACCGCTATCTGAACGACGCACGCGTGCCGCTCGGCCTCACACCGGTCGACAACGAAAACGGCTCACGCGCGCTTGTGATCGACGAGCGACGTCGCCGTATCGACTGAAGTTTTCTGCAGTTCCGTAGCACATGAATCGTCCGGAGCCCGCGCTCCGGACGCGCCCGCCCACGCCTGTCGAAAGTCCCGGAGATATCATGCAAGACTCGTCCGTAGCCGCGCAGTCGCATCTGAAACGCACACTCGGCTTGCCGTCTGTATTGTTGTTCGGCCTCGCTTATATGGCGCCGTTGATCGTGTACGGCACCTATGGCGTGCTCGCCAAAGCAAGCGATGACACCGCCGCCCTCGCCTACCTGCTTGCCCTTGTCGCTATCGCCTTCACCGCGCTGAGCTATGGCAAGCTCGCGCGGCTTTATCCAGTTGCCGGCTCCGCTTATACCTACACGCGCAAGACCTTCAATCCGCATCTCGGCTTCCTGGTCGGCTGGGCTACGCTGCTCGATTATTTCTTCCTGCCCATGGTGATCTGGCTGATCGGCGCGGCTTATCTCAATGCTGCGTTCCCGACCGTGCCCACGTGGATCTGGATCGTCGCGTTCATCGTGTTGACGAGCGCACTGAATATTGTCGGGATTGAACTGGCTGCACGCTTCAACATTGTGTTGATGGTGGTGCAATTCGCCATTGTCGGTTTGTTTGTCGCGCTGTGCTGGCACTATGCATCGGCCGCGGCGGGGCCCGGCGGTATCGCGTTGGCGGAGCCGTTCTTCAAGTCACATGTGCCGTTCGCCTCGACCATGGCCGGCGCCGCGATCGCCGCGTATTCGTACCTTGGATTCGATGCGGTTTCCACGCTCACCGAAGAGACGATCGATCCGAAGAAAAACATGCCGCGCGCGATCTTGTGGATCGCTCTGATCGGTGGTGCGATTTTCGTTTTGGCCGCTTATACGATGCAGCTTGCGCACCCGGGCGTGGAATTCAAGGACACCGATTCGGCTGCGTTCGAAGTCGCCAAGATGATCGGCGGCGATGTCTTCGTGACCGTCTTCCTCGCCGGCCTGATCCTCGCGCAATTCGCATCGGGAATCTCGGCGCAGGCTAGCGTGGGGCGTCTGCTGTATGCCATGGGTCGCGATGAAATCCTGCCGAAGCGCTTCTTTGGTTTCATTCATCCGAAGTTCAAGACGCCCGCAATCAACATCGCTATAGCAGGCATTGTCGGCTTGATCGCGCTGAAGCTCGACGTGGCGACATCAACCTCGTTCATCAACTTCGGCGCGTTCCTCGCGTTCACGGCCGTCAATCTTTGCGTGGTGAGGCTGTATCTGTCCGGCAATCATGGCGACAAGAAAATCGGCGTAATTGGCGGTTTGGTGTTTCCGTTGATCGGCGCGGTCGCAGACATCTGGCTGTTGGTGAGCCTCGAAAAGACTGCGCTTGTACTGGGCGCGATCTGGTTCGCGATCGGACTCGTGTATCTGTGCTGGATTACGCGCCTGTTCCGTCAGCCGCCGCCGGAAGTGGCGGTTTAAAGCGGTCCCAAATCTAGATCTGCAGATTCCCGCTGACATAGTCGATGAAAACACGCAGCTTGGGCGAGGCGTAACGGCTTGCCGGCCACAAGATCCAGAAGGTGACGGTCTGGTCTATGAAATCATCCAGCACGATCTGCAACGCACCGCTCGCCAGTGCATCGCGCACGAGGAAGGTTGGCAGGAAGGCCAGGCCTTTGTCCTGAAGCGCGAGAAACCCGAGGACTTCAATGGTGTTGCTGACGAAGGTTTGCGGCAGCTCCGGCTCAGCTTCCGATGCAGCAAGCTGGAACGGCCAGCGTTCCAGCTTGCCGGTGGCGGGAAATTTATGCAGCAGACAGGCGTGCCGAACAAGTTCGGAAGGATGCGCGGGAACGCCCTGCCGCTTGAGATAGCCGGCCGAGGCGACCAGCACCTGACCGCAGGAACCAAGGCGCCGCGACACCAGCCTTGAGTCATGCTGCTCGCCCGTGCGAATGACTGCATCGAAGCCCTCTTCGATGATATCCACCATGCGATCGGAAAGATCGACATCGAGCTCGATTTCCTGGTATTGCGCCATGAAACCGTCCAGCGCCGGCATGATCAGCCCGGACAGTTGCGGCGTGCTGATCCGCAATCTGCCGCGAGGACTGCCGGCGGCATCGGACAGCTCGGCTTCCGCCGCTTCGAGCTCGCCCAGGATGCGCCGGCACCGCTCCAGGAACAAGGCGCCTTCGGCCGTCAGCGTGATGCTGCGCGTGCTGCGGTGAAACAGCCGCACGCCCAGGCGATCCTCGGTGCGCGCAATGCTTTTGCCGACCGCCGAAGACGACACGCCAAGCAGCCGTCCCGCCTCGGTAAAACTGCGGGTCTCCGCCACCTGCACGAACATCGAAATACCACTGAGGCTATCCATCACCGCATCCCGAGACTGATTAAAGACATTTCTGTCCGATATATTCGGAACCTTAGCTTATTTTTCTTCTCTGGTTAAGTCCATACACTCTCCTCAAGGTCAAAAACCCGCTGTTGATTGACCTTCATCAGCCACTGAATCTTGAGGAAACCATGTCCAAACTTCACTCTCCCGTCAAAGTCGGTCCCTACGAATTTTCCCATCGCGTGGTGCTGGCGCCGCTCACCCGCATGCGCGCCGAAGAAGGTGCCAAGCCCGGCCCGCTGATGGCCGAGTACTACGCGCAACGCACCTCGGAAGGCGGCTTCCTGATCGGCGAAGCCACTATCGCTGCGCCCAACGGCAATGGCTACCTGGGTGCGCCCGGCCTGTACGAGGACAGCCAGATCGCCGGCTGGAAGATCGTGACGGATGCCGTGCATGCCAAGGGCGGCCGCATCTTCCTGCAGCTGTATCACGCGGGACGCCAGTCCAACAGCCAGTTGCAGCCGGGTGGCGCCCAGCCGGTGGCACCGTCTGCCGTCCTGCATGGCGGCGTCGCGTACACCGAAGCGGGCTGGATCCCGAACACACCGAGTCGCGCGCTGACACCCCCCGAGATCGCCGGTCTGGTCGAAAGCTTCCGCACGGCCGCGATCCGCGGCAAACAGGCCGGCTTCGACGGTGTTGAACTGCACGCCGCCAATGGCTACCTGTTCGACCAGTTCCTGCAGGACGGCAGCAACAAGCGCACTGACATCTACGGCGGCTCGTTCGAAAACCGTGCCCGCTTCCTGATCGAGGCCACCCAGGCCGTCATCTCGGTCTGGGGCAGCGAACGCGTGGCCGTTCGCCTCGGCCCGAGCGGTACCTGGGGCGATATGTCCGACAGCAATCCGGAGGGCCTCTTCGCCTACGTGGCGCAGGAACTGACCAAACTGAATCTGGCCTACGTACACCTGATCGAGCCGCGTGTGCTCGGCAACGTCGATGACGACAGCAAGGATCAGAACCCGGTTGCCGCGCAACTGATCCGCAAGCACTACAAGGGCATCATCATCGCCGCTGGTGGCTTCAAGGGCCACTCGGCCGAAGCCGTCGTGCAGGCGGGCGACGCCGACATGGTCGCATTTGGCCGCGACTTCATCGCCAACCCCGATCTGCCGGAACGCCTGCGCCATCAGTTGCCCCTGAACGCATATGACCGTCCCACCTTCTTTGGCGGCACCGACGTCGGCTATACGGACTATCCGTTCTATAGCAAGGACTCGGTAGCAGCGTAAGCGGAGCACATGATGAACTCCACTACCACGCGCACTTCCCTTGCGCCGCTGTATTGGCTCGCGCTCGGCACGTTCGCAGTCGGCACCGAAAGCTTCATGATCGCCGGCCTGCTGCCCGACATGGCCGCCGACCTGCATACGAGTATTGTCGCCACGGGTCAACTGGTGACGGTGTTTGCTTTAGCCTACGCACTCAGCTCACCGGTCCTGACGGCCCTGACCGGCGCGTTCCATCGGCGCACGCTGATGATTCTGTCGCTGTCCGCCTTCACGTTGGCTAACATCATTGCCTGGGCCGCCCAGAACTATTGGGAATTGATGGCGGCCCGCATCCTGCTCGCCGCAGCCGCCGGCCTGTACGTTCCCGGCGCCAACGCGCTGGCCAGTGCCATCGCCGGTCCCGAACGGCGTGGCACGGCGCTGGCCATCGTCAACGGCGGCATCACGATCGCGGTTGCCTTCGGCGTGCCGCTGGGCGCGCTGATCGGTGACCGGCTCGGCTGGCGCATGACGTTTGCGGGCGTCGCCGCCCTCTCCGCCGCGGCCACGGGAGGCTTGCTATTCGGCCTGCCGCGTACCATCGGCGCGGGCTTGTCGACCGCCACGCTGCGCGAACGCATCCAGGTCGCACGCCAGCCGATCATCCTGATGACCTTGCTCGTCACCACGCTGTGGGCGATGGGCGCCTACACGATCTACACCTACCTTGCCCTGTTCGTCGCCAAGACGACGCCGCTGCAGGGCGCGCAGATCGGCTATGTCCTGTTCACCTGGGGTGTTGCGGCAGCGGCCGGCGTGTTCATAGGCGGAAAGGCAGTGGATCGCCTTGGCCCGCGCCGCGTGATCATCCCCTGCCTGACCGTGTCGATCCTCGCTTTCTCGCTCATGTCGGCGAGCGCGCATTGGTTGCCGAAAACCTTGGCACTGGTTCCGGTCCTGCTCGGCGTGGTGGCCTGGGGCATGGCGCACTGGTCGTTTTATCCCGCGCAGCAAACAGGATTGATCAACATCGCCGGCCTGCGCGGGACGCCGATTGCCCTGTCACTGAACGCTTCGTTCATGTATCTCGGCTTTTCGCTCGGCGCCGCCCTCGGGTCCCTTACCTTGAGTCTCACATCGGTGGGCAATCTCGGCTGGACCGCCGCCGCCTGCGAGATAGCAGCGCTCATCATGACGGTCAGCCTCGGCAGGCACGTGATGCGGGCGCAGAAACTGACTGTCACCGCCGCTTGAGAGGCTGCTACAGCGCCGCGGAAACCTGCGGCCGCAGCATCACGGGCACCGTCTCCAGGCCGAAAGAAAACGCTTCACGTGCCGAATAATGGGCCTGAGCCCGGACGCCCTGCTTCCACATGGCGCTGCCCCTGTCTTGAGGTAGTGCGGTGAAACCTTTTGGCTGACATCACACAGGCAACAAAACGAACATGAATGCTCCACAATCCACTTTCAAAATTGGCGGTGACACGGAGATCCAGCGGCTCGGATTTGGTGCCATGCGGATTACCGGTCCTGGCATCTGGGGTGCGCCCACCGATCGTGCGGAAGCAATCCGCGTGCTGCGGCGCCTCCCCGAACTCGGCGTAAATTTCATCGACACGGCGGACTCGTACGGGCCCAACGTTTCAGAGGAGTTGATCCGCGAAGCGCTGCATCCGTATGACGCCAACATGCTTGTGGCGACCAAGGCCGGACTCGCCCGTTCGGGTCCCGACCAATGGACTCCGCAAGGCCGGCCGGAATACCTGATCCGCCAAGCCCACGGTAGCCTGCATCGGCTCGGCGTGGAACAAATCGGCCTGTGGCAACTGCATCGCATCGATCCTGCAGTGTCGCGGGATGAGCAGTTTGACGCCGTGCGCCATCTTGTCGACAGCGGCGTGATCCGCCACGCTGGCCTAAGCGAAGTGTCGGTGGCCGACATCAAGGCCGCATCCAAATACTTCAAAGTGGCAACCGTACAAAATCGCTTCAACCTCGGGGACCGTGGGAGCGAAGACGTGCTGGATTACTGCACCGCTCACGGCATTGGTTTCATCCCGTGGTTTCCGCTGGCGGCCGGCGCACTGACCCGTGCCGGTTCGCTTCTCAACACGATCGCGCTCGCCCATCAGGCCAGCGTTGGCCAGATTGCCTTGGCGTGGCTCTTGCAGCGCAGCCCCGTGATCCTGCCGATACCGGGTACCTCCAGGCTCAAGCATCTGCAAGAGAACGTGGCGGCCGGCGTGATCGCCTTGTCCGACCATGAATTCACCCAGTTGGATCGCGCCACCGCCCAACGGCGGCAAGGCTAGATCGATCGCCATGTCCTCCACAGAACAATCGACAGCCTGGAACTATACTGGGGCACCTGGAGGTTTCAATGGCCGATCACGACAAACTACATCCACTGCGCCCGTTCCTGAAAAACTGGATTTGGGAGCATGGTCGAATTGGGACGCGCTATCTGGACTGCGTCGATGGCGAAATCAAGTTTGATGAAGGCAAGAAATCGCATTTCGCAGCCGAGAGATATATCTACGTGTCCCTTGATAAGGACGCTGAAGACGATGCATCTACGGATGGCCCTACGATTCAGGAAGCGGGACTTGCCCGGTTCTTGCGGGCTGCGCAGTTGGGCACGCCAGAGGAAGCCGGTTCTGTAGCGGAGGTTCAACGCGCAGTGCAGGACTGCGTGGAACTCGGCCTGTTCAGCGCATATCAATTGGAGGCTCGAGAGGCATTTGCCCGCTATGCGCAGGAGCCAATGTTCGAGGACGAGATCCGGGTGGCAGTTGTCGACGACATCCGGCGTATTTACGCCGGCATGCGAGAACAACTGGCGCTGTACGATTTCAGTGTGCTTTACGGCTTGCCTGTACCGCTGCTTATCAGCGAGACGCCTTTCATCGACTGGCGCGTGCGCGCCAGTCCGGCACTTCCTTTTGTATCGCTTCCGCTGGGACCTTATTGCCTGCTGGTAGGCGCGCCATCGGGCAGGAGCAGCCGAATCGGCCCGGTGGTCTGGAAGACCGCTGCTGCGATGGGCCCGTTGAAGGACCACAACCGCTGGATCGCGGAGCGCGCACGTCTGTGGCTGGTGGCGACCACGGATGACCAGCTCGTCGCAGTACAAAGCCGCTTTGCTGCCGCCATTGGCTCCAGGAAAGAGGACGCGAAGCCCTGACCGAAGTCGGCGAAAGCAGGTGCTCGGCAGCGGCGAGGCTCGCCTTCGACGAGCCCGCGCGGCAGTGCATGGCCTATGAGCGAGACGAAAGATCGCAATCTGTCCCTGCTCGACGTAGGTATGGCCTGTGGTTTCTCCGATCAAAGCCATTTCACGCGAGTGTTTTCCAAGCTCTTGGGGACAAGCCCCGGAGGATTTCGCAGAATGAGCGGAGTTAGGGAAACCGACGTGTAAACCCTGCCTTCGGATTGTGTAGCTTTGTCTCTGTCCGGCCAGGAACGGCCAGTCGACCTCAACGTCTAGATCGCTGACATTTGACGTGCGCGTCCGCAGAGGGGCGGTCGCCGAAAACGAAATGAGGTGCTATGGGACAGAAATTGGCCGATACCGAGCTGGAGCTATACAGAAGAGTGGATGAGGTTCTGTACTACTTCTGTACTACCTATGGGACCCTATCGGAGTTGCGCCCAGTCCCGTTACACGTGACGAATACCAAAGGTATCTGCCGAAAGTGGTCGCCATGTTGCAGGAGGGATCGGCAGTATCGCCCATCGCGGCATACCTGGATAACGTTGCAACTGAGGGGATGGGACTGAACGGAAATCAGGAACATTCCAAGCAAGTTGCCGAATTGCTGCTCGACTGGAAAACCGAGATTTACCGGATACGGTCGCGGCAAACCTGAACCATGCGGCCGAACTCATCGGTCACTGACGGCCATCAAGGGACGTTCGTGCCTTACATTGACGGGGCGTTCGGGCGGCGGCTACGCGATTGGGACCGGACATTCGTCGATGGGGTGGCAGGCCGCCGGCTCACCCCCAGCGCGGATACCTATATGGATCCTGCCAAACACGATCCCACCGTCTAGCCCTGCAATCAGCTAGCCGATTTCAGTGCAGCCGGTGTAGAAGGCGCAATGGGCAATACCGAAATTGATATCAATGCTAGGTTTTTTTAATATTGGACGCATGCTGACGCCAGACGTAGACTTGCTTCCAACCCACCTGAGGGCAAAAATCAAAACGAGCGAGACCGGAGCGGGAGACACGAATTACATCAATGGGCGCCGGGTCAGCGGCGTAACAAGGGGCTATCGCAACAATCCCCCCGACGCGCGTGAAGTGGTCGCCTGATATGCGCACGGTGACCGGGCGCGGGCCTACAAGGCCGTTCGGGCCGCCGCGAATGCGTTTTCCCAATGGCATCCGGGTCTTCCGTGCATGATGAATTTGTACCGAAGACGGGTGCACGCTTGAATGCGCGCGAGCCGGGGCTTGATGAGGCCGAGTTCCGTTCCGTCATCGAGACCACCTATATGCGGGCCTGACACGGACAAGTCAAAATCAAACTGCGGTGCTTTAACAATACGATCGCCTGGACCGCGGCCAGAGCGGCACTCATTCATACACCAAAGGAGACATACCAATGAAACGTCTGTTCTTGAAAACCCTAATTGCGCTCATGGCGCTGCCAATGATCGGTATCGCGCATGCCGACAACAAGGGGCTGGTTGCTGTGGCCATGCCGACCAAGTCGTCGGCGCGCTGGATTGCCGATGGCAATAACATGGTCAAGGATCTGCAGGCGGATGGTTACTCCACCGATCTCCAGTATGGCGACGATGACATTCCGAATCAGCTCGCGCAAATCGAGAACATGGTCACCAAGAAGCCGAAGGTGCTGGTGATCGCCGCAATCGATGGGACGACGCTGACCGATGTGCTCAAAAAGGCGCACGATGCCGGCATCAAGGTCATTGCATACGATCGCCTGATCAAGGGCACGGCCGATGTCGATTACTACGCGACGTTTGATAACTACAAGGTCGGCGTGCTGCAGGCGCAGTCCATTGTTGACAAGCTCGGTCTGAAACAGGGTAAAGGCCCGTTCAATATCGAACTGTTCGGTGGTTCGCCCGACGACAACAACGCCTTCTTCTTCTATAACGGCGCGATGAGCGTGCTGGATCCGTACATCAAGAGCGGCAAGCTGGTGGTGCGCAGCAAGCAGTTTGGTATGAACAAGGTCGGTACGCTGCGCTGGGATGGCGCCGTCGCTCAGGCCCGTATGGACAATCTGCTGTCGGCTTACTACGGCAATGCCAAGCTCGACGCCGTGCTGAGCCCGTATGACGGTCTGAGCATTGGCATTCTGTCGTCGGTCAAGGGTGTGGGTTATTGCACGGCTCAGCAGCCGTGCCCGATCGTCAGCGGGCAGGACGCCGAGATTCCTTCGGTCAAGTCCATCCTGCACAACGAGCAGTACTCGACCGTGTTCAAGGACACGCGTCAGCTCGCCAAGGTGACGGTTGCGATGATCGACGCAATGGCACAAGGCAAGCAGCCGGAGGTGAACGACACCAAGACCTACAACAACGGCGTGAAGGTTGTTCCGTCGTATCTGCTCAACCCGGTACTGGTGGATGGCTCCAACTGGAAGCCGATCCTGCTTGACAGCGGCTACTACACGGAAGCGCAGGTCAAGTAAGGCAATATCGAAGTCAAGTCTGTCGCCGGAGACGCCACGCGCGCTCCGGCTAGCGGACCCTGCAAAACATTACAAATTCAGGAGACGGCGTGGCGGACGAGACCATCCTGTCCATGCGCAGCATCACCAAGACGTTTCCGGGTGTCAAAGCACTCGATAACGTCAATCTGACGGTCAAAGCCGGAGAAATCCATGCGGTCGTCGGTGAGAATGGCGCGGGCAAGTCCACTCTCATGAAGGTGCTGAGCGGTGTGTATCCGCACGGGTCCTACGAGGGGGAAATCCACTTCGAAGGGCAGGTGCAACGCTTCACGGACATCCGCGATAGCGAAGAGCGCGGCATCATCATCATTCATCAGGAATTGGCATTGGTGCCGATGCTCTCGATCACCGAGAACATTTTCCTTGGCAATGAACTGGCGCAATACGGCGTGATCGATTGGCACGCGGCGCATAAGCGCACGCGCGAATTGCTGCGGCGCGTCGGTCTGAACGAGTCGCCCGATGCGACTGTCGGAAAGCTCGGCGTCGGCAAGCAGCAGCTGGTGGAAATTGCCAAGGCGCTATCAAAGCGCGTGAAGCTGCTGATCCTCGACGAACCCACTGCGAGTCTGAACGAGACCGATAGCGCCGCGCTGCTGAAACTGCTGCTGGAACTCCAGGCACAAGGTATTTCCTGCATCCTCATTTCGCACAAGCTCAACGAGATTACACAGGTCGCGGATCAGATTACCGTCATCCGCGACGGAAGCACGATCGAGACGCTCGACTGCGCCGCAAGCGAGATCAGCGAGGATCGCATTATTCGCGGCATGGTCGGCCGTGACATGGAACACCGTTATCCGCAGCGCGAGCCGCAGATCGGCGAGGTGATCTTCGAAGTACGCGACTGGCACGTGTTCCACGAACAGTATTCGGAGCGCGAGGTCATTAAGGGCATCGACCTGAAGGTGCGCAAGGGCGAAGTGGTCGGCATCGCCGGACTGATGGGATCGGGCCGCACCGAACTGGCCATGAGTATCTTCGGGCGCTCGTATGGTCGGCGGATCAGCGGACAGGTGCTGATCGACGGCCAGACAGTGGATGTATCGACCATCGGCAAGGCCATCAAGCATGGCATTGCCTATGTGACCGAGGATCGCAAGGGGTATGGCCTGATCCTCGAGCAGGAAATCCGCAAAAACGTGTCGCTCGCCAACCTCGCCGAAGTGTCCGATCACGGTGTGATCGATGAACACGCCGAGGCAAAGGTTGCGCAGCAGTATCGCGAAACGTTGCGCATCCGCAGTTCGGGCATCCAGCAACGGGTGGTCAATCTCTCGGGCGGCAATCAGCAGAAGGTCGTGCTGAGCAAGTGGCTGTTTACAAAGCCGCGTCTGCTGATTCTCGATGAACCCACGCGGGGTATCGATGTCGGGGCCAAATACGAGATCTACACCATCATCGACGAGCTGGCGCGCAGGGGCGAAGGGATTCTGATGATTTCTTCCGAAATGCCGGAGCTGCTTGGGATGTGCGACCGCATCTACGTGATGAACGAAGGTCGGCTCGTGGTCGAGCTCGATCGAACCGAAGCGAGCCAGGAACGTATCATGCGCGCCATCGTGAACGCCGGTCATGCGTGACCTATCTACATCGAATCAAGGCCATTTCATGAAACTCGGCTTTCTCAAGAACAATCTGCGCGACTACGGCCTGCTGCTGTCGTTGGTCGTTATCATGGGGTTCTTCCAGTTCCAGACCGACGGCGTGCTGATGCAGCCGTTGAACATCACCAATCTGGTTTTGCAGAACAGCTACATCATTGTGATGGCGCTGGGCATGCTGCTCGTGATCGTGGCCGGCTATATCGATCTGTCCGTCGGATCGGTCAGCGGCTTTATCGGCGGGCTGGCCGCGGTGCTGATCGTGCAGTACTCATGGCCCGTGGTGCCGACGATCATCGTGGCGCTTCTGGTGGGGGCGTTGATTGGTGCGGCGCAGGGCTGGTTCGTGGCTTACGCGCGCATTCCGTCGTTTATCGTGACGCTGGCAGGGATGCTTATTTTCAAGGGGCTCGCACTGGCGCTGTTGCAAGGCCAATCGGTCGGGCCGTTCCCGCTGCGATTTCAGCGCATTAGTACTGGCTTTCTGCCCGATCCGTTCGGCGGCACAGAGGTGCGCGTATTGTCCCTGATCGTGGGCGTCATCTTGGCGCTGGGGCTGGTCGGGGCGGAGGTACGCAAGCGCCGCAAGGCACGGGCACACGATATGGACGTCGAACCGGTCGCGTTCTTCGCAATGAAAAACGTGTTGTTCGCGGGAGCCGTCACGTACTTGTGCTGGCTGCTTTCCACGTACAAGGGCTTGCCCGACGTGTTGATCCTGATGGCCGTACTGATCCTGATTTACCAGTTTGTGACCAATCGCACGACGATCGGTCGCCGTATCTATGCGCTGGGCGGCAACGAGAAGGCGACGCGTCTGTCGGGCGTGAACACCGCGCGTCTGTCTTTCCTGACCTTTGTGAACATGGGAGTATTGGCGGCAGTGGCGGGTCTGATTTTCGCGGCACGCCTGAACACGGCAACGCCGAAGGCTGGCCTCGGCTTCGAGCTCGATGTGATCGCGGCCTGTTTCATCGGCGGAGCATCGGCCTCCGGGGGCGTGGGCAAGGTGGTGGGCGCGGTGATCGGCGCTTTCATCATGGGCGTGATGAACAACGGCATGTCGATCATGGGCATTGGCATTGATTACCAGCAAGTGATCAAGGGGATGGTCTTGTTGGCGGCGGTGTTTCTTGATGTCTACAACCGTAACCGCGCCTGACGGGACACGACAACACGTCCTTTACCTCTCCGAGAGCCTGTCACGAGCAACTCCGGGCGTCTTCGATTTCTTGTGTGTGAAACGGGCGGGTAGTAAAGCCCGATGTCGAAGCGCTCGGGATGAAGCAAAACCAACTGAGTCATTGCGCTCGTTCAATCGCGGTGTGAGCCGGTCCATTTGGTCATCACGTGCCGCAAACACATCTGTTGCGCCACGTCGATCGGTACGTTGAGCGTACCGGCTTAAGAGGGCATTGACACCTCACTACAGTCGTACGTGGGACCTGATCATTCCATCGACCCCGAGCTCATGATTCGCATGTTGATCGTGGGTTACTGCTTTGGGATTCGTTCGGGCCGTCGTCTTTGCGAAGAGGTTGATCTCAACCTTGCATATCGCGGCGTACCTCCAGGGCCGTTTCCCTCTTATCGAGGCGTGCGAATGGCAGATCTTGAGTGCGAAGCCGACACTTTGCCCTGGAGTCTATGACGTCCGCAATGGGTCGCGTGCCGCCGATCGCGGACAGGCAAGGGTCGGCCATCTTGAGCCGTTGACCTTCGCATTCAGGCTGCCATTCGAGTGAAATTTTTCTTCTCGGCGTGTCGATTTTGATGGTCTTCCTTCGTCGTCTCAATGGCGGCATGCGGCTTGCCTGCGCATTTAGCCAACACTGACAGGAGATTTGCCATGACGATTCAAAAGATCACGCCTTTTCTTTGGTACTCCGAGGAAGCTGAGGAGGCCGCTGCTTTCTATGCGGATATCTTTCCAGACTCGCGCGTCATTCGGATAACCTCGGTGCCGAGCGCCGGCTCCACGAAGGTTGTCGAATTTGTTCTCTTTGGGCAGCCCTTCATCGCCATGAGCTCCGCGCAACCCGACCCGTTCAACCACTCGGTATCCCTTATGGTCAACTGTGACGATCAGGAAGAACTTGACCGTTATTGGAACGCCCTTCTCGAGGGCGGCGGTTCGCCCGAGGCGTGCGGCTGGTTGAAAGACCGCTTCGGCGTCTCGTGGCAGATCGTTCCATCCGATCTCATCGAGATGATGGCTGACCCCGATCCAGCAAAGGCCACGCGCGTTGCCGACACCATGATGAAAATGGTGAAGTTCGACGCCGCCGCGCTGAGAGCCGCCTATTCGGGAACGACGGATTAACAAAAGGCGCCATAGAGCGTCGGTCAGCTTTGCCCGCTTCCAGCCGACGCTCATCTCACCTGTTTCAGGAACCCTGACGCCAGACTGGAAAAGGCCCCGCTTGAAGACAAAACACAGCTTGAGATTAAGTTACAGAAAGCTAACTCGTTGAAGGTCAAAATCTCGTCTGAGCGAACCTATAGCGAGAAACGGCGAGGGGTCGGATTCACCTACTATTATCTGGATTTCCCCACTAATGACATCCTCGTCCATGGCGATTCAGATTCAAGGCGGGCAATAAATGCGATTCTATCCACGGTTAGAGGCATGTCGTTATACACAACGTCGCTGTCGCGCGACGACAGCGAGAAAGCT